>CAZGXI010000030.1:0-58934 GCA_964529715.1 uncultured Anaerolineae bacterium | reverse complement strand
GTTCGAGGAAGCCGGGCCGGAGGAAGAGGCCGAAGCGGAATTGCCTGCCGCCGAACTGCCGGGCTGGTTGGCGCAGATGCGTGAGGAAGAGGTAACAGAGGAAGAAGCTCCGGCTATGCCGGAGCAGGCAGCGGTCGAGACGGAAGCAGAGACCCTGGCAGAAGAGTTCGACTTTGAAGTGGCAGCCCAATTGGAGGCTTTCGCAGAAGTCGCGCCGCAGGCCGAGCCAGAACGTTCGACACTGGAATGGCTCGGCCAGATCGGGACATTGGAGGCTGAACCGGAGGAAGGTTTGGGGCCGGGAGAAACGCTGCCTGTGTCTCGTATCACCAGCGAGATCGGGCTGGACTGGCTGGGCGACATGGGCAGTCTGGATGCCGAACCGGTGGCAGAGGTTGAGCCGTCTCCTGCGCCGCAGACTGGCGAACGGTTCACGTTTGGCAATCGGCTGCCCGTTTGGTTGCGCCGTTCTGCCGGGGACGCACCGCAGGCGGCCCGGTCGCAGAGTAACCTGCCGCCCTGGCTGCGTACATCGTTAGATGAAGACGCGGACAACGCGCCGCCGCCTTCCTTGCCGGGCTGAAAGCAATAACCCTATAATGCGTGAGGAAAGCGCGATCACGATGCTTGATGGATGTGTGATGAAGGGGAGATATCCATGACTCCGCCGCTTGACGCCAATGGTCAGCCGAATTCGGAAGACGACCTGCAAAAACTCTTGGGTTCGGACCCGCTGAAGTGGCTGGAGAGTCTGGCCGCGCGGCAAGGCGCCAACCCGGAGGAATTTATCACCTCGGCAGACCTGGACATCCCCGAAGTCGGTGCGGATGTGGTCGTGGATGAGCCGGGCTACGTCGATTACGATGCCGGAGCGGGTGCGTCGGCGACTGCCGGGACGCCGTCCCGGTCTGCGGCGCAGCCTGCTCCCGCACCCCCGCCCTCAGAGCCGGTCTCTGCGGAAGTCAATCCGCTGGCCTGGCTGGAAAGCCTGGCGCGGCGGCAGGGCGCCAACCCGGAGGAATTTGTCACTGAGGCCAACCTGGACATCCCCGAAGTGGCCGCAGATGTGGCCGTGAGCGAGCCAGGCTATACCCCTTATCAGGCGACTGCCGCTGCCCCGCCACCCCCACCGCCGGCGGAGGTGCCCGCTGCTCCATCCGAAGAGGAGTTGACCGCTTCTGAAGCGGCGGCGCTGCTGGGCATGGACACAACGGAGATCATCCCCGTGCGTGTATCCAAAGCGACGGCACCGCTGCCGCCGTTGCCTGCCGCGCCGGAGCCGGTCTCGATGGACCCGCTGGGCGGCGTGGTCGATCCGCTGGCCTGGCTGGAAAGCCTGGCCCGCCGCCAGGGGGCTAACCCCGAAGAACTGATCACCTCGGCGGACCTGGACGTGCCCATCCCGACGGGCGCTGCCGTCGATGAGCCGGGATATGTGGATTATGCCCCTTTCCCCGCCGAAGAGGCCGCCGAGCCGACGATGCCCGAACCGGTCGCCAGCGAGCCGCTCGCGCCGGAACCGTTCCTGGACCTGACCCCGTCTGCCGACGATACGTTGGCCTGGCTGGAAGGGTTGGCTGCCGAGCAGGGCGCTGTGCCGCCCGTGATCGAGCCGCCGGCACCGGTCAGTGCAGCGCCCGGCACCGAAGAATGGCTGGCCCAGCAAGCGCAAAGCCTGGCCGAACATCGCGCCCGCAGCGAGGCCGAACCGGCGTTCGAGGAAGAGGAACTCGAGCCGGCGGCGCCAGCCGAACTACCGGCCTGGCTGCTCGAATCCATGCCTGTGGAGGGCCTGACCGCGCCGGAGCCGTCTCCGCTGGTCGAGGAGATCACGCCGCCGCCCCAGCCGGAGGGCCTGCCCGATTGGCTGTCTGCGCCGACGGAGAACGACCTGTTGCAGCTTTTGGAGACGGCGCCCGCTGCTGCCCCTGCTGAACCATCCCTTCCGGCAGAGGAGCCAGTCTTCGATGATCCCTGGGCTGTCGCGCTGGACGAGGAGTTCAGACACCGCCAGCGCCAGGAGGAGCCGGAATGGTACACCGCCGCGCTGATCGAATCTGAGCAGGCCGGCGCGCCGCCTGCCGAGGAAGCGGCGGCGGCAGAGGAAGCGGCGGCAGAGCTTGCGGAAGCGGCTCCCGGCGAAATGCCGTCCTGGCTCAGCGACGTGACTATTCGGGCAGAGGAAGTAGCAGAGGCTGCCCCGGCGGAAGAACTGCCGGATTGGTTGGCCGATACGATCCCCGGCGGGGCCGAAACTCTGCTGGCCGACTGGTTGCGTGAGGAAGAGGGTGGCATCCCGGAGATGGAAACCGCCGCCGGGGAAACCCCCGACTGGCTGGCGCCGGTAGCTGCGGAGGCCGAACTGCCCGACTGGTTGCGCGAAGCCGCGCCAGTGCAGCCCCCCGCACCCAAACCCGTTGAGCCGCCCGCACCGCCGGTTGCGTCGGTGGAAGCAGCGCCGTCGGAAGCAGTAGCGCCCCCGCGCCCGGAGCCGGTTGCGCGGCCCGCTGGACAGCCGCCGCTCCGCACGCCGATGCCGATCAGACCGTATCTGCCTGAAGGAGAAGCCTACGCGCCGCTGCGCAGCCGCTTGCAGGCAAATCCCGACGACCACGCTGCCCGGCTCGACCTGGCCCGTGCGCTGGACCGCAACGGTGACATTTCCACCTGTTTGGGGCAGTATCAGGCGCTGGTGCAGGCGGAGGCGATGCTGGACGATGTGACCGCCGACCTCAACACCCTGGTCGCCCGGCACCCGACCACACCGCAAGTGCGCCGCGTGCTCGGCGATGCGCTGGTGCGCCAGGGCCGTCTACAAGACGCGCTGGACGTATACCGCAGCGCGCTCGAACAGCTGTAGACCGCGCGGCGAGGATCGTCGCGCCTGACAACGTTGGACGTGTTGGAGGGGTAGGGACACGGTATGCCGTGTCCCTACTGTGATGTGTAGAGACCGTTGATCGAAGGAGCAGACTACACGTGGAACGCACGCTGATCATCGTCAAGCCCGACGCCGTACAGCGCGGCCTGATCGGGGAGATTATCGCCCGCTTTGAGCGCCGGGGACTGCGCATCATCGGCATGAAGTTCATGCAGATCGACCGCGCGCTGGCGGCCCGCCATTACGCCATTCACCAGGGCAAGCCCTTTTACGAGGGGCTGCTCGACTACATCACCTCCGCCCCCGTCGTGGTGATGGCCCTGGAAGGCGCCGATGCCATCCTGATCGCGCGCAACACCATCGGCGCGACCCGGCCCACAGAGGCCGCCCCCGGCAGCATTCGCGGCGATTTCGGCCTGGAAGTCGGGCGCAACCTGGTGCACGGCTCCGACAGCCCGGAGAATGGCGAAAAAGAGGTCGCGCTGTTCTTCAAGCCAGAAGAGTTGATCTCCTGGCAGCGCGACGTGGACCGCTGGATTTTTGAGTAAGGGCGCACCGCGGGAAGCGCATATCACCGGATGCCGGGCACCGTCCCGGCGTCCGGTTGTTGACCGTCGGGAACTATGCCTGATCGTCGGCGGGCCGCTGGGCTGCCTGCACCTTTTGCAGGTCCGGCAGATGCTCGTACTCGTGCTCGACCAGCACCTCCACCACCGCCCGGATCGGGCCGCGCCGCGCCCAAGGAAGCAGCATTTCGCCATCGAGCTTCTCCGGCGGAATTTCGCGCAGGGCAGCCTTCAACGCCTCGTGCACCATCTGCCACTCTGTGTAAACTTGCTCGTAGCGTAGCTCCTTGCGGGTTTCGACCGAACTGAGGTTATACTCGTTAAGGCCGCGAAAAGTCGGAATCTGCCATTCCTCACCCCGGACGTATGCCCGCAGCGAGGTGATCCCGGCCTCCTGCCAGCCCGCCTGGTGTGCCAGGAAGTCCTTGAGCGTCCAGCCGGGATAGATGATTGTCTCCGGCGCGATGCCGGCTATCGCGTCCAGGGTCGCGCGCCGCGCCTCGTCCAGCTGGGCGATCCACTGCTCGCGTACATCCTCGCTCATGCGTTTTCCTCCTGAAAAACTGTTAGCTGTTGGCAAACCAGATATGCAGGTTTCTGATTTGCCCCACCTTGCTAACCGCTATTCTTCCCACCGCTCGGTGATCTGGAAGCCGCGCTGCCGAGCCTTGTCCAGAAAGCGCGTCGCGGTGACGGCCTGCTCCAGGCGGTGCACGCCGGGCGGAATCTCCCCGCGCGCGATGAACTCGGCCATGATTGCCGCGTGCCAGCCCGTCAGCCGTTCCATGCCCGTGAAGCCCGTTACCGGATCGTAGCGATCCACCAGATCGACCGTAAAGCGCAGGTCGCGCCCGTCTTTTGCCCCGACGCCGGTCGCGCGCATCACACACACATCGATTACGCGCTCCACTTCTAGCTGTGGGCCGATCAGGGCATGGTAGAACTGGCGCGGGCTGATCCGCACCGCGCCGGGCACAACCTCGATGGGTTCTTCTTCAAACAAGCCCAGGTCCTTGAATGCTTTGAACTGCGCGAAGTGGCCCGGATAGCGGCAGATTTTGTTCTCATAGACCTGCAAGCGGCCTTCGTAGGTGTACGGCACGGTAGACGCGCCGCCGGACGCCACGAATGCTTCCAACTCGCCCACGCCCTCGAACTCGACGCTCTCCAGTTCGGTGAAGGTATCCACCAGTGTCACCTTGCCGCCGCGCAAAAAGACCGCCTTGCCGCTGTACTCGTTGGTCAGGCCGTTGATGTGGAAGGAGCACTGGTAGCCCCAGGGTTCGGGCGGGTCTTGCGGTAGGCCACCGTCCCAGATGCGTACCTCGCGGGGAACCGCGCCGCGCGCCGCCAACTGTTCGATGGTGTAAATGCCGAGCGTGTTGTTCATGCCCGGCCCCATGCCGCAGTCCGGCACGACGGCGACCCCGGCCTCTGTGGCCCGCGCGTCCATCGCCAATTGCCGGAGCACGGTTTCGGTGTGCCCGCCGAGATCGACCATGTGCGTTTTGGCTTGGATGGCCGCCTGGGTGCAGCCGAGGATGAAGGCGAACGGCACGGCGCACAACATCACATCTACCGGGATCAGCAGATCTACCAGCGCATCGTAGTCGCGCACGTCCACCTGCGCCGACTCGGCTACTGGCTGCCCGACCAGGCGGTTGATCCGGTCGGCGGCGCGGGCGGCAACTTCGGCATTTGCGTCTGCCAGCACGATCTTGCCCGCGTTCCCGTGCACGGCCATGTCATAAGCGGCGGCGGTGCCCTGGCGGCCTGCCCCAACGACGGCGTAAACAAATCCTTCGGTCATGTGGAAAGTTCCTTACAGAAAGAAGCGGTCGGCAGTCAGCGGTCAGCAACCCTTTTGCCAGATGCTTGCTGTATTGTACTCAAGATTGCGCCGGATGTAGAACGGGCAGGGCGCATTTTTAACCTGCCATGCTGTGGCATACAATAGGATGAGCCTGCAACGGCATGTTTTGTTCCTGCGATCTGGCAAAGAAGGGATAAAGATGTTGAAGAGCGCGCTTCGCCGCCTGATCGGTCCGCCGCCAACGCCTCCTGTCGCCGTGCCGGGCGACCCGCGTGTCTTTCGCCCGACCGAGGGCGGCGGCGGGGCCTTCGGGCACTGGATGCTGGATTCCGGCGGCCTGCCCGCCTACGAGTATACCTGCGATCAGTACCGCGAACGCTGCGCCGGTTATCCCAACACCGAGGGCTACGACCGCCGCGACCACTGGCACCAGGTCGGCAACGACCGCATCACTGCCCTGGCTTCCAATGATGGCACGGTGCAGGTCTACCTGTGCGACCGGGGCGGGGTGTTTCTCAACCGCTTCGAGCCGGGCCAAGACGATCCCGCCGCTGGCCCGCTCGGCTGGCTGAACCGGCTGCTGCGCGAGCTGGCCCGCCGCTGGCAATGGCGCCGTGCGCAGCAGATCATGCGATCCTGGGAGCAAACGTCTATGCCGCGCGGCGCGGTCGCTGCCCAACCGATGCTTTCCCAAAAGATGCCGCCCCGTCGGGCGGTGAACCTGTTCGCCTACGTGGGCGGCTATGGCTATCTGGACGACGGCGAGGCAGTCTGGGCGACCGCCTATCGTTATCGTCCTGCCGGGGCGGATGCACACCGCGTCTTCGGCATGGGGTACTTCGAGACGGCGACGACGCATCGCCAACTGCGCGTCACACGCTGCGTCTGCGCCCCCTACGGCGACGACCCCCTCCTGGTCGCCGACGTGTGTATTGAGAACCTGCGCACGTCGCCGGTCTCGCTGCGTTACTACGAATATTGGGACGTTAACGTCCACCAGCTTCAGCTCCAATGGGTGCGCACGGGGCTGGCCGCTGCCGTCAACGACGAGCTGCGCCGCGCCCTGAACGAGCGGTTCGCGCCGGGCATTGCCTGGGATGCGGGCCGGCAGGCACTCCGTTTTCACCAGCAGCCACCGCCCGAAGCCCCGCCGCCAGACCAGATCGGCGAGATCGACTGGCATCCTGCCGATGTGTTCCTGGCCGACCTGAGCGGCGCCGTTCCGGCTGGAGGACAGTACACCGACAAGCATGCTTTCTTTGGGCGGGGCGGCCCGCGTCAGCCCGACGCTATCTGTGCGCGGCGCGACGGCGAGATCGGCGCGCCTTCCACCGACCCGATGCCCTACTGCCTGGTCCTGCGCCGCGACCTGACTATCCCGCCCGGTGGCCACGCCGACCTGCGTTATGCTTACGGCGCGGTGAGGCCCGAAGCCGGATTGGAGTTGTTGGAACCCTATCGCCTGCGCGCTGATTCTGCCGATCCTGTGGAGGCGCGTCGGGTTGTACCCCTGCAAACCGCCACACTTTCGGCCTGGAAGGAGCACCTGGCTTACTTCGACTGCGGCGACCCGGTCCTCCAGCGCGAGATGGCTTGGCACGCCTACAACCTGCTTTCGGCCACCGTCTATAGCGATTACTACCAGACCCATCTCACGCCACAGGGATCGGCTTACCTCTATCTACACGGGGCCGATGGCGCGCCGCGCGACCAATGCCTGTTCACCCTGCCACTGACTTACCTGCGCCCAGACCTGGCGCGCGATACGTTGTGCCTGCTGATGCGCCTGCGCCACGCCGACGATGGCGCGCTGCCCTACGCCTTTGCCGGGCACGGCTTTCACAGCGACGGCGGCGGCATTCATGCCCGGCCCTCGGACCTGGACCTGTTCTTCCTGCTGGCGCTCAACGAATACCTGGCCGCGACAGGCGACTTGGCCTTCCTCGACGCCCAGGTGCCGTTTTATCCGCGCGGGACGCCGTGTCCCTGGGTTGAAGGGACGACGGTGTTGGATCACGTCCGCGTGGCGGTGAAGCATCTGGACGAGGGGGTGGGCGTCGGCGATGGCGGCCTGATCAAGATCGGCGACGGCGACTGGTCCGACGGTGTGGTGCTTGAGGCAGCCCTGCGCGATGCCCTCAACCCGCTTGGCGTGAATTTCGATCAGTCGGTGCGGGGCGGCGAGTCGGTTCCGAACACGCAGATGGCGCTGTATGTGTTGCCGCGCACCGCTGCCCTGGTCGAAGCGCGCGATCCGGCATTGGCGGCGCGCCTGCGCAAGAATCTGGCACGCTTCGAGGAGGCGCTACAACGGCAGTGGACTGCAGGCGGCTGGTATGCCCGCGCCGTCCTACGTGATGCGCGGGGCAAGCCGGTGGTGATCGACAAAGATCGCATCAACCTGGAGGCGCAGCCCTGGGCACTGATCAGCGGTCTGGCCGCCAGACACGGCCACGAGCAAGCCCTGGTTGAGGCGATTCAAAACCACCTGGACCAGCCTTCGCCCATCGGCGCGACGCTCCTCCCCAAAGGCATGGTCTGGCCCGCCGTGTCGCAATTGCTGACCTGGGGTTATACCCGTGCATACCCGCAACTGGCTTGGCAATCCCTCAAGAAGCATACCTTTGCAGCGCACGCCGAGGTCTTTCCTAAAGTCTGGTTTAACATCTGGTCCGGGCCAGACGGCGTAAACGGGCCACGCCTGAAAAACCCCGGCGGCACCTGGGCCAGCCCGGTCACGCCGATGACCGACTTCCCGGTGATGAACGCCAATCAGGATGCGCTGGCGCTGCTGGCCCTGCTGCGGGTGTGCGGAGTCGAGCCGTCTCCCGGCGGCGACGGGCTGTGCATCGCGCCGCACGACCCGCCGAGGCGCTTCAGCCTCGACACGCCGTTGCTGCGCCTGGACTGTGCGCCGGGCCGGATCGTGGGGGAATATCGCCCCTGGGTGACGGGCAGCCGCAGGCTTTATGTGCACCCCTTTCCGGGCGCGGGGAACGTGCGTGCCGTCGTCGCGGGGCAGGCGGTGAGCGTCGCCCTGTCGGATGCGGGCCAGGTGACCCTGCCGCTGACGTTCGAGAAAGGCCGCGCCGTGCCGTTCGAGGTGTGGTGGGAGGCGGGATAACGAAACGCCGGGAGCATCCGGCAAAGCACTCCCCCTCTCCTGGCTGGAGAGGGGGAGGAGAGGGAGAAGGGCCGGGGGAAGGCCCGGTGGGGGGAACGTTACGGGGTCTGCCAGGTCACATAGCTGGCGCAGGTGTAGCCGGGACATACCTGGTCAAACAGGATGTAGGTGGTTTTGCCCTCAGCGTCTGCCCCGGCTTCGACCAGGAACTGGCCGTCCGGCAGCTTGGTCACGCGGATGAAGTTGTCGGCGGTAGCGCCCAGCGAAACCAGCCCCGGCGTGGCAAGCGCAGCGGCGATCTGGTCCGCGCCGATGGTCAGGGCCAGCGTGCCACCGTTGCTGCCGATACGGTAGATGTCTAGGTTATAGGCCCCGCTGCTGGTGGGCGTGGCGTATAGGGCCACCGGGGAGTAGACCTCGGCATAGTTGATGCGGCCATCGCGGTAGCCCTCGAACCAGGGCGACGCGGGCAGCATGGTGAATTCAACCGTGCCGGTCGTGCCGGACACGTGGTTCATCAGCACGACCGTGTACCCTCCGGCCAGCAGGGTCAGGCTGGCGTGCTCGTCCACCACCGCGACGCAGTTGGTCAGCGGGCTGGCAGGGTCGAATGCGCCGTTGTACAGGACCAGCCAGCCGTCAAAGTAGCCGTTGGCCGAGCCGTAGTCGTCGATGGTATACACGCCGTCGCTAGGGACGTTATACGCGGCGGTGCCGTAGTAGAACGTCCCGCCGCTCCAGACCGAGGCGCAGCCGACCAATGGCTGCCCGCCGGTGACTTGCGGACTGGCGGTGGTGAGTGTGGCGGTCAGAAGATCGGAATCCGCCGACGCAGAAGCGGCGGGGAGCAGGCTGAGGGCCATCAGCAGGGCGACGGTCAGCCCGACAAACTTGGCAGTGCGATTCGACATTTCAGATTTTCCTTTCTGTTCACCCAACGTTAGCGATAGCGTTACGAGATGCTGTTTCAATCCGGCTGATCGACCATGCCACCTCCGCAGAAGGTCATTCCTGGTTAACTGCCCTCAGTATCGCAGCCGGGTATGGAAAAGGTGTCGAGGTGTTGAGGAAAATCTGTAAAACGGGAGGCGCAGGGAAAAACAACAAAAAACCCCCTCGCCGGGTGGGCGAGGGGGGCGGAGATGCAGGCTGAACCGGGCGTTACGACGCGCTTTCCTGCACCGCATCCAGCGTCGGTGGCTGCCAGGTCTCCTGCCACGAGCAATAGTTCGTGCAGGCGAAGTTCTCGCACAGCCGGTCGAAGACGATGATCGTGATCTTGCCCTCGTCATCCGGGCCGATCATGATCTGGAACTTGCCATTGGGCAGCAGGTAGACGCGGATGAAGCCGTCCTCGGTCTGGATCAGCAGGATGGCCTCTTCAAATTCCTCCGGTACGCTCTGGATCATGTTCACCGTGACGACCAGGGCCAGCGTCCCGCCGCCGGGGCCAATGCGGTAGATGTGCAGTTCATAGTCGCCATTGCCGTCCGGCTCGGCGTACAGGGCAACCGGGGAGTAAACCTCGTGCCAGTTCATGCGTCCATCGTGATAGCCGGGGAAGAACTGGTCCGCGCCGGAATTGCCGCTGCCAGTGGTGAAGATGTCTAACCCCCAACCGCCGCTGATCAGGCCGTCATTGGTCGCTGTGTCGTCGGCGACGTACAGGCTCCAGACGCCGTTCGGGTTGGTGCCGTTGAAGACGCTGAGCGCCGCGCCGTAAGGCTCGGCAGGGGCAGGGGCGGGCATGGCATCCGGCGAACCGGTATTGAGCGGGCGGTAGGTGCCGCTCACCGCCGGGTCCACGACGGCAGCGGCGGAGTCGTCGAAGGTCAGGGTGACGTTGGTAGCGTTGCCGGGCACGTCAGACATCAGCATCACCGTCTGTCCGCCCGGCCCGACGAGCAGAATGTCCACGTCGTCGGCGGCGGGGTGGGTGAAGCCCATTAGCATGACCGTGACGCGCGTCACGGTGCCGGTCAGGCCGGACACGACAATAGTCGAGGGGTACAGCGAGGCGGCGGCGTTGTCTACGATGGTTATGGGGGCCGTGTTGGTGTGGTTGCAGGCCAGGGCGGCAGAAAACGGGATCAGGCTCAGGGCCGCCAGGACGGCGATCACACCGACGAGACGAACATTACGCTTAACCATTGCTCCAAAACTCCTTCTTATGCGGCCTGTGCCGCCAGAATAAAGCATTTGCAATGTACGACGTTTGAGAAAGGTTGACAATGAGTATTTGGTCACTTTATTAGCGTGTTTCTACAGGTTTATTATTTTGTGAAACAAACCATAAAGCAATGGCGGCGGACCGTCGCCAGTCTGCCGCTTTGCGCTGCCGATAAAACGGAGTCCGAGAAGGGTTACGGCGTCTGCCAGGTGGTGTAGTTGGCGCAGGAGCAGCCAGGGCCAGTGTGCCGCCGCTGGCGCCGAGGCGGTAGATGTTAAGGCCATAGCTGTTGTCGCCTGCTGCTGTGGTTTCCCTGGAATTGCGGCAATCCTTCCACCTTGATCCGTGATACCTGACCCATGACACCTCGACGGCGGGTGTGTTATGCTGCAAGCGTGCAGTCTGGCGGCGCGATGCGTGGTTTTGGCCGCAAAATGCCGCCCGCCTTGCTTTGATCGACGCTCCAGATACGCTACAATTCCCGTCCACACTGCTGTTCGGCCCGACCCGGACCCCCGCGCCGCCCGGCGCGGCCTGCGGAAGCGAGGATGCCCATGCGATCTCGGATCAGCCTGCGCCGTTGGTTTGGCGGCGACCCGGTCGCCGCGCTGGCCCCGGCAGTCGCCGCTCTGTTGGCCCTGGGAGTCGGGGCCGTGCTGATCCTGGCCCTGGGCAAAAACCCCCTCGAAGCCTACGGCGCGATGCTCGACGGCGCGTTCGGCAGCGAGTCCAGCCTGTTCCGCACCCTGACGCGCGCCACGCCGCTGCTGCTGGTTGCCATTGGCACCTGTATCGCCTTCCGGGGCGGGGTGGTGAACATCGGCGCGGAGGGGCAGTTGTTCCTCGGCGCGGTCTCGGCGACAGCCTTCTCCCTGGCCTTTAAAGATGCGCTGCCCCCGGCCCTGCTGGCCCCGCTGACCCTGGTAGTGGGCTTCGTGGGCGGGGCGGTGTGGGGCGGCGTGCCGGGTTTCCTCAAAGCGCGCTTTCAGGTGAACGAAATCCTCAGCACAGTGATGATGAACGAAATCGCCGCCCAACTGCTGATCTACCTGCTCAGCGGCCCGATGATCGACCCGGAGCAGGTGGCGCAGGGCACGCGCGTGCCGCAGTCTTCGCAACTTCCCGACGCGGTATGGCTGGCGCGGCTGGCCCCGCCCTCGCAGATTCACACCGGGCTGTTCGTGGCGCTGGCGGCGGCAGTGATCGTCTATATACTGCTGTGGCGCACGGTGCTCGGCTACCGCATCCGCGCGGTGGGGCAGAACCGCGACGCAGCTACCTACGCCGGGATCGCCGTGCCCACGTATCTCACGCTGGCGCTGCTGCTCAGCGGCGGGCTATCGGGACTGGCGGGCGCGGTGGAAGTGACCGGAGTCACCCACCGCATGGTCGAAGGGTTTGCGGTGGGCTACGGCTTTTCCGGCATCGTGGTGGCGCTGTTCGGGCGGCTGCACCCCCTTGGTGCAATCCCGTCGGCTTTCCTGTTCGGCGCGTTGCTGGTCGGCGCAGACAAGATGCAGCGCACAGTGCAGATTCCGTCGGCAACGGTGATCGCGCTGCAAGGGCTGGTGGTGCTCTTCGTGGTCAGCAGCGACCTGTGGATTCGGCGGCGCACGGCCCGGCGGCTGGCCCGCACGGCGACGGTAGCAACGCCCGCGACGCAGGCGGTCTCGGCGCGATAAGAACGGATTGGCAGTCAGCTGCGCGCCTTCACCCGATGCAAGCGCGCGGTTTATTGCGGCTTATTAGGGCGAACTGCTGCGAAAGGCAGGACAGAGGGTCATGTTCACTAAGCTCCGTGCGTTGTTCTACGTCGCCCGGCGGGTCGGCTCGGCCCGCAGCGTGATGGAAGGCGTGAACATTTGGGCGCGCTTTTGTATTCTGGAGGCTCTGCAAGAGTGCGGGCTGCTCGACTATTTGCGTGAGCCGCACACCTATCGGGAGATCGTGGATGCGTTCGGCTTTACCGTCTCGGACTACACCACCGATGTGCTGGTGACGCTGGCGAACGATCACGAGGGCATCCTGGTCTTTGAGGACAATAAGTATTATCTGAAGCCAGGCGCCCGTCTGCCTATGCTGGAGGATATCAAGAAGCAGGTATCCCCGGCCATCCTGTCGCTGCATTCTTCCCGCGACCTGGCCCGCCAGCTTCCGACGCGGATGCGCGGCGAGTCGAGCGCCTTCGCCAAGCGGCTGGAACGTGAGCGCGGCGATATGATGAGCTTCGATACCATGCTCACCAACCGGCTGTACGACGCCGCGCGTGGGGCGGCGCTCATCTGGGCGCGACCGCTCATCGGCAGCCTGGATGGCAAGACGCTGCTGGACGTGGGCTGCGGCTCCGGGCGGGAGACGGCGCATTTGTGGCTGCTGCTGGGTGGCAAAGTCAAGATCACCGCCGTCGATCCGGTGAGCGACTTCGTCGCTCTGGGGCGCGAACGGTTCGCCAGCCTGGTGGCAGAGTTGAGCCAGGGCAAGCCACATCCGCCCATCACCGAGGCCAACATGCCGGACTTCCAGGTGATGACCGCCGGGGACCTGCACTTCCCCGACGGGCATTTCGACATGGTGTTTCACTCGGCCATGCTGCATTGGACGCCCAACCCGCAGCGCGCGGTCAGCGAGATGTTGCGCGTGCTCAAGCCGGGCGGCGTTATCTGGGGTGGCCTATCCTATAAACCTGCCGCCAGCCGTTATCAAGACCTGTTACAGCGTGTCAGCGACAATGTGGCGGGCTTTCCCTGGCGAGATGACGTGGTGCAGTGGCACCGCGCCGGGGGGGCGGAGTTTGATGAACTGGTGGGGGGAGTCTACCGCGCTAAGAAAGCAGGATAACGCCGATGTTAACTAAACTTCGCGCCATCTGGTACGTCGCCCGGCGGGTCGGTTCGAGCCGCCACGTGATGGAAGGGCTGAATGTGTGGGCACGCTTCTGCATCCTGGAGTCGTTGCAGGCGTGCGGGTTATTCGACTATCTGCGCGAGCCGCATACCTATCGGGAGATCGTGGACCATTTCGGCTTCGCCGTCACCGACTACACCACCGACGTGTTGGTGACGCTGGCGAATGACCGGGAGAATGTGTTGATCTTCGAGGACAACAAGTATCGTCTGGCGCCAGACGCGCACTTCCCGACCTTAGAAGAGGTCAAGCAGCAAATCTCGCCGGCCATTCTGGCTTTGCAGGCCGTCCGCGACCTGGCCTCGCAGATTCCGGAGCGGATGCGCGGCGAATCGAGCGCCTTCGCCAAGCGGCTGGAACGCGAGCGCGGGGAACTGTTGAATTTCGACACCATGCTCACCAACCGGCTGTACGACGCCGCGCGTGGGGCGGCGTTCATCTGGGCGCGGCCCTATATGGGCGACCTGAACGGCAAGACGTTGCTGGACGTGGGCTGCGGCTCCGGGCGGGAGACGGCGCATTTGTGGCTGCTGCTGGGTGGCAAAGTCAAGATCACCGCCGTCGATCCGGTGAGCGACTTCGTCGCTCTGGGGCGCGAACGGTTCGCCAGCCTGGTGGCAGAGTTGAGCCAGGGCAAGCCACATCCGCCCATCACCGAGGCCAACATGCCGGACTTCCAGGTGATGACCGCCGGGGACCTGCACTTCCCCGACGGGCATTTCGACATGGTGTTTCACTCGGCCATGCTGCATTGGACGCCCAACCCGCAGCGCGCGATCAGCGAGATGTTGCGGGTGCTCAAGCCGGGCGGCGTTATCTGGGGCGGGATCGGCTACAAACCCACGACCAGCCGCTATCAGGACCTGATGCTGCGCGTCAGCGACACGGTATCGGGCTTCCCCTGGCGGGATGACGTGGTGAAGTGGTACCGCGAAGGCGGGGCAGAGTTTGAGGAGCTGGTGTCTGGCGTTCACCGGGCCAGGAAAGCGGGGTAGAACCGATGTTAACCAAACTGCGCGCACTGCTGTACATCATCACGCACGTCGGGAGGGCAGCGCGTGTGATGGGCGATGTGAGCACCCTGGGGCGCTATTGGGTCCTGGAGAGTATGCGGCAGATCGGATTGTTCGATTATCTGCGCGAGCCGCGTACCTTCAAGGAGATCATGAACGAGTTCGGCTTCGCCAATTCTGACTACACCGCCGACGTTATGGTGGTGCTGACGAACGACCAAGAGGGCGTGTTGGAGTTCGACGGCGAAAGGTATTCCCTGCACCCCCAACACCGCCTGCCGACCTACGAGGAGATGGAGGCGCGGCTTTCCCCCGCCGTGTTAGGATTGCACATTGCCGGCGAACTGGCGAAACAGGTTCCCTTGCGGATGCGCGGCGAATCGAGCGCCTTCGCTCAGCGCCTGGAACGTGAGCGCGGGGAACTGATGACCTTCGACAGCACGCTTTCTAACCGCATTTATGATACCTTGCGCGTGTCCTCATGGATTTGGGCGCAGCCTTATATCGATAGCCTGGATGGCAAGACACTGCTGGACGTGGGTTGCGGTTCTGGGCGGGAGACGGCACACCTGTGGCTGCTGCTGGGCGGCAAGGTCAAGATCATCGCCGTCGATCCGGTCGCCAGCTTTGTGGATATGGCGAGAGAACGGTTTCCTGCCCTGCTTCAGGAGTTGAACCGGGGCAAACCCCACCCGCCGCTGAAAGACGGCAATATGCCCGAATTTCAGGTCATGTCGGCGGTAAACCTGAATTATCCAGATGCCCACTTCGACTTGGTCTTCCACGCCGGCATGCTGCACTGGACCTCGAACCCACAGAAAGCCGTCGCCGAGATGTCGCGCGTGCTCAAGCCAGGCGGGGTGATCTTCGGCGGCGTGACGTATAAGCTGGCCATCAACACCTACCAGGATTTACTGATCCGCGTCAGCGACAATGTGGCGGGTTTCCCCTGGTACGACGACATTGTGCAGTGGCACCGCGACAACGGTTTGGAGTTTGAGAACCTGGTGGGCGGGGTCTATCGAGCTAAAAAGAAAGCCTAGCTCATGAACGGCGATGTGTCGTTTCTCAACGATCTGGTCGAAGCTCTGGCGCTGATGCTGTGGGCCGCCCCACCGTACCTGTATGCCGCCTTGGGCGAGCTGTTTGTCCAGCGGTCGGGCGTGCTCAACCTGGGCGTGGAAGGCATGATGCTGATGGGCGCGTTCACGGCCATCTACGTTGCCTCCGATAAGGGCCTGGGCGCAGACCCCCTGGTGGGTCTGCTGGCGGCCATCGTCGTCGGCGGGCTGATGGGCCTGCTGGCGGCGGTGGTCAACGTGACCTTCCAGGCCGAACAGGGCATCAGCGGCATCGGGATCACCCTGTTGGGGACGGGGCTATCGAGCTTGTTGTTCCGGGTGCTGGCCGGGGGCGTGATCACGGCGCGGGGCTTCCCGGAGATTCACATTCCCTGGTTCAGCGACCTGCCGGTGATCGGCAAGATTCTGTTTCAGCAGAACATCATGGTCTACGCCGCCTTCGCGCTGGTGCCGATCTCGGTGTGGGTGCTGATGAAGACGAACTGGGGGTTGCAGGTGCGCGCCGCCGGGCAGAACCCTGCCGCCGCCGACGCAATGGGCGTGAACGTGGCGCGCGTGCGCTATAGCACGCTGATCCTGGGCGGGGTGCTGGCGGGTGTGGCGGGGGCCTCGCTTTCGATTGCGTCCTCGCCGGTATTCCAGGAGAATATGACTGCCGGGCGCGGCTTTATCGCGGTGGCGCTGGTCTACTTCGGCGGTTGGTCGCCCTGGCGTGTGATGTGGGGCGCGCTGCTGTTCAGCATCGCCAACAATTTGCAGTATTGGGCGCAGATTCGCCAGTCGCCGATCCCATCGAACCTGCTGCTGATGATTCCCTACGTGCTGACCATCGTGGTGTTGATCTTCGCGCGGCAGCGGCGGCGCGTCGAACCGGCGGCGCTGACCAAGCCGTTTACGCGCGGGGAGCATTAATGCGGGCGAGCGCGAGTTGCGGGGTAGAGTGAGAGGAGGCATAACCCAGCCGATCCCACGACTCGATACCAAAAACTGATCCCTCAAAACGAAAAACTCAGTAGTGGAGGAGACCCATGAAGAAGAGTTTGTTCGTCTATCTGCTCGTGATCGCCGTTGCGTTGCTGTCGGTTGGCGGTGGGGTGCTGGCGCAGACCCCCGTCCGTGTAGCGGTGATTCTGCCCAGTGGCATCACCGACATGGCCTGGAGCCAGAGCATGTACGACGGCCTGGTGCAGGTGCAGGCTGAGCTGGGCGGCGAGGCAGCTATGGAGATCGCCTACAGCGAAAACCTGTGGGACGTGACTGCCGCTGCCCAGGCCATCCGCGACTATGCCGAAGATGGTTACGACCTGGTGATCGCGCACGGCGCCCAGTACGGTACGTCGTTGCAGGAGATCGCCCCAGATTACCCGGAGACCTCGTTCGCCTGGGGCACATCGCAGGAGACCTTTGCCGATCAGGGGATTAACAACATCTTTGCCTATGGCGCGCGTGCCCAGGAAGGCGGCTACATCAACGGCGTGATGGCCGGCTTGCTCACCGAGAGCAACGTGGTAGGCATCGTCGGGCCGGTCGCGGCGGGCGACGCCATCCTCTACAACAACGGCTTTATCCAGGGCGTGCACGTCTCTAACCCAGAGGCGCAGGTCCTGGTAGCCTACACCGGCTCGTTCGGCGACACGGCAGCGGCAGCCGAGGCGGCTCGCACCCAGATCGCGGCAGGCGCAGACATCCTGACCGGCTCGGCGCAGCAGGTCCCCGGCGCCATCGAGGCTGTTCGGGAGGCAGGCGGTTACTGGTTCAGCACCGACACCGACCAGACGACCGTCTGGCCGGATACGGTTGTGGCCGCGCAGGTCTATCATTGGGCTACGATCATCCGCGACATGCTGACCCAGCGCGCCAACGGCGTGTTGGGCGGCATTGCCTACCAGCCGACAATGGCGAACGGCGCGATGACGTATGCCTTCGGCACGATAGACATCCCGGCAGAGGTGCGCGCGGCGGGCGAAAAAGCCCTGGCCGACATCATCGCCGGGCGCGTCTATGCCCTGGGCACGCTGCCCGCCGAGGGTGAGACGTTCCGCGTGGCTGTCGTCTTGCCCAGCGCCATCACCGACCTGGCCTGGAGCCAGGCCATCTACCAGGGCCTGGTGGCGCTCCAGCAGCAGTTGGGCGGCGAGGCGGTCATGGAGATCGCCTACAGCGAGAATCTGTGGGACGTAACCGCTGCCGCGCAGGCGTTCCGTGATTACGCCGAGGACGGCTACGACCTGGTGATCGCGCACGGCACGCAGTACGGCACCTCGCTGCAAGAGATCGCGCCGGATTACCCCGACACGTCCTTTGCCTGGGGCACCGCCTCCGACACGTTCGAGGGCCAGGGCATCACCAACGTCTTCGCCTATGAAGCTGCCGCACAGGAAGGCGGCTACGTCAACGGCGTGATGGCGGGCATGCTGACCGAGAGCAATGTCGTGGGCATCGTCGGGCCGGTCGCGGCGGGCGATGCGCTGCTGTACATCAGTGGTTTCTATCAGGGCGTGAAGGCGGCTAACCCCGACGCCGAAATTCTGGTGGCCTACACCGGCTCGTTCGGCGACACGGCGGCGGCAGCAGAAGTGGCCCGCACGCAGATCGCGGCGGGCGCAGACGTGCTGACCGGCTCGGCGCAGCAGGTCGTGGGCGCGATTGAAGAAATCCAGGCGGCGGGCGGCTACTGGTTCGGCACGCAGTCCGACCAGAGCGGCCAGTGGCCCGAAACCGTCGTGGCCTCGCAGGTGTTCAACTGGACGCCGGTGCTGGCGCACATGGCCGAGCTGATCTTCACCGGCACGCCGGGCGGCGAAGCCTATAACCTCACGCTGGCGAACGGCGGCCTGACCATCGTCTACGGCGGCGTGGAGATTCCGGCGGATGTGCAGGCGGCGGCGGACCAGGCGGCAGCGGACATCGCCGCCGGGATGATCACCGTCGAACCGGCCATTCCCGAAGTGACGCAGTAACGGTTTGTGCGTGTAGGGGCGCAACATGTTGCGCCCCTACGGTGAGACTCCTCATGATCCCTCCGAACCACCGCCACTGGCTGCCGCGCCTGTTGGGCCTGTGGGCGATCCCGACCCTGATCACATTTGCCGCCATGCTCACCCACCGAAGCGACAACCCGGCCCTGTTGGGCCGCTACTCCGTCTTCGTGGCAGCGATGTTGGCCGGGCTGCTGTTGTTTGTTGCCGCGCTGATCGGCGCGGCCCTGGCTTTGCGTGGGCGATCTGCGCTGCTGGCCCGCGTCGATGCCCTATTGCGCCGCTGGCGAAGTCGCCGCTGGTTCGCGCTGCTTATCCTCGTCGCCACCGGAATCGCGCTGGCGGGGATGTGGGGCTTCTTTCTGGGCGACCACCTGATCACGTATGCCCTGCTACGCCTGTTCCTCGGCGCGACGCTGGCCATCGGCGCGCTGGCGATCCTGTTCGGCGGGGAAGCTGCGCCTGCGCCCGCCCGCTGGACGCCCCTGGCGTTGATCGTGCTGGCCGGGCTGTTCCTGCTGGCGCTGGCGCTGGTGGAGTTCTACCCGGCCATGTACCGCACGGACGAGGCGTTTATTTTCAGCATGGCGCGTCACCTTGCGGAAAGCGGCCACAACGGCCCAACGATCTACCGCCACGTCATCCCCCAGGACTACGGCGCCGGTGGGCTATGGACGTGGGGGATGGCAGCCTGGCTGCGTGTGGTGGGCAGCAGTCTGTTCAGCGGGCGGTTGTATATCCTGTTGGTCGGGTTGGTCGGCCTGGCCGTGACGGTCGCGGCGGCGCGGCGGGGTTATGGTGCGGCAGCGGGCTGGCTGACGGCGCTGGTCGGGCTGTTCGCCGTCACCGCGCTGCACTACATCCGCAATGATATGCCGGGCATGGTGTTTTTGGGCCTGGCGCTGTTCTTTTTTGTCCTGGGGCAGCAGCGGCGGGATTGGCGGCTGCACCTGCTTGTCGGGCTGTCGGCGGGGCTGTGTATCGACGCGGCGCCAATTGCTTACTGCTTCGGCCTGGGGTTTGGGCTGTTCTATCTGGCGCGCTATATTGCCGCGATTCGGACGCAACGGCGCTGGTTCTGGCCGCCGTTTTGGGCACTGGCGGCGGGCGGCGCGCTGGCCCTGGGGATATACCTGTTGTTTCGGTCGGGGGCTTCCTATGCCGCAAGTCCGGAGCGCGGCGGGGGCATCGCGGACATGCTGTCGGCTTACGTCGGCAGCCTGGGCGCGGCGCTGGCGTCCGGGTCGGCGTTAGACCTGTTGCAGCAGGTTTTGACGACCTGGCTGACCAACCAGCCGATCCTGTTCGGGTTAGCGGCGCTGGGCGTCATCGTCGCCGCGCGCGAGCGAACCGACCTGGATCGACTGCTGCTGGTCCTGCTGGCGACCTGGCTGGGTGTGATCGTCTTCACCTATCACTACTTCCCGGTGCTGTACCTGGTGCACGGCTTGCCGGTCGCCCTGCTGCTGGCCGGGCGCGGTGTGACGGGCGGGCTGCCGCTGCTGCTCCAGAGCGCCCCGGCGGGCATGAACGCCCTCGGTCGGGCGGCGGCCCTGCTGCTGGCGGTCTGGCTGCTGGCGGCGCTGGCGCATAACGTGGCCGGGCTATCCTCGTCGTCGTTAGAAGACGTGGTGCAGGCAGGCCGCGAAATCGCGCAGATCGTGCCTCAGGACTCGGTCGTCGTGGCCGCCGAGCCGTACTACTTCGGGATGCTGGATCACCGGAATTTCGTCGGCGGGGCGGTGGAGGGGATGCTTGTGCAGTGGCAGGGCCGCACGCCGGGAGAAGCCTGGGAGATCGTCGCGCCGGACGCGGTGATCTTCTCCGAACGTTGGGCCGAACCGCCGCACACGCCTGCGCTGCTAGCCTACATGCAGGATCACGCCTTCGCGCTGGTGGGCTGCTGGCAACGGCATCCTATGGCCACGTGGAACTGTGGCTGGCGGGAGGTACTCCCGGTCTTGCGCCGGACGCGCCGTGTCAGGCGGTGTGTGTGCCGCGCTGGGGCGCGTGCGAGTTGCCCTGAACGCCCCACCGCGTCAGGGTGCTCTGCTCTCACGCAGAAGCATTGGGTCTGCCGACCGCTAACCGCTGGCTGCTGACGCGATGGGCAGGTTTCAACGCCGGGGACTGAAGTCCCCGGCTACGGAGGTAAAGTCCACTGAAGTGGACTGCCGGCCTCGGTCTCGGCCTGCCTTTTTGAGTCCGCTTTAGCGGACTTTACAGGCTTAGCCGGGGGGGTGAACCCCCGGCGGCTGGTCAGGCGCTGCTGTTTTTGAAACTTGCACATCGCGCCTGCTGATTGCGAACCGCCCTCGCGCTAATCCGCCGGTTTCGCCAGGCCGCTATCGGGCGGCTGGATGCTGCCCTTGTCCAGGGTGAACTGGCCACTGCCGAAATCTTCGGGGTGGGTGGCCTGATGATAGACTGCCAGCCAGCGCGCGATCTGCTGGGCGACGCGGTCCACTTCTTGCTTTTCTTCGTCGCGTTTTTCGCGCTGCTGGCGGCGGATGATGTCGTCTTGCAAGGCTTTGGGCCGATAGATATGGTCGAACCGGACCTCGCCCAGGCCCTGGCCACCCGGCCCCTCTTCGGCAGCGGTTTGCACGATGACATCGCCGTAGTCGAGCATTTTGCGCCACAGGCCGCTGATAACGATGTTCACCCCCTGCACTTTGGCGATAGGGATGGTGCTCTGTTCGTCGTTTAGCCACAACGGGCGGCGGTGAATTTTCTTGAGAATCTGGTTGTTAACGATGTAGGTGTCGTTGCGCCAGTCCTCGAACACGAACCACCACCAGAACCCCAGCAACGGAAACGAGACGACAAAGTACAGAATGCGTATCAACGGGGGGATGCGTTCCCAGGGCCAGGCCCAGTACCAGCCCAGGTTGATGATCAACAGGCCGAGGTTGACTGCCAGCCAGAACGTCGGCACAAAGATCGCCTGCCACAACATGATCCAGTGCTTGCGATACGTCACCTGCTCGCCTACTTCCCAGCGCACACGCAGGTCGAAGTAGTTCACTACACGCTGCCAGAACTGCTGTATGCGCGTGCGAACGGGAGGGGGTGTGCTGGGCTGCGCGGGAGGGTGCTTTTCCAGTACGGGCAGGTCGGGCGTGCGCGTGCGGGTGAGGGCGCGCGTGCCGATAAAGTTATCGATCTGTTCCCGGATTTTGTCGCGGTCGCCGGCGGCGCTAAATGCCTTGCGCGCCGTGAGCTGGCGATTGATCACGTCGCGGAATTCCTCGGCCTCGGCCAGCATGTCGAAGACGAACGAGCCGCCTGCCCCAGCAGTGGCGATGATCAGGTCGCCGTAGCCGAAGCGGTTGGCCCAATAGCTGCTCTGGTCCACGTTGACCGATTGGATGCTGGTCAGGGGGGCCTGTTCGCGCGTCTCGTGGAAGGCCAGCAACTGGTTTTCCTCGTGCACCACACGGCGGTTGGTGATGACGAACCAGTCGCGCAGCCAGTCTTGGCGGCAGTAGATCACCCACAGCAGCGACAGGCCGACGGTGAGGGCGAGCACCAGAAACGACAGGCATAGTGGCACGACCGGGATGAAGAAGAGCAGCAATGAGATGAGCAGGCAGACGGTCGAAAGTGGCGCAGCCAGCAACGCCCGCCGCCACCAGGCCCAGGGATGTCGCCGCGCGTAGATGAGCACCTGCTCATCGGCTTCCAGCCAGGGAAAGTCGTGATCCACCACCCGCGTCAACACATCTCTGGGGACGTTCAATCGCGCCTTGATGTCTGGGTGCGCGGCGTTGAATTTGTCGAAGTTTGCCTTCGGCAGCACCAGCACCACCGCCTCGCGCACGATCACCAGCGAGTTGGGGCGCGGTTCGAGCAGAAACAGGCTGCGCTCGCCCACGAACTCGCCAGGGTCCACATCTTCTGGGCTGCGGCGTTCCACGCCATCCGGTCCGACGAACAACTGAATGCCGCGCCCCTCCACGAACAGGTAGAGCGCATACGAGTCTTCGCCCTGGCGATAAATGTATTCGCCTGGCCGGTAAACCTCAACCTCGAACTGCTCGGCGAACAGCGCGATCTCGTCTTCCGTCAGGTGGGAAAAGAGCGGCAGGCGACGGATGTGGGGCAATTTGGCTTCGGTCTGCTGAAGCAGGATGTCTTTGCGTTGGAGCAGGATATGCGGGCGGATGCTGAGGCGCAGACGCAGGGTGGGGTTGTCGCGCCAGAAACGCTCGAAGTCGCGGCGGTACAAGGCCAGCACGGTGGCATCGCTGGTGATAATCGCCGACGCAGGCCGCACTTCGTCTAGGAACAGCGATTGTTCGCCCAGGTAGTCGCCCGCCAGGATGGTCCTGCTCTCGCCCTGACCACCCTCGCTGTCGAGGATGCGTACTTCCTGGGCCGTGCCGCTGACGAACAGATACATCGCGTTGGAGCGTTCGGCCTGGCGGTAGAGATATTCACCCGCTGCGTAACGCTCGATCTGGAAATACGGCTCGATCTTGCGCAGGTCGGCGTCCTCAAAATGGCTGAACAGCGGCATGGCGGCGATGCGCTCGATTTTCTCGTCAGGGGTCAGGCCGGTATAGGCACTCATGGCATTCTTCGAGAAAAATCTCTTTAACTTCAGGATACCGTCGGCCCAATTCTAGCCCTTTGCACACGGGCTGCCAGCATTCACACTTTCGGGCGACGGAATGGTTGGTCCGGCGGGGGCAGTGGTGTCAGGCGTGGTAGGAGTAGACCGCGCCAGAAGCCCAGTCCCCAACTGAGATGCAGAATGGCAAAGGCCAGCGGCAGGCGCGGCAGGTGTTCCCAGCCGTGTCGAGAGGCCGTCCAGAGCGACGCCAGTCCCACTGCCGCCAGATAGCTGCCCATGACCAGCGCCAACAGCACCCGTCCCCACTCACCAAGCAGGGCCAATGCGCCGCTTCCTGCCAGGGCTGCCACGAACGCCGGCGCAACGTAGTGGCGCAGCCGTCCGGAACGTGGATGCATCCGCAGCACGCGCGCCTTCCACAAGCCATATTGATAGTATTGTCGCCACAGGCCACGCCAGTTGCGCTTGACATGGTAGACCGACCAGATCGCCGGATCGTAGTAGATGCGCCCGCCCGCCGCGCGCAGTCGCCAGTTCAGTTCGTAATCCTGGTTGCGGATCAGGCGCTCGTCGAAGCCGCCCAGGGCCAGCAGCGCCGCCCGCCGATAGGCTCCAAACGGCACGGTATCGGCCTCGCCTGCCGCCGCGCCGACCCGCCAGGTCGCGCCGCCCACGCCAAAGGGCGAGGTCATGGCGGTGGCAATGGCCCGTTCGGTGGCTGTCTGCCCGACGATGACCCACCGCCCGCCGACGTTATCCACGTCTAGTGTTTGCAGCAATTCCACCGAGCGCCGCACATAGTCCGGCGCGATGGTGTTGTGACCGTCCACGCGCACCACGTACTCCCCGCGCGCCGCGCGGATGCCCACGTTCAGTGCAGCGGGCACACAGCCACCCGGTTCCGGCGCGGCCAGGATGCGCACGCGCGCTGCGCCCGGCAGCTCGGCAATCACCTGCCGGGTGTTGTCGGTCGAGCCGTCGTCGATCACTAGGATTTCCATGTCGTCGGCGGGATAATCCTGCGCCAGCACTGCACCCAGGCTTTCGGCAATGTGGTCGGCTTCGTTGCGCACGGGCATAATTACGGATACCAGGGGAGAGGGCGCTGTGTTGTTCATGGCATTCGATCCTGTGGAACGCGCTACATCCAACAACCGGTCTTCATTTGTGCATTATAAAGTCATGTGGGGTTGTGCGCCCAGGCAGTGTCGCAGGCGAATACGGTTGTCTACGATAGTATAATATAGATATACTTTTTCGCATTTTGCGCAGGAGAGAAGCAGGATGCCCATCACGGTTGGCTGGGACCCGGAAGAGGAAGATACGGTGCTGGTCGAATTCGAGGGAACATGGACGCGCCAGGACTATTGGGAGGCCGTCCGGGCGGCCAATCGGCTGGTCGAGAGCGTCGCCGTTCCCGTGCGGGTGATCATCGACTTGAGCAGGTCAGTGCAGGATTTGGAGGATGTCGGCTTTCAATCTGCGCGCTCGACGATGATGGTGACGCCGACCAACGTGCGCGATGTCGCCTTTGTAACGGGCAAAGCGTTCAACCAGGTGTTTGTGACGACCTTTCTTAAGCTGTACCAATCCTATTATCAGGCGCGCAACACGCGCGTCATGGTGGTCAGCACACGGGCAGAGGCCCGTGCGCGCCTGGATGAATGAACGCCGTGCCGGGCGCTGGGGCTGTAATTTGCCTGTCTTTAGACGCCTGCCCCCGCGTGCGCCCCGGCCATCATCAGGCCGAGCGTCTCCACGTCCGCCTGCTCCCGATCCACCACGCCCACGACCTCGCCCTCGTACAGCACGGCGATCCGGTCGGAGAGCGCCAGGATTTCGTCCAGGTCTTCCGAGATCAGCAGGATCGCCACGCCCTCGCTGCGCTGCTGCATGAGCACCTGGCGGATGTATTCCGTTGAGGCGATGTCTACGCCGCGCGTCGGCTGGGCCGCAATCAGCACGACGGGCCGCCGCGACAGTTCCCGCGCCAGGATCAGCTTTTGAATGTTGCCGCCGGACAGGTTCTTGGCGGGCGTGTCTTGAGATGGCGTCTTGATGGCGAAGCGCTCGATCAGGTCGGCAGTGTGACGGGCGATGGCGCGGAAGTTGAAGAAGCTCGCGCGGGCGAAGGGCGCGTCGCCGTGATTGTGCAAAATGGCGTTCTCCGCCACCGAGAAGTTGCCGATGGTCCCGTGCCGCATCCGCTCTTCTGGGATAAAGGCCAGCCCGTCCCGCAGGCGCGTGGCAATTGACTCGCGGACGATGGATTTGCCCGCCAGCAGCACGTCGCCGCCATAAGCCGGGCGCAGACCGACGATGGCTTCGGCCAGTTCGCGCTGCCCGTTGCCAGAGACGCCCGCGATCCCCAAAATCTCGCCGGCCCGCACCTCCAGCGACACGCCCTTGAGTGCCGGGAGGCCCTGGTCGTTGTGGACGGACAGGCGGCGCACCTCCAGTTTGACCGGGCCGGGCTGCACGGCGGGGCGATCCAGCTGGAACTGCACCTCGCGCCCGACCATCATGCGCGCCAAGGTGCGCTGGTCGATGCCGTCGTTGGGCACGGTATCCACCACGCGCCCGTCGCGCATCACGGTGATGCGGTCCGAAAGGTCCTGCACCTCGTTCAGCTTGTGCGAGATGAAGATCAGCGCGTGGCCTTGCTGACGCATCTGCTTGAGGGTGGCGAACAGCTCCTTCACTTCCTGCGGCGTCAGCACCGCTGTCGGCTCGTCCAGAATAAGCAGCGCGCCGCCTCGGTACAGCGCCTTGACGATCTCGACGCGCTGCTGCTCGCCCACCGAAAGCTGCCAGATGTAGGCGTCGGGGTCGATCTTGAGGCCGTAGGCAGCGGCCAGGTCCACCAGCCGCGCCCGCACGCCGTCCAGGTCCACGCGCACGCCGCGCGCCGACTTGAGGCCCAGCGCCACGTTCTCCACGACGGTCAGCGTTTGCACCAGCATGAAATGCTGGTGGATCATGCCAATGCCGCGCGCCAGCGCGTCCGCCGGGGAGTGGAACGTCACCGGCTCGCCGTTGATGGCGATCTGGCCTTCGTCTGGCTGGTAGAGGCCGTAGAGGATGCGCATGAGGGTAGATTTGCCCGCGCCGTTTTCGCCGAGTAGGGCGTGAATCTCCCCGGCCCGCACCTCGAAATCGACGCGGTCGTTGGCGAGCACGCCGGGAAAGCGTTTGACGATGCCGCGCATCTCGGCGCGGTCGATGCGCGTGTGGCCAGAGGGGAGGGTGGTGGTCGCTTGGGACATGGGGCGCTCATCCTGTGAAGATCGAGTCAGGCGTGCGTCAATAATACACGGATTTCGCCGATAGCACACGGATCGGCGCGGATTTATCCCTGTCGTGTTGCACCAGGCTGTCGTCGGGGCGCGGCAGGTCCCGCCCCGACTTCAAACCGTCTCGCCTGCCGGATCGGTGGCCATCGCTGTTGCCGCCTGCACGAGTATTTCCTCCGGTTGCACCTCGCGCTGTGGCTCATGAATGTAGCGCAGCGCGACAAACCACGCACTCAACACCATCGCCAGCGCCACGCCGAACAACGTCTCGTAGCCGGCCTGCTGCGCAATCGTGCCGCCGATGAACGGGGCAATCAGCGAGATCAGCGCCGTGATCGTGTTGAACAGTCCGGCATAAATCGGGCGTTGGTCAGGCGTGGCATAGGTAATGACCCAATTCTGATAGCTCACGAACAGGTTGCCCACCGTCAGCCCCGACACCAGAAAGCCCAGGTACAACGGCAGTGGCCCGACGGCGGCGGCGACCAGGGCGCTGATCGGCAACAAGGCGGCCAATCCTAGCGCCAGGCGGATGTATAGCAAATTGCTGCGCGCCCCCATCCAGGTATAGATCAAGGCCCCGCTGACGCCGCCGATGGTCTGCATCGCCAGCAGGGTCGGCACGGCGACCGTGCTCGACAGCCC
Organism: uncultured Anaerolineae bacterium; assembly: GCA_964529715.1. Classification (GTDB taxonomy): domain Bacteria; phylum Chloroflexota; class Anaerolineae; order Aggregatilineales; family Ch27; genus CAZGXI01. The sequence goes on along the minus strand of CAZGXI010000030.1, from coordinate 31,886 downwards.
TAGCCGCACGGTCGCAAACCCGATGTAAAAAGGGCCTGCCATTGTGAACAGGCTGGTCAACATGCGCGTGATGATCATCGCCCGGAAGGCGGTATCCGTGCGCAGGACCTGGCCGAGGCTGGGCAGGAATTCACCCAGCGATGGGATTTTTTCCACCGCTTTGCCGCCCGGTAGTTCGTGAATGAACAGCACCGGGATGATGGAGATCACAAACAACAGCCCGGCTGCGCCGAAGATCAAGGCGTAGTTGCCGGGAAAGGCCGGGCCGGCGTCGCTGAGGATCACGCCGATGAGCGGCGAGACTCCTAGCATGATCACGCCTGTGGCGGCAGACGTCAGGCCGAACATGCGGGCGCGCCAGCGATTGTCCAGGCTGGTGCCGACCAGCACCGCCCAGGGCACCCCCACGATACCGTCTCCCACCGCCGCGATCCCATAGCAGATGAGAAAAGCGAGCAGGATGGCTTCGGGCCTGTCTTTGCCCAGCGTCACCGTCAGGACGGCGAAGATCAGCATCACGAAACGCACGGGGATGTTAGGGCCGGCAAACCACCACTTTTTACGTTCAAAACGCACAAGGTAGCGCGCAATGAACAACTGTGGCAGCGTCCAGCCCACGTCGAACAGGCTGGACGAGAGGCCGATCAGGACTTCGGAGCTGGTCAGCCGCCGGATGAAGTCGGGGATAAGCGTCGTCGGCCCCAGGACACTCATCGCTAGGTTGAAGAGGATGCTGTCGGACAGGAAGTAAATGAAATTGCGGCGATAGATCGGCTCGTAGGCAGAGCGTGGCGGCGCACCGGCTTGGGACATGGTTCCTCACCTGTTGAAACGACGGCAAGGTTGCACATCATGACACACCTGGCGGTGTTATTCAAGGGCGAGGCATGTCTCGCCCCTACAGGCGTTTGCTCACGCCCCGATGCGGTTGGCGGCGCGCTCGATCTGGTTGAGCGCGTCCAGCGCCGCCGCGCGGACTTTCGCCTGGCCGTTCATCCTGGCCGGGTCATTTTCCGCCAGCCTGTGCAGCGGCTCCAGGGCGCGGACATCAGCCAGCAGCCCCAGCGAATAGGCCGCCTGCACGCGCACCCCTACGTTGCCATCCTGAAGTGCCGCGATCAACGGGAAAACGGCCCGCCGGTCCTTGAGCCTGCCCAGGGTGAAAGCTGCCTGGGCGCGCACTTTGGGCGAGTCGTCACCCAGCAGGGCGATCAGCGGTGGCGTGGCGCGCGGGTCCCCGATCTTCGCCAGGCTCAGCGCCACACCGAGGCACAGGTCACAAGACCCTGTGCGGATCAACTGCACCAGCGGTTCGACGGCGCGCGGGTCGCGCAGGTTGCCCAGGCAGCGCACAGCGGCGAGAAGCGCATCAAAGTCGTCGCCGTTCAGCAGAGCCAGCAGCGGCTCGACCGCCCGGCGGTCCCCGATCTGGCCCAGGGCGTCGATGGCGGCCAGACGCACGGATTTCGCCGGGTCGTTCAGCGCAGCGATCAGCGATTCGACAGCGCGCTGGCTGCGGATTTCGCCCAGGCAGCCGGCGGCCAGGCGGCGCACGGCTTCGGGATGATGGGCGGTCAGCGCGTCGATCAGGGCCGGGGCCGCCACGCCGCTAAACGCGACCAGGGCGTCGCTGGCTGCGCGGTGGACATGCTGGGACCGGTCGGCCAGCAGGGGGATGAGGGCCGGGATGGCGCGGGGATCGCGCAGCCAACCCAGTGCGACGACGGCGCGCGCCCGAACGTTGATCGTCTTGTCCTTGAGGGCGGTGATCAGCGGCTCGACGGCGCGGGGGTCGCGCGACTGGCCCAGGGCGCGGGCGGCTCTGCAGCGCACCTTATAGTTGGGCGAACGCAGGTCAGCGATCAGGGCTTCGGTCGGGCGCGGTTTGGGCGGCATGGCTCACAAATCCATGTGCAGGTGAAACGCCGCCACCCCGCCGGGGCCGTTCTTTTGAAAATAGCGCCGCGCCGGGGCGGAGTCTTCGTGATCGGCGCGATAGGACCATCCGGCGGCGGCCAGCGGCGCGATGCACGCCTCGGCCTCGGCCAGCGTCGCCACGCCCGCCAGGATGTCGATGATCGGCTTGGCGGCCAGACCCGGCACCGCCGTGCTGCCGATGTGTTCGACGGCAACCAGGCGGTCGCCCAGGACGTCCAACAGATGGGCTTTTTCCTCTGCAAAACGGGCGGGCCAGCGGGGATCGTAATCAGCGATGACGACGGGGCGGCTCATGGCGGCGCTCCAGGTTCGGGGCAGGCGATAGGGCCATTGTAACCGGGATCGGCGGCAAAGAACACCTGCACTATCTGCAAGGCGGGTGACGGAGGGCTGTGGATTGGGGATAACTTTGTATTACTTGGGAAAGGGTGGGGATAACCTGGGGATAACTTGGGAAATCGCTTGACGACGAACAGTAGTTCGGTTATACTGTGAGAAAGTCAGAACTGATGTACGATAAGTGAGGAACAGCTATGGTTCGCTACGATGACGAATACGAAAGCCAGTACGAAGCCCTTTCCCTCCGCCAGCGCAACATCTTGAGCTTCATCGAATCCTTTATTGACAAGCACGCCTACCCGCCCACCATCCGTCAGATCGGCGAGGCCTGCCGCATCAATTCGACCTCGGTGGTAAATTACAACCTCAACCGCCTGGCCGAAACCGGCTGGTTGGCGCGCGAGGCCGACGTGTCGCGCGGCATCCGCCTGCTGCGTCGGCGCACCCCTGCGCCCGGCCTGGGGGGGGAAGTGCGCGGGGCTGTGCCCATGCGCGTCGGCAATGCCGTGCGTGTGCCCAAGCTCGGCCTGATCGCCGCCGGCAAGGCTATCTCCCCCTATGCCGAAGACCTGCGCCAGGGCATCGACCAGGACATGGACATGCTGGAAATCCCGCGCGAGATGATCGGCGGCTATGACCCTGCCGAGGTCTTTGCCCTGCGCGTCCAGGGCGATTCGATGATCGACGCCCTGATTGAGGACGGCGACTGGGTGGTGCTGCGGATGCAGCAGACGTGCAACGACGGCGACATGGTAGCCATCTGGATGCCCGACCCCGGCGCGACCACGCTCAAGGTGTTCTACGACGAAGGTTCGGTCATTCGCTTGCAGCCGCGCAACCCCGCTTACGAGCCGATCTTCGTTCATCCCAACAACTGCCTGGTGCAGGGCAAGGTGTTGGGCATTATCCGCATGATGTAATCCCGGTCGGGGCGACCGTCCGGTCGCCGCTCCGGGGGCACTTCTGCCGCGCGGAGTCGATCCCGCGCGGTTTTTTGCGTTATAATCTTGACCGATACGAGTGGATTTTTGGGGAGTGTTTCATCATGCCTCTGCGCGACATCGTGACCCTCGGTAGCCCGCAAGACGCCGTGCTGCGCCGCCGCGCTCACAAAGTTACCGTCTTTGACGACAAACTGCGCCGCCTGATCGACGATATGGCCGAAACCATGATCAACGCCCCTGGCGTCGGCCTGGCCGCGCCTCAGGTCGGGGTGAGCCAACGCATCATCGTCGTCCGCTTGCCCGACGACGAGGAAAGTCGCCAGGAATACGGCGATCAGGCCGGCGTGCTCTACAAGGTGGTTAACCCGGAAATTGCCCGCGCCTCCGACGAGATGATCGACGGTGCGGAAGCGTGTCTCTCGATCCCCGGCTATTTCGGCACGGTTTCCCGCCATGTTGCCGTGACGATTAAGGGTCAGGACCCCTCTGGGAAGAAGATTCGCATCAAGGCCACCGACTGGCTGGCGCGCGTCTTTCAGCACGAGATTGACCATCTGGAGGGGGTGCTGTTCCTGGATCGGGCCAGTGAAGTCTGGGAGGCCAGCGACGTCGCCAAGAGCGCCAACGTGCCCGCCGCCGAACGGGCCGAGGCCGAGAGACGCTAGACGATCCGATCCAAGCCAACTATAATAAATTTCATCCGGCAAAACCGGACACCAGCACACACAAGCGCAGAGGAGGAAGGGAGTAGAGGAATCATGCCTGTCGAAATCACCTGGTTAGGACATGCCGCGCTAGCCCTGAACATCGACGGTACGCATGTCTTGGTCGATCCCTTCTTGAGCGGCAATCCGCTGGCCGCTGCCGATCCAAACACCATCCAGGCCGATTACATCATTGTCACGCATGGGCACGGCGATCACGTCGGGGATACCGTCGCTATCGCCAAACGCACCGGCGCGACGGTGATTTCTAACGCGGAAATTGCCGGCTGGCTGCGACGGCAGGGCGTGGCGCGCACGCACGGCCAGAATCCCGACGGCGCGTTCGATCACGGCTTCGCCAAAGTAGCCCTCACGCCGGCCCAGCATAGCTCCGGCCTGCCGGATGGCAGCTACGGCGGAGACGCCAACGGCGTGCTCATCACGACCCATGAGGGGTACAAACTGTACCTGGCCGGCGATACGGGCCTGTTTCCCGGCATGAGCCTGATCGGCGAGTTGGGCCTGTCTTTCGCGGCGCTGCCCATCGGCGGCAACTACACAATGGGGCCAGACGAGGCGTTGCGGGCCGTTGAGATGCTCAAGCCGACTGTTGTGCTGCCGATTCACTACAACACCTTCGAGGTGATCCAGTGCGATGTGGTCGCCTGGGCCGAACGGGTGCACACCCAGACTGCCAGCAAAGTCATCGTGCTCGATCCCGGCGGCTCCTACAGCCTTTAGCAGGCCGTCAGACTCGTGATCGGCGGCGGCGCTCACGCCCTTGCCGATGAAATTGCTGTCGATGGTGGCGGGGTGTCGCTGCCTGTTTATGTCTACCGGCAGCTGACGGCTGAGGGCCGGCGGCTGACTGCTGAAGGCTGACTGCTGAATGTTCGACGAAACGCTGGCTTCTCTGTTGGTAGCTTTCGTCGTCGTCATGACGGCGGTGCTCGGCGGTTTGATTGGGGCTGTGGCCCTGATTGTGGTCGAGCGCCGCGCCGACTCGCTTCGCCGAAAAGTGACTCCATCGGCGGAAGAGCGTGTGTTCCGTGCGACACAAACCGACACAACGGTATAGCGGCAGGAAGCGTCCCGATTCCGTTCCCGGCGTCCCCGGCGCACGGCGGGATGTTTGTTGTCTGATTCCAGGGGGAAAGGAGCTGTAGTGGAAAGCAATGCGTTTATTGCCCTGTTTCTGGCGCTGGGGATCGTCATCGCTGCCGCCCAGGTCGCCGGGATGCTGGCCCGAATGCTGGGTCAGCCGCGCGTGTTTGGAGAACTGCTGGCCGGGGTGATTCTCGGCCCGACGGTATTGAACTTTTTGAGCTGGCCGGTCTTTGCAGATGTGCAACCGCAGGAAACGATTCGGGAGCTGGCCGAACTGGGCGTGCTGTTGCTCATGTTTAACGTCGGCCTAGACGTGCATCTGCGCGAATTGATTGCCGTCGGGCGTGTGGCGGTGCTGGCGGGGGCGCTGGGGGCGCTGATGCCGCTGGCCCTGATCGCGCCGATCATGGCGCTGGCCGGGTATTCCACCGAGGTAGCACTCTTTACGGGCGTAGTTCTGGCGGCCACGTCGGTCAGCATCTCCGCGCAAACGCTGTTGGAACTGGGCGTCTTGCGGACCAGAGAGGGCTTTGGCCTGTTGGCGGCGGCGGTGGTGGACGATGTGTTGGCGATCCTGCTGTTGTCGTTCGTGGTTGCCTCTCTCAGTGTGGGAGATGCGTCGGCAGGGGGCGAGGGCGCGAGCGGCATCGGGATCATCGTTCTGCGTATGGCGCTGTACATCGTGGGGGCGCTGTTGGTGTCATGGTTCGTCGTGCCGCGTGTGATCAACTGGCTGCACGAGCGTCACCAGATGACGCAGAGCGTGGCCGCCTTCGCCTTGATTTTTGCGCTGATCTTCGGCTGGTCTGCCGAGGCGTTGGGCGGCATTGCGGCCATCACCGGCGCGTTCATCGCCGGCCTGGGCATCAGTCGGGTACACGAACGTCCCCGGCGCGAGATCGAAACCGCCGTGCGCAGCATTGCCTATGCTTTCCTGGTGCCGGTCTTTTTCGTGAATGTCGGGCTGTCTATGGACCTGCGCCAGATCGGGCTGGAGCAACTGCCGCTGGCGGGGTTATTGCTGCTGGCGGCCATAGTCTCCAAAGTGCTCGGTTGTGGGCTGGGCGCTAATCTGGGCGGTTTCACTCGTGGGGAGTCTTTCCGCCTGGGCGTGTGCATGATCTCGCGCGGCGAGGTCGGCCTGATCATCGAGGCCCTGGGCCTGAGCCTGGGGGTTTTTACGGATAGCGTGTTCTCGACCCTGTTCCTGGTCATCCTGTTAACGACGGTGCTGACCCCTGTGTTTGTGCGCTGGGTGTTCCGAGGTATAGCAAGGCCACAGCCGCAGCGCGCGCAGGCAGAGGCATCGTGATGGTATAAGGAAGAGGATCATGCCTAAAGCGGTGTTTTTGATTACCTCGCAAACGGACAAGGCGCTGGAGATTGCCGAAGCCTGGCAGGCGGCGGGCGCGCCGGGCGTGACTCTGCTTGCCAGCTACGGACTGCGTCGTTTGCAAGAGCGTAGCCGGTCGCTGGAACTGCCGCTGTTCGTCTCGATGGCGAGCGTGCTGCGCGATCTGGAAGAGACCAGCGAGATCATCTTTTCGATTGTGGAAGCCCCGTTGGTAGACGCTTTGATTGAAGCGGCGGGTAAGGTGTTGGGCGATCTGTTGCTGCCGAACACCGGTATCCTGTTCGTCATCGATGTGGAGCGCGTCGTCGGGATGCGGCGGCATGGTTAAGTCTTTACCGTAAAGTACACCAAGAGCACAGCGGTCCCTTTGCGGTCTTTGCGGTGAAATTTTTAAGGGAGGAGATGTGCACATCCCGCCGTTCAAGCTGGAACGGTTCTTCGCGCAGTACGAGTTCAGCGCGCCGTATCTGCTGTGCGCCTCTGACTGCGAATCGATGTCCCTGGCCGATCTGTTGGCGCTGGAGCCAGGAGCAGAAGACGCCTTCCGGCAGTTGTGGCTTGGCTACACCGAGTCACCGGGCAGCCCGGCGCTGCGGGCAGAGATCGCGCGCCTGTATACGCAGATCGCGCCGGAAGATGTGCTGGTCTTCGCCGGGGCGGAGGAGGCGATCTTCATCTTTATGAACGTCGTCCTCCAGCCGGGTGATCATCTGGTGGTTCATTTCCCCGGCTACCAGTCGCTCTACCAGGTGGCCGAGGCGCTCGGCTGCCAGGTCACGCGCTGGCAGGGCGACCCCGCGCGCGGCTGGGCGCTCGACCCGGATGTCTTGCGGCACAGCCTGCGCCCAAACACGCGCGCCGTTGTGATCAACTGCCCGCACAATCCCACCGGCTATCTGATGGACCGCGCGACCCAGGCGGCCATTGTGGACATCGTGCAGGAGCGCGGCCTGCTGCTGTTCTTCGACGAGGTTTACCGGGGGCTGGAACTGGACCCGGCGGACCGCCTGCCTGCCGCGTGCGATCTGTATGAAAACGCCGTGTCGCTGGGCGTGATGTCCAAGACTTATGGGCTGGCGGGCCTGCGCCTGGGCTGGATCGCCACACGCCGCCGCGCCGTTTACGCGGCGATGGCGGCCTTCAAGGACTACACCACCATTTGCACCGCTGCACCGAGCGAGTTTTTATCGGCGCTGGCGCTGCGCCACCGCGAACGGATCGCCGCGCGCAACCTGGACATCATCCGCACGAACCTGGACGTGCTGGACGCTTTCTTCGCCTGCTACCCCGCAGCGTTTGACTGGCAGCGGCCCAAAGCCGGGTCGGTGGCCTTTCCGGCGTATCGCCTGGGCGACGTGGATGCCTTCTGCCACGATCTGGTGGAACGGCAGGGGGTCTTGTTTGCGCCGGGGCGCAATTTTGACTTCGGCGGCGGGCGCTTTAGAATCGGGTTCGGGCGACGCAACGTGCCCGAAGCCGTCGCCCGCCTGGACGAGTACGTGAAAACGGTACACCGATGACACAGATAAAAACAGATTGGCGCAGATTTGTGGAATCGGCGTCAATCCTGCCGCATCTGTGTCATCTGTGTACGCTTTTTGCCCGAAAGCGATCCGATGACCACGCCTACGTACTGCCCCAACTGCGGTGCGGCCCTCACCCGCGCTGAAGCCGCCGGGCGGGAACGCCCCGTCTGCCGCGAGTGCGGCTTCGTCTACTACCAGAACCCGGTCCCGGCGGTGGGCCTGCTGATTGAGATGGAAGGTGGGCTGGTGCTCATCCGGCGTGGGCATCCGCCACACGCCGACCGCTGGGCGCTGCCGAGCGGCTTTATCGAGGCCGACGAGAGCGTGGAAGAGGCCGCCATCCGCGAAGGGCGTGAAGAAACCGGCCTGGACGTGGCGCTAAACGAGATGGTGGGCGTCTTTTCGTTTCCAGATGGCCCGCCCACCAGCGGGATCATCGTCTTCTACCGCGCCCGGCCCGTCGGCGGGGAGCTGCGCGGTGGGGACGACGCCGCCGAGGCGCGCGTCTTTGCGCCGGACGACCTGCCGGAACTGCCCTTCCGCACGCATCGCCAGGCTATCGACCGCTGGCGGGCGCACCGCCGCGCCGTGTCGGACCGCCCCAGCGTGGTGGAACACCGCGATTTCTACATCCGTGAGGCCAGCCCCGCCGACGCCGACCGCGTGCTGGAACTGGCCGCTCTTATCCCCGGCAGGGTGTCGCCCGACCCGGAGCTTCGCCGCGCGGTGGGGCAGCGTTTCCGCGAGAACGCAGGCCTGATCGTCTTTGCGGCGGAGACCTACGGCCCGCAGCCGCAGGTGATCGGCTTCGTGGCGCTGGCGCGTGTGACGACGCTGACCGGCAGCCTGGGCTGGCTGGACGCGATGGCCGTCGATCCGAGCTTCCGCCGTCGGGGGGTCGGGGCGGCCCTGTTGGAAGCCGCCCTGCGCCGCGCCGACCGCCTGGATATGACGGACATGTTCGTGAACACCGAGAGCGCCAGCGACATCGCGCGCGCCTTTTACCGCTCCAGCGGCTTTCAAGAGGGCCAGATCACGCGCCTGCGCCTGCGCTAGCGTGCCGTTACGCTTCGCTTAGCCAGGCGCGGAAGGCTTGGTCCAGTTCGCCAAAGCTCACCCCCAGCACAGACCGCGTCGCCTCGGCCAGATCAAGTTCCCCGGCCATCGCGTTTACCCAGGCGTTGAACGTTTCCTGGCCGTAAGTCTCCACCACGTAGCGGACCATCGCATAGCCCTGCGGATAGACGTAGGGCCACAATTCCTCCGGCGTGCGCGCGAAATCGCTGATCGAGTCCCAATCGACGAGCCTGCCACGCGCGGCCCACTCCTGTACCTGGCGCAGACGGTTGTTTTGATCCGACAGGGTCAGGAAGCGCCCGCCCACATACACGGCCTGGCCTTCCACCAGCCACCAGGGCGCGTGCCCGTGCGTCGTCCCGGCCAGGTCGAAGTAGACGAAGTGCGTGTACTCGTGCGCCAACACGTAAGCGTCTGGCCCCTCGTCTGAGCGATCTATCACCAGCTTCAGCGACTCGCCTGGCTCATTCCAGCCCCGGATCTCCGGCAGGCTCAGGGCGATGGTGGCGACCATATCCCAGGCGTTGTCGTACAGCTTGATCTCCTGCACGCCGCCGGGCGTGTGTCCCGTGCTGGTTGTGACGTGCGCGTAAACCTCCGGCAGCAGGGCCAGCGTCGCCTGCGCGGTTGCTTCGAGGCCGGGCATGGCCCGCACACGGAAGTGCTCCGTCTCCAGCGTCACGGCCCAGGCTTCACCCGCATAGCGCCACGCCCCATCACGCCCGCGCGTGAAGCGCGCCGGAAAATCTGCGCCCCGGCTGACCTGCGGCGGGTTGTAGAGTGTGTCGAAGCCGCTGCGGGTGGTCCAGGCCATCGTCAGATCGCCGGTGGCCGTGTCGCCGTCGATGGTCAGGTTGCGCAGGGTCAGGTCGAAGCGGCTGACGATCAGCGGCCCGGCCCAGTCTTCGACCCAGCGGGTGTGTTCCAGGGCAAACACCGGATCGGCCAGGTCCACCAGCGCCAGGTAGGCGTCGCGGTTCTCGCGCAAGACGGCGTTTTCCATCTGGCCCAGCAGCGCGGCGATCTGCTCGCTGTCGTCCCCGCGCGCAACGGGCGTCGCTGTGGCGGTGGCAGCGGGGAGCGGCGTGGGGAACAGGGCGGCGGCGGTGAGGGCCAGGGCCGGGTCGGGCGTGAGGGTCGGGGCCGCGCCGGTCCCGGCAGCGCAGGCCGAGAGGGTCAGCGCCAGGATAGCCAGCAGTAGGGCAGTGATCGGGCGGAAAAGACGCATCGGGCGGGTGCCTCCAGAAGGGTACGTGATGCCGGGTTCATCAATCCAGCGACAGAGAATACCCCGGCACGACCGCCGACACGAGATCGCCGCACGAGGTAGTCCCAGGCTGTCGGTGGGCAGGTTGTCGTCGCCCGGCAAAGGACGGCGTTGTGCTTGACACACAACCCGGATCGTGTATAATGAACATGATTTAATTTTTTCGATTGATTAATTAAATTGTCGAATCTCTGGTGGTCCCTGCCGCCCATTTCGTCGACCGCGCACGCTGCGACGGATTGTATGCATCCCCAACTGCTGCACCGCGATGGTGTTGATCGCTGGAGTGAGGAGGTGTCCCCAGGTAAAATCCGAATTTTCCCCCATGCTGCCGTTTGCTGTTGTGTGGTTTTTTGCAGGCAAAAGGAGCGAGAAAGAATGTCCCGTTTCAATAAACCCGTAACCCGGCTGGGGCTGCTTGTGACCCTGCTGATGCTGGTGGCGATGGTTGTGCCCGTGCTCGCCCAAGAAGGTGGGCGCATTGCCTACATCTCCTACAACGGCGACCCGATCCCGCGCGCCTTCGACGAGCAGATCGTCGCCATGTGGAACGAAGCGCACCCGGAAATGCCGGTGGACCATAGCATCGTGGCGCACGAGGACTTCAAGCAGGCCCTGCGCGCGTACCTGACCGCGCAGCCCGCTCCCGACGTGCTGACCTGGTTTGCCGGCAACCGTGCCCGCTTCTTCATCGACCGCGGCCTGATCCTCGACTTCACCAGCATGTGGGAAGAAGAGGGCTTCAGCGAGGTGTATGCCCCCGGCTTTGAGGCGCTGGCCCGCGTGGGCGACGGCTACTACTTCCTGCCGACATCGTACTACTGGTGGGCCGTGTACTATCGTCCGTCGCTCTTCGAGCAGGCCGGCATTACCGAAGTGCCCGAAACCTGGGATGAGTTCCTGGGCGCCTGCGACGCGCTGAACGCCGCCGGGATCACCCCGATCACCATCGGCAATCGCTTCAAGTGGCCCGCCGCCGCATGGTTCGACTACCTGGATATGCGCATCAACGGCCCAGAGTTCCACATCAACCTGATGCTGCTCCAGGAATCCTACACCGACGAGCGCGTGCGCGCGGTGTTCGATACTTGGAACCAGCTCTTTGAGCATAACTGCTTCATCGATGACCCGGCGGCCTACGACTGGCAGGAAGCCATCGATCCGATGGCCCAGGGCGAGGCGGCCATGTACCTGATGGGCCAGTTCATCCTCGACTCCTACCCGGATGAACTGGAAGAGGACCTCGACTTCTTCCGCTTCCCGATCATCAACCCGGATGTGCCGATTGGCGAAGACGCCCCGACCGACGGCTTCTTCCTGGCGGCGCAGGCCCGTAACCCCGAAGGCGCGATGGCCTTCCTGGCCTTCCTCGGCTCGCGTGAAGTGCAGCAGATGGCCTTCGACCAGTTGGGCCGCCTGCCGACCCGCACCGACGTGGACATCTCCGGCGCTTCCCCCGCCACGCAGAAGGGTATCGCGCTCATCCAGGGTGCCGACTACGTCGCGCAGTTCTATGACCGCGACACTACCCCGCCCATGGCCGAAGCGGGCATGGACGTGTTCCAGCGTTTCTGGGATGATCCCAGCAGCATCGACAGCCTGCTGGAAGAACTGGAAGCCGAACGTCTGCGCAACCTGGAAGAGCAGCAAGGTTCGTAAGTTCACTGGCTGCTGAACGGTTTGTGCGTTAAAGTCAGGGGTATGGCAGCGTCGTCGGACCTGCCATGCCCCTGACGGGCGTTTGCGCCTTCGTCCCCGGCTCGTTTTGCCACCGCAGGGAGAAACTCAGATGACTGCACTCACCGGCGAGCGCGCGCTGCGCAGCGAAGCGACGATTGACTTTTCGGGCGCCAATTTCGTGGGCCTGCTATGTTCGGCCCTGCTGCTGATTGCCTTCATTTTCATGCCCTGGCACGGGGCGCAGTTGGTGGATAACGCCGCCAAGCTGATGGCCGACCACCTTTCCGGCGTGCCCGGCATCCCGGTGACGTTAGCCATCGGGCTGATCCCCCTGATTTCGTTGATCGGCGTGGCGCTGGCGCTGTGGGGCGTCTTGGTGCCAGAGCGGGGCCGCCTGGCCTCGACGCTGACCCTGGTTGCCGGGCTGGTGATGTTGATCTACTGCCTGATCACGCTGGCACAGTGGAACGACACCGACACTATCGCACGTCCGGGCCTGGGGTTTTGGACGACTCTGCTCGCGGCGGCGGGCATGATCTTGCAGGTGGTGATGACCCTGCCGCGGGTGACGGTCAGTCTACCGGGGGCGCGTCTGCGCCTGCCCGCCGTCCCGCCGAAGGCAGTGCCCTATCTATTCCTGATCGTGCCCCTGATCCTGTACCTGATCTGGATTATCGCGCCGACCTTTTACACCTTTTACCTCAGCCTGACCAACTGGGACGGCGTTTCGACGCCGACGTTTGTGGGCCTGGCGAATTACCAGCGGTTGTTTACCCAGGACCGTGTGTTTGGCGAGGCGCTGTTGAACAACGCGCGCTGGCTGATTATCTTCATCACCATTCCCACGACGATGGGCCTGGGACTGGCCTTGATCTTCAACACCGAGATGCGGGGCGGGCGCTTCTATAAGGTCAGCTTCTATTCGCCGCTGGTGCTGTCTTTTGCCGTGATTGGGCTGGTATGGGCCTGGGTGTACAACCCGCGCCTGGGGTTGCTCAATTCCTTCCTGACCGGGTTAGGGGTCGAGGAGACGCCCGGCTGGTTGGGCGACCGCGACCTGGCGATCTGGTGTGTGATCCTGGCGGCGGTGTGGCGGCAGGTCGGCTACGTGATGGTGCTGTACTTGGCCGGGCTGAAGAACATCGACCCCAGCCTAGTCGAGGCGGCCATCGTAGACGGCGCGGACCGCTGGAACCTGTTCCGGCGGGTGGTACTGCCGCTGCTGGCCCCGGTGACGACCATCGTGATCGTCATCTCGATCATCGACTCGCTGCGCGCCTTCGACCTGGTGGCGATCATGACGCGCGGCGGGCAAAGCACACAGGTGCTGGCGAACTTCATGTATATGGAAGCCTTCAACAACTACCGCATGGGCTATGCGGCGGCGGTGGCGGTGGTGTTGTTCGCCATCAGCATGATCTTCATCGGCTTCTACCTGTCGCGCGTCGTCAAGGACGAACTGGAATACTAGGAGGCCAGCCATGACCGTAGCTACGCAAATGTCCAGTAAACGGGTTTCCGGGGCGACGGCCTCCCAGCAGTTCGTCGGCGCGATCCTCAAGTACGGCGGCCTGACGGTGCTGACCCTGTTGTGGCTGCTGCCGGTGATCGCGGCGTTCATCACCTCGTTCCGCACGATGGACGACATCGCCATCCACGGCTTTTGGAGCATTCCGCAGCAGCTTTCGCTGCGCAACTTCGAGGAAGCCTGGACCAACGCGCAGGTGAACAAATACCTGCTCAACAGCTTCATCATCACCATCCCGTCCTTGTTCGGGATGCTGTTCCTGTCCTCGATGAGCGCCTATGCCCTGGCGCGCTTCAAGTTCCGGGGCAACCTGTTCTTCTACTTCATGTACGTGGCCGGGACGATGCTCCCGTTCCAGATTTTGCTGCTGCCGGTGTTCCGCCTGACCAACGCCATCGGCCTCTACAACACCTACGGCGCGTTGATCCTGATCCACATCGCGTTTCAGTTGGGCTTTTGCACCTTCGTGCTGCGCAACTTCATGCGCACGGTGCCGGGCGAGATTCTGGACGCGGCGCGCGTGGATGGCTGCAACGAGTTCCGCATCTACTGGCAGATCATGCTGCCGCTGACGCTGCCGGCGCTGGCGGCCCTGGCGACGCTGGAATTCACCTGGGTATTCAACGACTACCTGTGGGCGATCATCCTGGTGCAGTCGGACTCGCTGCGTCCGGTGACGGCGGGGCTGGCGACGCTGCGCGGCCAGTACAACACCGACTGGCCGGTGATCACGGCGGGCGCGCTGCTGGCGACTCTGCCGACGCTGATCATGTTCGTCTTCTTGCAACGTTACTTCATCCAGGGGCTTACGCTGGGGTCGGGCAAGTAAGAGCAGCAGGGGATCAGAGAAACACCAACCGTTAGGATAGATAGGTTCGGAGTTTTGAATGCTGAGTTCTGGGTTTAGCATCTGTCCGAGCCATCCGGCAGGGTCGTTCTAAACTCAGAACTCAAAACTTTGAACTCAGAACTTTACCAGCCGCGTTAGCCGAAGCGTCCGTGAATGTAATCGGCAGTGCGGGGGTCAGATGGGCTGCTGAACAGCTTATCTGTCCGGTCGTATTCTACAAGCTGCCCCACGCGGCTTTCGTCGGTGGTGAAGAAGGCCGTGAAGTCAGAGACGCGCGTCGCCTGCTGCATGTTGTGCGTCACAATCACGATGGTGTAGTCGGTCACGAGATCGCGCATCAGGTCTTCGATGCGCTGTGTGGCGATGGGGTCCAACGCCGAACACGGCTCGTCCATCAGGATCACTTCCGGCTCGACGGCGATGGCGCGCGCGATGCACAACCGCTGCTGCTGCCCGCCAGAAAGCGCCAGGCCGGACTTTTTGAGGTCGTCTTTCACTTCGTCCCACAGGGCGGCCTGGCGCAGGCTGCGTTCGACGATCTCCTGCAAAACGCCCCGGTCCCTAATGCCCAGGATGCGCGGCCCATAGGCCACATTCTCGAAGATGCTCTTGGGGAAGGGGTTGGGCTTTTGGAAAACCATGCCCACGCGCCGCCGCACTTCCACCGGGTCCACGCCCGCCTCGTAGAGGTTCTGGCCGCGAAAGATCACCTCGCCCTCGGTGCGCGCGCCGGGGATCAGGTCGTTCATGCGGTTCATGGTGCGCAGGACGGTGGTCTTGCCGCAGCCGGACGGCCCGATGAAGGCCGTGATCCTGTGGCGGATAATCGGCACATTGACATCACGGACGGCTTGTTTGTCGCCGTAGAACACGTTCACGTTGCGAATCTCAATGGCATAGCGGCCATCGGTCGGGTTAGGCGTCACAGCGGTTTCTCTTTCCGTACTTTCGTTCCACAATTCCCCGCGCCGTCGCGGAGAGGCGTCAATACAGGCGGCGGCTGAACCGCTGCCGCAGGATAATGGCTACACCGTTGAACAGCAGCAACAATGCCAGCAGCACCAGAATGGCCGCTGCCGCGCTTTGCCGGAAGCCGAACTCCGGGCGGGTGGTCCAACGCCAGATTTGCAGCGGCAGCGCCGTAAAGCGCGAGAACGGCCCGTTGGGGTCCAGATTGATGAAGGTCGCCGCGCCGATCACCACCAGCGGCGCGGTCTCGCCGATAGCGCGCGACAGCGACAGGATCACCCCGGTCAGGATGCCCGGCACGGCAGCGGGCAGCACCTGTCGCCAGATCGTCTGCCACTGCGTCGCGCCGACACCGTAGCTGGCCTCGCGGATCGAATTGGGCACGGCGCGGATGGCTTCCTGCGCGTTGATGATCACGACGGGCAACACCAGCAGCGCCAGCGTGAACCCGGCGGACAGGATGGTGCGCCCGGAAGCGTCGGTCGAAGCGGCCAGGCCCAGTGCTGCCCCACTGGTGAAGTCGCTCAGCGCGCGCACGAACACCGCCAGTCCCAGCATCCCGTAGATGATCGAGGGCACGCCCGCCAGGTTGCGGATGTTGGTTTCGATCAGGCGGTTGATCACACGGCGGCGGTCGGCGTACTCTTCCAGATAGATGGCCGCGCCCAGGCCGAGCGGGAAGGCCACCCCGATGGTGATCATCACGATCCAGGCCGATCCCATCAGCGCGGCGCGCAGACCGGTGTCGGCAGCCACGCTGGAAAGAGGTCGCACGATAAATTCCAGCGTCAGCCACGACTTGAAGACCAGTTCTGCTTGAGGATAGTTGGCGGCGACCTCGGCCTCGATGGCGGCGCGGTTGAACAGGCTGTCGAACAGCGTCCAGCCGGTGATCACCCGGTAGCCGACCACCTCTTCCATCACCAGGTCGTACAGACGGCTTTGCGACAGATTTTCCCGCAGCAGCCCGGCCAGCTGCGCCTCGTCCAGTGCGGCGAAGGTCAGCGCGCCGACCTCGGCGGGGTAGCTTTTGCCTGCCAGAAAGTTGCTCAGCGGCAGCGCGGCCAGGTCAGCACGGGCAACATCGCTGCCGATCACCTCTTGCAGTAACAGGGCTTGCAGTTTGCCCTTGCGCAGGTTGTTTTGCAGAATCTCCGCCAGTTCCGCCGCGTCGAGCTGTTCCAACGGGCGCTCAGATAGCTCTGTCGGGTGAACCGCCTCCTGCGTCACGGCCAGCCCAAACGCCTGGTTGACGATGCTCAGGAACAGGATCAACAGCGCCAGCAGGCCGAACAGGTTAGCCCCGAAGAAGGTCCGTCCCCAGATGAACGCCCGGCGGTGGCGGGCCTGAAGCTGCTTTTCCTCTGCGGCGCCGGACGGCAGGACACTGTTGGCTGTGCTCATGCATACACCTCACGGAAGCGGCGGATGATCAGGTCGCTGGCGACGTTCAGCGCCAGCGTGATGACGAACAGGGCCAGCCCGATGGCGAAGATGCTGTTGTAGTCCACCGAGTTAAAGCTCAGGTCGCCGCCGCTGATGCGGGCGATGTGGCCGGTCATCGTCTCCGCCGCCTC
The DNA here is from genome assembly GCA_964529715.1 of uncultured Anaerolineae bacterium. Classification (GTDB taxonomy): domain Bacteria; phylum Chloroflexota; class Anaerolineae; order Aggregatilineales; family Ch27; genus CAZGXI01. Next base: position 15,026 of record CAZGXI010000030.1, on the reverse strand, counting down.
GAACGGATTGAGGGTGAAGTTTGGCCCCGCGCCCGCCGCCAGGGCGACGATCATTGTCTCGCCGACGGCGCGCGAGATGCCCAGGATGAAGGCCGCGACGATGCCAGACAGCGCGGCAGGCAGCAGCACGCGGAAGATCGTCTCCAGGCGCGTCGCGCCCAGGCCATAAGAGGCTTCACGCAGAGAGCGCGGCACGGCGCTGAGGGCGTCTTCGCTGATCGAACTGATGGTAGGGATAATCATCACGCCCATCACCAACCCCGCCGAGGCCATGTTATAAATCTGCACGGTCTGGCTGCCCAGCACGGCGCGCAGGGCGGGGGTCATCACCGTGAGGGCGAAGAAGCCGTAGACGACGGTGGGCACGCCCGCCAGGATTTCCAGGATCGGCTTGAGCACGGCGCGCTTTTGTGGGCTGGCGTATTCGCTGATGTAAATGGCCGCGCCCAGCCCTACCGGGATCGCCACCAGCATGGCGATCAGGCTGGTGATCAGCGTGGCCGATAGCAGCGGCAGAATGCCGAATTGACCTGCCTGCGGCAGCCAGCGCGTTGAGGTCAGAAATTCCAACGGGCTGACCTTCGCGCCGACGCTGATCGCGCTCCCAGCCGCGTGGGCCAGCGCCTGAGTGCCTTCAGCGCCACGTTCGACCACCAGGTGTTCGTGGTCCAGCACCTGCGTCACGCGCATGATCTCCCCATTGACGCGCAGCACCTGATCGACGGCAAAGGTGTGCCCGCCGGCGGTGACGGTCAGGGTGGCGGCGGTGGCATCTAGGGCGGTGTCGAGCGTATTGTTCACGTTGGCCCAGTTCCACGATGTGAACAGCCGCAGCGACTCGCTGCCCAGAACCAGGACGATCCCCACCGTCGTCACGATGGACACCGCCCCGCAGAAGAACAACAGCCAGCGCATGAGGATTTCCAGCGGACGCCGTCGCCTGAGCAGGTTAGGCTGCCCACCGGCACGGCTGATGATCTGATCGGCGATGGTAAGGCGTCCGGCCACGCGACTTTCGATGCTAACGCTTTGCATAATGTGCTGCTCCGTCTTAGCTGTCCTCAGACAGGAAAAGACCACCCCTACGGGCGGCCAAAGCGACCCTGCATTTTCTTAAACACCCCCCGAAACAGATTTCACAAGAAATTTTTTCCTCATGGTTCAGGCCGGGGAGCCAAAACCTCCCCGGCCTTACAGGGCCGTCCGTAGACGGCCGGCACAGCTACATGGCGCCGTCCATCGCGGCCAGCCAGATCAGCGCGTTCAGATTGGTGTCGTCGAGGGTCACGGGCAGGTAGCCGACCTGCGTGTTGGGGTCGAAGGATTCCAGGCTCGTGACCAGATAGTTCCGCACGTTGCTGATATAGTAGTTCACGAAGGCAGCCACCTGGGGCTTTTCCTGCATGATCTGCGCGGTGGTGTAGATAAACAGCGGGCGCGTCAGCGGGTAGGTATCGGCGGTTTCCGGCAGGGGCAGCACCCCGTTGACGGCGACCGTGCGCACGCGGTCGCGGTTCGACACGAAGTAGGCATAGCCGAAGTAGCCGATGGCGTTCTCACTGCCGGCCACGCCTTCCAGCAGGGTGTTGTCGTTCTCACTGAACTGGGCGCGCGTGTCGGGGTTGAGGATCGGCTCTTCATCTTTGTTGAAGACTTTTTCCACGAAGAAGTCGAAGGTGCCGCTGTCGGTGCCGGGACTGTACAGTTCGATGGGGTCCGCGCCCCAGGCCGGGTTGATGTCGGCCCAGGTGCCCAGCGCGCCGGTGGAGAAGACCTGCGCGAGCTGCTCAACGGTCAGGTCCATTACCTCGGTGTTGCTCGTGCTCACCACGACGGGCAGCGGGTCGATGCCGATGTAGAAGGCAATCGGTTCGCGGCCAATGGCGCGGCAGGCCTCCAGTTCGTCAGCCTTGATGCGGCGGCTGGCGTTGGAGATGTCGGTGGCGCCCTGCTGGCAGAACAGCTCAAAGCCGCCGCCGGTGCCGCGCTCTTCGACGGTCACAACGCCGCTGAAGCCTTCGTCGGCGAACAGGTCGCCCATGAGGATGCTGACCGGCTCGACGGTGGAGCTACCGGCGGTGTAGATGTCGCCTTCCAGCAGGGCCGGAGTCACTTCGGGCAGGGTGATGGTGGGCAGCACCACGCGGTCGATGACGTGGATCATGCCGTTGGTGGCGCTCACGTCGGCGGCGATCACGTCGGCGCTGTTGATCTTGACAGCGTCGCCACTGACGGTCACGGTCAGGTCTTCGCCCTGGACGGTGGTCAGGCTGGCGGCGGCAGCCACGTCGGCGGCGGCTAATGCGCCGGGCACGACGTGATAGCTCAGGATGCTGGCGAGCAGCTCAGGGTTACGGCCCAGATAGTCGGTCACGCTCTGGGGCAGGGCGGCAAACGCCTCGTCGGTGGGGGCGAACACGGTGAAGGGGCCGGCGCCGTTCAGCGTGTCGGTCAGGCCGGCGGCGTCGATAAGTGCCAGCAGAGTGGTGAAGTTGCCTTGCGCGGCGGCGACTTCCAGGATCGTGCCGGTCTGGGCGAAAGCGCCCGCCAGCGGCGCGACCAGCGCCACCAGCAGCGCCAGGGCGACCATTTTTAACGCAAGCGTATGACTTCTCATGTGTAATCGTTCTCCCATTGCTTTGTGTGCGATAGGGGCACACCCCGGTGAGTGTTGGTTCCTTCCCGAACCACAGGCCACTATAGCGTAGGCAAATAAAGCCCCAACTAAGGGGGCTTTAAATTTCCGCTGAAGGAGTGTTAAATTTGCTTAACAACGCGGGGGACGTAAACGATTTCGGTCCAGCGCCGGGGACTAAAGTTCCCGGCTACGGGTGTCAAGTCCACTTCAGTGGACTGACAGCCCCAGTCTTGATCTGCATTGCAGTCCGCTTCAGCGGACTTTGGGGGCATTGCCAGGGGTTTGACCCTTTGGCGATCTGGGCAGACACCGTCGTTTTTGAAACCTGCACATGGCGTTATGTTGGCAAAGCGGAGTCATGCGCCTGCCGAGTGGCTGCGGCAATATTGAATATAGTTCATGGCGAACTCGTCTTTGCCTAGCAGCAGGTCGGTCGCCAGGATCACGTCGCGCACTTTTGCCACGTTGACAATGGGGCAGTTGACCCCGGCCATGAGCACCAGCGGCAGAAAGGCGCGGTTGATCGTCTCCCGCTCCGGCAGGCCGAAGGACACGTTGCTAGCTCCCAGGGTCATGTTCATGCCGAGTTCGTCGCGCACGCGGCGGATCGCTTCCAGCGTGATGGCCCCGGCGCGCTGATCGGCCCCGACGGTCATCGCCAGGCAGTCGATCAGCAGGTTTTCGCGCGGGACGCCCATCGCCTCGGCGCGGGCGATCAGGCTGCGCGCGATGTCCACGCGGCGGCCCGGATCATCAGTGGGGATGCCCCGGTCGTCCATCGTCAGGCAGATCACCGCCGCGCCGAACTCGGCTGCCAGCGGCAACACGGCGTTGAGCGATTTTTCCTCGCCGTTCATCGAGTTGATCAGCGCCTTGCCGTTGCCGCCGCTTTTATCTCGATAGACCGTCAGCGCGGCGCGCAGGGCGACTGGGTTGGCCGTGTCGATGCTGATCGGCGCATCTACAGTATCCATGACCGCTGCGACAGCGCGCGGCAGCAGGGCCACGTCGTCCACGCCTGCCGCGCCTACGTTCACGTCGATGATGTCTGCCCCGGCGGCTACCTGGGCGGCGGCCTCCTGGCGGACCATCTCCAGGTCGCCCGCCAGCAGCGCGGCGGTGAGCTTTTTGCGCCCGGTGGGGTTAATGCGCTCCCCGATCAGGCGGGTGGGCTGGTCGTCGCCGATGATCACGGTGCGCTTGGCGCTGGAAAGGGTCGTTTGCATTTGGAACCTCCCTGGCGAACAAGCCACAAGCGATGAGCGTGTGTTTAAAACCCTACACATCAGCCAGCGATGGCGTTAGGCAACGGCTGTGATCCTCCTCCTAACCCCTTTCCCTCAGGGCGAGGGGCTTGAGCAGCCGGTGCTGCCGGGCAGGAGGTAAGGGCCGCCGGAGCACCCTGTCTATGTGGTAGGTTTTTAAAACATTTTCTGAGCGATTGGCTGTCCGTTTGCCTGTAAAAAGGCGTTTACCATGTTCTGGCTGCCAGACGCCAACGCTGTTTCTACGGCTGTGGATCGAGGGGATTTTATCCCTTTTGTTTTCCGCGTCCCAGGCCGAATGCCGCCGACTCCGGTGCAGAAGATCACTCTGCGGCCAGGTGATGTGTCCCGTTGCCGTTCGACGGGGGCAGGTCTGGCTGGATGGGGTAGGTAGCCCAGAAGGTGGTGCCTTCTTCCGGTGATGTGATGAACGACACGCTGCCGCCCAGGTAGCGTTCGGTGAGCAGTTTGATGCTGTAGGTGCCCAGGCCGCGCCCGGCCCCTTTGGTGGAAAACGACCGCTGGAACATTTGCAGTTCGACCTCGCGCGGCATCCCCATCGGGTTGTGCACCTCAAACCAGACATGCTGATCGTCGGCCTCGCAGGAGAGTGTGACGACCTGGCCGGGCAGGCTGGCTTCCAGCGCGTTTTTGATCATGTTGCCTAGCACGCGGGAGAGCAGCCGTTGATCGCTGATGAAGACCCGGCCCTGCGCCTGAGGCGCGATCTGGATGCGGCGGTCGTGGGCCACCTCGTGCCCCTGGTAAAAGGATTGCAGGTCTTTCAACAGTTGCAGCGCATCTACTGTGCCCCAGTGCAGGGCCAGATCGCCGTTTTCCGCCGCGCTCAACGCCCGCTGCATCTCGATCTCGTCGATCAACCGCTGAGAGGCGCGGTAGATGGTGTCTTTGAAACGGGTGATCTCTTCCGCGTCGGTGGCAAATTGCATCATCTCGGCGTAGCCCATCAGCACGCCGGCCACGTTCAAGATGTCATGAAAGAAGATGCGCTCCAGGGCACGGCGGCGCTTTTCGTCGCTGATGTCTTTCAGGGCGATCATGCTGAAGATGTCGCCGCCGATTACCAGTGGCGTTCCCCACACGCGCAGGTCCAACGCCTCGCCGTTTCGCAGAGAGATGCGGCATTCGTTGGTGGAGCGGAGGCCGCGCAGGCTGGCGAGAATGGTCTGCACGGCACCGCAGGTACGGCAGGCCTCGGTGGTGCCGCAGCCGCCGGGACTTTCGGTCGCGTGGAGACACCCCAGCACTTCACCTGGCCGCAGTCCCAGGGCCGTCTCGACATCCTCGGTGCAGAACAGGTCTAACAATGATTGGTTGGCGAACACGATCTGGCGTTGCCGGTTAACAATCAGCAGCATTTCCGGTACGGCGTTGAGAAATTCGATGACACGGGACATATTGGCAATGTCACAATGCTGCCGAAGAATATCTTCTGGCGCGGCTCGTTCGGCAGGCGCAAAGCAGGTGGTGGGGTAGGTGGTGATCATGAGGATGCTCCCAAAAATCTTGTGGCCGAGGCCGCACGCTGACGCCTTGAGCGTTGGTTATGAAGAAACAATATACCTGAACTATACCACGAGATTTACGATTTGACAATTATTAAGGGCAGGAAAACAACCCCAGATCAGCTGCTGTCGGCAGTAGCGCCGGCATGGGGTATCATCTACCCGGCATGAATTGCCTTGTTCAAATAACTCAAGACCGGGCGAGGGCAGGTTGGAGATGGCGCAGACGGCAGCTCACATCGACTTTCAACCTATCGGGCGGCGCATTCAGGTCAGGCCAGGGGTGAGTCTGTTGGACGCGGCGCAGCAGGCGGGCGTGGGGTTGGTCGCGGTATGCGGCGGATCGGGTGTGTGTGGCACGTGCCGCGTGCGTATCCTGGCCGGGCCGGTGAACCCGCCCACGCCGACCGAGGAAGACACACTCTCGACCGAAGACCTGGCGGCGGGGCTGCGGCTGGCCTGTCAGGTGGAAGTGCAAGGCGATGTCCGGGTGGACGTGCCGCGCGAGTCGCTTTCGGCTCCACAGCGCACGCAGGTGGAAGGCGAAGCGCTCGACGTGCCGCTGGCGCCCGCGGTGATCGCCTGCGATGTGGCTTTGGAACCTGCCACCCAGACCGATCTGCGCAGCGATTGGACCCGGCTGGTAGACGGTCTCACGGCGGCGGGGATAGAGACGGTTGTTCCACATGATCGCTTGGTGTTGGCCGCGCTACCGCTTGTGCTACGCGATCACGGCTGGCGGGTGCGCGCTGCCGTGCGTGGCCGCGAGGTGATCGCGGTCGGCGCGGTGGAGCGCACGCCGCTGGGCTTCGCCGTGGACGTGGGCACGACCAAGCTGGCAGGTTATCTGGTGGACCTGACGAACGGGCGTACCCTGGCAATGGACGGGCGCATGAACCCGCAGATCGCCTATGGCGAAGACGTGATGGCCCGCATCAGTTATGTCTTGCAAGGGCCAGAGCACGCCGCCACGCTTCAGCGTGCCATTGCTGAGGCGCTCAACGCCATGTTGATCGACCTGTGCCGCCGGGCCGGCGCGCGGCTGCCGCAGGTGGTGGACGCGGTGATGGTGGGCAACACTGCCATGCACCACCTGCTGGCTGGGCTGCCGGTGGCGCAGTTGGGCACGGCGCCCTATGTGGCGGCGGTGTCGGACGCGCTGGACCTCAAGGCGCGTGACCTGGGGCTGGAGATGGCCCCCGGCGCATACGTGCACCTGCTGCCGAACATTGCGGGCTTCGTCGGCGCGGACCACGTCGCCATGCTGCTGGCGACGGACACGCCCGGTAAACCAGGGGTGACGATCAGCCTGGACATCGGCACCAACACCGAGATCTCGCTCAACGCGCGCGGGCGGCTGCTGGCCTGTTCGACCGCGTCCGGCCCGGCTTTCGAGGGCGCGCACATCCGCGATGGGATGCGCGCCGCCGTCGGGGCTATCGAGCGCGTGCGCATTGCCGACGGGCGGCTGAATTACCAGACCGTCGGTGGGGCGCGGCCAGTGGGCATCTGCGGCTCCGGCATCCTGGACGCCATCGCGCAGCTCCGTCTGGTGGGCGCGCTGACGGAGCAGGGCGCATTGCTGCCGTTCGCCCGTGTGCGCGCCGCCGATCACGGCCCGGAATTCCTGCTGGCGACGGCGCAGGAGAGCGGTCACGGGCGCGACGTGACCCTGAGCCGCTCTGACGTGGGCGAAATCCAACTGGCGAAGGCCGCCATCCGCGCCGGGATGCGCATCCTGCTGGAAGAGGCCGGCCTGACCGAGGCCGACCTGGATCGCGTGATCGTGGCGGGCGCATTCGGCACGTACATTGACGTGGACAGCGCCATCACGGTGGGCATGTTCCCGCCGCTGCCGCGCGAGCGCTACTTCCAAGTGGGCAACGCCGCCGGGATGGGCGCGCGCCAGTGTGTGCTGTCGGTGGAACAGCGGCGGCAGGCGCAGCAGATCGCGCGTCGCGTGGATTACCTGGAACTGACCAACGACCGCCGCTTTACAGATCGCTTTACCCAGGCGCTCGCCCTCAGGCCAGACTGCTGGGACGCGGGGTAAAAGCGGCCTCTTGAAGGGGACTTCACCGTGTCTTCGCAGGATCAGGTTTTAGCCGATTACCAGGGACCCCCTGTTCGCCTGACCGCTGAACGTTGGCGGCATATTGGGGAACATCCCAAAATGATCGGGCAGCGATTTCGACTGGCCGAAACCTTAGCCGATCCTGCGGTGGTCATTGCAACAGAAAAAGACAATACTGTTCATGCTTACCACCGTCTGTATGCGAGTACGCCAGTCACATAAAAGTACATGGTTGTCGCCGTTAAAATTCTGGATGAGGATGCGTTTGTCCTGACGGCTTACTTCACAAGCCGGGTAAAGAGGGGAAGCACCGTATGGCTGAAGTGAAAGTCTGTTATGATCGGGAAGGGGATTTTCTGGAAGTCACATTTGAGGACGCCCCGGTAGCCCTGGAAGAAATTGCGGAGGACATTTTCGAGCGTTGCACACCGGATGGCCGGGTGATCGGGTTTGCTGTCTTCAATTTCAGCAAGCACGACCGTCGTCCGGTAAGCCTGCCCACTGCGGTATTTGCTGCTTCGGACGCTGACTGAACGACTTTTCGAGAGACCGATGGCCCCTTCCCCTTCCTACTCCGTTGTCATCCCTGTTTACAACAGCGAGGGCAGCCTGCCGCTGTTGCTGGAACGGCTGGCGCAGGTCCTGCCGACCTTGAGCGACGCCTACGAGGTAATCCTGGTCAACGATGGTAGCCACGACCGCAGTTGGGATGTGGTGCAGCAGTTGGCGCAGACTTACCCCTGGGTGCGCGGCGTCAACATGATGCGCAACTACGGCCAGCACAACGCCCTGCTGTGCGGCATCCGGCTGGCGCGGTATGAGTTCGTCATTACGATGGACGACGACCTCCAGCACCCGCCGGAGGAGATCGCCCGGCTGGTGGATAAACTGGCCGAGGGCTATGACGTGGTCTATGGCACGCCGCAGCACGAGCAGCATGGCCTCTTCCGCGACCTGGCCTCACAGGTGACGAAGCTGGCTCTGCAAGGGGCGATGGGCGCAGAAACGGCCCGCAACATCAGCGCCTTTCGCGTTTTCCGCACCCAGGTGCGCGACGCCTTCGCCAGCTATCGCGGACCGTTCGTCTCCATCGACGTGCTGCTCACCTGGGCCACGACGCGCTTCGCCGCCGTGTCAGTGCGCCACGAGCCGCGCCGCATCGGCAGGTCGAACTACACCTTCCGCAAGCTGGTGGTGCACTCGCTGAACATGATGACCGGCTTCAGCACCCTGCCACTGCAATTGGCGAGCCTGATCGGGTTTGCCTTCACCTTGTTCGGGCTGGCGGTGCTGGTGTACGTGATCGGGCGCTATCTGATCGAGGGCGGCAGTGTGCCGGGCTTTCCGTTCCTGGCCTCGATCATCGCCGTCTTTTCCGGCGCGCAGTTGTTCGCGCTGGGGATCATCGGCGAATACCTGGCGCGGATGTACTTCCGCTCGATGGAGCGTCCTTCCTACACGGTCCGTGCCACGACAGTTGAGCAAAAGGGCGACCCAGAGTCAACTCCGGGCCTGTATAGGAGAACAAGCCCTCCGGTCGGGGGACACCGGCTCCCGGAGGGCTTGTTTGCGCCGAACCGGGATGGGATGGCCCGGCAGGACGAACAAGCACAGGTTTGCGAATGCTACCGACCGCTCCCTGCACCTATCTGGACTGGGACTCCGACTTTTTCGGGGTCCGCATCGCTCGTGTAAATGCCAGCCACTTATCAGAGGAAACCGTCGCGCCGATCCTGGCATGGTGCGCCGAACAGGCCATCGACTGTCTGTACTTTCTGGCCGATGCCAACGACCATGCAACCAGCCGTCTGGCGGCGCAAAATGACTTTCACCTGGTGGACCTGCGTGTGTCGCTGGATCGCTCCCTGGTGAACGGTCCCCTCAACAGCAGTGGCGGCGATGGCAACGGCAGCGTCATCCGCCCGTGTGAAGCCGCCGACCTGCCCGCGCTTAAGGCGATTGCCCGTACGGTGCACCGCGACACACGTTTCTACTTCGACCCACGCTTCCCCCGCGACCGCTGTGACGCCCTGTATGAGACCTGGATCGCAAAAAGCTGCGGTGGCTACGCCGATCTGGTGCTGGTGGCCGATCTGCACGGCGCAGCAGTGGGGTATTGTTCGTGCCACCGGCGCGGTAGCGAAGGGCAGATCGGGCTGTTCGGCGTCCACCCGGATTATCACGGCCAGGGCGTGGGGTCGAAGCTGATCCGCGAGGCGTTGCGCTGGTTTGTCGAGCAGGGGCTGGAGCGCGCCTCGGTGGTGACGCAAGGCCGTAACATCGCCGCCCAACGACTCTACCAGAAGCACGGCTTTATGACCCAGGCGGTGCAACTGTGGTATCATCGCTGGTTCACTGCTCGATAGAAATGGCAGGTTAAATAGACATGGCGACGATTAGTATTCCGTTCAACAAGCCTGGTCTGGCAGGCAATGAGTTTATTTACATGGCCGAGGCAGTCAAGAGCGGCCACCTCTCCGGCGACGGCGCCTATACCAAAAAGTGCCACGCCATCCTGGAACAGGCCCTGCGTGTGCGCAAGGCGTTGCTGACCACCTCCTGCACCCACGCGCTGGAAATGTCGGCCCTGCTGCTGGACATCCAGCCGGGCGACGAGGTGATCGTGCCGTCTTTTACCTTCGTTTCCACCGTCAACGCTTTCGTGCTGCGCGGCGCGCGCCCGGTTTTCGCCGACGTGCGGCCCGACACGCTTAACCTGGACGAGACGCGGCTCGAAGGGCTGATCACGGAACGGACCAAAGCCATCGTGCCGGTGCATTATGCGGGCGTCGGCTGCGAGATGGACACCATCCTGGAGATCGCGGGGCGGCATGGCGTCCCGGTGGTGGAAGACAACGCGCACGGCCTGTTCGGTAAATACAAGGGCAAATACCTGGGCACCTTCGGCGCGCTGGCAACGCAGAGCTTTCACGAAACCAAGAATTTCCAGTGCGGCGAGGGCGGCGCGCTGCTGGTCAACGACGAACGCTACGTCGAACGGGCCGAAATCCTGCGCGAGAAGGGCACCAACCGCAGCCGCTTCTTCCGGGGGCAGGTCGATAAATACACCTGGGTCGATATAGGGTCCAGCTACCTGCCGTCAGACATCCTGGCGGCCTTTTTGCTGGCGCAGTTAGAGGCGCGCGAACAGATTCAGGGCAAGCGGCAGCGCATCTGGGAGACGTATCGCGCGGGCCTGCAAGACTGGGCAGACGAGTTCAACGTGCGGCTGCCCGTCGTGCCGGATTACTGCGAGCAGACCTACCACATGTTCTATATGCTGATGCCCTCCCTGGCGACGCGCACGGCCCTGATCGCCTATCTCAAGGAGCAGGGCATCCTGAGCGTGTTCCACTACCTGCCGCTGAATCTCTCTGGCATGGGGCGCGAGTTCGGCGGCAAGGAGGGCGATTGCCCGGTGACGGAAGACATCAGCGACCGGCTGGTGCGCCTGCCATTCTACAACGACCTGACCGAGGACGAACAGCAGCGCGTCATCGCGGCGATCCAGTCCTTCGATTGGCAGGTGGGGTAAAACGCGAGCCGCCAGGACGCCAGGAACACCAAGAAAATCAGAGCATATACCGAAGGCACACAAGACCCGACACCGAGAAAGTTGGGCCTTGTGTGCCTTTGCTGTTTTTGATCTTGGCGGACCTGGCGTCTTGGCGGTTAGCCTTTTAGCGCCGCTGCGATGGCCCGCACGTGGGCGGGGGTGCTGCCGCAGCACGCCCCGATAATTCGCGCGCCCGCCGCCCGCACGCGCCGGGCATAGGCGGCCATGTCCTCCGGCGTCGCCGCGTAAATGGCCCGTCCCTCGACCACGCGCGGGACGCCCGCATTGGCCTTCGCCACCAGCACCGCTGCCGGCGCGGCGGCGTGCATGTGGGCGATGGCCGCTTCCAGTTCGTCCGGCCCGGTGCCACAGTTGCCCCCCAAAGCCAGCGGGCCGTAACCACCGAGAGTCTGCGCGGCCTTCTCTGGTGTGACGCCCATCATCGTGCGTCCGCCCGTGTCGAAGGTCATCGTCGTCACGAGGGGCAGGTCCGGTGCGCCGCGCCGCGCCCCTTCAACTGCCGCGCGCACTTCTTCCAGATCGGACATCGTCTCGATCCACAGCACATCTGCCCCGCCATCTGCCAGCGCCTGCGCCTGTTCCGCAAAGGCAGCCACAGCCTCCTCGAAGGGCAGGTTGCCTAGCGGTTCGAGCAGCGCGCCCGTCGGCCCCATCGACCCGGCCACCACCACCGGGTCGGAAGCAGCATCGGCCTCGGCGCGGGCTACGTGGGCGGCGGCCCGATTGAGTTCGGCGGCGCGATCTGCCAGGTCATGGCGCGCCAGGCGCAGGCGGCTGCCGCCGAAACTGTTGGTCAGGATCACCTGCGCGCCGGCCTCGATGTAGCCCCGGTGCACGCTACGCACGGCGTCGGGACGTTCGACGTTCCACAGTTCCGGCGAGTCACCCTGTTGCAGGCCGAGGGCAAACAGCATCGTTCCCATCGCGCCGTCGGCCACGATAGGCCGACCCAAATCCAGCAAAGCCTGTAGTGTGGTGCGCATAGATGCCTCCTTGGTAAGTAAGCAGCGTCGAACGGCGATGATAACCGGTTTGCCGTCAGCCTGGGCAAATTGGAGAAAAGGTCGCCCCGGAGTGAATTCCGGGGCTGAAAGGTGAAACCGCCATAGCCCGGAGGGCTTGTTGTTTGCAGAGGAGGACTCAACGTTCCCGGCTGAGCTTTCCACCCCAGGATCGCCCCCGGCGTGGCAATTGGGCCGTCCCTGCCGGGGCGTGAGAATTTTCACGTTGTTTACACAGCTTATTATAACGCAACGTCCACCACAGGCCCAACTGTTCGGGGGTTGTGCCGCGTAACCGGGATTAGAATACCAACCGTCGGAGGGGTCAGGCTTGTCTTGCCCCTATCCACAGTTGCCTTACAGAAAGGATGGCTTCTCGTGCACTACGGTATCTACCTCCCGAACTTCGGTCCCTTCGGCGACGCGCGCGCCCTGGCGGACCTGGCCCGCGACGCAGAAAACGCCGGGTGGGACGGTTTTTTCATCTGGGATCACATCGCTGGCTGGGGCGCGCTGCCCATCGTCGATCCCTGGGTCGGGCTGGCGGCGGTGGCCCTCGCCACGCAGCGCATCCGCATCGGGACGATGGTCACGCCCATCCCACGCCGCCGCCCCTGGAAGCTGGCCCGCGAAACCGTCTCGTTGGACCACCTCTCCAACGGGCGGCTGATCCTGGGCGTGGGGATCGGCCTGGGCGAGGACGAATGGGACAACCTGGGCGAAGAGGCCGACCTTAAGGCGCGCGGCGCGATGCTGGACGAAGGGCTGGAAGTCCTGACCGGGCTGTGGTCCGGCGAGCCGTTCAGCTACGAGGGGAAGTACTACCACGTCAGGAACGCCCACTTTTTGCCCCGGTCCGTGCAGCAGCCGCGCATCCCGATCTGGGTCGGCGGCTTCTGGCCGAACAAGGCCCCTGCCCGCCGCGCCGCCCGTTGGGATGGCGCATTTATTCTGTACAACGCTGAGGGGGACGAGGAACTTGTGCAGGTCCGCGAACATACGGCCTACCTCAAGACACAACGCGCGGGCCGCGCGGGGCCGTTCGACATCGTTTACGCGGGCTGTCCGACCCCGGCCAACGACCGTGCCGGCGCCATCGAGATCGTGGAGAGATACCGCCAGGCCGGGGAAATTACCTGGTTTCTGGAGAACATCAGCCCCTACGCCTTCGGCAAGGACCCGGTGAAGGACGAGTGGCCGGTCGAGGCCCTGCGCGAGCGCGTGCTGGCCGGCCCGCCGAAATAACCTCACCGCAGAGAGCGCAGGGGATGCAGAGAGATTATCGGGAAATCTCGGCTTCATCCCCTCGCCTGTGGAGTATAATTGGGTCCACCACATTTGGGAGGGGTATTGCGATGGCTCTCGTCGAAGTAACACTCAAACTTCCTGAAGAACTGGTAAGGGATGCCCAGGAGTTCGGCATACTGGCGGACGACGTGGTGACAGAACTCCTGCAAAGTGAGGTTGATCGCCGGGTGATGGAGCTCGTCAACGCTGAAATCCGCGCCTATCGTGCTGAAAAAGCCAAACGACAAAAACCGAAACACCAGAAATCCACATGATTCGCGCCGTCTTCGATACAAACATCGTCATTTCGGGCTGCCTGTGGTCAGGTGCACCCAAGCGCGCATTGATTGCCGCCTACAAGGGACAGGTTAAACTGATCATCAGCGAAGCGGTGATCGATCAATTGAACGATGTCATCAGTCGCCCTAAATTTGCGGACCGACTGAAAGTGATCGAAAAAACACCTGAGCAGGTTGTATTTGAACACCTGCGGTTTACAGAAGTTATTGAAGCAGCTTCAATTTCTCCGACCATCCAGGCCGATCCCGGCGACGATAAAGTACTGGCCTGTGCTTTAGGCGGCAAAGCTGACTGCATCGTAACTGGCGATTTACACTTGCTCGACCTGGGTATATTTCAAAATATTCGCATCTTCACTGCAAATGCATTTCTGGATCATATCGCGCAGGACAACCTCAGATAGGACGGCCCTATGCCCCTTTTGCTTGGTATCGACATCGGCACATCGAGCGCCAAAGCGGTGCTCTTCGACTCCGACGCGGCGGTGGTCTTGGCGACCGCCGGATGCGAATATCCCATCTACCGTCCTGCCCCCGACCGCGCTGAACAGGCCCCCGACGACTGGTGGCGCGCTGTCGTGGAGACGGTCCGCCGCGTTACCGCCCAGGCCGGGCGCAACGACGTGGCCGGGATCGGCTTCAGCGGCCAGATGCACGGCGTGATCCTGCTCGGCGCAGACGGCGCGCCGATCCACCCGGCGATCATCTGGGCGGACCAACGCAGCGCATCAACCTGCGCGGCGGTCGTGGACACGGTCGGGGCAGAGCAGTACCTTGCCACCACCGGCACGCTGCCCGCCGCCGGGTTTCAAGGCCCGACGCTGGTGTGGCTCAAGCGCCATATGCCGCAACTACTCGACCGCGCCCGCGCCGTGATTCTGCCGAAAGATGACGTGCGGCGGCGCATGACCGGCGAGATCGCTACCGACATAAGCGATGCGGCGGGAACAGGGCTGTTCGATGTATCACATCGGGCCTGGGCGCAGGAGATCATCCGCCGCGCCGGGCTGCCGGAGGCGATCTTTCCGCGCGTGCTCGGATCGGCGGAGATGGCCGGGCGGTTAACCACACAGGCTGCCGCCGAACTGGGCCTGCCCACCGGAATCCCGGTCGCTGCCGGGTGCGCCGATCAGCCCGCCCAGGCCATTGCCAACGGCCTGATCACGCCGGGCCGGGCGTCGGTCACGACGGGCAGCGGCGGGCAGGTGTTGGTGCCGCTGCGCCCGGCAGATGGTCGCGTGCCCACCGACGGGCGGCTGCACGTCTTCAACCATGCCGCGCCGGACACATGGTACGTGCTCGGCGCGATCCTCTCGGCGGGATTGTCGCTGCGCTGGCTGCGCGGCATCACCGGGCTGG
>CAZGXI010000029.1:0-61166 GCA_964529715.1 uncultured Anaerolineae bacterium | reverse complement strand
GGAGTAAACTCCGGGGCTAAACAAGACAAGCCCTTCGGGCTGAATGATGAACGCGCGGTAGCCCGGAGGGCTTGTCTTTCTCAGCCGGGGACTTGAGTCCCCGGCGACGAAAACGTGCATATTCGGATCAGTCGCCAGCAATGCGCAGTTGGCGGCTGGTAGGATCGATGGGTAAGTTTGACTGGAAATCCCGGCCCCTGATAGAACAAAGAGGGGAGGGTTCTGTTCAAACGCGCGTCCCAAGCCCACAGTCGGCTAGCCGCTTATTGCTGACTGCTGACTGCTATCCGCCTTTGTCCAATCGCCTGTTCGTGGAGTAAGACCATGACCTATGTTGCCATCGAGGGCGTGATCGGGGTCGGCAAAACGACCCTGGCCCGTTTGCTCCAGCCGGCGCTGGGAGCGCAGTTGGTGCTGGAAGTGTTCGAGGAGAACCCGTTCCTCAGCAGCTTTTACGCCGACCGGGCACGTTACGCCTTCCAGACCCAGATATTCTTTTTGCTCAGCCGCTACCGCCAGCAACGTTCGCTGCGCATGGCCGCTCGCCCGCTGGTGAGCGATTACATCTTTGCCAAAGACGCTCTGTTCGCCCGCCTGAACCTGGCCGGAGACGAACTGGCGATGTACGAACGGGTGCACGACGCCCTGGCCGAACAGATCGAAACGCCCGATCTGGTGGTGTTCCTGCGCGCCGACACCGATCTGCTGATGGCGCGCATCCTCCAGCGCGACCGGCCCTACGAGCGCAACATGGACCCGGCTTACATCGAAAGCCTGCGGCGCGCTTACGACGGCTTTTTTGCTGCCTACCGCGATGCCCCCGTGCTAACGTTCGATGCCGAACGCTACGACTTTGTCGCCAACGAAGCCGACCGCGAGGAGATCACCGGGCGCATCCTGAGCGCGCTCGGCCAGGCCCCACGCCAGGAGGCGCTGCCGGGCTTCAACGGCGAAGGGAAAACGCCCGGCGTCGCATTGCGGCCCATCGCGCCGCCAGAAGATGCCACCCCCTTGCCGCCCGCGCCCGCTTTGGAGGAAAGCGCGCGCCGCCTGCGCGACTTTCAGCAGTTTCACCGCTGGCTAGACGCTGCCAAACACTTCGAGCCGGACCCCTACTTCAACTTCATCCTGCTGCAAGAGGAGATCGGGGAACTGGCGAAGCTGCTCAAGGCGCGCTGGCTGGCCGGGAAAGGGGAGGCGTCTGCCCCGGCGCCGGAACAGGTCGGGGCAGAAATGGCCGACGTGCTGGCTTACCTGCTCAAACTGGCGAACTACCTGGGCGTGGACCTGGAAACAGCCTACCTGGAAAAGATGCGCCTCAACCAGGGACGCACGTGGCAACCGGGAAGCGCGTAACATCACTCAGGGGCGCGCCAACGACGCGCCCCTGTTATGCGGCTTAGCGCCCCAAAATCGCATCGACCTGGCGCATCTGATCGGCGGTCAGCAGGCCGAACTGCATCGCGCCGGCGTTTTCCTGCGCCTGGGCGACGGTGCGGATGCCAGGGATGGGGATCGTCTTTTCACTGCGCGCCCAGATCCAGGCCAGCGCGCCCTGGGCCAGCGTGCGCCCGCCTGCGGTGAGCACGTCCCGCAGGGCGTCGATCTTGCGCAGCCATTCCGGCGACGGCCTGCCGTCCTTGAAGTAAACCATCCAGTCCGGCTCCTTGCCGCGCACGTCGTTGGCGGGCAGTTGGGAATCTGGGCGGAACTTGCCCGTCAGCAGGCCCATCGCCAACGGGCCGCGATTGATGCTGGCCTGGTTTTCTGCCGCGCAGAAAGCCAGCATGTCGGGCGCGTCTTCGATCACGTTGAGGGTGTGCTGGATGGCGGTGCAGTGCGGCCCTTCGGCGAAGACGCGCGCCCCGTCTACGTAGTCGGTGCTCCAACCGTAGAAGCGGATTTTGCCCTCGGCGACCAATGCTTCCAGCGTGTCGCGCACCTCGCCCGCCCTGGCCGGATCGTAGCCGTTGATGTGGAACTGATACAGGTCGATGTAGTCCGTGTTCAGGCGGCGCAGCGACGCCTCGCACGCTCGGCGGATATAGTCCGGCGAGGCGTCGGTGCCGGTGAGCTGGCGGGCCTGTTCGTCGATGATGTTGCCGAACTTGGTGGCGATCACGACCCGGTCGCGGCGTCCGGCAAACGCGCGGGCCAGCACACGCTCGCTGTGCCCCGTGCCGTAAGCGTCGGCGGTGTCGAAGAAGGTCACGCCCAGGTCCAGCGCGGCGTGGATGGCGCGGATGGATTCCGCGTCGTCCACCTCGCCCCAGCCAACCGGCTGCTGACCGGCCCAGAACACCCCGCCGATGGCCCAGCAGCCCATGCCCATCGCGCTGACTTCGATCCCCGACCGGCCCAGTGTTCGCGTCATGGCGGCGCTCATGTGAAATTCTCCTTTGTTGCTATCCCAAGAGTCAAGCTCTGTCGCCAGCGTACAACTTTGAGCGCGCTCGAAGTCAAGGGAATTTGCGGAGAAATTGGGAGCAAGGAAAGGGCCGCCGGGGAGGGAAGTCCCCGGCTACGGAAGAGAAGCCCGCCGGGCTGAGGCGAATTCAGCCCGGAGGGCTTGTCCCTGTCAACCCTGGAGTAAATTCCGGGGCGGCCCTATTTTCCTACGGCCTGGCCGACACCACGATGTAGATCGTGCCCAGCGACGCCTGCCCGCGCGAGTCGGTGACGCGAAAGGTGAAGCGGTCCTGCCCGGTGAAATCCGGGTTCGAGGTGTAAGTTTGCGCCGGGCCTGCTCCCTGAAGCGCGCCGAACTGTGGCGGATAGACTTCCAGCGTATACGGCGGAAAGCCGCCGTTCCATGTCAGCGTGACGGGCAGAGGAACGCCACTCCAAGCGGCAAGCTGCTGATCCAGGGCGCGGACGCTCTGCGCGGCCCCGTAGGGCGGCGTGGGCGTGAGCGTGGCCGGGCCGTCGTAGGCGGTGGCAAGCGGGGCAGGCGTGAGGCAGGGGATCACGGTGATCATGCGCTGGTCCGAGAGGGCCTGCGCGCCGTTCACGTCGCGGGCGGTGATGAAGTACAGCACCGTGCCCTCCCGCTCGAACGGCCCCAATATGCCGACCCAGTCGGCGCGGGCGACCTGGTCCATGCGTGCGCCAGGCCGGAAGACCCGCCCCTCGTAGGCCCAACTCAACGACACCAGTTCCAGGTCCGCCACGCTGCGGATGACGGCGCGCACCTGGGCGGTAGCAGGCAGGCAGGCCGCGTGAGCGCCGACCAGCAGGGTATCGATGTCGATGGCGATGCTCTCGAAGAGAATATCCGGCGGCGCGGCGGTGAACGTGGGCGTGATGGTGGCGGTGGGGCGCGTCGCGGTCGGGATGATCGGCGGGCGGGTGGGCACGAGCGGCGTGATGGTCGGCAGGACGGCGGTCGGCACGGGCGTCGTCACCGGGGAGGGCAATACCAACGGGGGCGGGATCACGGGAGTCGGCGCCGGCGCGCAGGCGGCCAGAGCAATCATGGCCAGGAGGATAAGAACGTGGCGGAACAGGCAGGTCATACGCGGCGGCCTTTCCACAGCATGACGCATGAGTGCAGTGAAGTATACGTCTTTTTAAAGGGCGACAAAACACCCCCTCTTTTGCTGATGTGTGCGTGATGATTCTGTGCGTCCTTTGCGCGCTTTGTGCTAAACCGGCTTTTGTTCCCGCAAGACGGAAATGCAGGCCGCAGGCTTGACACCCCCCTGCACGGTGGTACAATGCAGGCAGACGCCCCCATAGCTCAGAGGATAGAGCGTTGCCCTCCGGAGGCAGAGGCGCAGGTTCGAGTCCTGCTGGGGGCACCACCAGGTAGCGTCGGCGCACCTTAGCACGCCGACGTTTTCATTTGTGGCTGCCCCATCCCCCCCGCCGTTTGTATAATTTACCCAACAAAATCCGGCGTTGTTCGTCAGCATTTCCGAAATTTTCCGCGCCTATTGACTCCCCTCGCAAACGGATTACCCTCATACATGAAACACGTATTCACACAGCAGGCGACCTGAATCTTATGCAGTATCCGTGCTTTTCTCCCCGCCGTATCCGTCGTGGCCCCCAGACCGCACAGGTCTGGCAGGGATAGCGTCACGCGCGTCGGCGGCGGGCCGAGCAAAAGCGCAAACGACGACCACCCCCCGGACCTGTGCACCGGGGGGTTTTGTTTTCAGCGGTCAGCTTTCAGCCGTCAGCGGTCAGCAATGGGCAGGCAGCTGCACGTGAACATCAGGACACAGGGATTGACCGCTAACGGCTAACATAACAGCTATGGGAGCAGCCATGCAAGACACGATCAAGGCAGGCATTTACGGCGCAGCAGGCTACACCGGGCAGGAACTCGTCCGGCTGCTGACACGCCATCCCAATGTGACGATTGTGTTCGCCACCTCTGGTCAGGACGCCGGGCAGCGCGTCCCCGGCACGAAGCTGGTCTACCGCAAGCCGGAGGAGGTCTCGCCGGATGAGGCAGATGTGGTGTTCCTGGCTCTGCCGCACACGGCTGCCGCCCCCCTGGCGGCGCAGGCCCTGCAGGCCGGCAAGCGCGCTATTGACCTCTCGGCAGACCTGCGGCTGGACGACCCGGCGGTGTACGCGCAGTGGTACGGCGCGCCCCATCCCGCGCCGGAATTGCTGCCCGCGCCCTACGGCCTGCCGGAGATCAACCGGGCGCGCATCGCCGGGGCGAAGGCCGTCGCCAACCCCGGCTGCTACCCCACCGCCACGCTGCTGGGCTTGTATCCGCTGCTGGGCGCGCACGTCCTGGCCGACGGCGCACCGATCATCGTGGACGCCAAGTCGGGCGTTTCTGGCGCAGGCAAGACACCCTCGGCCACCACGCACTTCTGCGAGGTGTTCGGCAACCTGTCGCCCTACAAGGTGGGCCGCGTGCACCGCCACCTGTGCGAGATGGAACAGGAGATCGCCAAATTGAACGGGCAGGTCGGTCCGCTGATCTTCACGCCGCACCTGCTGCCGGTGGACCGGGGCATTTTGGCGACGATTTACGTCACGCTCAAGCCGGGCTGGTCGGCGGCGGCGCTGCAATCGCTCTACGAGGAAACTTACGCGGCGGAACCGCTGGTCGAGGTGCTCCCGGTGGGGCAGCAGGCCACGCTGCACCACGTCGTCCACACCAACGGCTGCGCGATCTCGCTGACGCAGCCGACCGACTCGCTGCTGATCGTCGTCGCGTGCATCGACAACCTGCTCAAGGGTGCGGCGGGTCAGGCCGTGCAGAACTTTAACCTGATGTTCGGCCTGCCAGAGACCACTGCGCTGCTGTAGGCCAGTGCAAAGTTCAGAGTTTTGAGTTCTGAGTTAAAGGCATGGCCGAAAGCATCATTCAAAAAAAGAGTTTCGCGTTCGCATTGGAGATTATTCGTCTCTACAGCGCCCTGCGGGGCAAGCGCGAGTACGTGATTTCCAAACAACTCCTGCGCAGAGGGACGAGCATCGGCGCGAACGTGGAAGAAGCCAGCGCCGGACAAAGCCGCAAGGACTTTCTCGCCAAGATGTCTATCGCCTTGAAAGAGGCAAAGGAGACCCGGTATTGACTGCGCCTGCTACGCGAGTTTCATCTCGTGGAAATCGACGTGAATCACGAGTTAGCTCTTGCCGATGAACTCATCCGTATCCTGTCTTCGATTGTCAAAACGACGAGTGAGCGATCATGACGAACTCAAAACTCAAAACTCAGAACTCTAAACTTGTTCTCAAGGTCGGCGGCAACGAGATCGACCACCCGGAGTTTTTGAAATCGCTGATCGGCTACCTGGCTGCGCTCGATACCCCTGCCGTGATCGTGCACGGCGGCGGCAAAGAGATCGGCCAGCTTCAGCAGCAGATGGGCCTCACGCCGCAGTACATCGACGGCCTGCGCGTGACCGACGAGGCGACCCTGGCGGTGGTCGAGATGGTGTTGATCGGGCGCGTGAACACCCGCCTGGTGCGCGGCCTGATCGCCGCCGGGATCGATGCGGTGGGCATGAACGGCGCGGATCGCGGCCTGATCCGCGCAACCAAGCTGCACAGCCCGAACGGCGACCTGGGGCGCGTGGGCGAGGTCACTTCTGTGCGCGGCGATGTGCTGCTCTCGCTGCTGGCTCAGGGCGTCACGCCGGTGATCGCGCCGGTCGCGTTGGGTGAAGACGGCGGCGCGTACAACATCAACGCCGACCACGTGGCCGAGGCGGTGGCGCAGGCCATCGGCGCGGAGAAAGTCGTCTTTCTGACCAACGTCAGCGCCGTGCTGGTGAACGGCCAGCCGCGCCCCTCGCTGAGTCAGGACGAGGCGCTGCGCCTGATCGCGGACGGGATCATCTTCGGCGGCATGATCCCGAAGGTGCAGACGGCTCTACACGCCGTCGCGGCAGGAGTGCCCCAGGCCGTGATCACCGATCTGCGCGGCCTGGGCCAGAATGCGGGCACCGTCTTTTATGCGGCGTCGCAGCCGCAGGTGGCCTGGATTTCTGCGTGACACGGTAAAAAACCCGAACCGTAAAGGGCGCAAAGGTTGTGTAACTGCGTTGCGTCCTTTGCGTTCCTGGCGGTGAAAGGCATTGAGAAGGGACTGAAGGATGACCATCACAACGGTGCAGACTGAGGCGCAGCGGATCATCGATCTGGAAAGCCGGTACGTTGTTCACAGTTACAACCGCGCGCCGTTCGTCCTGGCGCACGGGGAAGGCGTGTACCTCTACGACACCGAGGGCAATCGCTATCTCGACCTGATGGCCGGGATCGCCGTCAACGCGCTCGGCTACGGCGACCCCGAACTGGCGCAGGTCATCGCGGAGCAGGCGGCGGACCTAATCCACGTCTGCAACCTGTACCACACCGCGCCCCACGCGGAACTGGCCGCCCGGCTGTGCGAACTCAGCTTCGCGGACCGCGTGTTCTTCAATAACTCCGGCTCAGAGGCCAACGAGACGGCCATCAAGTTCGCGCGCAAGTGGGCGCGGCAGCGCGGCGGCGACAACAAGACGCAGATCGTAACCTTCACCAACGCCTTTCACGGGCGCACGACCGGCGCGCTGGCGATCACCCCGCGCGAGAAATACCAGGCCCCCTTCCGCCCGCTGCTGCCGGACGTGGTAACGGTTCCCTTCAACGACATCACCGCCGCCATGAGTGCCATCGGCCCGCAGACGTGCGCCGTGTTCGTCGAGCCGGTGCAGGGCGAGGGCGGCATCCACGAGGCCGATGCAGACTTCTTGATGGCGCTGCGCAAGCTGTGCGACAGCTACGGCGCGGCGCTGGTGTTCGACGAGGTGCAGTGTGGCATGGGTCGCACGGGCACCCTCTGGGCGCACGAGGTCGCCAGCGTCACGCCGGACATCATGACGCTGGCGAAGCCGCTGGCGGGTGGGCTGCCCATTGGCGCGGTGCTGGTCACGGAGTCTATCGCGCAGGCCATCGAGCCGGGCGATCACGGCAGCACGTTTGCGGGCGGGCCGCTGGTGTGCCGGGCGGCGCAGGTGGTGTTGGAGCGCGTCTCGTGGCCGGGCTTCCTGATGCGCGTGCGCGAAGTGGGCGATTATCTCAAGGAAAGCCTGCTGGCGCTGGACTCGCCGCTGATTAAAGAGGTGCGTGGGCGTGGCCTGATGCTCGGCGTGGAGCTGGCCGTCGAGGCAGCGCAGGTGATCCAGGCGGGCTATGCGCATGGGCTGATCATGGTCAATGCCGGGGCGAACGTGCTGCGCCTCGTCCCGCCGCTGATCTTCGAGCAGGAGCACGTGGACGAGCTGATCGACAAACTGGACGCGATTCTGGCGGGGCTGGCGTAAAGCCTATCAACTTAGGAAAACCCTGGTAGCGCTACATTTTGGGCTATAATTAGCGGTGATTTTCGACGAGGCCGATAAAATATTGTGTTGCGAGAACAGATCGTCAACGTGGCGACGGTCAGGCAGCGCAGCCCGTTTCGCTATCCCGGCGGCAAGACGTGGCTGGTGCCGCGTGTGCGGCAGTGGTTGACCACCCTGCCGGAGTCTCGACGGAGTCGAGGCGATCAAAGAGCTGGCGCAAGAACACGGCTTCGACGTGCAAACTGTTGCGATGAAAAATACCCACCACGCCCGGCAGACCGAACTGCTGATCGGTCGAGATTTGGGCTGGTTGAGGCGATCTTTGGGTCTATCTTGAACACTGGAAAGAGATCATGACCGACTTGCAAACGACCTTTGAATCTGTTCCCGGCTTTCGCGCGGCGGGAGTGGCCTGTGGACTCAAGAAGAACGGCGGCCTGGACCTGGCTCTGATCGCCGCTGATGCGCCCTGCACGGCGGCGGGTGTGTTCACCACCAACTATGTCAAAGCCGCGCCGGTGCTGCTGGACCAGGAACGGCTGGCGGCGAACGCAAGCGGCATCCGCGCTCTGGCGATCAACGCCGGGGTTGCCAACGCCTGCACGGGCGTGCAGGGCATGAAAGACGCCGAACAGACTGCCGCCGTCGTCGCGGGCGAGATCGGTTGCGCGCCGGGCGACGTGCTGGTGATGTCCACCGGCGTGATCGGCGCGACCCTGCCGATGGACAGGGTGCAGCAGGGCGTGAAGGCCGCCGCCGCTGCCCTCAGGCCAGACGGCTGGCCCGACGCGGCCCAGGCGATCATGACCACCGACACGCGCCCCAAGATGGCTGCCGTGCAGGTGCAGTCGAACGGCGGCAGCTATACCGTCGCCGGGATCGCCAAAGGCGCGGGCATGATCGCGCCCAACATGGCGACCATGCTGTGCGCCGTCGTCACCGACGCGGCCTTGGAGCCGTCTGCGCTGCAAACGGCGCTGATTGCCGCCGCCACCGCCAGTTTCAACCAGATCGTCGTAGATGGCGACATGAGCACCAACGACACGGTCCTCTTGCTGGCGAGCGGAGCCAGTGGCGTCAGGGTCGAGGCCGACGAGGCGCTGTGGGCCTTCCGCGATGCGCTGCGGCAGGTGTGCGTGGCGCTGGCGAAGGCCATCGTGCGCGACGGCGAGGGCGCGAGCCGCTTCCTCACCCTGCGCGTGACCGGCGCGCCAGACGTGCGCAGCGCGCGCCGTGTGGCAAACACCATCGCCACTTCGCCGCTGGTCAAGACGGCCTTCTACGGCGGCGACGCCAACTGGGGGCGCATCCTGGCCGCCGCCGGGCGGGCTGGCGTCCCATTGGAAGCGGACAAGCTGGCGCTGTGGTTCGCTCCCGGCGAAGAGGGCCAAGACGACGGCCTGCAACTCGTGGCAGGCGGCGCGCCGACCGATTACGCCGAGGCTGCCGCGACGGACATTGTCAAGCAGCCCGCCGTGCGCGTGCGGCTGGACCTGGGCCTGGGCAATGCCGAGGCGACGGTCTGGACGTGCGATCTGAGCCACGAGTATGTGACCATCAACGGCTCATACCGCTCGTGAGCGCCGCTGGCGTGCCCGATTTTTAAAAGCGTGCTATCTTTAGGGTGGCGTCGGCCTGTGTTTTTATCGGTGTGCGGGCGCCTGTAGCCAACTATGTCGTCACTTCGCCGTCCGCCTGCCCTGCGCATCAGCCTGGTGTATTTGCTGTTGGCCTGCCTGTGGGTGATTTTTTCGGATCGGCTATTGACCATTTACGTCACCGATCCGGCCCTGGGTAGTTTGTTGCGCCTGATGTGCGGGCTGTTGGCGGCGGTAGCCAGTGCGCTGTTGCTGTACCTGCTGATGAGCTGGGCGCTGAAAGCCCGCCAGCGCAGCGAATCTGAGCGCCGCGCCACCGAACAGTACTTTTCCAACCTGTTCGACGTGGCCGCCGACGCGATCATTGCCCTGGACGAAGAGCAGCGCATTATCCTGTTCAACAAGGGCGCGGAGGAGATTTTCGGCTTTCAGGCCGAGGAGGTGCTGGGCCAGCCGCTCGACCTGCTGCTGCCTACGCGCAGCATCGAGGCCCACCGACGACATATGGGCGCTTTCGCCGCCGGTGAAGCGTCTTCCCGGCGCATGGCCGAGCGACAGGAGATTTTCGGGCTGCGCAAGGACGGGACGGAGTTCCCCGCCGAGGCGTCGATTGCGAAGAGCACCCGCAACGGACGCCTGATCTTTACCGTCATCCTGCGTGACATCACCGTGCGCAAGCAGATGGAAGCCGCCGAGCACGAGCAGCGCGCCCTGGCCGAAGCCCTGCGCGACACTGCTTCAGTGCTCAATAGCACCCTGGACCTGAACGACCTGATGGGTCGCATCCTGGAGCTGGTGGCGCGGGTAGTGCCGCCGCACGATACGGCCACAGTGATGCGCCTGGAAAATGACGAGGTGGTGACGGTTGCCCACGCACGCGGCCAGCAGGAACGCAACTTCTCGGTGGCTGCCGAGCGGTTTCGCGTGGCTGATACCCCCACCTTCTACCAGATGAGCCAGACGGGCAGGCCGCTGGTCATATCGGATACGCAGACGTTCCCCGGCTGGATAGACCTTCCCCAGGGACACTGGATTCGCTCCTACGTCGGTGCGCCGATCCGGGCGGGCGGGGAGGTAGTCGGCTTCCTCAACCTCAACAGCGCCCAGCCCGGCACGTTTACCCAGGTGCACGCCGAGCAGCTTCAGGCGTTCGCCGACCAGGCCGGCCTGGCGATTCAAAATGCGCGCCTGTTCGCCCAGTTGAAAGGCGAGCAGGCCAAACTGTCTGCCATCCTGGGTTCGACGGGCGAGGGCATCTTTTACACCGAAGGCTACAACATCGTTTACGTCAACAAGGCCCTGTGTCGCCTGACCGGCTACCAGCCGGAGGAATTGATCGGCCAGCCGGTCTCGATCCTGCACGCGGCGGAGGCGGACCACTCGTCTCCGGTCGAGGCCGGCAGCAGCCGACGAGGGTCGCGGGTCAACGGCGTGTGGTGGGATGAAGCCCCCTTGCGCCGCAAAGACGGTTCTTCCTTTATCGCCGGGCTGACCATCGCCCTGATCAGCGAGCGTGGCGAATCGCCTCTGCGGATCGTGACCGTTGTGCGCGACATCACCCAGGAAAAACAATTGGTGGAACGGCAGTACCGTTTCATCACCAACGCCGCCCACGAACTGCGCCATCCCATCACCAACCTGATCACGCGCCTGTACCTGGCCCGCCGCCAGCCGCAGCGCCTGGAAGATCACCTGGGCGTGATGGACCAGGTGACGGCCCACCTGAACAGCATGGTGGAAGATATGCTGGAAGTCTCGCACTTCGAGCAGGGCGCGGTGGAAGTGCGCTGGAGCCGCGTGGTGCTACAAAGCCTGGTGAGCGACGTGCTGCATCGGGAGCGGGCCATCGCTGAGCGCAAACAGGTTCGCCTGGAAGTGACGCTGCCGAAAACGCCGTTGCGGGTGTGGGTCGATCCGGTGCGCATCGCCCGCCTGCTGGCAATTTTGATCGACAATGCCATCAGCTTTACCCCGGCAGGCAAATCGGTGTGGGTGGAAGTGGTGGAAGAACCTGCCGCCGACGCGCGCTACGTGGTCCTGTATGTGCGCGACGAGGGAGCGGGCATCCCGCCGGACGAACTGCCTCTGATCTTCCAGCCGTTTCACCACCCCAGCGAAGGCGGGGTGATGCGCACCGGGCTGGAACTGACCATTGCCAGAGACATCGTGACACTGCACGGCGGTCAGATCAGCGTGACCAGTCGGATGGGGCAGGGCAGTACATTCAGCGTCCGGCTGGCTGCGCTGGGCGGCAATCCGGCATCCGATATAGTGAACAACGGCATTCTTTTAGGGTAAGCTCATTTTCGGTGAAAAATATATCGGGGCGACCCCCTGGCCGCCCCGACGGTGTTCTGCTGCCGGAACGGGGATTGCTCCCCGGCGACGCTGCTGCGCTTACATCGAGAACTCGGCCAAAATCTGGTTGGCTTCCTCGGTCAGCGTGGCGAGCGTCTCGGCCACGTCCGCGCCGTCCAGGATGGCATTGAACAGTTCGGTGGCGCGACGGCGAACCGGGTCATAGCTGGCGATAGGCGGTTCGACCTTGACGTTACTGGCGTTGAGGACTTCATACGCAGCGGCGTACTGCGGATTGGTCTCCAGGTATTCGGCGGCCAGTTGTTCGGCCACGCTGATGCGCGGGGTGAAGTACTGGCTGGCCTGTGCCCACCGAATCATCTGCTCTGGCTCGGTGAACCAGCGGACGAACAGCCAGGCGGCAAGCTGCTGTTCGGGCGTCGTCACCGGAATGGACACCGAAGCGCCGTAGAGGTCCTGGGTCGGGGTGGTCTGGCCGAACTGCTCGTCGGCGTAAGGCAGCGGGGCGATGGTCCAGTTGAACTCACCCGCTTCGCTTTCGGCAATCGCCGATGCCACGAAGGGCAGGCCAGAGCTGGAGCCGATGTAGAACAGGTTCCGGCTGGCGGCGAAGTCGTTCTGGTCGGCGTAGTTCTCGGCGATGCGGTTGGCGCAGCCCTGCTCGATCATGTCTTGCAGGATGCCCAGCACGTAGGCGACTTCCTCGCCGGTGTAGTTGTACTCGATGTTTTCGTAGTCAAAGATGTCGCCGCCCAGGGAGAAGGCCGCCGCAGCGATGAAGCTGGCATCGGTGCGGACGCTGTAACCAACGCGGTTCTCACCGCTCTCGGTCCAGGCGCAGGCCATTTCCTGGAATTCGGCCCAGGTGGTCGGTGGCGCGTCGTACCCCAGTTCGGCCAGCCCGTCCAGGTTGACGTACAGCGATTCCATCGAGCGGTTGGGCGGGAAGCCCAGGCGGGCATTATTGAACTGCGGGTTGATGTCCTGCTCGAAGATGGCCGGGATGAAGTCGGCGCGTTCGGCCTCGTTGAGACCCCACTGCGGGTCGTCCACGTAGATATTCAGGTCAACCAGGGCCTCTTCCTGGGCATAGGCGGCGGCGTTGTTCTGATAGGCCACGACGAGGTTGGGCAGTTCGCCGCTGGCGATGCCGGCGATCATCTTCTCATAGATGTCGCCATAGCCGCCCTGGTTGCTGGCCTCGACGGTGATGCCCCAGGGGTTGCCTTCGTTGAATTCGGCCACCATTTCGTTGAGCACGGTTTCACGGTCGCCGCTGTGCTGGTGCCAGTAAACCACCGTCGCCCCGCTGGGATCGACGCCCGCCAGCGGCCCCTCGGTTGCGGGCGTGGTGGGCAGACTAAAGGTGGCGCGAGCTTCGCCTTGCGCGCCAGCCAGGGGGGCCAGGCTGAGCAGCAGCGCCAGGGCGAGAACGAAAGTCAGGATGCGATGACCCTTCATTTTTTACTTTCTCCTCATACAGGTAAACTTTCGGCGTGCGAACCCACTATACCATAGCTGGCGGGCGATTGCTACCACCCTGGTTTAAAGTGCCGTGATCGCTGCTTTAAGGCCCGGTTAGGGCTATGTTAAACCCGGATCGGCGGCGGGCTACATGGTGTCTACAGGTCAAAACTGTTTCTGCGCTATGAGTAGAAATGCTTCTGAGGTGTAATCTTGCCGTGTGTAGGGTGGCGACGCAAAGCAAGACGTTCCCGCAGGTATAGGGTCTTCAGTTTCAAAGCCACAATTCGCTAACTGACTCTTTAACAGGGATACATCGAAGCCAGGATGGCGCGGACCTAATAACCCTGAAGCTGCTAACTCGCTCTTCATATCGTAGAACCGTCTTTCAGGTATTCGATGACCCTCATGAATGAAAAGATAACCATGTTTGCACAAAATGCGAGAGGCCTCCCTCAAAACCAACTCTGGATACGTAACATTTCGGAGTAGTGCTTTACAGATGATGGCGCCAACACTCCGTCCAGCTAGAGGGACGTTGAGTGCATCTGCAACGATATAATGTGTTGAAGAATGAGGAGAGCTAAAAAATGATTTAAAGTGAAAATCGATTCCGATTACAGATGATTGTGGACACTGCTCCTTTATACGCGAAGAAAGCAGCGCTGAGCCGCATCCCAGATCTACAACTGTATGTATATTATGATATAAAATATACTCGACAATTACTGCGATGGACATATTATTAACCTGTTTTATTGAAGTCCGGGATGATAAGTGCCGTTCACTCTCCCCCGCGCCAATCCAGCCCTTTCTCGATGAACAATAAGGTTGCTATTGTAATTCCAAATACAACAAGAATACTTGCCCAGGTAGACCCGGTGATCTGGTTAGCGAGTGTGTCGCGGATCGCCTTAGCGACATAAGTTGTCGGAATGAAATGCGAGGTCCACTGAAATATAGCCGGCAACTGTTCAAAGGGCACGAACACCGGCGAGAGAAACACGATGATCGGCTGCACAATCTGGGTTAACAGACTCGATGTGCGGCCATCAGGACTGTAGAATCCGATAATCGCTCCAACTCCTGCCATAGAATATCCACTGATGGCGACGGCAAGCAAGAATAGTGGGCTTGGTGCGATGGAGACGCCAAATAAAAGAGAGGCCAGGAGAAAAATAATCATAATTGGGATAAACGAGATAACAATCGATCGGGTTACTATCGCAAAGATGAGCGCCGACTTTGGAATCGGCAAGGTCGCATAATAGTCCAGGGCGTTTTCTGCCTTCATCCAACCTAACTCCTGCCCTAACGCCAACATCGAATTTAAACTCAGGGCCATCACCATGTTGCCTGAAATGATATAGAAAATTGTTTCGGGGGCCTCAGAGGCAAAGAGGAAATACAGCAATAATAGCAACGTTATTGGCTGAAGTGTCATCATCAGCAGGTAGGCTAACCAGGACGTCCGAACAACAAAAAGCTGTGCCCTCAGGATCAACCTGAACACGCGAAACCATGTGCTTAGTGCGTTTCCCGTCATGGTATTTTACCTGTTAGCTGGTTCCTCGTGTGGGGATATTCCCAGCTTACTACCCGTCAAAGTAATATATACATCTTCTAGAGATGGCATGATGATCTGAAAGTCTTCCACAACGTCTGCGGCCACTTCTCTGAAAATGGCGTCCAAAACCTTGGAAACATCAGTTTTCTGAACGCGGATACGCCAGCGGCCATCTGGCAATGGCTCAACAGGAATCCCCCCGATGCTTTGCATGTTTCCGTTTGCATGACTGAGGCGAAATTCTAGGCGAACTTTGGCACTCACTTGGGCTTTCAACTCGGCTGGCGTGCCTTGAGCGATAACACATCCCCGATCGATCAGTGCAACGCGCGTCAGGATGCTTTCGGCCTCCAGCACACTGTGGGTGACAAGGATGATAGTCAGTGAATGCTCTTGCTGTATCTGCCTCAATGTCTCCCAGACTTGACGGCGGATACGCGGGTCGAGGTTGCTTGTCGGCTCATCCAGGACAAGAAGAGGGCGATAACCGATCAGGGCCGACGCCAGCGCAACAAGCTGCTTCTGTCCACCGCTAAGTTTATCAACCTCACGATCTTTGAGCGCGGTTAGCTGAAGGCGTTCCAGGATAGTGTTCGTCTGTGCGGCAGCCTGAGACTGCTGCAATCCCCTCAGCAAACCGGTGAAGTAAACAGCGTCCCAGGTCCGATAACTTCTCAATGCTCTCAACGATTGAGGCAAGTAGCCGACGATGGTGGGAATAACTTCTGGGTCGGCGACAATGTCTCGACCACCAAGATAAATCCTTCCAGAAGTGGGTCGTGACAGCCCGACGATTTGCCTGAGGAGGGTGGTTTTTCCTGCGGCATTCGGCCCAAGCAAGCCGAAGGTCTCTCCACGATAGACATTTAACGAAATGTCTTTATTAGCAACGATGCCATGGGCATAGATTTTGGTCACATTCTTGATCGCGCAGATGATCTCTGGCATGGCTGGTTTGTTGCCGTCTCCTGTTTCATCGAAAACGAATTGGGTCAAAACTCGTAGCTAGAGTCCAAATCCGGTTCGATCATAGCGTAGCGCGGAAACAGGCCAGCTGCATAGAAAGCCTGGCAGACAGGGTGGGGCGCATAAAAATCACCGTTCGAGATGAAATAGGCGCTGACTCGGCAACGCCCACGGCAAATATATGCTGCTATACAGTTGCCGCAGACGCCCTTCAGGTTTTGATGCGATATATTCCGCATCTTCTCGAAGAGGTCTGATTTCCAGACACTTTCTAAAGAATGTGTATGTATATGACCGCCGGAAAGCTCTGGCGAAGCATTAATACGTCCGCATATGCCTAAATAGCCATCTTGACTCATTCCCATCATGGATATTCCAGATGGACAGCGTGGAGACGCATCCAGGTCTGGAGGAATCAGGGCAAGAGGAATATCGATGTGAACTCGCTTATTTTCGCGCATCCAGGGAAAGATGAGGTCTGTACAAATTTCGTGAATTTTATCGGCAGGAAGTGTGAAATCCCCATGTTCTCGCGCTCGTCCCTCAGGAGATATTAACAGAAAACGGCTGACGGCGCCAACAGCGTTCTGGGAAAAATCATAAATAGCCGGCAACTCCTGTACATTCAATGTATTTATTACGGTAATGATTTGTAACCGTGCACCCACCTTTGCAACGTTGCAAATTCCTCTCATGGTGAGATCAAAGCATCCCGGCACACCTCGAAAAGCTTCATGGGTATGTCGAGTTATCCCGTCTAAACTGATGGCGAAAAAGATATTGGGGTCGATATCTACAAGTGTCTGTACTTTTTCCTCAGTCAATAGGGTCCCATTTGTCTCAAACCCTATGCTACAGCCACGATCCGCCACAAATCGCAGGACCTCTAGCAAGTCTTTTCTCAAGAAAACTTCACCTCCAGTAAATGTAAAACTGGCAGCCCCCAGGTTGATTGCCTGATCAACTGCCGATATTAACTCTTCAGTTGACACCTCGTATTGCGCAGGTTCCCCTGCATTCACATAACAGTGCATACATCTAAGGTTGCAGGCTAAGGTGGCACTTATGACAAAACTTTCAAGATGGTGTTGGGTATTTTCCGAAGCAGACATCGGATACCTTTCTGTCGTGGGGCTGTCGGACGACACGCCTGCACTCATAACAAACTGACCCACACCAGTGGGTTGATGTAGGTCAGTTCAGGCAATAGTTTACAGCCAGGTTTGTGCTATAACTAAGATGCGGTGTCCAAGTGCTCATTCGTTCTGCAGTATCCGTTTGAACACCCACAGCCGCAGTCTTCGAAGGGTTTCGCAGTTACAAGTTTGTTTAGCTTGGTCTGTAGTGTGTTACGCAACAGAACTTCTTGTTCGCTTAGCGCTGTATTCCCAGGCATGGCTCTCCCCCTTATCAAAATCACTTGCCCTATTCGTCAGATTCATCGTCGAATCTACACCAGCCTGTACTGCATCCGTTTTGGCACCCTTCAAAGGGTTTGCGCGAACTTACTGCAATAAGGCTGGCTAACTTTGCTTGCAACTCGGAACGCAAGACCATCTCGGGTTCAGTCAGGTCTACACTTGCTGGCATGGCCTCCTCCTCAAGTAGTTAGCGCAGCAGCCTGAATGTTTTCAGCTACCCTTGTTGCATCCCATGCTACATACAGGTTCAATAGGCTTGCATTCGGTGATTCTAGCAAGTTTCTCTTGTAAGCGTGCGCGCAATGACAGCTCGATCTGGCTCAATAGGACTTCTACTTTCATGAAGTTCTCCTTACAGATCAACAAGTAAGTTGTTATGTGCAATAGGAGAGTGGGATGAGAGGGCTAATATTCTATGGCACTACTACAGATTTAATCACACTCCCCCCCCCCCCCGTGTTAGTGCGTTTTTTCTGATTTAAGTTAGGCAATTTGTACATATCTTTGTCAAAACCGATGGCTTGCCGGTCTGTTTCCTTGGGGTTGTTTAGGACTATGTTAAACCCGGACCGGATGCGGGCACGTTCAGGGTCGTTCGTCACTGGCGGGTTGGGGCGCACCCGCCGCATAATCCACGACAAAAAACCAGGTTATCGAACATCGGGAAGGAGCACAGACCATGATCGCCTTCGTCGAGGGATTCCACCCGGTCGTCCAGGCGCTGCTGGCGACCTGCTTTACCTGGGGGATGACGGCGCTGGGCGCGGGATCGGTCTTCGGCGCGACCAGATTCAGCCGTAAAGTGCTGGATACGATGTTGGGGTTCGCCGCCGGGGTGATGATCGCCGCGAGTTTCTGGTCGCTGCTGGCCCCGGCCATCGAGATGGGCCAGGCCAACCCCAACGGCCCGCCGGCGTGGCTCCCGGCCATCGTCGGCTTTCTGCTGGGCGGGGCCTTCCTGCGCCTGATCGACCGCGTGTTGCCGCATCTGCACCTGAACGCGCCGCTCGAACGCTCTGAGGGCGTCAAGACGCACTGGGAGCGCACCGTGTTGCTGGTGCTGGCGATCACACTGCACAATATCCCGGAAGGGTTAGCCATCGGCGTGGCGTTTGGCGCGGCGGCGGCGAACCTTCCGGCAGCGAGTCTGGCAGGCGCGATAGCCCTGGCTATCGGCGTGGGCATCCAGAACTTTCCCGAAGGCATCGCGGTCGCCATGCCGCTGCGCGGCGAGGGCATGTCGCGCTTCAAGAGTTTCTGGTACGGCCAGATCTCGGCGGTGGTGGAACCCATTGCCGGGGTGATCGGCGCGGCGGCGGTGTTGATTGCGCAGCCGATCTTGCCTTACGCGCTGAGCTTCGCCGCCGGAGCCATGATCTTCGTCGTGGTGGAGGAAGTCATCCCAGAGTCGCAGTGCAACGGCAACGGCGACATCGCCACGATGGGCGCGATGATCGGCTTCGCCGTGATGATGCTGCTCGATGTGGCGTTGGGGTAAGCGCCAGGGATTCCCGGCAGGGACACGGTTGTTGCCTGTGCTGTGTCCCTTTCTTGCCGGACTTCACCGAAACCAGGGCATGTTATGCATTTTTGCATGTGCGCCAGGGAAGGCATTCCCTGGCTACGGGGGAGAAGTCCACTCCAGTGGACTCGGAGAAGCGGTCTTTTTGTGCGCAGCCGGGGACTTACGTCCCCGGCGTTCCAAGAGCGCGAACGTGAAGTTCATCACACACGCCAGGGCATTGCCATCACGAGCCGCGTGGCCGTGCGGCCAATGTCACCGGGATGGTTATCTGCTGCCCATTGCGCAAAATTCCCAGCGTCACCGTCTGTCCAACGGTGGTCTCGTCATACAAATAAGCCAGCAGGTCCCCGAAGCTGGTGACAGCCTGTCCATCGATGCTCACGATGATGTCGCCGCCTGCGACGATGTTGCCCCGACTGTCGAGCCGGCTGGCTTGCACGCCTGCCCGTGCCGCCGGACCGCCGGACGTCACCGAGACGACCAGTGCGCCGCGCTGGGAGGCATCCAGTCCCAGTCGCTCGCGGATCGACAGCGTGATGTCGGTGCCAGAGATGCCCAGGTAGGGATGCGTGTAAGAGCCGTGCTCGATCAGCGCCGGCACGATGCGCGCTACCACGTTGGAAGGCACGGCGAAGCCCACGCCGCTGTTCTGCTGGGTGGTGGATTCGATAGCCGTATTGACGCCGACCACCTCACCGGCCAGGTTCAACAGCGGGCCACCAGAATTGCCGGGGTTGATCGCGGCATCGGTCTGGATGATGCCGGGGATGTTGAAGTGCGCCCCGTTGAGCAGGGTGGTCTGACTGGGCAATTCACGCTCCAGCCCGCTCACGATACCGGTCGTCATCGAGCCGGCCAGCCCAAACGGGTTGCCGATGGCGACGACCGACTGACCCACGCGCAGCGCGTCGGAGTCGCCCAACGTCAGGGGTTGCACATCCACCTGGGCCGGGTCTACCTGCACGACGGCCAGATCGCTATCCGGGTCGCCGCCGATCAGTTCCCCTTCCAGAATCAAGCCATCGGCGAACGTGACCTGGATCGTCCGGGCGTTTCCGGCCACGTGATAATTCGTCACGATGTGCCCCAGCGTGTCGATCACGAAGCCCGATCCCTGGCCGAGCGCAACCCGCCCGCCGATCTGCTCCTCTACCTGGATGCTGACCACCGAAGGGTTAGCTTCTTCGTACAGCGCCATCAGGCGCGCTTCCAGGTCGGAGACGGGGACGTTCGACTGTGCGCTGACAGTAATGGGGGCCTGCCGCAACACGGGGATCGCAGCGGTTCCCAGCGTCGGCGTCCCCAATACGCCATATACCCCGACAACCAGCAGCGCAATGACTGCGCCCAACATCAACCATGTCAACCGTTTTGCCATCGCTCACTTACTCCTCTAGAATGTAGGCCAGACCCCGCGCATACAAAGCGCGCCTGCCCCGC
Source organism: uncultured Anaerolineae bacterium (assembly GCA_964529715.1). GTDB lineage: Bacteria > Chloroflexota > Anaerolineae > Aggregatilineales > Ch27 > CAZGXI01. Next base: position 41,067 of record CAZGXI010000029.1, on the reverse strand, counting down.
TTGCGTGGTCCAGACGCGCCGTTCAGTCCGTTGGCCGCGCCCGTCTCCGGGACTGCCGCAGACGGGAAAGCGTTGCTATCGCTGGCCTTGCTTCATTTTCATGTCACCAGCATAGCGCCGAACGGTTAGGCTGGCCTTAAAAGGCGGTGGGAAGTTGCTGAGAAAGTCACGCATCATCAGCCTGCCTATTGCTTTTCGTTGGCCTTTGCGTTAAGATAAGATCATGATTCGGTGGTATCTTTGTTTTATCTAAATGAGTGATCGGTTTGAACAGGGGAAGAAATGTGCCGTGCGGCATCAGACGGCTTTATTTGCCAGGCCATGATCGGGTATAATCCCATATTGGAAATGGGTTAGCCCCAGGTAGGAACAAGCTATGACTTCTCCGCATCGCCTTATCGCCGCCGACAGCTCCCCGCGCACGTTGCACGTGGTGCGGGCAGCATTAGACCTGTTGGAGCGCCCCGCTGTTGTGATCGAAGCGCCGTCCGGCGAGGCCGCATTGGCCGAGCTGGGACGTGGGGGCGTCAACCTGCTGGTCAGCGCCTTCGCCCTGCCCGATATGCGCGGCTTCGAGCTGGCCCTCAAAGCCAAAAAGACCGCTCCCGATACGCCGGTTGTGATCCTGGCCGGGGCAGGCGACCCAGTGGTAGACGAGGAGACGCGCGCCAACTCGCCGTTTCATTACATTGTGCGGGCCGAAAAAGGCGAGCAGTTCGTCCGCATTCTGCGCGCGCTGTTGGACGGCGAGGAGATCGAGGAAGCAGCGCCCCTGCCCCAAGAGGCCGCCGACGCGCTCGGCCCCGTCCCGCCGGTAAGCGTCAAGCGCCTGAACGAGGTGCTTGGTTCGATTCTGACCGACGTGGGCGCGATGGCGGTGGTGCTGGCCGACCGGGAAGGCACGCTGCTGCTGGAACTTGGCGCGGTGGGCTACCTGGACCGCGAACGCCTGACCCGCACTCTGGCCCCGATCTTCGCCCGCATGGCAAACGTCGGGCCGATGGTGGGCGGGGCCAAACCACGCGCTATGCATTTCTACGATGGCGACGAGTTCGACATCTTCGCCCTATCGGTCGGGTTTCACCACTTCGCCTGCCTGATCTTCGAGGGTTCCGCCGGGACGCGCGCCTTTGGCTCGGTCACGATGTACGGGCGACGGGCGGTCGATCAGATGGTGGAGATCATCGGCGAGGCGGCCTATCGTGTGCCCTCGGTTGAAGAGGCCAAGCCCGCCCGCGCCGCCGAGGCGCACAAAGAATCTCGCCGGGAGGAGAGAAAACCCGCTGCCGCGCCCACCCCGACAGCGGCAGCGCCCACGCCGGAAGAGTATGTGCCCTCTCGCCCGCCTAAACTGGAGCCATTGCCCGAAGACCTGGACCTGGAAAAGGTGCTATCCGGCCTGGACAAGCTGGACCTGTCCAAGGCCGATGAGCTATTTGATCCCGACAAGCTGGCCGAAATGGCCGCACAGGCGTTGGCCGGCGAGCGCCTATCTTTTGAAGAGGCGCAGCAACTGGGCGTCATGCAGAAGTAAGGCACCCAGCGGCTGCCCGCGCCGGCGTGTGACTCGGTAGCGGCAGAGGATGTCCGCCGCAACGACCTGGTTCCGGTATCCGCTTCGATCTGGATGTGGACTTCCGTGTAGAGGACCATGAGTCAACAATCACGCGATCCCCTAATTGGAACCCGGCTTGGCGACTATTTGCTGCAATCCCTGATCGGTCGTGGGGGGATGGCGCGGGTTTATCGCGGCCTGGACGAAAAACTGGAGCGCCCCGCCGCCGTCAAGGTGTTGGAAGTCCACCCCGATGAGGCGGACGATGTGATGATCAAACGCTTCAAACTGGAAGCGCGCTCCATCGCCCGGTTTGACCACCCCAACATTGTCACCGTCTACCAGTATGGCGAAGAGAATAACATGTTCTTCATCGCCATGAAGTTGATCGAGGGGGAGTCGCTCACGCAGGTGCTCCGGCAGGCCAACCAAGAAGGCAAGCTGCTGTCGCCGGAGAGGATCGTCCAAATCATGTGGGATGTATGCGCCGCGCTGGACTATGCCCATGAACGGGGCATCATCCACCGCGATGTGAAGCCCTCCAACATCCTGTTCAATACCGCCGGACGGGCTATCCTGACCGACTTCGGACTGGCGTTGGAAGAGGGCGGCGGTACGACGCTCGGCACAGCCTTCGGCACGCCGCGCTACATCTCCCCAGAGCAGGCCGTATCGTCGCAAAAGGCCGTCGCCCAGAGCGACATCTACTCGCTCGGCGTGGTCGCGTTCGAGATGGTGACAGGGCGCGTGCCCTTCCACGACGAATCGCCGATGAGCATCGCGCTGTATCATATCACCAACCCCCCGCCGCGCCCGCGCTCCCTGAATCCCGACGTGCCGATTGAAGTCGAGGCGGCCATCCTGAAGGCATTGGAAAAGGCCCCCGAAGACCGCTACCAGACGGCAGGCGCGTTTGCCGAGGCGCTCGAAGCGGCCTATAGCGCCGCCGGGTACGACGTTTCGGGCATCTCTGCTCCTCACACCTTCATGACCGCGCCAGGGCCGCTGGCACTGCCGGTCGAGTCCGGCGCGAACGGCGCGTCGGGTAGCGCACCGACGCCGGTATCTCACCTCGGCAAAAATCGCAAGCTCTGGCCAGGATTACGCCGCAAAGAGCCGACGACGGCGCAGATCTCCGTTGTTCGATCCCCGGCGGCGAACCGCCCGGCGCGGCGACGCCTGGCGCTGCCGATCCTGCTGGCGCTGGCGGCGCTGGCTGTTGTGGTGGTCGCAGTGGTGGCGCTAGCCCGCCCTGCCAACAACGGGGCAGCAACGGTCCTCCCTGCTCTATCTGCCGGCGGCGAGAGCATCCTGGAGGCTTCCGCCGGGATGACCTTTATCCTGTCCTACGGCGAGGGCGGTTTCGCACTGCGCAACCCCGGCGACCGACCGCTGGCGGTGGGCGGGCTGGTCTTCGAGCGCGGCGAAGGCGACAACCGGGTGCGCTTTGAAATGGATGCGTTTGTCAAGGCAATCCCACCGGGCCAATGCGCCTGGATCCGCCGTATCCTCGACGTGGAACGGCGGCTGCCCTCCAATTGCCCGGAGCCGATCTTCCACATTACCCTGCTGCCCAGAGACGCCGCCCTGTTTTGGGAGGCAGACGGTGGGGATTCCTTCCGGGTGCTGGCGGGCGAGCAGACCCTGCAAACCTGCTCCTTTATGGCAACAAGCTGCCGGGTGATCGTCCCCGGTGAATAGCACGCCGCCCCCAAACGCGCCTTCTCTGGCGTAAGGGGGCTTTCCTCATTCCCACCAGGTGAACCCCGGCGGCAGATCGTCCAGGCCGGGGCCGGGCGGCTCAGAACTTTCTGGTGGCGGTGGAGGTGTCTTGCCGCGCAGGGCGTCGAGCGCCTGCGGGGAGGCGGGTTGGCTCGCCGCCCCTGCTGCCGCAAGCGGGACAACAGGCCGGATAGCCTTCTCGTATAGCTGGCGTGCGTGCAACACCAACGCCCCCAGCCCGGCCAGGATGCCCAGGACGCTGAGAACCGTCCCGATCAGCGGGATCGGGAAATTCGTCGCCAGGGCGTAGAGGATCACACCGATCAGCAACGTCAGCAGGTTGATCACCCAGGGATCGGTGTTGCGGATCAGGCGACGGCCCAGCGCCCGCCCGATCCATAAGCTCACCACCAGCCGCGCTCCAAAGAAGATCACGAAGGCCAGGCCGCTGATAACTCCCACATCGAGCAACACGGCCAGGGCTGCCCCCATCGCCGTAAAGCCGCCCAACGTGATCACCGCCAGAAACAGAGCCGCCGCCACGCTGAACAACACCACGATCAGCGCCACCGGCGCGGCCAGCAATGCCACCAGCAATCCCCAGCCCAGGCCCGGCAGCGGACGGCGCGGGAGCAGGTCTGCCGGGCCGCGCAGCCAGTCTGGGGCAACCAGCAGCGCCAGCACCCCCGCCACCAGCAGCGCCAACACGTCTACCAGCACGGCGTTGAGATAACCCGCGATCACGTCGCCCGGCTGAACGGCCTCCGCCGTGATGTCGGGCCGGGGCAGGGTTTGGTCGAACACCACCGGGCCACCGACCGGGCCTTGCAGGACTGCTTCTTGTGGACCTGAATAGGTCAGCGCGCCGCCGATGTGCCCGTCTGCGCCGAGAGTGAGGCCCGATGGTTGGAACGAGACCGAAAACGGAAAGGGGAACGGGATGAAGCTCGGTGGGGTATCCACGCCGCTGAGGGTCGCATATACATCGCCCTGTACGTCCCCGGCGATCACCAGGGCCGTGCCGTTGAAGTTCACCCGACCCGCAACGTCGCCGCGAATCACCGTCTGGTAGCCCGACACCAGCAGATCGCCGGGCAGCGCCGCCCCGGACCACACTTCCACATTGATCGCCAGGGCGCTCACGTCCAGCGGATCAGACAGCGCCGCCCGGTCGGTCAGGTCCAGGTCTACCCCGGCGAAATGGATGTCGTCTTCCACCGCGCCGTCAATGCGGAACTGCCCTCCGACCAGCCACACGTCGCCGGTGACGCGCCCGCCCGGCGCGATAACCGCCGACCACGCCGCGCCGATCAGGTCGCCATCCACCGCGCCTTCGACGGTTAGCGTGTTGCAGATCACGTACAGATCGGTCGCAACGGTCTCGTCGGCAGCAATGACACACTGGTCGCCCTGGCGGCTTTCCGCCGCGCTGACCCGACCCCCGATCAGCGCCAGGATCGGGATCACCACCGCCAGGAACACGATCCATCGGGGACGATGCATGGGAACTGCCTCCAGGGTAAAGAAAAATGACAGGCTACAACACACGCCGTCTACATTTTACCCCGGTGCAGCAGAATGTGGAGACAGCCACCTAAAAGCAGCCGGATCGGATTTCCCCGCTGCAGAGGTTTGCGCCGGCCCGGCGGATCAGTTATACTTCCCTTATTTGTCCGATTTTTCACGAATAACCGTTGGCGGATTGTCGCCTGGAAAAAGTAAGTGGAGACACTATGTCCAATCGTTTGGCGCTTTGGCTGATCGTCATCCTGATGTTCGCCGTCGGCTGCAGCGGGCAGGCCACCACCACCATCCCGACGCTGGCCCCGCCACTCGAAGAGACGGAGGCGTCCACCGCCGAAGCTGTAGACACGGCGGAAGCTACCGACGACGCGGCGGCGGGCCTGCCCATCCCGCTGGGCGATCCGGTAGCAGGCCAGGAGCACTTCAACCAGCTGCGCAACGAGGTGGGCTACGCCTGCGCGACCTGTCACCGCGTTAACTCGGAGGCGCCGCTGATCGGCCCTGGTCTGCTGGGCATCGCCACACGCGCAGCGGCGCGTGTCGCGGGCGAGAGCGCCGAGGAATATCTGTATCTCGCCATCGTCCAGCCGGACGCTTACGTGGTGGCGGGCTTTCCCAACAACCTGATGCCGGAGACATATGCAGACGTTTGGAGCGCAGAAGAACTCGGCGACCTGGTGGCCTACCTGCTCACCCTGGAATAGCCGGAACGCTAGAACTCCGTGCGGCGGCTAGCCTCGCGGTAGCGACACCACACGCAATCCGGCGACGGCTCCGGCGGCGTGCCGCGCTCCAACACGTCCAGCACGTCATCGATGAAGGTCAAGAAAGCATCTTCATCGTGGCGAATTTCCAGCCAGGTCAGGCTGCCCGTCAGCGCCGCGCTGCCGTCGTTCCGGTTATCGAAGGCGACAGGGTCGAACACCAGCAATCCCAGGCGGCTGATCGGCCCCAGCGCCAGTTTGCCCGGCGCGGGGTGTTCCAGCGCATAAGCGTAGGCGCGCAGTTGGCGGGCGTAACGGGCGACATGGCTGCCCTTGACCTGCGAGGTTTTAAAGTCCACCACACCATAGGAGCCATCATCGAAGCGCATGATGGTGTCGAATTTGCCGCGCACGTAGCACGCCGCTGTTCGTCCGGGCCGGCTGATCGGCTCGGACTCGACCCACCGCTCGCCGGAATGGATGACGCCCGTCGGTATCCCCGGCGCGATCAGTTCGGTGCGCTGATCGGTCAGGGCCAGCTTCATCGCCAGGTCGATGGTGATGAAAATCTTGGGCATGGCAGACTGCGGGCGGGGGAAATTCTCGGCGACCTTGAGATAAAAACAACACTTGCATTCGTCCCACAGGAAGGCGAAATCAGAAGGGCTGAGCTTCCAAAGGCCGTTGGCCATGCGTTTTTCTCCCGGCTGAACGATACTCCGCACCCGCTCCCAGTCTACGCGCGAACCTCGCGGCGTGCAAAGCACGCCGTCCTTGTCAGGGGCGGGGCGGATCACTATACTTGAACCAGCCAGGGAAAACTCTTTCACAAGGGAAGGCGCAGCGCATGGGCCGCCCTGCTCGTGACCGGCAGATCGAAGAGCGCATCAAGCAGTGGTTGGAAGCCTGGCGGCTGCGCGCGAACCCCTTCGCGCAGCGTTATGCCGACGGTGAAGCGGACCTTCCCGCTTATTTCCTGCCGACCGTGTACTACGAGGCCCTGCGCGGCAGTTGCCAGACGGCCCTGGTCATCGCAGACAGCGGCGGCGGCAAGACAGCCCATCGGCTGATGCTGGCCGGGGCAGCCCTGCCGCGCGATCCGCGCAGCGACGTGCTGGCGGTGGAGTATGTTGAGTTCGCGGCGCTGCTGCCGGAGTCGCCGGACGAGCCGATAACCGTCCCGGTGCGACGGCACGTGGCGCACATTCTCACCCTGGCGACGCAAGCATTGCTGGAAAGTGTGCTGCGACGCACCCGCCAGGCGCTCGGCCTGCCCGGTGAATGGCTGGCCTCGCTGGCATGGTTCTGCCAGGAATATCACCCCCTGCTAGCCGGGCCGGTCGAGGCAATCCGCCGGATGCGTCAGATCGCCGGACCGGAACGGGGCGCGCGCCTGATGTGGGATGATTTCCAGCGTGCCGTAGAACAGCGCCGAACGCGCGCCTATCTAGACGGCCTGGGCCTCGACGATGCGGGCTGCGTGCTGCTGGCAAACCTGCTGGACGCCGTCCCTGCGCCACCGTCGGCAGAGCCATCCCCGGCTGAGGCATTGCGGCTGTTCGTGGCGCTGTTGCCCCCGCTAGGCATCCGCTGCCTGCACGTGTTGATCGACGGGCTGGAAGATGCCGAACGGCTGCGCGCCGACCCGGCGGACCTGGTGGATTTCATCTATCCGTTGCTGGCAGACCTGACCCTGATGCTGCTGCCGGGGGTAAGTTTCACCTTCTTTTTGCCCCGCGCAGCGCGCGCCGAACTGGAACGCCGCGACGACCGCCGTCTGCTAGAACGCCTGCCCTGCTACGAGATCGTGTGGGATGATGCCATGTTGCGCGACTTGCTGGCGCAACGATTGGCCCACTACCGCGACCCGGCCAGCCCGATCACGCTGACGCTGCCCGCCCTGTGCGCGCCCGCCCTGGCCGCGACCGTCGAGCGCGACCTGTTGGAATTCGCCGACGGCTCGCCGCGCCGCGCGCTGGCCCTGTGCGACGACCTGCTGCTGGCCCATTGCAGCCAGCCGGACTCCGATCAGCAGTTCGACGCCGAGGACTGGGCGCGCGTGCTGGAATGGACCTATGGCCTGACCACGCGCGGCGGCTACCCCCTACCACGCCACCCTCCGTTGCGCATCGACCGGCAGACGCGGCAGGTGTTCGTCGGGCGACGCGAGGTAGAACTGCCCGCCGCGCTGTACGACTTCTTGCTGGTCTTTTACGAGCGCCCCTATCGCTGGCTGACCTGGAGCGACGTAGATGCACTGATGGACGTAACCGTGACCTATGATTCCTTCCGGCAAAACCTGGCCCGGTTGCGCAAGGCCATCGAGCCGGGCAGCCGGCCCGTCTATCTGCTTACCCGGCGGGAGCGTGGCGCGCGTCTGGAGAACGTCTGGCTGGGACCAGAGTGAACGGGTGGCCCTATGATTCTGCCAGCGGCAGGCGGAAGCCAAACGTGCTGCCCTGGCCGTAGGCGCTGTGGAAGATCATCTGGCCGCCGTGCTGCTCAACGATGCTTTTGACCAGGTACAGCCCCAGGCCGCTGCCCTCGATAGAGGTCGTCTCCGGCGAACGGGCGCGGAAAAACGGCTGGAAAAGCTGCGCCTGCTGGTCTTCGGGGATGCCGTAGCCGTTATCGCTCACTTCAAAGACCGCCTCGCGGCCCACGTGATCCAGCCGCACGGCCACGCAGCCTGCGTCCGGGGTATATTTGATTGCGTTCTGGATCAGGTTAATGGCCGCCCGGTATAGGATGGTCGGCTCGGCGTGAACCAGGACGGGCTTCGCAGGCAGATTAAGCGTGAAGCGTTGCCGTTTGCGCGCAGCCTGCGGCTCGAACTCGTCGAAAGCATTCTCGATCAGGTCGGCTAGGCTGATCACCTGCGCGTTGACGCCCCGCAACGCCTCGGCGCGCTCTAACGAGAGGATGTCGTCGGTAATGCTCTTCATACGCTGGAGGGCGTCCTGAATGGTCGCCACATAGCCGCGCAGCTCATCCGAGAGGGTATCGCCGGCTTTATTGAGCAGGTAGGTATAGCCGAGCGCGTTGTTGAGCGGGTTGCGCAGGTCGTGCGCGGCCATGCGGATCAGGTTGGTCTTGGTCTGTTCCAGCGCGCTGACCTGAGTGTATAGTTGCTGAAGCTCGTTCAACTGATCCTGGGTGGTCTGGTACAGCCGGGCGTTGTCCAGCGCAGCAGCTACACGCGCCGCCAACAGCTTGACGAACGCGAACGTATCCGGGCCGAAACGCAGCGGCTCCGGCGTTTCTAGGCTGAGAAAGCCCAGCACGCGATCCTGGGACATCAGCGGGATGGCAATCTGGGCGCGCATCTTGGGATGCAGCGGGCGGTAGTCAGGGTCATCGTCGGTGATGCACTCGGCCTGCTGCTGCCGCAGACAGCGCGCGATAATGCCCGTTTCTAGCAGGGCAGTGTCGGCCAGGGCTTTCGGGTCGTAATTGATGTTTTGCAGCCGTTGTATCTTCCCGTCCGCGATCAGGCCGATCAGGCCGGCGCTTGCCAGGCTGAGGCGCACGGCGGCATCCAGGGCCATCGTCAACACGTACTGAACGTTGAGGCGATAGGTCAGCTCGTCGTCCACATCGCGCAGCAGGCGCAAGCGGGTGGCCTGATGGTTAAGTTCTGCCTGGGCACGCTGGCGCTCGATGGCATAGCGGATGGAGCGGGGCAGCCATTGCATGTCGGCCTGGCCCTTGACCAGGTAGTCCTGCGCGCCGGCCTGCACGGCCTTGACGGCGAAGGTCTCATTGTCCATGCCTGTGATCACGATGATTGGCACATCTGGCGCGGCAGCCTGCGCCTGGCGGAAGGTCTCCAGCCCTTGCGTGTCGGGCAGCATCAGGTCGAGCAAGATCACGTCGAACGAGTCCTGCTTGAGGCGGTTGCGCCCATCGAGCATACAGGTCTCGTGCGTCATGTCATATTTCAATCCGGCGCGGTTCAGCATGACCCGCAACAGCCGGGCATAGGCCGGATCATCCTCGATCAGCAGCACACGGATCGACTCACTGGCAGTCATCGGTACATCTCCGGCAGGCAACTTTAGGCTTCCGGTCGTTGTGAGCTTACTCCTGTGCTTGGCCGGTTAGCAACTTCCAACAAAGCTCTCTAAATCATAAGGGCGACACCTACGTCGCCCCTAGCGGTATTGTCGAGTTATGCGGCGGAAAGGGCTTACCCCCCGCCCAGCGCGGCGACGGCAACCTGCACGCCTCCGGCCAAGTCCGCCAGCAGGAAGGGCAGCACGCCAAAGATCAGCGTGCCCAGCGCCGCCACGCCCAGCGCCAGGCGCAGCGATCCCGGCAGACGCGGCATGGCAGCGTCGGCCTCGCCCTCTTCCAGATACATGCGCACGATGATGCGCAGGTAGTAGAAGGCCGCTACGACGCTCGTCAGCACGCCGATCACGGCCAGCAGGCCCAGCCCGGCGTCTAACGTGGCCCAAAAGACGTACCACTTGCCCACGAATCCGGCGGTTAGCGGAATACCCGTCAGGCTGAACATATACAGCGCCATTTGCAGGCCCAGGTAGGGTCGCCGCCGCGCTAGCCCCCGGAAGTCGTCGATCTGCACGCCGCTGCCGTCGTCACGCTCGACCGCAATGGCGACGGCGAATGCGCCCAGGTTGGTGAAGGCGTAGGCCAGCAGGTAGATCAGTGCCGCCTGCGCGCCCTGGTCGCCCACCGCCGGGCTGCCCGCCGCCGCGACGGCCATCAGCACGTAACCCGCGTGGGCGATAGACGAATAGGCCAGCAGGCGCTTGATGTTGGTCTGCGTAATGGCGACCACATTTCCCAGGATCAAGGTGGCGGCGGCGAGGATGGCAATCGTATCCTGCCAGGCGGCGGCAGTTGCGCCGCTCAGGGTCAGCGCAGAAAGGCCCGCCAGCAGCACACGCAGCAGCGCAGCAAACCCACCGAGCTTTGCCCCGACGCTCATGAAGGCCGTCACCGAGGTGGGCGCACCCTCATAAACGTCCGGCGTCCACATGTGGAAGGGCACGGCGGCCACCTTGAAGCCCAGCGCCACCATGACCAGCCCCACACCGAGCAACAGCAGAATCTCCGGCCCGCCGCCCGTCGCCGTGATTCCCTGCACCGCTTCCCAAATGGCCGGCAGGCGGGTGGAACCGGTCGCGCCGTAGATCAGGGCGATGCCGTAGACCAAAAAGCCGGTGGCGAACACGCCCAGCAAAAAGTACTTAAGCGCGGCCTCTTCGCTTTTGAGTTCGGGCCGCCGGAAGCCGCTCAACACGTACAGCGGGATACTCAGCAATTCCAGGGCTACAAAGACCATGATCAGATCGTTGGCCCCAGCCATGAACATGATGCCGCCGGTGGTGAACAGCAGCAGCAGGTAATAGTCGTTGCGGTCCATCCCGGCCCGGCGCAGGTAATCCAACGCCAGCAGGATGCTCAGCCCGGCAGTGATCAGCACCGTGAGGTTGACCACGCCCGTGAAGCGGTCCGCCACGAACATCCCGCCGAAGGCCGCGCCGCCCACGTCGAAGTTGGCGACGGTGAAACCCAGGCTGATCAGCACGACGGCCAGCGCCAGCCAGGGAACGAGCCGCTGGCGTTCTTTGGGCAGGATCAGCTCGACGACCAGCAGCGCCAGCGCGCCGATCAGCAGCGAAAAAACGGGCAGCGCAGCAGCCAGGTTCAAACTTTCTGGGGAAGGAATTTCAATCATGGGGCGGTCCTGGTAGTTATGCGTAAAGAGGTCTCAGTTTTGAGTTTTCAATGAAAAATGATGTGTTGCCTGGAACAGGCCGCCTGTTTCAAACTCAAAACTCAGAACTCAAAATTAAGAACTACAGGGTTCTCTACGGGCGGCAGTGAGAAAAGCGCAGCGCCACCGTCAACTATAACACGCCGGGGAGGGTTTTCAAAATTGGGGCAAATGGGTAGGGAATCGTGAAAACAGCAGGGACACGCTGTGCCGTGTCCCTGCCGCGCACACAACAGGTCGAGGGAGTGGTTACGGGTGGTTGCTGCTGACTTCGGTCACACGCAGCGTGCCGGCGTGATACGTGCCCTGGCTGTAGCTGCCGACCCACACGTTGTAGGTCCCGCTCTGCGGGCCGTTGAAGTCGATGGTCGGGTTGTAGCTGCCGTAGGAGTCGTCGTTGCACCACCAGCCGCCGTTGGGGGCCTGGATGACCAGGGTCGTGTCGCCGCTGCCGACGAAGTAGAAGCGCAGCATGGGGAACGCCCCGGCGGTGTAGCTCAGGCGGAAGTCTGGGTTGCTGGTGGCGTAGCCCCGGCACGCCCCGCCCAGGTACGACACGCCGACGCTGCCGCCGCTGGTGATATTCACCGCGAACGGGTCGGGCACAAAGCCGGAAGTCAGGCTCGTCGAACCATAGTTCGGGCTGCCACTGGGGTTCAGCTGTGCCGTCGGCTGCTGCGGCGCGCCCGTCACGGTGATGGTGATCGGCGTGTCAATCGTCTGGCCGGCCTGGGTGATAACGCGCAGCACATAGGTGGTCGTAGTGGTGGGGCATTCCTGCTGCGATCCCTGCCCGGTGACGCCCTGGCCCTGGTAGTACACCTCGCGCACGTTGCTCACGTTCCAGGTGAGTGTGAGGCACTGCCCGGCGGTGACGTTGTAGGTCGTGGCCGTGAAGGCGATGTTCGGGTTCTGCGGCTGCTGGGGTTGTTGCGGCTGCTGCGGCTGCTGCGGCGTGCCGGTCAAACTATCCAGGTTGCCGCTGATCACGCGGATGTACTGGCGGGCCACCCAGCCGTTCTGCCCGTTGTAGGTCACCTGCACCCAGGTGCGGTCGCCATTGAGGGCGAGGGCCTGGATTTGCGTGCCGTTGGGAATGGTCACGATGACGGGGTTATTCGTGCCGGGGCCGGAGCGCATCCGCAGATTCGACGTCGGCGCGACGATCACCGCGCCTGCCGGGATGTTCTGCGACTGCGGGGCGGGGGCGCTGCCGGCGTTGTTGGTGACGGGCAGGCTACTGAGGCTGCCATTGATCGTCAGGAACGAGGCAGCCATCCAGCCGGTGATGCCATTGTACGTCACCACGACCCAGGTGCGGGCAGCATTGGTGGCGGTGGCAGTGAGCGTCGTTCCGCCCGGCACGGTCGCCAGAATGGCCGACGACGTGCTGGGCGAAGCCCGCAGACGTAGCGCAGAGGTAGTTGTAACCAGCACCCCCCCCTGCGCGAAGGTGGGTAGGGCCGCCGCCAGCAGCGAAGCCAGCAGCAGCGCGACGATGAAGAGATTTAGCGCCTTTGCATGGTGTTGCATCCCAATTATACTCCTATAGCTCAAGCGGCGAAAACAGGATGAGGTCATTCCCTTATAGTTATTATAGAATAATTTGAAAAGAGTGTTATAATAATATTTTCCATAGAAGCAGAGAGATTTTAGTCCTACTCAGGCCACAACTCTTGCAGCCTGGTGGGGCGGCCCTTCTCCGCTTTTACATCATGGGCCTCCTTACAAACCCCGATACACATCCGGGCTGCTCTGACGGTTCTGTAAGGCAACTGTTAGGGCGCCCCTGCCCGCCTTAGGGGGGCTGTAAGGTCAACTGGTTATAGTGGTGATGAGATCAGGCGCACAGGATTTGCCTGGCTTGCTGCTGCCTGTCAAAAATCGGATAGAATCGGTATCCCTACAGGCCCACTGGCTTAAAAACAAACGTTAACTTTTGAGGGCGTTCTTTATGGCAGACGAAACCCGCCACGTCCTGTTTGTGGACGACGAAGCGGAAATCATCGAGATGGTCAAGGCCCTACTGGAGCCGCGCGGGGTCAAAGTCACGACTGCGCCGGACGGGGAAGAAGCCCTGGCGCTGTTGGAAGGCGGCCTGCGGCCCGACATCATCATCGCCGATGTCGCCATGCCGAACATGGACGGCTTCGATCTTTTCCGCGCCGTGCGCGACAACGATGCCTGGGGCAGCATCCCCTTTGTGCTGGTCACGGGCAACGACGACCGGGCCAACCTCAGCCGCGCCCTGACGCTCGGCTCCGACGACTACCTGATCAAACCGTTCGACCCCGAACGGCTGCTGCTGACCGTCTATGGCAAGACGCGGCGCAGCGATGTCCCGGCCCGGCAGTTGCAGATGGAGATCGGCCCGGCCACGCCGAATACCAACGGGCGACGTGACGTATCTGCGCACCGGGCAGTCGCCCCGCACGAAGCGCCCACTTTGCCCAGCCGCCATGCCCCGCGCCAGCAGGCCGCACCTCCGTCGAGCAGCCAGGGGATGAACGACCTGGGCAACGAATTGAAGAGCTACCTGGGCGTGTTGTGGCGCTACAAGTGGATCATCCTTGCCTGCACAGCGGTGGCGGCCTCAGTTGCGCTGGTGCTTAGTTTTCTCATGACGCCCATCTACGCCGCCACTTCTACCGTGCGCGTATCGGTCGCGTCCGGTGGCGTGGTGGACTGGGGTGCGAATGCGCTGGCAGCCCGGCTGGTGAACACCTACGTCGAGATCGCCACCGGCGACCGCCTGCGCGAGCAGGTGATGAACGAACTCGGTCTGGCACGCGAACCCGGCGTGGAAGTCGAACCTGTGCCGGAGACGGAATTGCTGCGCATCACCGCGTCCGACCCCGACCCGGCAGTTGCACAGGCCGTCGCCAACCTGCTGGCGCGGATGATGATCGAAAACAGCCTGGAGTTTTATGGCGGCGCAGCGCCCACCGCGCGCGAACTATTGGAAGTTCAGCTTGAGGAAGCCCAAACGAACCTGGATAACGCCGTTACCGCCTATGATACGGCCCTGCGCTCATCTCGTGTAGAGACCGTTGACGTACAGGGCACACCAGTGCCGGAAGGCTATCTGGATTATCTTCAGGCGCAGGTCACGCTGCGCCAGCAGATTTACGCCGACGTGCTCGAACGCTACGAGAACGCGCGCTACAACGAGTCGCTGCGCGCCAACGCCATCACCATCGTCGAGGAGGCTTACCTGCCCACCTCGCCGGCTTCGCCTAAAAAGGCCCTTAACCTGTTGTTTGGGCTGGTTGGCGGGCTGGGTGTGGGGGCGGTGCTGGCCTTTCTGCTGGAGACGCTGGATACCTCCATCCGCAGCACCGAAGAAGTTCAGGCGACAGTGCCGCTGCCGTTGTTGGGCCAGATTCCCGAAGTACCGCACGGTCTGCCGTTCCGCCCTGCGCCGTCGCCGTTGTTCTCCGAAAGCGGCTATCCTTTTCTGGCAGATGTGTATCACCGCTTGCGTGCGCACCTGATGTTGTCTGGGGCGATTCCCCCCGGCAGGGGGTCGGTGCTGATCACCAGCCCGGAGCCGGGCACGGGCAAGTCCACTGTGACGGCGAACCTGGGTCTGGCGCTGGCCCAATCTGGCAGCCGCGTGATCCTGGTCGATATGGACCTGCGGCGGCCCAGCCTGCATCGCATCTTCAACCTGCCGAAAGAGCCGGGCCTGAGCGATGTGCTGCGCGGCGAGACGACGCTGAATGAGGTGCTGCAAGACAGCAGCCACAAGAACCTGCGCATCCTGACCGCCGGGCGCGTGACGGACGATCTGACCGGCCTGATCACGCCGACTCAGACCGGGACGTTTATCGAGAATTTGTTGGAAGACTGCGACTACGTGCTGCTGGACGCGCCTGCCGTGCTCGCTACCGCCGACGCTACCCTGCTGGCCGGGCAGGCCGATAGCATCCTAGTACTGGCGGCACAGCGGCGCACCGACCGCACCAACCTGCGCCAGTCTTTGCAACACCTGCATCAGATCGGGGCTAAAGTGGCCGGGGTGATCGTGAACCGGGTGCCGCGCTCGCGGCTGTATGCTTACTATTCGCAGCCAACCACGCCGGTCGAGATCATCAAGGATCGCATTCGCCGCATCCGCACCGGCGTGAAGCAGTAAGCGGGCGCGCTGATTGGTTCGCGGCGGGGCGACGGTCTGCGCCCCGCCCTTGTCGGGCAGTTTTTATCGGGGGAATTCCTCTCCGCTCAGGAGCGCCAGGGTATGAAACAGGGCAATCGTGTTGCGCGCATTGTCATGGTGGTGGAGAACAACACCTATCCCGCCGATCCGCGCGTCCGCCACGAGGCAGAAACGCTGGTAGCCAACGGCTACACCGTGTCGGTGATCTGTCCGCGCGGGCGTGGTCAGCCCTGGCGCGAGACGATTAACGGTGTGCGTGCCTTTCGCTTTCCCAATCCACCCGGCGGGAGCGGCGCGCTGAGCTATCTGATGGAGTTCGGCTACGCGACCCTGGCCTCGGCCCTGCTGGTGCTGTGGGTCTGGCTGCGGCACGGCCTGGACGTGGTGCACGTCCACAACCCGCCGGACACCCTGTTCGTGTGCGGGCTACTGCCGCGTCTGTTCGGCAAGAAATTCGTCTACGACCACCACGACCTGTCCCCGGAACTGTATCTCTCGAAGTTCGGGGCGCAGCCGGGGTTGCTCTACCGCATCCTGCTGCGGCTGGAGCGATGGTCCTGCCGGCTGGCGAACCGGGTGGTCGAGGTGAACGAGTCCTATCGCCAGCAAGATATAACGCGCAACGGCGTGCAGCCGGAGAACGCCTGGGTGGTACGCAACGGGCCAGACCTGCGCCGCGTCAAGCTCTACCCGCCTGACCCGGCCCTGCGCGCGCGAGCCAAGACCCTGATCGCCTATGTGGGGCGCATCGCCTACCAGGACGGGCTGGATCATCTGCTGGGAGCGGTGCACCACCTGGAACGCGACCTGGGTTACACCGACTGGTACTGCATCATCATCGGCAAGGCCGAAAACCTGGACTTTTTGCAACAGGTGGCCCACGACCTGGACATCACGGACAAGGTGTGGTTCACCGGTTTCATCCCCGACGAGCAGATGCTGACCATCCTGTCCACCGCCGACGTGTGCGTGATGCCGGACCCTTCTAACCCGCTCAATGACAAATCGACCATGAACAAGGTCATGGAATACATGGCGCTTGGCAAGCCGGTGGTGGCCTATGACCTGACGGAGACGCGCGTCTCGGCAGGCGAGGCAGGCATCTATGCCGCCGTGAACGACCAACTTGACATGGCCCGCCAGATTGCCTACCTGATCGAGCACCCAGAACAGCGCAAGCGCATGGGGCAGATCGGGCAGCAGCGGATCGCGCAGGCGCTTTCGTGGGACTATTCCGCCCGGCGGCTGCTGCGCTTTTACGAAACGTTGGGCGATCCGACGGCGCACGTCGATGCGCGCGAGGCGCAGTGGACAGACGGCACGGCTGAGCACTAACCATGATCGGGACGTTGGACCTGATAGGCTACGTGCGTTGGCGCTGGCAGGCAAGTCCCGCTTTACGGTGGGCAGTCGGCGTGGCGTTGGCGTTGCTGGTGGGCGTGCTGGTCGGCGTGTTCATCGTCCTGGCGACCACGC
Organism: uncultured Anaerolineae bacterium; assembly: GCA_964529715.1. Taxonomy (GTDB): domain Bacteria; phylum Chloroflexota; class Anaerolineae; order Aggregatilineales; family Ch27; genus CAZGXI01. The sequence continues at coordinate 24,181 of CAZGXI010000029.1, read as the reverse complement.
TGTTCAACAAGCCCAAGCTGCTGCTGATGCTGGTCGCCGCGCCGTTGGGCGCCTATCTGCTGCTGCGCTGGCCAGAGATCGTGATCCTGCTGCTGATCGGCATCACCAACGGCCTGGTGGACTTCAACTACCTGCCGGTGATCGAGCTGGGGCCGATGAGCCTGCACATTCCAGACATCATCCTCACGGCGCTGCTGGCGCTGGTCTTTTTGCGCGCGACCACCCGGCGCGATTTCAAGCTATACGGCTCGGCCATCAGCCTGCCGCTGGCGCTGTTCTTCGGCGCGGTGGTCATTTCGATGCTCAACGGTATCCTGGTTTTCGGTGTCGGGCCAAACCCGGCCATCCGTGTGGCGCGTAACCTGTACCAATGGCTGATCTTTTTCCCGGTGATCTTTCTGGTGCGGGACGAACAGGCGCTGCGGCGGTTGGTGACGGGCCTGTGGGTCATGAGCGTGATCATGGCCGTCGGCGTGGCGGCCCCGCAACTTTTTAGGCCGCTACATCTGCTGCCGGTAAACGACGTGACACTGGACACGGCAGGGCAGACCTATAGCGGCGTGACACGCCTGTTCTTCATCGGTGAACGCCTGCTGTATATGATGATCCCGGCCACTACCGGCGTGCTTGCCACGCGCAAGCAGGGCCGCCAGATTCCGCTGTTGATTGTGTTGGGCGGCGTGATGTTCTGGCTGTTCCGCAGCTACCAGCGCAATTATTGGAGCACGGCAGCGTTGGGCATCTTGCTGCTGCTGTTGCTGATCTCGGGGGCAGAACGGCTGCGGTTGTTCAAACGGATGTTGCCCGTCCTGGCGATCGGGCTGATCGGGCTGGGTGTGCTGTTCGCTGTCCAGCCGCGCGAGGTCGAACGGCAGATTTCCATCTCGGTAGAACGCATCAGTTCGCTGACGGAGGACCTGGGCCGCACAGACAGCAGTATCCAGTGGCGGCTGATCGAGAACTTTTACGCCATGAAGTCCATCCAGACCCATCCGCTGCTGGGGATCGGCATCGCCAACATCTACCGCCCGGAGATGCTCATCGAGATCGAGTCGAACCAGTTCGACATGGGCTGGTATGCGCACAACGCCTACCTGTGGATCACGCTGACGATGGGGCTGGTCGGGCTGGTGACGTTCCTGGGGGTGTGCGCGACCTTTGTGGTGCGCATCCTGGCATACCGGCGCGACATTCAAGATGACACGCTGCGCGGCCTGGCGCTGGGGTTCGGCGTGGGTTTCATCGGCATGATGATCAGCAACCTGGTAGCCCCGAACTTTACCCAAAACTGGGCGCTGTCGATTTACCCGGCGTCGATGGGCATCTGTGAGGTGGCACTGCGACTGGCGCGGGAAAAACACAAGGAGCAAAGGACGTGACGACGATCACCGTTCCCTGGGGGGCATGGTACTACGAGCGGCGGCTGGAACTGCCTTTCCCCGACACGTGGGACACGCAAGCCGTGAACATTCGCGGGCAGCACGCCCTGAGCCAGGAGGCGCTGGTAGCCGCCCTGGAGTCGCCGGTCGGCGCGGCGCGGCTGCGCGATCTGGCGCGGGGGCGGCGTGACGCCGTCATCGCCCTGGACGATATTTCCCGCCCGACGCCTGGCGCGCTGCTGCTGCCGTTGATCCTGCGCGAGCTGGAACAAGGTGGCCTGCCGCCGGAGCGCGTGCGCGTCGTAATCGCCTCCGGCGGGCACCGGCCCGCCGTACTGATGGACCTGGAATACAAACTCGGCCCAGACCTGGTCCGCGCCCTAGACGTGCACGTCCACAACCCTTATGAAGGGCTGGCCACGCTGGGCCAGACGAGCACCGGCATCCCGGTCTATATCAACCGCGTGTTCGCGGAAGGCGACTTGAAGATTGCGCTGGGCGGCATCACCCCACACGAGAGCGTCGGCTTCGGCGGCGGGCGCAAGACGGTGGCGGTTGGGCTGGCCGGTCTGGAAACCCTGAGCGCCTTCCACCGACGCGACAAAGACGTCCAGACGGGCCACATGCACGGCAACCCACAGCACGACAACCTGGTGGAGATCGCACGCTGCGCCGGCCTGGAATATGTGGTCAATGTGCTGTTCACGCCAGAACGGGGCATTGCCGCCCTGGTCGCGGGCGACCCGGTGGCGGCGCACGAAGCGGGAGTCGAGCGGGCGCGGGAACTGTACGCCACGCCGATGCCCGCCGGGGCCGACGTGGTGGTGTTGAACGCCTATCCCAAAGACACCGACCTGCTCCAGTCGTGCATGGTGGTCAACGTGACGCTGATCCCCAACCCGCAGATCGTGAAGCCCGACGGAACGGTGGTCATCACCACCGCCTGCTCAGAAGGCGTAGGGCTGCACTTCATCGCCGGACACAACATGCGGATGCCTGCCGTCTGGCCACAAAGCGCCTTCGGCGACAAGCAGGTCTTCATCGTCTCGCCCAACCTGAGCCACTATGAGGTCAGGCGGCATTTCCCCTATAACACCACGCTGTACGCCACGTGGGACGCGGCGTTGCAGGCGCTGGTGGCGCGGCACGGCGCACAGGCGCGGGCGGTGGTGTATCCGAATGCGTGCCTGCACTTACCAGAAGTATCCGGTTGATTCTGCACGTGGCCCTGTCCCTCTGATGGGCCGGGGGCGTTGAGACGGCGTCGTCAAGAAGGTTGTCGCTCCGGCTCTCATGCCGGGGTGGCCTTGAGGAAACGGTATGTTCAAACGGATCACAGCAGACCTGCTCACCTATCTGCCCGCCAAGATGCTCCCGGCGCTGACGGCCTTCATCACCGTGCCGATCTTCACGCACCTGTTTACGCCGGACCAGTACGGCAACTATATGCTAGCCGTCGGCGTGGCGGAGTTTTTGTTGGCGGCCACCACGACGGGTCTGGCGGCGGGCGCGGTGCGCTTCTATGCGGCGTACAGCATCAAGCAGGATTTGCCGCGCTACTTCACGTCGCTGTACGCCAACACGGGCGCGATCACCCTGATCACGGCGCTGATCGGCGCGGCGGTGTTGTTGTTGGGCCGCGCGCTCTTCCCGGCGGAGGTGTATCCGCTGCTGTGGGTGGCGCTGCTGGTGTTCGTTGCCAACGGCTGGTACGTCATTCTGTCTAATGTGCTGCGCGCTCAGGAGCGCAGCCGGTGGTTCACCGCCTTCGAATTGTTCTACAAGTACGGGACGGTCATCTTCAGCGTGGGGCTGATTCTGCTGCTGGGCATGGGCGTGGAGGGGATGCTGTGGGGGCAGATGTTGGCCCTGGCGATCCCGATCCTGCCGCTGATCTGGCTGACCACGCGCGGCACGGGCACGCGCTCCAGCGTACGGCGGGAAGGCTTCTCCCTGGCCGACGCGCGGCAGATGTGGGCCTACGCCCTGCCGCTGACGCTGGGCAACGTGGCCTTCTGGGCGCTGCGGCTGGCCGACCGTTACATCATCGAGGCCAACCAGGGCAGCTATGAGGTCGGGCTGTACTCGGTGTCCTACAACATCTCCACGCGCAGCATCGACATGCTGGTGGGGCTGTTCCTGCTGGTACCGGGGCCGATCATCATGCGCCTGTGGGAAGAGCGCGGACGGCAGGCGGCAGAAGAGGCGATGACGGCCATCACGCGCATGTTCCTGCTGCTGGTGGTCCCGGCGGTGGTGGGTCTGGCCGTGACCGCCGAGCCGCTGGTTCGCCTGCTGGCCGAGGACGCCTACCTGGATGGCTATCGGGCGATCTGGCTGGTGGCGACGGCGAGCGCGGCGTTCGGCCTGGGGCAGTTGGGCAGTTTCGGCACGCTGCTCGCCAAGCGGACCGGCATCATCGCGCGCAATCAGTTTTTGGCGACGGGAGTCAGTTTGGCCCTGAATTTTCTGCTGATCCCGCGCTACGGCTTTATGGGCGCGGCGGTGAGCGCGTGCGTGGCCTTCGTGCTGATGGCAACCTTGCAGGCGCTCTCGTCTCGCCAGTTCTTCACGTGGCGCTGGCCGCTGCGGACGCTGGCGCGGGTGCTGATCGCCTCGACGCTGATGGCGCTGGCCGTGATGGGGCTGCTGGCCGCGCTCGGCCCGACAGAAACGACCTGGGCGCAGGTCGGGGCGGTGCTGGCGGCGGTCGCGGTCGGCGGCCTGGTGTACGGGATCGCGCTGGCGGCGTTGGGTGAGGTTTCGCTGCGGCAGGTGAGGCAGGCCATTTTGAACCGGGGCGGCGCGCCGGCAGAAGCCGAGACAATCGAGTCGCCGCTTGCACCAGGACGGTGAAGCCATGCAGCGCATCGCACATTACACGCGGCGGGTCCGCGAGTTGGGGCTTTCGGGCGTGATCAGGCGCGCCGGAGGGCGGGCTGCTGCTGCGATTGGCATGTGGGGCGAGTCGATCCGGTGGGGGCTGATGGCACGCCTCCCGATGTCCGACGCCGCGTTGCTGGCCCGCACGACCGGCGGCTGGCGCACGCTCGATGCCCTGCTGGATCACCTGACCGCACGCCCCGGCAGGTTGTTTCTGCTGCCGCATAATTCCCTGGCAGATGCGGCTGCTTATACCCGTGCGCATGACCCGGCCCGCGCCGAAGCCATCATCGCCGCTGCCGACGCGATCTGCCGGGGCGAGTTCGCCTTCCTGGGCCTGGCGTTCCGGTATTCCGATGGCATCGACTGGCAGCGTGACCCGGCCAGCGGCTACCGCTGGCCGCAGTGGCACATCCGTCGCCTAGAAGGACTGCTCTGGTCGCCAGGGCGCGCAGCGGACCTCAAGCCGGTGTGGGAGTTGGGCCGCTGTCAGCACTTCGTCACGCTGGGAATGGCCTACCAACTGACCGGGGACGCGCGCTACCGCGAAACCTGCGCCGCACACCTGGAAAACTGGATCGCGGCCAACCCGGCCCAGTTCGGCGTGCACTGGTTTAGCGCATTGGAAGTCGCCATCCGCCTGATCGCCTGGACAATAGCCTTTCAGTGCTTCCGCGAATCGCCGGAATTCCTGCGCAGGGTGGGCGGCCCGTTCCTCAAGAGCCTGTGGCAGCAGACCGATTTTCTGAGCAAGCACCTGACCACCACCGAGGCTGTGCCGAACAACCACCTGATCGGCGAGGCGACGGCGCTGACCCTGATGGGCGCCGTGTGGCCGGCGTTCCGCGCGGCGGAATCCTGGCGCGGAACCGGGCTGCGCCTGCTGGCCGAACAGACCATCGCCCAGACGCATCCCGATGGCGTGAACGCCGAACAGGCGACGGGTTATCACCGCTTCGTGGGGGAATTTTTGCTGGCTGTGGTGGCGCTGGGGCGGCGTGGATTGCTGGATCGCTCCGCTGTGTTGGAGAGCGCCTTGCGGCAGATGATGGATTACGCCCTGGCGGTGCAGACGCCCGACCACCACGCGCCGCAATGGGGCGATTCCGACGACGGCCTGGCGCTGGGGCTGTGGCAGGGCCGTGATTTTTGGGACTTTCGCCCGCTGCTGGCGGCAGGAGCGGCGCTGTACGAGGATGGCGACGCGCTCAAGTGGGCCGCCGGGGAGTTCGACGCCGACCTGTTCTGGCTGCTGGGGCGAGAGGGGCTGGACGCCTGGGATCGCCTGGATGCCCATCCGCCACAGGAGACCTCGTGCGCGTTTGCCAGCGCCGGACATTACATCCTGCGCGACTCGTGGGACGCTGCCTCAGATGTGGCTTTCTTCCGCTGCGGGCCGTTCGGCCTGGGCGGTGAAGGACAGTCGGCGCATGCGCACTGCGACCTGCTCAGCGTGCAGATGTGGATCGGCGGGCGGCCCGTACTGGTCGATTCCGGTACGTACACGTACTTCGGCTCGGAGCGCGACGCCTTTCGCCGCAACGCTGCCCACAACGTCGTGACGGTCGATGGGCGCGAACAGGCCACCATCCGTACTGACTTCGCATGGGTAAACGTCCCGCAGGCAGAATGCCTCGCCTGGGAAGCCGGGCGGCGTGTGGTCGGGGCCATGCAGACTGCTCCCGGCGTGACTTGGCAGCGGGAGGTGGTTCACCCACGCCCCGGCGTGTGGGAGATCGTGGACACGCTGGAAGGCGAGGGCCGCCACGCGGCGGCGTGGGCCTTTCACTTCGCGCCAGGGCTGAAGCTGGCCTCTGCGGCGGGGGATAGCATCTGGCTGCTCGCAGGGCCAGACGGCCCGACCATCCAGGTCGCCCTGCCGGCGGGGATGCGACCGGAGGTGCAGGAAGGGTGGACCTCGCCGGGCTATGGCCGCCGGGAGCGGAACGCGGTTCTCAGGGCCGCGTGGCAGGGGGACCTCAGCGGAGGGAAAGTCAGTTTTTGTTGGGCGTTTTCGGCGATCAGCAGTCAGCACTCAGTCGTCAGCGATCGGTCAAAACCGCTGGCTGACGGCTGAGTGTTGATGGCTGACGGCTATTTGCTTTTTTACACAGGAGATCAAGAGTCATGAATATCAGTGTTTTCGGAATCGGTTATGTCGGTGCAGTTACGGCGGCCTGCTTCGCCGCCGATGGGCACAAGGTCATGGGCGTGGATGTGAACCGGGACAAAGTTCGCTCGATCAACGAGGGGCGCAGCCCGATCATCGAACGTGGCCTGGACGAACTGACCCGTGAGGCCGTCCGGTCGGGCAACCTATCTGCGACGGATAATGTAGCCGAGGCAGTTAACCATGCCGAGGTGTGCATCATCTGCGTTGGCACGCCGTCGGCGCCCAACGGCAACCTCAACTTTGAATATGTCGAGCGCGTCTGTACGCAGATCGGGCAGGCGCTGGCACAGACCGATGGCTACAAGGTCCTGGCGATGCGCAGCACCATGCTGCCCGGCACGCTGCTCAAGCGCCTGATTCCCATCCTGGAGCGCGAGTCTGGCAAGAAAGTCGGCGTGGGCTTCGGCGCGGCGGTAAACCCGGAATTCCTGCGCGAAGGCAGCGCGATTGAGGACTTCCGCAACCCGCCCTTCACCGTGATCGGGCAGGTGGACGAACGCGGCGGCGACATCCTGGCAAAACTCTATGGCGACATCCCCGCCCCGATCTTCCGCGTCGCCCCGGACGAAGCCTCGATGATCAAGTACGCCTGCAATGCCTTCCACGCGCTCAAGGTCGTGTTTGCCAACGAGATCGGGCGGTTGGGCAAGGAACTGGGCATCGACAGCACAAAGGTGATGGAGGTCTTCTGCCAGGATACGCGGCTGAACATCTCGCCGCGCTACCTCAAGCCGGGCTTCGCCTTCGGTGGGTCCTGCCTGCCCAAAGACCTGCGCGCCCTCACCTACCTGGCGCGCCACAGCGACGTGGACCTGCCGATGATGGACTCGCTGATGCCGAGCAACGAGCGGCACGTCCAGTTTGCCTATCGCATGATCGAGCGCCTCGGCAAAAAGCACGTCACGCTGGCCGGCTTGAGCTTTAAGCCGGGTACGGACGATCTGCGCGAAAGCCCGATGGTCCACCTGGCTGAAACGCTGCTGGGCAAAGGCTACGACGTGCGCATCTACGACCGCAACGTGAACCTGTCGCGGCTGGTAGGCAGCAACCGCGCTTACATCGAGCAGGCCATCCCACACATCGCCGCGCTGATGTGCGACACGCTGGAAGACGCGGTGCGCGGGGCCGACGTGGTGATCGCCTCCCACGGCATCAACAGCGAGCTGGCGGGCGTGCTGCGCGCCGGGCAAACCGTGATCGATCTGGCGCGCGCCGCGAACGATAGCGTGCAGATCGCCGCCGAAGTCGAAGGCATTTGCTGGTAACGCGGCATGACAGGCAATCCCGGCGCGATTCCCAGACCGGATCGCGCCGGAGGCACATGATTGGAGTCCGTTCGTTCTTCCACACTGGTGCTGGGGGGCCGCTCTTCAGAAAAGAGTGTACATTCCCGTGAACGCTATCATATCGGGATAGGGAAAACACCATGCATATCAAACGCAGCGTGCGTGAATTCTACGATACGTTCGGCTGGCGCAAAGACACCGACGGCCTTTATGGTGACACTGCCGCCTTTGAGGATAACCGGCCCGTGTTGCAGAACTATTGGCACCAGACTCACCTGCGCGTCAAGGAGTTTATCCGTCCATACGGCAGATACTATCTTGACGCCGGTTCGGGAGCAATCTCGCACCCGGAATATCTGGCCTATTCCGAGGGGTACGATCACCACGTCTGCGCGGATTTTTCCTACCAGGCACTGGTGGAGGCGCGGACCAAACTGGCCAAACGGGGGTGGTACGTGGTGGCTGACCTGACCCATCTGCCGTTCAAGAGCGATGTTTTCGATGCGGCCATTTCGGCGCATGTGATTTATCACATCCCTGCCGAAGAACAGGCAGCAGCCATCCGGGAGATCGGCAGGGCAGTCTACCCGAAGAGCAACTTCTTGATCATTTACATGCAGGTAGATCGCCTTCGGCGACTGGTGAAAAATACGCCGGTCATCCGCACGCTGTGGACCAATGTGCTCAAGCCATTGCTGCGCCGGGGCAGGCCGGCGGCATCTGCGCCATCAGCAGAGAGCGAACCGGAGCCGCCGCACGCCGCAATCTACGTCCATACCCATCCGCTGCGTTGGTTTCGGCAGACGTTTGGACGCGAGTGGCAGGTGGAGATGCGTTCGTGGCGCAGCGTAGGGTCAGAATTTACCCGGCGCTTTATTCCAGACAGCGCGTTGGGCAGGCAACTGCTCCAGCTCTTGTACAGGTTGGAGGGGGCTTTTCCTCACGCGATGGCCTGGCTGGGGCGCTATCAGATCATCATTTTCAGCAAACCCTGATCGTGGGGGCCGGTGATTGGATCAGGTGAGCATACAGGAAGAAAAGGATACATGACGCAACCGCAGCAGCCCGATAGTGCCACGCCTCGGCGTAATGTGCTGGTGTTGGCTTACATCTTTCCGCCGTTCTTCTCAGTCGGCGGTTCGATCCGCGTGGTCAAGTTCCTCAAATACCTGCCCACGTTGGGCTGGAAGCCGTTCGTGGTGACGGTGGACGACAGTCGGGAGTACAAGAGTCTGCGGCGCGGCGGCAGCGCAGAACTGCTGGCCGACCTGCCGCCGGAGGTCGTGGTGTGCCGCACTGCTGCCGGCGAGCCTTCGGCAGAGCTGTTGGAGCGTGGACGTCAGGCGCGCGAGCGTAGCCGTCTGGCGAAACTGATGGTTAATACCCTCAGAGCGATCCGCGATTGGGGCACAAAATGGGTGATGATCCCGGACGAGAACATCACCTGGCTGCCGTTCGCCATCCGGCAGGGCCGGCGCGTGGTACGCGAAGAGGGCATCGACGTGCTGTTCGCCACCTGCCCACCACACTCGGCGGCGGTGATCGGCGCGCTACTCAAGCTGCTCACGCGCAAGCCGCTGGTGCTAGACTTCCGCGACGACTGGGTAGACACACACTGGCAGCAGACCCGCCCGGCATTGGTGCGGGCGATCAACCGCTTGCTGGAATGGTGGTCGGTGCGCACCGCCGACCGCGTGGTGCTGGTCACGCCGCTGAGCCGGGAGATGTTCGTGCGGCGCTATCCACGCCAGCGGGCAGAGAAGTTTGTCTATATTCCCAACGGCACGGACCTGGCAGATTATCCTTTTGCAGATACGCCTGCGCCCGCGCCAGCGACGGACGGCCCATTTACCATTGTCCATGCCGGGGTGCTGTCGGTAGCCGAGGACTGGCCGCGCAGCCCGGAGGCTGTCTTTCGCGCCATCGCCCATCTCCGCGAGACGCAGCCGGAGATCGGTGGTCATCTCCGTCTGCTGTTCACGGGCGAACTGCCAGACAAGTACCGCGCGCAGGCGGACGAACTGGGACTGCAAGACGCCGTACAGGAAGTCGGCTATCTGCCGCGACCGGAGTTCGCCGCGTTACTGCAAAGCGCCGACCTGTTGCTGACAATTAACTATCATGGCTTTCCCACCCTGATTCCCGGCAAGATTTACGAGTATTGGGCGGCAGGTGGGCCGCCGATCCTGCTGCTGAGCAGCCCCGGCGCGGCGACGCAGTTGATTGACACCTACCGCCTGGGCGTGTCGGTCGAGACCGATGATAGCCAGGGGGTCGCAGCGGCACTGCTGGACCTGTATCGCCGCCGCCAGGCCGGGACGCCGATGCGCTTGACAAGGGATGGCATCGAGGATTTCGCACGCGAAAAGTTGGCCGCGCGGCTGGCGGAGACTCTGGAGAGCGTCGTCACCAAACGCGGCTGAGATGCCGCAAGACACAGGCCACGTCCCGGCACAAGAGAAGAATGGCCGCGCGTTGCCAGCGCATTTCGAGCCGATGGCTTCCATGACGTGGCCCAAGCTGTGGCTAGAGCCGACGGCCAACTACTGAATAGGCCGTCTTTATACAAAGAAGGATTAAACTATGCAATTCCGAGACCAGATCGTGATCATCACCGGCGCAGGGCAGGGCATCGGGCGCACGATGGCGCGTGCCTTCGCCAACGAGGGCGCGAAGATCGTCATCGCCGAGATCGACGCTGCCAGCGGGCAGGCGTTGGCCGAAGAACTCGGCCCGGAGCGTGCCCTTTTTTATCAGATGGATGTGCGTGATGCCGCCGCTGCGCGGGCGATGGTCCAGGCGACGTTGGCCCGCTGGGGGCGCGCCGACGTGCTGATCAACAACGCGGGGGTATTCAACCGCTTCCCCAGCGAAGACCTGCCGGAAGAAGAACTCGACCGCGTGATGGACATCAACTTCAAAGGCGCGGTGCTGTGCAGCCAAGCCGTCGCCAAGCTGGCGATGATCCCGCAGCAGGGCGGGCGTATCATCAGCATGTCGTCGATCAACGGGCTGGTCGGCTTCCCAGAGCGGCTGTCATATAATTGCAGCAAGGCCGCCATCGACGCCATGACGCGCGTGCTGGCGATTGAGTGGGCCAGGCACAACATCACGGTCAACGCCATCGCGCCGGGTTATGTGCGCACCGAGGCGGTGGATCACCATATCCAGCTTGGCTGGTATGACGAGGCCTCGCTGTTGAAACGCACGCCAATGGGCCGCCTGATCGCCATGGAAGACATCGCGGCGGCGGCGTTGTTCCTGGCGTCCCCGGCAGCTGCCAGCATCACGGGCGTCACGGTGCCGGTGGATGGCGGCTGGGTGGCGTATGGGTATCTGTAGAGCGTCGGAGGTTGGGCGTATCCAGGCTGGTTCAGTAGAGACACGGCATGCCGTGTCTCTACCAGCAGACGGCACAACTTCAGAGCTTACTTTCAGTCGGGGATTCGATCTCCGATCACGGAGATGAGCAGCACAACATGACGACCGACGGATCGCCCCCGGATTGCTTGCCGGGAGACTATCTCTTCGTGGCAGGCATCAACCTATCGCTGCAAAAGCTCAACAGCCCGGCGCAGCGGCTGCCCTACGCGCTTGCGCCACACTTAGAGCGCCTGGACCTGGTGGGCTACGTCAACTTCTACGGTGGGCCACCCACCTCCGCGCTGAACAAACTACGCGACGGCCTGGGTCACTTGCGGCGGGAGCGCGTCACCATCAGGCAAGAGGGCAATGTCCGGCGGATCACGGCGCGGCGGTTGCCCTTGCCCCGCGCGCTGGACACCCTAGTACAAGACCTGTGGATGTACCTTAGCCTGCGCCCGGTTTTGGCGCGCTCCTACACGGTGGGCATCGTGGCCCATGCAGAAAACGCGCTGCTGGCCTGGCTGCTCAAGCGGACCGGGCGCGTGAAACGCCTGGTGTACAACGACTGGGATTACTATCCCGGCTACGTCGAGCCGCGCTACGCGGGCCTGATCGCGCGGCGGGAGCGGATCGTGGTGCGCGCGGCGGACGGCGTCGCCTCGGTAAGCCGTCCCCTGGCCGACCTGCGGCGTTCGCAGGGGGCACGGCGGACCATCGTCGTGCCAAACGGCGTGGAATTCGAGCGGTTCAACGCCGCGTATGCCCAGCGTCAGCCGCATCCGCCCGCGCTGATCTACACCGGCAGCGTGGACGAACGCTGGGGCATCGACCTGCCGATCCGCGCCCTGCCCACCTTGCGCCGGTCCGTGCCGGACCTGCGGCTGATCGTGGTGGGCGGCGGCCCGGCGCTGGAGGACTTACGTGCGCTGGCGGGGTCACTGGCCATGGGGGAAGCGGTGCGCTTTACCGGGCCGGTTCCTTACGCCGACCTGCCTACCCTGCTGGCCGAAGCCGACCTGGGGCTGGCGACTTCGCGGCCCGACCCATTCCGGCAGTACGCCTCGCCGCTCAAGATCGCGGAATACATGGCTGCCGGGCTGCCGGTGATCGCGTCCGGCGGCGGGGAGGCCGAGGCCATGATCGCCGAATCGGGCGGCGGTGTACACATTCCGTTCGAGATCGAGGCGTTCACGCAGGCGGCGTTACCCCTGTTGACCGACCCGGCCCGGCTGGACTCGCTGCGGCAGGCGGCGCTCACTTATGCCCGCGCCCGCACCTGGGACGCGATGGGCGCACGGCTGGCGGGCTTTTTGGCCGAAATCGCGGCGGAGCGTCGAAGCGTCTAAGCGACAGATCGCCGGTCGCCACACCGGGGGTTTCGCCTGGTCGCTTCGACGCTGTTGCTTCGACGCCTTACAAAGAGGATGACGGTGAAAATACTCGTGCTTTCCGACCGACCCCCGCAGGGCCTCAAGAGCGCCGACGCCTACGAGACGCGCCTAGCCGGGCTGCGCGTGGGCCTGGAAGCCAACGGCGCGCAGACGGACCTACTCTCCCTGCGCACGCTGCGCGTCCGGGGGCCGCATCTGCTGTTCTGGCTGAACGCGCGGGAGATCGCCCGACGCGCGCGCGGATACGACGCCATTCACGCCGCCGGGGCAGGGGCGGCGGTCGCGGCGGCAGCGGCAAAGCTGTTCAATCGCCACCTGGCGATTTTCGACGTGCACGGCGACGAACTGATGGAGACGCGGCTGGAATATCAGGCACGACCTTCGCTGCGCGGGCTGTATCGGGTGATCCAGAGCGCCATCCTCACCGCGCTGGCGCGGCGGCTGGCCGACCGGCTGCTGATGGTGTCTGGCCCGTTCTACGAACGCTACCGGGCGCGCGGCGTGCCGCCGGACAAGATGATCATTGTGCGCAACGGCGTGGATTCGACGCAATTCACGCCTGTTCCGCCGCGCGACGATGGGCTGCTGCGCTTCGTCTATGCGGGTAGCTTCCAGGCATGGCAAGCGATGGATGTGCTGTTGGAAGCAATGGCCCAAAACACAGATGATCAGGTGCGCTTTCACCTGATCGGCTTCGGGCCGCGCGACCAGGCGCTCAAGGCAGAATTCGCGGCCCGGCTGGGTGAGCGCGTCACGTTGGAAGACCGCGTGCCCGCCTCTGAACTGCCGCCCAAGCTGGCGGCGGCGGACGTGCTGCTGATCCCGCGCACGCGCCACCCGGCTATGCAGGGCGGCCTGCCGAGCAAGTTCGCCGAATACCTGGCGATGGGCAGGCCGCTGATCGTGACGGACGTGGACGAGACGGCGACCTTTGTGCGCGACTACGGCTGCGGGCTGGTCTGCCCGCCGACCGTGGAAGGCTTCACGGCGGCGCTGCGGCAGGCCGCCGCCTGGACCGCCGACGAGCGCCGCGTGATGGGTGAAAACGCCCGACGGTTGGCCGAGACCGTGCTCGACTGGCGGGTGATCGCGGGCGCATATGTGAAAGCACTGCAAGAGAAGCACTGAGCCGGGAGGGAACGAACGTGCCGCGTACTGCAATGGTATTGATCGACCCGGCGGACCGGGCCGCGCTGGACTTCGACGGGCTGCAAATCCCCGGCTTTGCACGCACGATCCTGCGCGAGGTGGATTTCGCCCGGCTGGGGCAGGAGGCCGATACGCTGGTCGCTGAGGCGCAGGCGCAGGATGTGGACTTCGTGATCTATTCGCGCAACGACCAGGTGTTTGATCGCCAGCCCATCGGCCCGATGATCCGGCGCTTCCGCACCGGTTATTCGACTCTCAGCGGCATCGATACGCCGGAAGCACATGCTCAGGCGCGGGCAGCCCTGGCCGACCTGCGACGGGGACAGGGGGAGTTCGCTGCGCCGCGCGCCGCGCAGACCGTCCGCCTGCCTGCCCGTCCGCGCGGGACGTTTTCCCTGATCTTCGACACCGAGCAGGTTGCCTGCGTCCGCGTAGGGCTGCCGCGTATCCTGCCGCTGCTAGATCGTTACAGCGTGCGGGCGACCTTCTTCGTCACCGGCTTCGTGGCTCACCTGTACCCGGCCCTGCTGCCCACGCTGGCCGAGCGCGCCCACGAGATCGGCATTCACGGCCCCTTCCACGAGTGGATGGCCGGCCTGCCGCCGGACGAGCAGCGCCGCCGCCTGGGGGAACACCTGGCAGACTTTCAGCAGTACGGGCCGGTGGTGGGGGCAAACTTCATTTTTCGCACCGATGCCCATACCATCCACACGCTGATGAGCCTGGGCATCCGCTACGTGACGACCTTTGCCCTGCACCACTACCGTCCTTTTGCCTACCGCCAGATCGGGACACAGCCGCTGCCCATCATCAACCCGGCGAGCGGGGAGGGGCTGTGGTTGGTGCCCGTGCCGGTGGAGACGTACAGCCTCCCCTGGTTCGGCACGCGCCTGCTGATCGACTCGGCGCTGGACAAGGCGCGCCAGGAGACGGGCCAGGAGCACGTCACGGTGCTGATGCACCCCTTCCGCGACGGTTCAACCCTGCACCTGCCTCACCTGGAGGCCCTGCTGCGCTACCTGGTGGAAGTCCGGCAGCTTCGCCCCGTCACGCTGGCGGAACATGTGGCCGAGCCGGCCCCCACGCAGGCCGAGACGCGCATCTACACAACCATTGAGCGCATCGACGGCAGCTACCCGGAGGCCTACGCCCGCACGCCCTGGACACGCAGCGAGTACTACTTCGACCGGCTCTCGAACGTGTATCGGGGGCTGAAGGCGCGCGGCCAGGCAACGGCGCTCGCGCTGACCCCCGACGACTGCGCTTACGCCGTTCATCCAGAAGCGCCGGAAGGGGCGCAGGCGATCCCGTTCGACCCGATGATCGCGGCGCGGGAAGGCAGCCCCGGTTGGAAACGCCTGCTCGCCCTGCTGAATGGCGGGCCAGGGGAAGGGATACATGCCTTCGCGCCGCCGGGCGCGGACGAGCAGCGGGCCGTCACGCGGGTCCTGAACCGGCCCCACCGCCTGGGCGACGTGACCGCCTTCCTGCCGGAGGCGTTGATCCGGCTGGCCTATAAACTGCGCAAAGGACGGGCCGTGTTTTAGAACAGCACGCCGAGGGCGTGCTGTTGTACTTTGAACCCGTTACTTGAGGGAGAGACTCGATGGCCCAGAGAGAGAAGCCCCGCGTGTTGGTGGTCGGGCCGACGCTTAAGCAGATGGGCGGCGTGGGTATGTTCAACGAAATCCTGCTCGCCTCCCCGCTGCGCGAGCGGTTCGAGTTGATCCACCTGGATACCACCCGCCCACCGGAGAGCATGGACAAGGTCGCCACACTGTCGCCGGTGAACTTCGTATACTTCTTCCGGCAGATGTGGCAGCTGCTGGTGATCCTGCTGGCGCGCCGCCCGGACCTGATGCATCAGCCCGTCACGGCGCGCATATCATTTTGGAAAGAGGGCGCGTTTATGTTGCTGGCGCGGCTGTTCGGCGTGCGCGTGATCGGCCACCTGCACGGCAACCGCTTCCGGATCATGTACGAACACGGCAACTGGCTGGTCCGGCGGGGCATGGTCGCCGTGCTGCGCCTGCCGACCGTGATGATCGCGCTCTCGGAAGGCTGGCGGCAATATTTGCTGGAGATCGTGCCGGGCAAGCACGTGATTGTGGTGCCCAATACGGTCAGCGCCGATTTCGCCGCCCTGGCCGAGGGGCTGCCACTGCCCAAAGACCCGACCACGTGCGCGATCCTGTTCGTGGGCAGCCTGGGCAGCCGCAAGGGCGTGCTGGACACCCTGAAGGCCATCCCGCTGGTGCAGGCGCAAATTCCGGGGGTGTGCTTCGTCTTCGTAGGCGGACTCGAATTCGGGGCCGAGCGCGCTATTATCGAGCAGGCGCGCCAGGCGCTGCCATCGCAAGACGGCGTTACCTTTACCGGCATCATCACCGGGCAATCCAAGCGCGATCTGTTTGCCGCCGCCGACATCTTCATCCTGCCGTCGCACAGTGAGAACTTCCCGATTGCAGTATTGGAAGCGATGGCCGCCGGGCTGCCGCTGGTGGTGACGCCGGTCGGCGCGCTACCGGAAGTGCTGGAAGAGGGCCGCAACGCCTTCTTCATCCAACCGGGCGATCACGCGGCCCTGGCCGACCGGCTGATCCGACTGGCGCGCGACCCAGCCTTGCGCCAGACGATGGGCGCAGCCAACCGGGAGCTGTTCCGCCGGGAATATCTCCCGGACGTCATCCTGAAACGCATTGAGCGCCTGTACGAGGCGGTGCTTGCGGGAGACATCCGGTAATCGTTATTGCTGCGGAGGTGATGGGTGGAGAATCGGGCAATCCGGCGGGCGCGCGTGCTGGTGGTCGGGCCGACGCTCAAGCAGATGGGCGGCGTGGGTATGTTCAACGAAATCCTGCTCGCCTCCCCGCTGCGCGAGCGGTTCGAGTTGATCCACCTGGACACGACCCGCCCGCAGGAGAGTATGGAGAAGGTCGCCACGCTGTCGCCGGTGAACTTCCTGTTTTTCTTCCGGCAGATGTGGCGGCTACTGGTGATCCTGCTGGCGCGCCGCCCGGACCTGATGCACCAGCCCATCACCGACCGCGTCTCCTACTTCAAAGAGGGCGCGTTCATGCTGCTGGCGCGGCTGTTCGGCGTGCGCGTGGTGGGCCACCTGCACGGCAACCAGTTCAAGCGGCTGGCCGAGCACCGGAACGGCCTCGTGCGGCGGGCCGTGATCGCTATCCTGCGGCTGCCCAACGTGATCATTGCCCTGTCGGAAAGCTGGCGGCACTATCTACTGGACCTGGCGCCGGGGCTGAACGTGGTCGTGGTGCCGAACACGGTCGAGGCCGACATCGCGGCGCTGGCAGAAGACCCTCCACACGCCCCAGAAGAGTCGGCAGACGCAGCCTGCACGATTCTGTTCGTGGGCAGCCTGGGCAGCCGCAAAGGGCTGTTCGACGCGCTCAAGGCCCTTCCCCTGGTGCGAGCGCAGGCCCCGCAGACGCGCTTCGTCTTCGCCGGCGGGCTGGAACTGGGAGCCGAACGCAATCAGGTGGAACAGGCGCGGGCGGCGGTGACGGCGGCGGGCGACGTGGACTTCCCCGGCATCGTGACCGGGCAGGCCAAGCTGGACCTGTTCGCCGGGGCAGATGTCTTTCTGCTGCCGTCGTACCAGGAGAACTTCCCGATCTCGGTGCTGGAAGCGATGGCCGCCGGGCTGCCGCTGGTGGTAACGCCGGTCGGGGCGCTGCCAGAAGCATTGGAAGAAGGCCGCAACGCCTTCTTCATCCCGCCGGGGGATGTGCAAGCCCTGGCCGACCGCCTGATCCGTCTGGCGCGCGACCCGGCCCTACGCCAGGCGATGGGCATGGCTAACCGAGAGCTGTTCCGGCGGGCATACGCGCCGGGGGTGATCCTGGCGAAGATCGAGGCGCTATACGAGCAGGTGCTGCTGTAGAAAAACAGCAGGGGCGACCGTGACGGTCGCCCCGCCCAAAACCCACGCACGATTTCCCTACCTATGCATATACGCCCTGGCCGTTCAGGTAAACCGCGAACCAGTTCTCCAGCGAGAGCAGCAGGAACAGCGCCCGCTGGTGATCCCACCTGCCGGAGAGATGCTGCCGGATCATCGACTCGACATGGGTTGGGTCCAGGTAGGCCTGGGTCAGCGAGTCGGGCCGGGCGATGCGCTCCAAAAACTGCCGGCCCAACTGGCCGCGCAGCCACTGATCCGCCGCGCTCACGAAGCCGATCTTGCGGCGGTAGGCCACATCGGGCACCCAGGCCATGCACGCCTGCTTGTGGATGGCCTTCTGCTGGCGGCCCTTGATCTTCACGTCGCCGGGCAGACGTTCGGCCAGCTTCATCACCTGCACGTCCAGATAGGGCACGCGCGCCTCAATGCTGGCGGCCATCGACATTTTGTCTTCGGAGAGCAGCAGTTCTTCCGAGAGGCCCGTGCGCGCGTCCAGGTAGGTCATCTTTTCCAGCAGGGTGCCTTTGGGCGCACGGGCAAGCTGCTCGCGCACCCAGCAGATCGGCAGGTCGGCGTCAATGCGGCGCTGCGTCTCCGGCGAAAAAAGCGCATACCGTCGCGCGTCGGGCAAGGTGGCATAGATGCGCAGCAGCAGGTCGGCCTCGTCCCGCGCGCCGAGGGCATAGGTCAGGCGGCGGTAGCTTTCGGGCAGCGGCGCGTTCTGCACGCCGTCGCCCAGCGCCCGGCTCACCATGCCCAGGCCCCACCGCTGAAGCTGCGGCGTGTGCGCGGCAGCCAGATGGCGTGGATAGCCAGCGAAGGCCTCGTCTGGCCCCTGGCCGTTGAGCAGCACCTTCACGCCCTGGTCACGCGCCATCTTAGAGACGAAATAGTACGCCGCCGCCGACTGGTTCACCACCGGCTCTTCCATGTGCCAGATGTAGCGGTCCATGAAGGCGGCGTAATCTTGCTCGGTGATCAACTGCGCGGTGAAGTCCGCACCGAAGCGCCGCGCCAGTTCGCGGGCGTCGGCGGTCTCGTCCACGTCGGCGCGGCCCGCGAAGCCTACCGTATAGGCGCGCACCGGGCCGCTGGAATGGCGGCTCATCAGCGCCAGGATGGTAGCCGAGTCCACGCCGCTGCTGAGCGAGATACCGATGGGCACATCCGCCACCATCTGCCGGTTCACCGCCGCGTCATACTCGGCCCGCAGCGCCTCGACCCAGTCTTCCTCGTGGCCAGAACGGTCGATTTCGGGGATGTCGTCCCAATACAGGCCCTGGCGCAGGCCGTGTTCGTCCACGATCATGTAACTGGAGGGTGGCAGCTTGTACACGTCCTGAAACAGGGTGCGCGGGGCCGGGCAGTAACGGAAGATCAGCGTCAGGTTGAGCGAGTCCAGGTCCAGTTCGCGCGGCACAGAAGGGTCGGCCAGGATGGCCTTGAGTTCCGAAGCGAAGCGGAACGTGTCGCCGTGCATGGTGTAATAGAGTGGCTTGATGCCGAAGTGGTCGCGCGCCAGGAACAGGCGGCGCTTATTCATGTCCCAGATGGCGAAGGCGAAAATGCCGTTGAAGTGCGCCGGGCAGTCCTCGCCGTATTCCTCGTAAGCGTGGATGATCGCCTCGGTGTCCGACGAGGTGGAAAAGACGTGGCCGCGCGCTTCCAGTTCGGGGCGCAGTTCGCGGTAGTTGTAAATCTCGCCGTTAAAGACGATCCAGACGGTGCGGTCCTCGTTAGTCATGGGCTGCTGGCCCAGGGCCAGGTCGATGATCGACAGGCGACGGTGGCCGAAGCCTATCCCCGCCGTGTCGTCGAAGTATTCACCCGCACCATCGGGGCCGCGGTGAGCCATGCTGTCGGTCATGGCATGGATGAGATCGCGCGAGGCAGGTTCGCCCGTCCGATAGGCGTAAGTTCCACAAATGCCACACATAGGCTTCTTGCTCCCTTTCAAGGTCTATCGGCGTGAGGATCGTTGCCTCGCCCGAAAAAAGCCCACCGTTTTCAGTGTACCATAACACAGCATAGCCCCGGACTTGCGTCCGGGGCCAGCCTCACGGGGTTACGCGGAGCGCCGCCGAAACGCTTACAGGATCAGGTCGTCGGTCGGTTGAACCGTCGGTTGCTCGGTCGGTTGCTCGGTCGGCTGTTCCGTCGGTTGTTCGGTCGGTTGCTCAGTGGGTTGTTCAGTCGGCTGTTCAGTGGGTTCTTCGGTGGGTTCTTCAGCCGGGCACGCGCCGTTGACGGCGTGGACCAGCTCATAGCCCGCCGCGCGCAGATCGGCCAACTGCTGCTCGGTCAGGAAGCCCTCGTAGTACCAGGCACCCTCGTACCACTTGCACCAGTCGCCATCCCAGGTGTCATTGCCGGGGTCTTCTGCTTCATCCTCGATCGGCTTGGGATCACCGTTTTCGCCGTTTTGGCCGTTCTCCGGGATGACCTCCAGCACGCCGGGGGTGAAGTCGCCTTCTTCCTCGTCGTCCACCAGCGCGGGCGGGATCAATACGGCGTCGATCTTGTGGATCACGCCGTTGGAAGCCAGGATGTCGGTGTAGATGATCTTGACGCTGCCGTTGAGGATCACGCCTTCATCCGTGACGGCAACGGTGATGTCTTCACCCAGCAACGAGGTCAGCAGCGGCAAGGCCGCAACATCCTCTGCCCTAAGCTCGCCGGCGACCACATGATAGCGCAGAACTTCGCCCAGCAGGGCGGGATCGGCCAGCAGGGATTCGAGCAGCCCTTCTGGCAAGGCCGCGAAGGCGGCATCGGTGGGGGCGAACAGCGTCAGCGGGCCGGGGCCGGCCAGCGCGCCGCCGAGGTCGGCGGCCTCAACCGCCAGGGCCAGTGTCGAAAGGCCATCATGCCCGGCGATGATGTCAGCAATGGTCCCGCTGGGGTCATCCGAGCCGGCCAGCGAAAGCGCGGTCGGCAGCAGAGCCATCACCAGGGTCAGAACGACAGTGAGAACAAGGCCTCTTTTCCACCAGGTCGTTTTCATCTTCTTATCGACTCTCCTTAAGCAACAAGTCCCAATGGAGCTGTGTTGATGTGCATTCCTAAATCAAACTCAAACGCGCGGAAAACCAACCCATTACATAACCCCGCTACAATAAAGCATAAAGGATCGGCCTTACATGTGCATAAACAGGACAAGAAATGTCCTTTCAGTTTCCTTGCGGCAATCCGGCGCTTTCCTTGCAATCAGCTTACATTTTCCTGACGAACCTTGCACTCACTCTGTGGCCGCGTTGCCACAGTACACATCCACATCGGCGTACTCGAAAATTTCCGGGAACGTCTGCGTGTCGCGCAGGGTGTAGCGCGCGGCCAGCGCGGCCCGCAGATCGTCGGCGGCGCTCTCCACGCCGGGCACGGCAACCGGGCCGGGGGTATACACCAGCCACACACACGCGCCATCCGACAAATGGGCCGCAATTTCGTCCAGCGTGCGCGTCTGGATGTCCGGCGCGAACCAGGTCTGCACCCACGCGCCGATGTGCCAGGCGCGCGGCGCATTCCAGTTGGGATAGCCGATCTGGAACTGCGGCCCGCTGAAATAGTAATTGAACGACTGGCCCAGCGGATCGGGGGCAAAAACGATCACATCCTGTGGCCCGATGCCCGCGCTGACATAAGCTGCCGTGTCGCGCATGGTAGATTTATACTGCTCGGTCAGGTAGTACCAGTCCTTGCGCAGGGCGAGCGCCGCCACCACCACCAATCCGCCGATCACCAGCCAGCGCCAGCGCAGCGCAGCCAACCCGGCTGCCAGCAGCAGGCTGAAGGCCGGAAAAGCAATGATCGTATAGCGGTCTGGCTTGTAGATCGGCTTGAGCTGCGACAGGCCTAGCGCGATGAGGATCGGCCCCAGGCAGGCGAACGCCAACAGCAGCACCGCCCCGGTGTTTTGGTTCCATCGTAGCCTGAACGGACGCCAGGAATCAACCGTCACCAGCGAGGCCAACCCCAACAGGAACAGAGCCGCATACAGCGGCGTGGCGCTCCAGGCCGAGGTCCAAGACTGCAACGTCTGCACCAGCAACACCAGCGGTGAGTCCTGGGTCGCCATCCAGCCGGTATCGTAGCCCAACTGCTGAATCAGTGGCGGCAACCAGGGCAAGTAAAGCACCCCGGCCAGGATGTTGCCCGCGATCCAGGGCAACAGCAGGCGGCGGCGCGGCGCGTCCAGGATCAGGGTCAGGAACACGTAGGCGTTCAGCGCGGCCAGCACGAAGAAACCCCAGTTGTGCGTGTAGAGCACAGCGGCCATCGCCAGCGCGTAGCCGATCAGATTCAGCCGCGTGGGGTGGCGCAGCCAGCGCGCTGTGAAGTACAGCGCCAGCAGCACCACGAACGCCAGGAAGCTATAGACGCGCGCCTCCTGGGCATACTCCAACAGAAAAGGCGACAGGCTCAGGATGGTTGCGTTCAACAGGCCCACGCCCTCGCCGAACAGCAGCCGGCCCAGCGCATAGCCGAGCGGGATGAGCAACACACTAAACAACACCGCCTGAAAACGCAGGCCGAACTCGCTGTCGCCCCACAGCCGGATCGAGCCGT
Source organism: uncultured Anaerolineae bacterium (assembly GCA_964529715.1). Classification (GTDB taxonomy): domain Bacteria; phylum Chloroflexota; class Anaerolineae; order Aggregatilineales; family Ch27; genus CAZGXI01. Next base: position 2,060 of record CAZGXI010000029.1, on the reverse strand, counting down.
GCAGCACCAGATACCACAGTGGGGGATGCAGCTCATCCTCGATCAGCGCCGCCACGAGCACGCCCGGCGATTCTAGACGGGCGAAGTTCCACGAGATGGCCTCGTCGCGCCACATAGATTGCGCGCCCAGGTTAAAGCCGCGTATGGCCGCGCCCACCAGGATCAACACGACCAGCGCGGCCAGGATCAGTCCCCGGCGGCGCGTGGAGAACCGGCGATCAAACGGAGCCTGAAGACTGCGCCAGAAAGTCATGTTTTCCCCCACAAAGACTCTTTTTCCACAAGATCGGCTTTTAGTGCCGTTTCCTATTCCCGCTCGAAGGCCCCGATGTCTGGGCCGTTGCCGCTATAGGGCAGGTTCACCGGTGCGCCCGCCTGCCAGGCAATCTCACGATCCACCGTAATCACGTTGTTGTCGTAATCGATGGCGACGATGGTCACTTCTTCGCCGCCCACCCAGAGCGTGTCCGGCGCGATCATGCCGTCATAGCCATCGTGAAAATACCAGGCATCCTCGACCGGGATTACCGTACCCGCCCCGGCGAACCGGGTGCGCGTGAGCGGCACGGCGGCGTCGATGGCGGGCGAACGCTCCCGCAGGCGCAGGTCGAAGCTATCTGCGGCGGGGTCATACGTCACAAACAGAGGATCGCCCTCGATATTGCCCCAGAAGTGATCCGGGTAATTGCGGTTGAACCAATCGGCGGTCGCGTCGCCGATACCGTCGATGAAGATGGGGCAGTTGCCGTAGCCGATGCCTGACGACTCCATATAGGTGGCGCATTCCTGTGGGCGCCGGTTATCGAACAGGTTGCCGGCAACGATGAATCCGTCCAGGGGAGGATTGTTACGGTCGCCGCTCAGTTCCAGGGAAAGCTGGATCACGCCGTTGTCGGCGTTGGGCAGGTTGCCCCACACGATGTTGTTCTTGAAGACGTTATCATGAAATTCCAGCCCCAGGCCCCAGTTGCTCATCTCGATGCCGGTCCCGGCGTAGCCGAAACGGGCTAGGCCGTTGTTGACGATGGTGTTGTTGTACCAGCGATTGTGATAGTCGTGGGGCGCATAGTCGCCAAAGACGGTGATCTGCATCCCGGTGTAGGCCACACTGTGGATCACGTTGCGCCGGAAGATCGTGCCAACGGCGGTTTCCTCATAGGCCATGCCGCCGTGCTGATAGCGCGACATGCCGTGTCGGAAGAAGAGGTTGTTTTCCACCAGATTGTGCAGGGCAGGCCATTCCGTCCCGGCAGGCTCGCCGCCGGGGTTCACAAACCAGCCGATGTACACGCCCTTCTGCCAGGCGTTATTGAAAGTGTTGCGGCGGATGATGTTGTACGGGCTGTTGACGATGATGCAGCCCTGCCCGCCGTAGGTGAAGGTGTTGCCCTCGATCAGGTTATAGCCGCCTGCGTCCAGATTGCCTTGAATCCAGATGTGGTTGCCGCTCTGATCGCCATCCTCATAATACCCCCAGCGGTCAAAGGTCGAGTTGAGCACGCGGTTGTAGGAACTGTAGCGCAGGAGCAGGCCGCCAAACGAGCCGCGCTCCGTCTCCCGGTCATTGCCGAAAACCATGTTTTGAAAGGTGATGTGATCGCTGTTTTCCACGCGCGCCCAGGCAGTGGTGGGGTTGCGCAGCGTCAAACCGTCGAAGACGAGGTAGCGGCGGTCGATCAGGTCGATCAGGCGCGCCACAACGTCCCCGCCGTCGATGATCGGCTGCTCACCCGGATAGGCCGCAAAGGTGATCGGCTGGTCGGGCGTCCCGGAGCGCACGGGAATGATGCTCTCCTGGTAGACGCCGCCCCGGATAAACACCGTCTGGCCGGGTTGCAAGTTCGCAGCGGCGTGTTGGATCGTGCGCCAGGGTTGCTGCTGCGTGCCGGGGTTGGTGTCTGCTCCGTCGGGAGCAACAAAAAAGCCGTTGCTCAGATCGTGCGTCGGGGCCAGCAGTTCCAAAAAGCCGTTCTGGGCGATCCAGGCATCGCGCCCGTCCACGAGCACGGGCACCCAGGTATACCCTTCTGCCTCGACCCAAGCCACGCCGGGCCGGATGT
>CAZGXI010000028.1:0-66972 GCA_964529715.1 uncultured Anaerolineae bacterium | reverse complement strand
ACGCCGACCGATACTCCAACGGCCACGCCGACCGACACCCCGACGCCGACCGATACTCCAACGGCCACGCCGACCGACACCCCGACACCGACCGACACTCCAACAGCCACGCCGACCGACACCCCGACGCCGACCGATACTCCAACAGCCACGCCGACGCCGACTGATACCTCGACACCCACACCCACCGACACGCCAACAGCCACGCCAACGCCAACTGAGGCGCTCCCCCCGACGGAAACACCTATTCCGCCCACCCCCACGCCTATCCCGCCGGGCCGGATGCCTTACCTCAATGACTTTGAGGCCGACAACCCACTCCAGGGCTGGGATTACAACCCCGAAGCGTGGCGGGTCATCACCGAAGGCGGCAACCGCCACCTGCAGGGCCGCTCCGGGCTGGCAAACCCGTTGGAAGTGCTGGGAAACGAGGTGCCGGAATGGTTAAGCGGCAGTGGCGACCTGGTCATCTCGTTCCGCCTGAATCTGAACGATCCCAACAGTGTGGCGCGGATGCTGTTCTCGTTCTCCTCCCAGGGATACTATGTCCTGGAAGTGTTCTCCGGCACGGTCAGCATCCGGCGCGGTACAGCAGGACAGCACATCGAACGCGCCCCAGAGCGCATCGTCCGCAGCCTCAGCGCGCCGATCCAAAGTGGAAGCTGGTATGAGTTCATGGTGTGGGTCGAAGGCGCGCGCATCTATGTGTACGTCAATAACGCGCTGCTGCTCAGCATCGACGACAGCTCCGCAGGTGCACTGCCACCCGGCGCAATCCTGTTCCAATCGCTGACCCAGTCGCAGGGCATCAACATCGACGATCTTAAAGTCGAACGCCCCCTCGAAGCCAGCGACCACTTCCAGGGATCGGAATTTCCACCGACCTGGACGCGCAGCGACTCCTTCAACGTCACCATGCAGGCCGAATCCGGCAACCAGTTTGCACGGCTGCAAAATAACACCGTCGCCCGGCCCAACACCCCGCCACTGGATAACTTCCAGATGGCCGTGCGGCTGCTGAACCTCCAGGGCGGCATGGAAATTCGCCTGCGCGAAAGCGACCAGGGCGCTTATGTCCTGGCTATGGACGGCGGCAACCTGACCGTGCGCGTCACCGGCTCGACCGGACAGGTGCTTTATGAGCGGCTTCTCACCAACTTTTACGGGCGCGGCAACTGGTTCGACCTAATTGTGCGGCTGGTAGACGACCGGCTGTTTCTGTTCAAGAACGGCCAGTTGATCCACGAAGAAGCCTACCCCGGTGGGCCGGTGGAGGGCGGTATCACTTTCGCCGCGCGGAATGTGGACATCTTCCAGATCGACGACTTTTTGGTGACGACGATTGCCCGTTCACCTGCTGAAGATGCACGATTCGCTCTTGAAATCCTGGTAGAACTGCAACAGCGGCCCATCCGCGAACTGCTCAATGAGTGGACCGAGGACTTCTCCGATGCACTGCGCACCGATTGGTGGTGGGAAGGCGGTATTCCTGGCCCCGGTCAGTACGTCAACGATCCAAACCAGACCGAGCATCGCAGCTACTATAGCATGACCTACCTGGGCACACCCACATGGCGGCGGCTACGCCCACAGATTTCTGAAGACCTGACCGTGTTTGGCGAGGGCACAGATCACACTACTTACCGCGACTCCAGCGACTTTTACGCCCGCGTGCTGATCCGCTTTCCCGAAGGACAAGCCGGCACTGCCTGGATGGGTGTGCGTGCTGTGCCGACGATCACAGGTACAAACCTGGACGGCTTCCGCTACGACCTGACACGCAACACCGACGGCACGTACACGATAGCCGTGCGTTATTCCGATCCTGGCACCCAGGAACTCCTCTATGAGGGCGAGGCCCCGCGCCCGGATACAGGCGTTTATCCGGTGTGGATGGAACTCGTGGTCGTGGCATTCCATGACCGGATCGCGTTCTTTTGCAACGGCAAACTAGTGAAAGTCGTGCTGGATGTGCAGTGGTTGGGCGGCACGGTGGCGCTCGGCGTGGAGCCGGGCACGACCGCCCACTTCGACGACCTGCTCATCCGCGACACGAGTCCGCGTGGGTTCTGAGCATTGCCAGAACAATATTGCATTGGTTATGCCTGGGCGTGATCGCCAGGCCAATATTCTGAACTAGTCACCAGAAGGACGCCCATGCTACACACAAACGATTCTCTCGTCGTCCCCAGAGAAGTTGCTCTGGGAGCCGGTATCTACACCAAGCGGGTGTTGGCTTTCTATGATCTTCAGGTTGTCCAGTTTGAAAATACGTTTGTCTGGAAATGTCCATCCTCGCGGATGCTAGAGCACTACAATCAACACGTTTCCTGTAACCATCTCGATGTTGGCGTCGGAACCGGTTATTTCCTCGACCATTGCCGTTTCCCTTGCTTACAGCCCAAGATTACCCTGTTGGACCTCAATCCGAATTCGCTGGCATACACCGCAAACCGCATCCGTCGTTACCAGCCTGCCACTTACCGGGTGAACGTGCTCGAACCGATCCAACTCGATCTGCCCCCCTGTGACTCCATTGGCATGAATATGTTTCTGCACTGTCTGCCGGGACCGCTGCGGACAAAAGCTCAGCAGGTGTTCAATCACCTCATCCCGTTTCTGAAGCCGGGAGGAGTTCTTTTTGGAACAACGGTCCTGGGGAAAGATGAAGTGTACGGGCCATTAGGGAAGCTCTTCATGGCCGTGTACAATTCATCCTTGCTTCCTAACAGTCGTGTGCTAGACAACAAAAACGATAGCCTGGCTGACCTGGAAACCGTTTTAGCGGCGCATTTCGCCCGGTATACGGTCGAACAGGTTGGGCATATCGCTATGTTCGCCGCTTATCGCTGATCAGCCGCCAGGGAGCGGGTCTCCTGAGTCCGTTTATACCACCATCCCCATCTCATACGAGCGGTCTACCTGGCGAAAGCCGAGTGCACGCAGCAGGCGACAGGCCCGGCTGTTGTGCGGCTCCTCGACCAGAGCCAGCGGCAGGCCTGGGCCATAGGCGACGCTGGCCGCATACAGCAAGGCATTCACGTCCTCCGGTTGCGCGGCGGGGTCTAGACCCAGATGCACGATGTCCACCTGCTCAAAGTAAGGCGACCGCCGGCTGAGCAGAAACCCCCGCGCCGTCTCGAAGGCGCGCACGTCAGCCATTGCCAGCAAGGAAGGCAGGTCACGTTCCCAGTGAGGTCGAGCCGATTTGCCTCCGCCGAACCAGGCCATGATCGACGCTGCCAGGCCGTCGCGCAGTTCTTCGGCGCTACCTGGCGCATAGGCCGCCATCGAGCCACGCAGCGTGATCAGTTCCCGCAGGCGCTGGAAACCGGCTCGCTCATAGATGCGCATAGCCGCACCGTTATTAGCTTCCACGTCCAGGGTTACTTCGTGCAGGCCCGCCCGGCGTGTCTCCTCCACCAACGCGGCAAACAGCCGCTGACCACACTTCTGCCCCCGGAAGCGCGGCGCGATCCCGAAATCCAGCACAAAGCCGCGCGTCCCGCGCCGACACAGCACGGCAACGCCGACCAGCTCGCCGTCTGGCGTGTGCGCAATCAGCGAGTGCTGCAAATCGGCCTGGTGGACGCGGCAATGTTCGGCGTAGACGGCAGGCGAATCGGCCTCTACCTCCCAGACGACACAGATTGCCTGGGCAATGCTGGCAAGGCTCTCTCGTAGGGTGGTGGAAATGATCAGGTCGGTCATGGTGACATTTGGCCGTTTTTCAGGATCAACGGCAGTAGATTAAAAATCCCGTGATCGGGTACAATAGTACCCGAACGATCAGGCATCGCCAATTTCGCCTACAACATCCTGCCTGTCGGAATGGTTCTATGCAACACATCGCTTGACCGCCGCTTGTTGAACTTTCCTCGGCGTTACCCTGGAGCAAATCTTTATGACCATTGCTGCCCTATCTACCATCAAGCCCATCCAGGCCAATGTTACGGTGCGCACTACCTGCGCCTACTGTGGCGTTGGCTGTCAGATGATACTCAATGTCAAAGACAACCTGGTTTATCGCGTCGATGCGCCTTTCGAGGCCGCGCCCAATCACGGCAACCTGTGTGTCAAAGGACGTTTCGGGCACGATTACCTGTGGAATCCCGACCGCCTGACCACGCCGCTGATCCGGCGCAATGGCAGGCTAGAGCCGGTCACCTGGAATGAAGCACTTGGGTTGGTTGCAGAGCGATTCGCAGCGATCAAGGCCGAAAGCGGCCCGGATGCGCTGGCCTTTCTGTGCAGTGCACGCTGCACCTGCGAAGAGAACTACCTGATGCAAAAGCTGGCCCGCCAGGTCATTGGAACACACAACATCGACCATTGCGCCCGTCTCTGTCATGCCAGCACTGTTTCGGGCCTTGTGCAGGCTTTTGGCAGCGGCGCCATGACCAACACAATTGCCGACATCACCGCCGCGAAGGCGATCCTGGCCATCGGGACTAACACGACCGAGCAGCACCCAGTCCTCAGCTTGCAGATCAAGAAGGCGGTCCGGCAGTTCGGGGCGCAGTTGGTCGTGGCCGACCCGCGCCGCATCGAACTGACGCAGTTCGCCGTACTACACCTCCAGCACCGCCCCGGCACAGACCTGGCCCTGCTGAATGGGCTGGCGCACGTCATCCTCAAGGAAAACCTGCACGACCGCGCGTTCATTGCGGAACGCACGGAGAACTTCGAGGCGTGGCAGGCGGTGGTCGAGGAATACCCGCCGGAACGTGTCAGCGAAATCACCGGCGTCCCAGCGGCAGACATCGTCAAGGCGGCGCGCATCTATGGCGGCAACCGCCCGGCCAGCATCTTCTACGCAATGGGGATCACGCAGCACACCGTCGGTCATCAGAACGTCTTGGCCATTGCCAACCTGGCAATGCTTACCGGCAATCTGGGCATTCCCGGCGGCGGGGTGAATCCGTTGCGCGGGCAGAACAATGTCCAGGGCGCGTGCGACATGGGCGGCCTGCCGAACGTCTACACCGGCTACCAGCGCGTAGACGACGAGGCCGTGCGCCAGAAACACGCGGCTTATTATGGCGTGGAACAACCCCCGGCCAAGCCCGGCCTCACCGTGACGGAGATTATCCGCGCGGCAGGCGCGGGCAAGGTACGCGCGCTGTACGTGATGGGCGAGAACCCCGCCATGAGTGACCCGGACACGCATCACGTCCGGGAATGTCTGGAGAAAACCGAGTTTTTGGTGACTCAAGACATCTTCTTGAATGAGACTGGTGAATTGGCCGACGTAGTTCTGCCATCCGCCGCCTTTGCAGAGAAGGAAGGCACATTCGTTAACACCGAGCGCCGTGTGCAGCGTGTGCGTAAGGCGTTGGACGCTCCCGGCGGTGCCCGCCCAGACTGGGAAATCCTGTGCGAGATCGCGCAGCGGCTCGGCGCGCGTGGCTGGGATTATGCCGGTCCAGAGGCGATTATGCAGGAGATCGCGGAGATCACCCCCAGTTTTGCCGGGATCAGTTATGCGCGGCTGGAACACGGCGGCATCCAGTGGCCCTGCCCCAGCCCGGACCATCCCGGTACGCCGATCCTACACACAACCCGATTCCCGCGTGGGCTTGGACGTTTTAACCCGGTGCATCATCAGGCCGCCGCCGAACTGCCGGATGATGAGTATCCGCTTATGCTCACTACAGGGCGCATCCTGGAGATGTATCATACCGGCACCATGACCCGCCGCGTCAGCGGGCTGAACTTCTTGGCCCCGGAAGAGCGCGTGGAAGTAAACCCGCAGGATGCCGCCAAGCTGGGAATCACAACCGGTGACTGGATTCGGGTCTCGTCGCGGCGCGGATCGGTCACGGCACGGGCATGGGTGGCAGAACGGACCCTGCCGGGGCTGATCTTTATGACCTTTCACTTCGCCGAGGCGTTGGGCAACATCCTGACCAACGGTGAGGCCCTTGACCCCATCGCCAAGATTCCGGAGTTCAAGGTCTGTGCGGTAAAGGTAGAAAAAGTCTCCGCGCCGAGCGGGCATTAGCGCCGTTCGGGGCAAAACGACGATCCGTAGGGGCAACCAGCCGGTCGCCCCTACCTATTTTCGGTGGGAGTAGCGGCAGATCAAATCCGCCGCTACAATGTTTTCCAGCCTGGAACAGCAGCCGAGAGAAAAGGCCCATGTCGGACGATCAGACCCCGAACGCTCTTGAGATGCCTATCCCGGACGAACTGCCAGCCGAAGAAGTCTCCCGTGAACCTGCCGAAACAGGCACACATACCGCTATCGACACGGAAGCTGATGAGGCCGATGCAGCAGCCGCTGGCCCCCCTGAAAGGGACGGTGAGGCGGCGGCTCTCCCGACCGCATCCCCGGTGCAGCCTGGCGCTCCGGTTCCGGCCCTGTCACGCGGCGCGGCCACGCCCCGACCGACCTTCCGGCTGCATCCGGCCTCGCTGATCGGAGGGCTGTTACTGATCGCGCTGGGCGTAATTTTTCTGTGGCCGCTGCTTTCGGGCGGGTTCATCCTCGTCCCCGCCGCGATCCTGGCGATCACGGCGCTGGGGATCGCGCTGGGTCTGGTGGCCCATTGGGCTGCCTCTGGGCGGCAGGCGCGCGGCGCGCTGTTCGTCGCGCTGATGATCGTGCTGTGGGGCGGGCTGACCGCGATTTTCGCTCTGGAACCGTCTTCCGATGTGGCGCGCGGCTGGCCACTGTACGTGATCACGCTCGGTTTTGCTGCGCTGCTGACCTTTCTCGGCGACCGCTGGCGCGACCGCCGAATGCTCGCGCCGGGGATCATCCTGACAACGGCGGGGCTAATCGGGCTGGCCATCACGACAGGTCAGGTATCCACCGACTTCCTGGACCTGGCCCGGCAGGCCGCGCCCTGGGTGCTGATCGCGCTGGCGCTGGGCCTGCTGCCGCTGGCCTTCCGGCGTGTAAAAGTTTGAAGATGCCAGAATTTCTTTTGTATAGGAGCAGACAACGTGGACTATCGACAACTAGGCCGCACAGATATGCGCGTTTCGGCTATCAGCTTTGGCGCCTGGGCTATCGGCGGCGCATGGGGGCCGGTGCAGGATGACGAATCCCTCGCCGCGCTGAATACCGCCATCGACCTGGGCGTGAACTTCATCGATACGGCAGATGTGTACGGCGACGGACGCAGCGAGCGCCTGATCGCCCAGGTGCTCAAGAGCCGCCGCGAAAAAGTGTATGTGGCGACCAAAGCCGGTCGTCGGCTTGATCCCCATACAGCGGAGGGCTACAACGCCGCGAACCTGTCGGCGTTTGTGGAGCGTAGCCTGCAAAACCTGGACACCGACACGCTCGATCTCTTGCAACTTCACTGCCCGCCCACGCCCGTCTATGAACAGGACAGCACCTTCGAGGCACTGGAACGGCTGGTGGAACAGGGCAAAATCCGCTACTACGGGATCAGCGTGGAAAAGGTCAGCGAGGCCATTACTGCCATTCGCCGTTATCCCAATATCCAGTCGGTGCAGATTATCTTCAACATGTTCCGGCTTAAGCCCGCCGATGAATTCTTCCCGCTGGCAAAGCAGGCGCAAGTCGGCATCCTGGCGCGCGTGCCGCTGGCGAGCGGCCTGCTAACCGGTAAGATGACGGCGCAGACAGCCTTCCACCCGGAGGATCATCGTAACTTCAACCGCTACGGCGAGTCCTTCGACGTGGGCGAAACCTTCTCCGGCGTACCCTACGAGGTGGGCCTGCAAGCCGTTGAAAAGATCAAAGCCGCCCTGCCTCCCGGTGTCAGCATGACACAGGCAGCACTGCGCTGGATTACGATGTTCGACGCCGTGACATGCGCCATTCCGGGGGCCAAGCGCCCGGCCCAGGCGCAGGAAAACTTCGGCGCGGCGGACCTACCCCCTCTGCCGGATACCTTTATGGCGCGGGTTCGTGAGGTGTACGACACCGATATTCGGAAACACGTGCACGACCGCTGGTAGGCCGGGCGACTGTGAAAGATGCACAAAAAGCTGCGGCGATTTTGTCTGCTACATCCGTTGACAGACAGCACCCAACCGTGCTATGCTGGCGAAAGTAGCCAGAGAGGATTTTTACACGTGAACCTCTGTCCGACCCTTTCGGTTCCTGTTCAAAGCTGCCACATCTGGCGTGGCTTTAGCTTTTATTATTACTTTACGGGCAATACGCAGGGTCGGGCGTCTTCTGGCAGCACGGCTTAGCACCTGAGCCACCGTAAGGTAGAACAGCAAGCGCAGAGACACCCCTCTGCGCTTTTTTTGTTGATGGATTAGCTATCGGGAAAGGAAGCAGCCCATGTCTTTGCCCTTACTCGCCTGTCGGGGGGTGCGTGGTGCGACCCTTGCTGCCGACAATAGCCGTGACGCGATTCTCGCCGCCACGCGCGAACTGTTGCAGGCTCTGATCGACGCCAACGGGATCGCGCCAGAGGATGTCGCCAGCGTGATCTTCACCATGACGCCCGACCTCACCGCCGTCTATCCTGCCTTTGCTGCCCGGCAGTTAGGCTGGATCGATGTGGCGCTGCTGAGTATGCAGGAGATCGCCCCGCCAGACAGCCTGCCGCGCTGCATTCGCGTCCTGATCCATTGGAACACAACGCGATCCCAAAAAGACATCCGTCACGTCTACATGAACGGCGCAGAAGTCCTGCGCCCTGACCGCGCCATGTCGCAGATGAACGGCGCTTCGTCATCTTGAGGACCCACGTTATCTCCAGCCACTGGCAGCCAGGGCTTTTGCAAGGAGGAGAGGAATGATGATCATCGTGATGAAAGCCGGCGCTGGCACCCGTCAAATCTCCGCCGTCATCGCCCATGTACGCTCGCTCGGCTACGAAGCACATCTGAGCGAAGGCGAGGAGCGAACCATCATCGGTGTCGTCGGCGGCAGCGAGAACCCCAACACTTACCACGAACAGTTCGAGCTGATGGACGGCGTCGAACGGACTATGCCGGTCAGCCACCCCTACAAACTGGCAAGCCGCGAGTTTCGCCCGGCCAACACGCTCGTGCCGCTCAACGGAGATCGGGTCGGCGATAGGAAGATCGTGCTAATCGCCGGGCCGTGCTCCGTCGAAAGCCGCCAACAGATCATCGAGACAGCCATCGCCGTCAAGGAAGCCGGAGCGACAGCCCTGCGCGGTGGCGCCTTCAAACCGCGTACCTCACCCTACGCCTTTCAGGGGCTTGGCGAAGAGGGTCTCAAGTACCTGGCCGAGGCGCGTGAAAGGACCGGCCTGCCTGTCGTTACTGAGGTGATGGACGCGGCGCAAATTCCGCTGGTGTGTGAGTATGCCGACGTGCTGCAAATCGGCGCACGCAACATGCAGAACTACACCCTGCTGCACGCTGTCGGCAGGGCACAGCACCCGGTTCTGCTCAAGCGCGGTATGAGCAGTACCATTGAAGAACTGCTGATGGCCGCCGAGTACATTCTCAGCCACGGCAACACGCGCGTCATGCTGTGTGAGCGCGGCATCCGCACCTTCGAGACCTACACGCGCAACACCTTTGACATCAACGCCATCCCGGTTCTCAAGCACCGGACACACCTGCCCGTGATCGCCGACCCCAGCCACGCTACCGGGCGCTGGGAATATGTTGAGGCAGCGTCACGGGCAGCCATCGCCGCCGGGGCAGATGGGTTGATCATCGAAGTACATTTGAACCCGGAGAAGGCCGTCTCTGACGGGATGCAATCGCTCACGCCGGAACGATTTGCCCGACTGGTAGGGTCAGTGCGGCGGGTAGCAGAGGCGGTAGATCGCACCGTATGAGCGCCCTACATCAGCAGCAAGTCGCCATTGTCGGTCTAGGGCTAATGGGCGGATCGATGGCGCTGGCCTTGCGCAGCCGCGTCGGAAGGCTGATTGGCATCGATCCCAACGTGCATACGCTGGCCTATGCCCAACAGCATGGTATCATCGACGCCGGCACGACCGACCTGCAAAGCGGCGTGAAAGATGCTCAAACGGTTATCCTAGCCGCGCCGGTGCAGCGTATCCTGGACATGCTTCAGAACCGCATCGGCGGCTACCTGCGCTCGAACACACTACTGATCGATCTGGGCAGCACCAAGGCGGAAATCTGCGCGGCGATGGGCCGCCTGCCCATCGGGGTGCTGGCAATGGGCGGGCATCCCATGTGCGGCAAGGAGCGCAGCGGCATCGAGGCTGCCGATCCCCATCTGTATGACGGGCGCCCCTTTGTGCTCTGTCCGCCACGCCGCGCTACACCTGCCGCCCGCCTGCGCGCGTTAGAACTGGTGCAGGCGATCAACGCCGTCGCGGTCGAAATGGACGCTGCCCGGCACGACCGCCTGGTTGCCGGGATCAGCCACCTGCCCTACCTGTTGAGCGCGGCGCTGGTGCGTACCGTCGCCGGAGAAGCAGAGTTCGATCCGCGCGTGTGGGAGCTGGCAGCAGGTGGCTTTCGGGATACCTCCCGGCTGGCTGCCAGCGATGTGACGGTGATGTTGGACATTCTCAGCACCAACACCGCCGCTGTTGCCCGGCTGCTGGCGCTGTTTCGTATGCAGCTTGCTGCATTGGAAGTCGCCTTGATCGCGCAAGACGGCGCACAGCTTCGTGCCATCCTGGAGAATGTCCAGGAGGTCCGCCGAGAGTGGGCCAAAAAGCATCCGATCTAGCTGCGGCAATAGGTGAAAGAAGTGGAAATATTGTCCGGCAGGTCTTCTCACATCCAGAAAGACAAACGATGACCGATCCTGCTGTTTTCATTGTCGAACCCGGCGGCGCACTGCATGGTGAGACAACCGTCCCTGGTGACAAGAGCCTCAGCCACCGTGCAGTCATGTTCGGCGCACTGGCACAGGGCGTGACTCGTATTCGCGGCTGGCTGCCCGCCGGAGATACCCTGGCGACGCTGGGGGCAATTCGGGCATTGGGCGTGCCGGTCGAACAGCACAACCCGACCACGCTCACCGTTCATGGCGGGCTGCTGCGTGAGCCTACCAGACCGCTCGATCTCGTTAACGCCGGGACGGGCATCCGGCTGCTGGCGGGTATCCTGGCCGGGCAGCCCTTCCCCTGCGTGCTGGACGGTTCAGAGCAGCTTCGCCGTCGCCCGATGCGCCGCGTGACCGAACCTCTGCGGCTGATGGGCGCGGACATCGTCGATACTGACGGCTGCGCTCCACTGCACATCCGCCCGGCGCGGCTGCACGGAATCACCTACCCCCTGCCCGTCGCCAGCGCGCAGGTCAAAAGCGCAATTTTGCTGGCGGCGCTATTCGCGCAAGGCCCGACGACGGTGATTCAACCCGGCCCGGCGCGGGACCATACCGAGCGGATGCTGCGCGCGATGGGAGCAGAGGTGCAGATCGCAGCACGCGCCGTCACGTTGACGCCAGGCAAGCCGCTATCCCCCCTCGACCTGACTATTCCCGGCGACCCTTCTTCTGCCGCGTTCCTGGCCGTCGCCGCCAGCCTGCTGCCGGGAAGCCATGTGACCATCCACAACGTCGATCTCAACGCCACGCGCACCGGCCTGTTCGATGTGCTGTCTGAGATGGGGGCGCAGATTGTCATCCTACCGACCGGCGAGGCCGGGGGCGATCCGGTGGGGCAGGTTGTGGTACAATCGGCGGCACTCAGGGGGATCGCTGTCGGTGGTGAAACGGTCGTGCGCATGATCGATGAATTTCCGATCCTGATGGTGGCTGCCCTATGCGCCACAGGCGAAACCGTCGTCCGCGATGCGCGCGAATTGCGTGTCAAGGAAACCGACCGCATTGCGGTGATGGCGGGCGAATTACGCAAAATGGGCGCGATCATCGAAGAGCGCGAAGATGGGTTCGCCCTACGTGGTCCACAGGCGCTTCGCGGCGCCGTGGTTGAAGCCCACGACGATCATCGTATTGCGATGAGCCTGGCCATTGCCGGGCTGGTTGCGTCGGGCGTCACGACCGTTCATGGCGCGGGCTGCGCCGCCGATTCGTTCCCCGGTTTTGCCGAGAATTTGCAGGGATTAGGAGCAAGAATTCGGTGAGCTTAAAAAACGGGGACGAGCAGCAGGTCGGGCTGCTGGGCTGGCCGGTAGCACACAGCATCAGCCCGGCGATGTTCAATGCTGCTTTTGAAAGTCTGGGAATGAACTGGCGCTACACGGCGTTTGCCGTTGCGCCGGATCAACTCAAGCAAACACTTCACGATCTACAGCGGCAGGGGATTCGCGGCCTCAACGTAACCGTGCCGCACAAACAGGCCGTGATCCCTTTTGTCGATGTCCTTCATGCCGAGGCAAAGGCCGTCGGCGCCGTTAACACGATTACGTTCACCAATAGCGGCGGCACAGTCAAGCTGCACGGCACCAACACCGACATCGAGGGGTTTCGCGCCGATTTGCTGGCCTTCCTGGACATGGACGAGACGCGCCCGCTGCGCGCTCTGGTCCTCGGCTCTGGCGGATCGGCGCGGGCCGCGACCTATGTACTGGCCCAACTGGGTTATCAGATCACCGTCGTCGCGCGCAATCCGAACCGTGCGCTGGAACTCATCCGGGATGTGCAGATCGGCTTTGCCACTCCCGCGCGCGCTGTTCCTGCCGACATCACTTCGACGCAATGGCGCATGAAAATGGTTGCCGTTCCCTGGGATCGCCTCGGCCAGGTATCGCCGCGCACCGACCTGATCGTGAACTGCACGCCGGTTGGCATGTGGCCTCAAGACCATGAATCTCCCTGGCCGAATGATATCCCCATCCCGGCCACAGCAGTCGTCTACGACATGGTCTATCGCCCGGCCAAAACCCGGCTGATCCGGCAGGCCGAGGCCGCCGGTGCGCGCGCCATTGGCGGTCTGGGGATGCTCGTCAAACAGGGGGCAGCGGCGTTCCGTCTGTGGACCGGCCAGGAAGCGCCGCTGGATGTGATGACCCAGGCCGCCCAGAAAGCCCTAAACACATGAGTATGCGCCTGCGTTTTCTGACGGCGGGCGAGTCGCATGGCCCGATGCTAACTGGCATCCTCGAAGGAATGCCCGCCGGGCTGCCCCTTGCGCCGCAAGACCTGGACCGCGATCTGCTACGTCGGCAGGAAGGCTACGGCAGCGGCGGGCGAATGCAGATCGAGCGCGACCGGGCGCGCTTCACCGGCGGGGTGATGGGCGGTCGCACGACGGGCGCTCCCATCAGCCTGATCATCGCCAACCGGGACTGGAAGAATTGGGCGGAAAAGGACGTTCCGCCGATGACCGTCCCGCGTCCCGGCCATGCCGACCTGAACGGCGCGATCAAGTACGCTTACGACGACCTGCGCCTCGCTCTGGAACGGGCCAGCGCGCGGGAAACAGCCATGCGCGTCGCCATCGGCGCGATTTGCAAAAAGCTGCTGGCCGAGTTCGGTATTCGCGTGGGCGGCTACGTCGTCCAAATCGGGGATGTGGACGCAGCCATCCCGCCGGAAATGCCTTACGAGGCGCGCTTCGAGGCCGCCGAAGCCAGCGAGGTGCGCTGTCCGGACCCCGCCGCCGCCGAGTCCATGCGCGCGGCGATCCGCCAGATCAAGGTGGATAAAGATACCCTCGGCGGTGTCTTCGAGATCGTGGCGCTGGGCCTGCCGCCGGGATTGGGCAGCCACGTCCACTACGACCGCCGCCTGACCGGGCGACTGCTCGGCGCGATGGGCAGCATTCCCTCAATCAAAGGGGCGGAGATCGGCGCGGCCTTCGAGAATACGCGCCGGCCCGGCACCCAGGTTCACGACGCCATCGCCGTCGAGGACGGCCTGCTGCGGCGCATCACCAACCGCGCCGGAGGGCTGGAAGGCGGCATTACGACAGGCGAACCGCTGATCGTCCGCGCGGCCATGAAGCCGATCAGCACCACGCTGACGCCCATCCAATCCGTCGATCTGGCGACGGGCCAGCCGAGTCCCACCGTGTACGAGCGGTCCGATTTCTGCGCCGTGCCACGCGCAGTGGTGGTCGGAGAGGCAATGGTCGCCTTCGTGCTGGCGGACGCGCTGCTGGAAAAGCTCGGCGGCGACTCGATGAAAGAACTTCAGGAGCGGTTCGCTGCGCTGAACAGGGGTGCGCTCGGCGGGTTGACTATGCGAAACGAGGCGTGGCGCTTCGGGTATGAAGACGAGGAGTAAAAACATCCTCTATGCGTAAAAAAGCAGCTCGCCTTGCCAGTTACATCAGATCGCTGCCGGATTTCACGATGGTCACGCCTGAAATCATCGATGGGAATTACGACCACGTGGGCGCGACGATCACCGATGCCATCTTGCAGGCCGGAATCAACTACAAGACCGTTGTCAGGCCGCGCGTTCAGGATTTGCGAGACAGACATCCTGAGGCACGAACGACGAGCGGTTTTCTGCGACTGCTTGCGCAGGAAAGTCCGGAAAAACTGCTGCGGTTCGGCGGCAAAAAGCCACAACTCGTTCTTGAGATCACCCGCTTCTTTGAAAGCCAGGGAATTCAGACCGAGTCCGATCTGCGCACATGGCTGCAAGAGCCGGCGCACGTGGATAGCTTGAGGCAGATCAAAGGAATTGGGAACAAAACCGCCGACTATTTCGGGATACTGGTCGGCATTCAAGGGGTCGCCGTTGACGTCCACCTCTCCCATTTTTTGGAAGAAGCGGGCCTGGGACAGTGCGCTTACGATGAGGCAAAGCAAATCGTCAGCCTGACCGCTGACGTGTTAGGTGTCTCCAGAGCGGTTCTGGATCATAGTATCTGGCTATATATGTCCAACAGACGGAAGCGCAGGAAATCTCAGCAATAGCGTCGGATAAAGCAGTGACGATCAACTCAGAACTCAAAACTCAGAATTCAGAACTGAATCTCATCCTGACGGGCTTCATGGGCACGGGCAAGACGACCGTCGGGCAGCTCGTGGCAGCGCGACTGGGGCGACCTTTTATCGACATGGATGCAGTCATCGAGCGGCAGGCGGGAATGACGGTCGCGCAGATTTTTGAGACGCAGGGCGAGACCGCATTCCGGCAGAGGGAGCGCGCATTATGCAGTGAGCTGAGCCGGGAGCGCGGACTGGTGATCGCCACCGGAGGCGGCGCGCTGGTCGATCCGGCCAACCGGGAGGTGATGCTGCAAAGCGGAGTCGTGATCTGCCTGACCGCCGCGCCGGAAGTCCTACTGGCGCGCCTGCGCGGGAACGGGGATCGCCCGCTACTGCATGCGCCCGATCCCGAAGCCCGGCTGCGCGAGCTGCTCGCTGGCCGCGCCGACGCTTACGCTGCCCTGCCCTATCACCTGGATACCTCTCATCTTTCACCGGAACAGACCGCAGAGGCAATTTTGGACACATGGCACAGATCATCCACGTGAACGCCCCTGGGGGGGGATACGACATTCTCTTCGAGCCGGGCGCGCTCCGCCGCATGGCGGAAATCCTCGCGGCGCGCGGGCTGACCGGGCGAACTGCCGTCGGCACGAACGAAACGCTCGCCCCGCTCTATGGGCGCACGCTGGGCGAACGCCTGCCGAACGCGGTGGTGATCACTCTGCCGGATGGCGAACAATACAAGGTGCTTGAAACGGCAGACGTGGTTTATAGTGGGCTGGCGCGCCTGGGGCTGGATCGCGCCGGGCTGATCGTGGCGCTGGGCGGCGGCGTGATCGGCGACCTGATGGGCTTCGTCGCGGCCACGTATATGCGCGGCGTGCGGCTGGTGCAGGTTCCCACAAGCCTACTGGCAATGGTCGATTCTAGTGTGGGCGGCAAGACCGGTCTAGACCTGCCGGAAGGTAAGAACCTAGTCGGGGCGTTCAAGCAGCCGGAACTGGTCGTGATCGATACGGACGTGCTGGCGACCCTGCCAGAGGTAGAATGGCGCTGCGGGCTGGCGGAAGTGGTCAAACACGGGCTGCTGGCCGACCCGGTCCTGCTCGATCCGGCTCTGCTGCGCAGGGAACGGGCAGCGGAGTTCGTGCCGCGCGCGGTGGCGGTCAAGGTGAAAGTGGTGGAAGCCGATCCGTTCGAGCAGAACATCCGCGCCCACCTGAACTTGGGGCACACCTTCGGCCACGCCCTGGAACAGGTCAGCGGCTATACCTGGAAACACGGCGAGGCGGTAGCCATCGGGCTGGTCGCAGCGGTCCGGCTGTCGATCAGGCTTAACCTGTGCGCCCCCAGCCTGCTGACACAGGTAGAATCCCTGCTGCAAACCTTAGGGCTGCCGACCCGTTTGGGCCGCTACGACCCGCAGGGCCTCTGGCAGGCCATGGCGACGGACAAGAAGTGGCGGAACGGACGCGCCCGCTTTGTCCTCTTGGAAGGAATCGGAAAACCCCTTATCATGGAAGGTATAGAAGCCGAACCCGTGTTGTCCGTGTTGGAGGAGATGCGCGATTCATGACGACGGAATTGCTGATCCTGCACGGTCCGAATCTGAACTTGCTGGGCAAACGCGAGCCGGAGACCTATGGCACGATGACCCTGGACGAGATCAACGAACGGATCAAAGCGCACGCCGCGCGACGGCGTGTAGACGTGCGCGTGCAGCAATCTAACCACGAGGGCGTGTTGCTGGACGCACTGCACATCGCCCGTAACTGGGCAGTGGGCGTCGTCTTTAACCCCGGCGCATACACGCACACTTCCGTCGCCCTGCGAGACGCCATCGCCAGCATCGATATTCCGGTCGTGGAAGTTCACCTGAGCAACATCCACGCCCGCGAACCGTTTCGGCATACATCGCTGTTGGCCCCGGTGTGCGTCGGTCAGATCGCGGGATTCGGCTGGCGCGGCTACCTGCTCGGCCTGGATGCCATCCTGGGACACCTGGGACTGCTGCGCGAGTAGTGCTGCGCTTTTCGCTTCGCATCGATTCGTCCGACCTGCGGATTCGTTAGCCTGGATACTCAGACACGTTATACATGCTTTTCAGACGCCGCCCCCCCCCTCCCAGATCGCCCGACCCTATCCTGCCTGAAATGCTGCTGATCCCGGCGGGGCCGTTCACGATGGGCACCGATCAGGGTGAGGTCCGGCGGCTGAGCCAGGAGACTCAGGGCGACCGGCTGGAATGGTATCGGCGCGAGCAACCTGCACACGAGATCGTGCTGCCAGACTACAGGATCGCGCGCGGCCCGGTGACAGTACGGGAATTCGCGGTCTTTATCCAGACGGGCGGCTATGATAACCCGGTTTTCTGGTCTGACGCAGGCTGGGTCTGGAAAACCAGCAACCGCATCACCTGCCCCGAATATTGGGGCGAAGAACCCTGGTCCGGGCAGCCAGATTACCCGGTTGTCGGCGTAAGCTGGTACGCAGCGCAGGCGTACTGCACCTGGTTGAGTGCGATAACAGGGATGCCCTATCGTCTGCCGACCGAGATCGAATGGGAAAAGGCTGCGCGCGGGCCGGATGGCCGTCGCTATCCCTGGGGAAACGACTGGAATCCGGCGTACTGCAATGTCAACCAGCAGTCGCGCGACTCGTGGGAGACCCAGCTCAGACGGCCACGTCCCAACGGGTTATCGCCGGTAGGTAAGTTTTCTCCACAGGGCGACAGCCCCTACGGCTGTGTAGACATGGCAGGCAACGTGTGGGAATGGTGCGCCACGCCGCTGCTCCGCTATCCTCTGACCACACCGCGTCCTGCTGTCACCTTTAATGCTGCCGAACCGCGCGTGGTGCGCGGAGGCTCATGGTATCATGGACCAGAAGACGCCCGCTGCGCGGCGCGCTACTGCTACTATCCGCAAGGACAGGATAACGTCGTCGGCTTTCGCGTGGCGCTGTAGCCGCCCATCCCTCACGTGCGTACAGACCACCTGGTTTCGCTTTCCCCCGCCTGCCAATTGGCCCACCGCGCCAACACGAACAGGAAGTCTGACAGCCGGTTCAGATACGTCATTACATTCGGGTTGATGGTTTGTTCATCGTTGAGCGCCACGCAGATGCGCTCCGCACGACGACAGATCGTGCGCGCTACATGAAGCGTGGCAGCGGCAGGAACGCCTCCCGGTAGAATAAAGTTTTGCAGCGAGGGAAGCTGCTCCTCCATCCGGTCGATAGCCTGTTCCAGCATCTCAATCGGCCCGGAATCCACCCGAACGATGTAGGCCGTCTTCGCGTCCGGCGGGGTCGCCAGGTCTGCGCCGACCTGAAATAGATCGTTCTGGATCGTCTCCAACCAGGCAGGCGCAGGGTCCGGCAAGGCATAGGTGCGAACCAGGCCAAGCATAGAGTTCAACTCATCTACCGTGCCATAGGCTTCCACACGGAGACCGCTCTTGCGCACCCGTCCCCCGCCGAACAAGCTGGTGTCGCCGGAATCGCCCGTCTTGGTATAAATTTTCATCTTCCATCCTTTGCATCTCTCATCCCCAAAGTATACCTCGGCGGGCAGCGCAAAAATCAAGGCAATGCTGCATCCCGGTGCAAACGATCCTGCACAACTCTGTAACAAAATAGCGAAACCCGTAACTTGCCTCGCGGGGTCAAGCGCGTCGATAATGGTAGCAGGAACAATCTCTCTGGTGTAGAAAAACCGCCTCAACAGAAGCGCGCATGGGCGCAGCGAGTTCGGGTGAGAGGTAGGGCGATGCTGAAGAAACTACTGGTCTGGTTCGGTGTGCTGGCTCTGCTGGGTCTGCCAGGGCCTGCCGCGCTAGTCGGGGCGTCCTTCCCGGCGCAAGCTGCTCCGGCAGGCAGCGAGTCGGCGAGCACGATGCTCCAGAGTGGGCAGATCGCCGTGACAAACGATCCCAGCCCAGCGACCGTGATTGAGGGAGAAACGGTCGTCACGTTCACCGTGACCGTCGCCAATATCGGCATTGTCGCGGTCAACGGCCTGAGTGCAGTAAACCCGCACGACCTGGTAACGCCCATCGGCTTTCAGGTTAACGGCTCTGGCCCGGTTCTGACCACGTTCAATTTGAATCCCGGCGATCTGGCGGTGGGTACCTACACCAGCATCACGCCGGTCACAGCCACAACCATCGATCCGATAACGGGCCAGCCGCTGTTCACCAGCACCGTCACTGTAACCAATGGCGCGATCTCGGCCCCTGCGACGGCAGAAGTGATCGTCGTCGGCAGACTGGTGGTGACAAATGCCCCTGACCGGCTGACGGCTGCGGTCGGCGATGTGGTGACGTTCACCGTCACCGTCTACAACACCAGTTCCAATCCCATCACCAATCTGGGTGCCAATAGCCCGCACCCGCCGGGCGCGCCGGTGGCTTTCAGCGTGAGCGGCGGTGCGCCTGCCACGAACTTCGATCTGCTGCCGGGCCAGAGCGCCGTCGGTTCATACACCGCCACCATCAGCGGGTCGGGAACCTTCAGCAGCACGATCAACGTGACCAACGGCCTGATCACCCAATCGGGCACAGGGACGGTCACAATCATCCCGACCACGCCGGGCGTGCGCATCACCAAAAGCGCCAGCCCGCTTTCCGGCGAGGTCGGAGACGACATCACCTACACCATCCGGGTCGAAAACACTGGTACACAGAATATCACGTCGATCACGGTAAACGATCCACTGCTCGGCGGAGACATCACGGCCCGATTCACCCCGGCGGTCAGCGCAGCAGCACCTTTGTCGCCCGGCAGCATCACCCAGGCAAGCATCACCCGTGCTATTGAGGATACGGATGGCAATCCGGTCATCAACGCCGTCACGGTATCTGCGCGGACGGCGAGCGGTGCGACCCTGACCGACACGGCCAATGCCAGTGTCAGCGTTCTCTCTCCAGACAGCCTGGATATTCAGGCCGTGCTGATTGCAGACGACTACACGGCCAACGTCGGACAGCAGATCAATTACACGGCCATCATCACCAACCGGAGCACAACACCGCTAACTGACGTGACTGCCTACGCGACGGCCAGCAACGGCGGCACAGTTGACCTGCTGCAAGGTGCAAGCCTGTTGCCCAACAGCAGCGTCGTCGCCACGTTCAACTACACCGTCCAGGCCAGCGACGGCCCGGCCCTCACCTGGACTCTGTATGCCTCCGGCACCAGCGGTACGACCAACGTGCAGGGCAGCGATAGTGCCACCGTAACCCTGAGCGTGGATGGGGCTGTCTTCGGCCTGCTGCGGGCGATCAATTGCAGCGCGCCGTGCCGGTTCTTCATCGGCGATTCCATTACGTTCCGGGCGACGGCCATCAACACCGGCCTGACCACGCTGACCAATGTCCGCCTGACCAGCCCGCAGATGGGCACGATTGCCAGCGGCCTGACCCTGCTGCCCAACCAGAGCTACAACGTGGATCGCGCTTACGTCGTGCCCTATGGCGTCAGCAATACCCTGTTCGTGTCGCTACGCATTGAGGGCACCGACCCCGGCGGCACAGTCGTATCGAGCGAGTCGGTGCTGTTCGTGGGCACCGTATCGCCCAGCATCTCCGTGACGTTGAGCACTGACGGCAATCGAACCTCGGCGATGGAAGGAACAACCATCACCTACATTGCCCGCATCGCCAACATGGGCAACACGCGGCTCACCAACATCGCTGCTATCGATAGCCTGTATGGATCACTCGTCAGCGCGCTGCCCGCGCGCACCCTGGAAGTCGGGCAGAGCATGGACGTCCGCTGGACTCGCATCGTCCAAACGACCGATCCCGACTCGGTCGTGAACACGACGACCGTCACAGGCGTCGTGGAGGGATTCAACCGTCCTGTAACGGACAACGATACTTTCAGTCTGGCCGTGCTACGGCCCAAATTGGTGATCGGCGTCACCGCCAACCGGGACGTAGCTCGCACAGGCGAGACGATTGAATACACCGTCACCATCGCCAACCTCGGCATTGGCCCAATCAGCGGCATCGCCGGCAGCTACACGCTGGGCAGCGGAGTCATCCCGACCGTCACGCCACAACCAACGGCCACGACTATCGGCGGTCAGCCCCGCCCGCATCGCCAGGGCGGCGCGGTGACGTTCAACCTGCCTGCGGGCAGCCTGAACCCCGGCGAGGCGGCAATCGGCACCTTCAGCCACGTGGTCGTTACAGGCGACCCCAACCCGCTCACTTACACCGTGAACGTGACCGGCCAGGGGCTTTCTGGCGTGACACAGGTCACGGTGATGGCCAGCGCCGTCATCTCGACGCCGCTGGTCACGGTGGACGCGACAGGTAATCCCATCATTGTCGGGACGCCAATCCCTGGTAGGGCCAACCCGGAAATAACCAAGTCGTCCGATGTACCTTACGCCATACCGGGCGGAATCGTCACCTGGACGCTGACCGTGCGCAACCCCGGCGCAGAAACCCTAGATAGTATTACCATCACCGACACGCTCCCCCTTAGCCTGACGGCAGAAGGCGTCACCATCAGCAACGGCACAGTGCAATCCGAGGAGAATCCGATCACAGCTGTCTCCGGGCCGCTCGCCTTCAATGAGACGGTCACACTGACGATCATTACCCGTGTGACTGACGAAGGATTGGAGGCCGGCGAACTGATCCAGAACATCGGCTGCGCCAACCCAGCAGGCTCGGCGGCGGTGATCTGCGATACGCTGGCAATCCGGGTTACGCCAGATGTGAGTTTACTGCCAACAACGGGCCGGGTCGATGTGGACCCGGCAGGGCGGCCCCACGACCACCGGGCAGTGATCGGGCTGCTGGCGCTACTGCTGGTGGGGTTGCTCGGCCTCAGCGCCCAGGAGCCGGATCGAGGGCTACGGTTGGTCATTCTGGCCGGGGCAGTCGTGGCGGCAGTGATCGTCGTGGTCGCCGTGATCGCCCTGCTCTCCGGCGTCGGCAGGCCGTCACAGCCCCAGGCAGGCGCAGAAACGCAACCCGCCATGCCCGGCGCAGGCACGCCAATTGCCGAAGAAGCGACGGCGGAAATCGAAACGGCCACGCAACAGGCGGTCGCAACGTCCGCCGCCGCAACCGCCGCTCGCCCCACCCCAACATCGATCCCCCTGCCCACCAGCGGGCCATCGCCCACGCCGACGCCGCCGTTCATCCCCCAATACGAACGGGAACTGTTCATCCCACGCCTGAACCTCAATGCGCCGATGCCTATCGTCGAAGTCCCCCTGCGCAACCGCACCTGGGATGTGCGCGACCTTGGACAGAATATCGGCTTCCTGGAAGGAACGACCTGGGTGAGCGAGGCAGACGTCGAGACCGGCGGCAATACGGTACTGGCCGGACACATCCAGATCGACATCGGCGTGCCGGGGCCGTTCCGCGACCTGAACCAGATACAAATCGGGGACTCGATCTTCCTGGCCGAACAGGGAACGATCTACGAGTTCCAGGTGTTTAACATCTTCACCGTCGCGCCGAACGATGTGGAAGTCGCCTATCCCACCAGTGAGCCGACGCTGACCCTGATCACCTGCACCACCTGGAATGAATACCGGGGCGTGTTCGACGAACGATTTGTCGTGCAGGCCCATCCGGTGCGCCAACTGACTTACAACTCCTAATACAACGCCTGCTCCGCCGTATCTGGACGGTGGAGCAGGTAGCCTAAAAACCTCAGGCATTCAGGACGGGTTGTGCATCGGGGGGACGGAAAATAAACCAGCCCAGCCCCAACAGCGCCAGCAAAACCGCCAGCGCCACCAGGAACGGCGTCTGCGCCGACACGCCGCCATAGAGCCAGCCAGCAATCGCAGGGCCAAAAAAGCTGCCCAGGCCGAACAACATTTCCACCAGGCCAAAGCTGGTCCCGCGCCGCGCGGGTGAGACGTGTTGACTGGCGACGCTCAGCGAGAGCACCCGCGCTGTCTGGTAGGCCCCCAACAGGAAGTAAACGCCGATCAGAACGGGCAACTGCGCCCATCCTGCTGAACCGTACAGCAGCGCGGCCAGTGCCAGCACCACCAGCCCAATAGCCGTCATCAGCGCCAGACGCGGAGGACGTCGTCGCAAAGCCAGCATCCAGAACACCCCGCCGGCGGCGGTCGCCGCGCCCAGACCGCCGATCAATCCTACTGGCAGGCCGAGCACGTTTTCTAGGTAGGTTGGGACGAGCGTATAACCCATCGCCATGAAAAAGAACAGGATCGCCAGCGACACAAAAACGCGCGCCTGCACCACCGAAAACCATCGCCCAGGCGTGCCGGAGATGGCCTGCTGCGGCTCACCCGCCAGAGGGCGTGAACCGGTCAGGCCGGGCGCACCGAGCACAACCCACAGCGAAAGGACAAACCAGACGGCGGAAATCCAGAACACTGCTCGCAGGCCGAATAGCTCCCCCAACCAGCCTCCCGCCAGCGGCGACAAGATCGCGCCGGAGAGATAGGCAGCGTTGGTACGGGCAATGGCCGACTGCGCGACACGCGGATCGGATGAGACGTGATGCGCCATCGCTTCCTGAGCGATATAGGCGTTGATCGCCGGGACGGCAAATGACGATACCGCATAAAGGACAAATGCCGGGATCGACCAGCGCCAGTCTGGGGCCAGGGCCAGCCCGACCGTCCCGGCCAGCCCCAGCCACCAGCCGGGGATCATCAGGCGGCGCGGACCGAAACGGTCGATCAGGCGGCCCGTCGGCAACATCACCAGCGCCGCGCCCAACCCTGCCAGACCTAACACCTGGCCGATCTCCAGCGGGCTGCCGCCCAGTTCGGCGATGTACAGCGGGCGGATGTATATCCACAGGCCCTCGCCGACGCCCCACAAAAAAAGCGCCGCCGCAACCCTCTGCTCGGCGGCGCTCCAGGCGACGCGCAGCCCGGACCACCCTTTGAACAGCGCCGTGTTTTGCAGCCTGAGTCTCATACATCCTCCACATCCAGCGCATAGACATCGCGTTTGTTCCAGCCGGATTCAGCGGCAATTTTCCTGGCGGCGGCACTGCGCGATTCTCCCGCCGCCACACGTTCCTGTAGGGCCGCGCGGACCTGTTCCTCCGTCCAGCGCGGGGTCGGCTGCGGATTGCCGCCGATCACCAGCGTCACTTCGCCCCGGATCGGCGCTTCCCGAAAATAGGCCAGGGCTTCGGCTGCCGTCCCCCGGAAAAACTCCTCGTACAGCTTGGTCATCTCGCGTGCCACGCAGACAGGACGCTCCTGCCCCAACGCCACGACGAGCGCCTCCAATGTGTCATTGAGGCGGTGTGGGCTTTCGTAAGCGACCAGCGTATAAGGCTCATCCTTCACTTCGGCCAGAAGCGCGTGCAATGCCGCCGGCCTGCGCGGCAGAAAGCCCAGAAAGGTGAAACGGTCCGTCGGCAGGCCTGATCCCACCAGCGCGACCACCGCCGCCGCCGCGCCAGGCAACGGTACGACCTGCACCCCGGCGCGCAAACAGGCCGCAATCAGTTCATAGCCGGGGTCCGAAAGGCCCGGCGTCCCCGCGTCGGAGATCAGCGCCACATCGCCCCGCTCCAGAGCAGACAGGACATCCTCAATGCGTGCGAGCTTGTTGTACTCGTGGTAACTGATCATCGGCGTGGCAATGCCATAGTGATCTAACAGGACGCGGCTGGTGCGTGTATCTTCTGCGGCGATCAGGTTTACCTCGCGCAGAATCCGCAAGGCGCGCAGGGTAATATCTTCCAGGTTGCCGATAGGCGTGGGAACCACGTAGAGCGTCATTGGAACGCCATCACCAGGGATGATTCTGGACGAAATTGACGATGGCAACATTTTCCTCACACAGCGGCGAGGTGGTTACGGGAAATTCCCCCGAAATCGGCGCCCCGGTCTGGCTGAGAAGCTGCAACACATATTCGCCGCGCAGGGGCGCGCCATTGAGAAATATCTCAAAGCCGCCTGGTCCATAGGTCAGCGCCGTCCCCGTGAAGTGGATTTCATCCAGTCCCTCACCCGTAATCTGCACGGCCAGCCCGGCCAGGGGTTCGCCCTGTAAGTTCGTCACCGATCCGGCAATACTGGCCCAACGGCAACCCTGTCCATTGGGATTGGGGATATAGCTCACGGAATCGCCGTAGATGGTAAAGGGAAACGGCGAGCGGGTGTATTCCGCCGGGTTGCCGGGTGGCGGCGGCGTGAACCCCCCCTGAACAACAATCTCCCCACTCATCGTCGGCGAAGGCACAGGCGTATTCGTCGGGACCGTCGGCGGCACGACAACGACCGGAGTCTCTGTCGCAGGGGGCAAAAGCGTCGGCGTCAGGCTCGCCGTCGGTGCAGAGGTGCTGAGGCGTGGCGTTTCGGGCAGCTTGGTCGGTGTCACCGTCGGGAGAGGCGCATTCGGATTTGGCGTGGCAACCAGGATCACCGGCAGCGGCGTCCGAGGCGGAAAGGGATTAATCGGCACGTAAGGATTGATCAGCAGGATCACAAAGTAGACGGCGAATAGTGCCGTCAGTCCCAGAAAGATCAGCGTCACGGCATTGGCCGGGCAGCCGGGACGCGCGTCCAGATCGTCTTCTGCACCGGGCGGAATCTCGCCTGCGCCGGGTGCATTAGCAGGCAGATACGGATCGCCGCTCATGGCTGGGCTACCGGGTCTGAATCAGGGTGATCAAGGCCAGGTTTTGCGCGCAATTATTAGGAAACGTCACCTGGATGGTCGGCGAGACGACCGTTCCCTCGGCGCTCAACAGTTCGACAAAATAGGTTTCATTGTTTGTCTGCGACGCGACCTGTTGTTCCCACCCGGCAGGGCCGTAGAGCGTATTGGAGCCAGTGGCGACAGTCACCCCTGCGCCGCCCGGTCCGATTCCACCGCCGGTAATGCGCACCTGCATCCCTGTGACAGCCTGTCCAGATAACCCCAACACTTGCCCACCGATCCCCTGCCAGGCACAACCCGCCGCATTGGCGAAGTTGGCCGTAAACACCGGCCCATTGCCCTGCACGGCGAACGGAAACGGCGACAGCGTGTTGGTAAAGGTTGCCGTAGGTCCCGTCGGCGTGATGGAGGGGGTCAGAGTCGGCGTGGCGGTGCCGGTCTCGGTCATAGTCGGCGTTTCGGTCGCTGTCGCCGTGTCGGTCGGCCCCGGCGTCGGCGTGATCGTCAGCGAGGCGGTCGGCGGCAGCGTAGCAGACGGCGTCGAACTGGGAGTGAAGGTCATCGTCGCCGTCAGCGTCCAGGTCGGCGGCAGCGGGGTGTTGGTGATCGTCGGGCTGGGCAATACGGCTACCTGTGGGATGACCACCTGACGCGGGGCCAGAAACGGCACCGGCATCACCCCCAGGGCAAAGATCACCGTCAACACACAGCAGGTGCCCGTCAATCCCAGAAAGACCAGGGTAATGAGGTTAAACAGGCGCGTCCGACTTTCCATGCCATCCCCCAGGGAGATTAACTGCCGACGAACCGTTGGATCGTGGCCTGATCCCACAACGATTGACGCCACCGCTCAAACGTGATCTCAAACAAAGAAGCCCTGGCTATCTCGTCCAGTGGGCGATCCGGCACACGCTCCAGCGTCTGAATGATGTGATACCCCAACCGGCTCTGCACCGGCTGACTGATCTGGCCGATCTCCAGCGCAAAAGCTGTATCGGCCACCACCGGCTCGATTAACTGCTCACGCACGAACCAGCCCAGGTCGCCGCCCAGGTCGCGCGTGCTGACGTCACGAGAATGTTCAAACGCCAATTGGCCGAAATCCGCGCCGCTCAATAACTGCTGGTATATCTGGTCTGCTTCGGCCTGCGTGGGAACCAGGATATGCCGGGCGTGCACCTGTTCTACGGCCTCCGGCACCGAGGCAATCACCTGGTCACGGATGCGGCCAGTAATCAGGGCAGATCGGATCGAAGAACGATATTCCTCCGGCGTGAACAGGTTTTGTTGGATCCACGTCTGCCAGGCGGCCTCGCCACCCGCCAGCTCGATATTTGCCGCGATCTCGGCGTCCACGTCCGCTTCGCTCACGACCACACCCTGCACTGCCGCTGCCTGCTCAATCAACACCTGGTCGATCATCAACGTAAGCACTGAAGACTCGAAGGCGGCGCGGTCAGCAGGAACGGCTCCCGCCTCCGCCAGACGCGCTTCTTCCCGTCTCAACTCACCCTGAAAAGCAGCTAGGGTAATCGGCTGGCCATTGACAATGGCGGCCAGCACCTCGGTCGGTGTAGGCAACACCGTATCCGTCACTGGCGGCACCAGCCCTGCGGTGGTGGGCATCTGCGTCGGATCACCAGCCGCAGGAGCAGCACCTCCACAGGCAGCCAGCAGGCTGATCGATACGAGAGCAACGCACAGCAACGAGCATTTATCTCTGCGCACAGTCTATCCTTACGGTTGGCGACAAAACATCAAAGACCGGAATCTCACCCGAATCAGGTCACACGCCTAATTATGCTGAACTGGGACGCCCCTGGCAAGTAGCGCCGTTTGACCCAGGTTAGGCAAAGCCTAGCGGAACTTGATCGACCAGTCGAAACCGATAGCGGGATCGTTATAAGGAATACGGTACTCGTCCGGGTTGGCCGGGTCGTAGCAGGCCGTAACGTGGTAGAACAACAACACAGGCCGGTCGCCAAGCACCTGATAGCCGTGCGCTACACCCGCCGGGATCAGGATCAGGACAGGATTGTCTTCTCCGGCGTAAATAACCTGGGTTTCGCCGCGCGTGGGCGAGCCTTCGCGCAGATCGTGCAACACCACGCGGGCCATTCCCGCCGCGACGTACCACAGGTCATCCTGGTTTTTGTGCCAATGGAACGCCTTGATCACGCCGGGATAAGTTTTGGTGATACTGGTCTGGCCGAAACGACGCAGCAAGCCGTCATCCTCGCGTAGGATTTCGCGGAAGTAACCCCGGTCATCAGAATGCGTGACCAGTGGTTTGACGGCGACATCGTGAATTTTGCCCATCGGGTTCGCCCCTCATCTCAGATCACTGCTGATAAACAAGGAAATGTGTCACACACACCGGGGCGGGTCGATGACCCGCCCCAGGAATGCTGCTTGTTGGTTCGTATTATACCTTGTATACTCCAACTTGAATCAACCATCACCCATTTTCGCCATTTCCACCCGTAGGGCAAAGACAGTCCGCCCTCTAAAATTCGCCGCCCTGACCGGCATTCACAGGAGACCGCAGGCATGAAGGTTTCGGTACTGCAAGAAAATTTGGCTAAAGGATTAAGCATTGTCGGGCGAGCCGTGCCCACGCGCCCCACCATGCAGGTCTTGGGAAACGTGTTGCTCGAAACCGAAGAGGGGCGGCTCAAGCTGGCAGCGACAAACCTGGAACTGGGCATCACCGCCTGGATCGGGGCCAAGATCGAGGAGGACGGCGCAATCACCGTCCCGGCGCGCACATTCATCGATCTCGTCAACGCCTTGTCGCCCGAACGGGTGGACCTGGAACTCAATGTGCGCACGCAAACCCTGCGCGTGCACTGCGGCGCGACCAACAGCAATGTCAAAGGGATCGACGCAACGGATTTTCCTCTGATCCCGCAGGCCGGTGAAGACCCCGGCGTGGCCGTGCCCGGCAATACATTGCGAGAGATGATCAACCAGACTGTCTTCGCCGCAGCTCACGATGACAATCGTCCGATCCTGACCGGCGTGTACACCCGCATCGAGGGCGACCGGATCACCATGGCAGCCGCCGATGGCTACCGGCTGTCCGTCCGCTATGCCAATCTGGAAATTGGTTCCCCACAACCGCTGACCATGGTCATCCCAGCCCGTACCCTGAACGAACTGAGCCGCATCATCAGCGACGAAGACGAAGAAGTGCTCATTAGTATTCCGTCAGGCCGTAGCCAGGTCATTTTTCACCTCAAGAACGTCGATGTGGCCTCCAGCCTGCTGGACGGCAAGTTCCCGGATTACCAGGCCATCATTCCCAAATCCTTCGCCACGAGCACAGTCGCTTACACCGCCGATTTGCTGCGCGCCTGCAAGCGGGCAGAAATTTTCGCCCGTGACGTGAACTACAACGCCAAAGTGATCGTCACGCCTGGCGAAAGCCCGTCCGCGCCAGGCATCGTGCGGCTGGAAGCCACATCCGTCGAACGCGGCAACGCCGACGCCGTCGTAGACGCCGCCGTCGAAGGCCAGAATCAGGAAATCAGCTTCAACGTCCGCTATCTGATCGAAGTGTTGAGCGTGATCCGAGATGAGCAGGTCGTGTTAGAAAGCAACGGCCCTGCCGCGCCCGGCTTGATCAAACCCGCCGGACGTGAGGATTTCATCCACGTAATCATGCCGATGAGCATCGGACGTTAACAGCAGGACATGTGGCAGGAATACGTGGTGGGGGCGGCCAGGCGGTCGCCCCTGCTTGTTGACCATGCGCTAGGTTTCGGCCAGCGGCAAAGTCAATGTGATGACGTGGCGAGTCGCTTCGCTCTCGTAGTCGATGCTGCCGCCCATGCGCGACAGCAGTTGCAGCGCCAGAGGCAAACCGATGCCGGTCCGGCTATTCAGCGTGAACAGGTTGCCGCGCTGCCAGGCGTCCATCGGTGGGGCATTGTAGCGCACATCGAGCGCCAGGTATGCGTCTTGCATACACAGCTCTGCCTGGAGCCAGACGGTTGGATCGGGCATCGCTTCACTGGCAGCATGGAGGATGACTTCCCGCACTGCGACGCCGCCCCAAGACAGGTTAACCGCCAGCGTGGCGTCCAGCAGCTTTTCCGGCAGAGTGACCTGCAAACGCCGCCCACGATTGTCGTAATCGGTGGCAGCCAGGGCCACCTCAAGCAGTTCTTTCAGTGTCACCCGTGCCCGGCTCAGATCAAGCTGGCCCTGATGCAGCCGGTCGAAATCCAGCAACAGGTCCAACCGCCGCAAAACCAGTTGTGCGCTGTGCACCACGCGATCCAGGCGGTCCTGCTGCTTGGGATTGAGTTCGCCATAGGCGCCATCCCGCAACATCTGGGAAAACCCCAGCAGGGCGTTCATCGGTGTGCGGAGTTCGTGTGTCAGATACAGAAAAACCCATTCTTCCAGGGGAGTCGTTTTTGGATCGGTCATAGCAGCCCTTCCTCGCGCCGCTTCATCATACCACGAGCGGCAGGGGAGACAAAAACAAACAACAGGGTCGTGGCCTGCCGGGTATCTATTGTGGCTAAATGAAGGCAGGTTAACGGAGAGAGGCGGCAAGGTGTGGAATTCCAATACAGCATCCCCATTGCGGCGGCACTGCTCTTTGGGGCAGCAGCCTGGCAGTCACGGCGGACCGGCGAGTCGGCAGCACAGCACGGCCTTTTTCGGGCACTATGGGGCGCGATCCTGCTGGGCTTTGTGGGCTATACCCTCCTCAGCTATTTGACCGTCATTCAGCTCTTGAGTAGCGATCCTGAAGAAGCGATCCGGCTTGGCCTGGACACAGGCGCGCCGACACGCGGGTTGGTTGCCCTCGGCTTTGCACTCATCACGGCCCTCTTCCTGTGGCTATGGGTACACAGCCTGCGTCTGCGGCTGTGGGCCAGCCGACTGTTCCCCCCGCTGCGCCCAGATCGCCTGAACGACATTACCGCTCAACCCTGGCCAGACCAGATACGCGGCTTCGATCCACAGTCCACGATCCATGCTCTGGCCGTCGGCGCGGCGCTGCTGCTGTGGCTGCAAACGCTTGTGGATTTCATCATTGCAGGCGGGCAAAGCGGCCCGGCGGCAGGCGACCTTAATCAGAATCAAGTGGTGATCTCCTCGGCGCTGACGGCGGCGATGCTGCTTCTGGTGACATTCCTGGGCGTCGGGATCGGGCTGGATCGCTCACCGCGCCAGGCGCTTGCCCGGCTGGGCCTGCGCTGGCCAACCCTGAGCGAAGTATCGGTCGGAGCCGGCGTGGCGATAACGCTGGTCGGCTTCCAATTCTGCGCCAGCGCGATCTGGGTAGCGACGACTCCCGAAAAACTGCTCGAACAGCAGATGGAGTTCAACCGCGCTATCACAGGCAGCGTCACAACGTTGAGCGGCGCTTTTCTGGTAGCGCTGCTAAGTTCATTTAGCGAGGAGATCGCTTTTCGCGGCGGGCTGCAACCGGTCATTGGCTTGGGACCGACGGCGCTGTTGTTCGCGCTGATGCACGCGCAGTACCAGTTTACCCCCGCTGCGCTGATCATCCTGGTGGTCGGGTTATTCTTCGGCCTGCTGCGGCAACAGTTCGGCACCGGCGCCGCCATCACCGCCCATTTTGTCTACAACTTTGTCCTGCTTTCCCTCGCCGCACTTAGCAACCAGTTGATGGGATAATCACAGTCCCCGGCCCAACGGCCTGGTTCGCAGCATGGGCGTGGTATAATACCCCCGCTAAATTCACATCACATCAATGAGAAGGTGCAGAGTCGATGACCCAGACTTACGATGAGAGCCAGCCGGTCGAAACACACTCAGGAGTTTCTGGCTGTCGCCTTGTGACCGGTGCGCTGGCCTTCGGCCTGATTGCCCTGGCCTTGCTGAGCGCCTGCGGCGTGATCGCCCTGGTAATAGCGCAGGATCAGGGCGTGCTGGCGAACCTGGAACCGCCCACACCGACCGTTCCGCCCCTGCTAATCGGCGTGACCATCTCCCCGGTCCCAACACGCGGACCGACGGACACACCTCAGCCAACAGCCACGTTCACGCCGACGGTGACCTCTACCCCCCTGCCGACAGCCACGCCCACCCAGACGTCCGCCGCAACCGAAACGCAACCACCTACCAATACCGGCGCCCCGGCCACGCAACCGCCGCAGCAAGCCGCGCCGACCCTGCCACCCACCACCATCCCCACACAGCCACCCGCATCGAGCGGATCGAGCCGGGGGCTGACGGCGGATTTCAGCGTGGAAAGCGCCGCTATCCGTGCAGGCGAACGGGTCTGGTTCAACTTCACGATTCGCAACCCAGGCAACGCCGCCGTTCCCTGGGGCATCATCGGCGCAGCAGTCGAACTGAACGGCCAGAATATGCCCGACCTGTTCCAGACAAGCTGGTCTGGCGCAGGCACGTTTGACCCCGGCAGCCCGATGACCTGGCGCGATGCCGTCACGTTGCCCAGTCCTGGCACATATACGCTACACCTGGCCGTATGTTATTCAGATGAGGCAACCTGCCGGACGCCCAACGGCGCATGGGAATACCTGGGACCGCCTGCAACGGTCACGGTCAACTGATGCCAACACAGCGGCGGGACGCGCCAGGTAGAGCGTCCCGCCGCGCAGACGAGATGCTCAATCGGCAGTATCAACAATTTCGTAGTCGAAAGTAATCTCAACACCGGCGCGCAGGGTAGCAGCTACAGAGCAGTATTTCTCCTCGGAGAGCTTGATCGCCTGTTCGACCGCTTCAGGGGCCAGTCCGCGCCCACTGACTTCGTAATGCAGATGGATCTTGCGGAAAGGCCAGGGCGCTTCTATATCCTGCTCGCCATCCACGATCAGACGCACATCTTGCAGCTTTTCGCGCTTTTTGCGCAAAATATTCACCACGTCGTAGGCCGTGCACGCGCCCAACGAAATCAACAGCAGTTCCGAAGGCTTCATGCCGATGCCGTCCTCCGGCCCAGTGCCAGAAAGGACGACTGAGTGTTTGGTGCTGTCCGTGCCGACAAACTGCAAGTTTTGTAGCCACGTCACAGTGACCTGGGCCATCGCGTCTCCTTATACAAAAAAAGAAAACAGGTCTCACTTGATCTGACACCGCTTTTGATGCAACACATCCCTAAAAGTCACGGACAAATCCAACGACGGCAACGCTAGGGGGTGCACGCCGTCGTCGGATTTGGCGACAGGGCGGGCTTCTCTATGGGGTTCAGCACGGCGTGAACAGGCTCATCGGCAATGCGATTCCCGCCTCACGGATGCGCTTCAAGAAAGACGGAATGTACCCGGTGGCCGTAAAGTAGCCCGTGATCCTGCCGTCTTCGATGCCCGTCCGTCGGAACTCGAAGACGTCCTGCGTCAAAATGGCATCACCCTGCATTCCCACCACCTCAGTCAGCCGCAGTACCCGGCGCGTCCCATCTTCCAGCCGTTCCTGATC
Source organism: uncultured Anaerolineae bacterium (assembly GCA_964529715.1). Classification (GTDB taxonomy): domain Bacteria; phylum Chloroflexota; class Anaerolineae; order Aggregatilineales; family Ch27; genus CAZGXI01. Next base: position 34,156 of record CAZGXI010000028.1, on the reverse strand, counting down.
TACGATCAGGTGGAGGGCACTCGCCATCACCTGGCGCACATTGAGCAGCGGCATGGACGGGTTGGCCGAGGTGATCATCATCTCCAGACGAGAGAGCGCGTCGCGCGGGCCGGTCGCGTGCATGGTCGCCAGCGTGCCCTCGTGCCCCCGGTTCATGGCCTCGAACAACAGCAGAGCCTCGCTGCCATCCATGATTTCACCCAGCACAATGCGGTCAGGGCGCATCCGCAGCGCATGCCACACCAGGTCCGCTGCCGTGACGCCGCCCCTGCCCTCACGGTCCGGGAGACGAGTTTCCAACTTGACAACGCGCCGATGACTCAGGGCAAGTTCGGCGGCGTTCTGAATGGCAATGATGCGTTCGTCTTCAGGGATCATGTCGGCGATGCGGTTGAGCATGGTCGTCTTGCCGGACGCCGTCCCCCCGCCGACCAGGATATTCAGGCGGCTGCGGACACAGGCGCGCAAAAATTCCACGATTTCCTCATTCCACGCCCCAAAACTGATCAGGTCTTCGACCGTCAGATGCCGCTTCCAGAACTTACGCACGACCAGCACGGGCCCGTTCAGCGAGACAGGCGGGATCACGACGTGGACGCGCGCCCCGTCGGGCAGACGGGCGTCTACGAAGGGCTGCTCCGCATCCACGCGATAGCCCAGCGGCTCGATCAGGCGGCGAATCACCTCCATCAGGTGCGTCTCGTCACGGAAGCCGTCGGGCAGGTCCTCAAAGCGGCCATGCCGCTCGATGTAAACCCGATCCGGCCCATCGACCATGATTTCCTGCACCTCGTCGTCGCGCAGCAGGGGTTCCAACGGCCCCAAGTCACTGCCTGTCCGGTCATTCATTGCATTTCCTTCCACACCTGTCGGGCCTCTGCCCGGCGAACATCTACCCTCAGGATGCCACACCCGCCGGACAGCGCAGAACGGGCAAATCACCGGTCCATCCCCGGTTATTTAACGGGGGTGCCGGGTCCATGCCGCACCCAACCCTGGCGCAGCGCGTAGATCACCGCCTCGGTGCGCGAACCGACGCCCAGTTTGGAGTAGATGTTATCCAGGTGAAAATTCACCGTGCGCGGGCTGAGGTGCAACGCAGCGGCGATCTCCTTGTTGCTCAGTCCTTCGGACAGCAGTTGGAGTACATCCATCTCGCGCGCTGTGAGTGGGACCGGCGCGTGCAGCACGAATTCGACCACCAGTTCAAACCTGCCATCGGCACCGACGCTTTCCACAAACACTCCCCCAAGCTGCTCCACGCGCCGCCGGACAGCATCTCGTTCGCCCGCACCGGACGCGGCTATCCCGTCGTCGGCGATGCTCAGCCGCAGGCGTGCCTCGCGGCAGTCCAGGCGAATCCACACCTGCGCGGCACGCGCCGACCGGGCAGCCCGGTCCAACGCATCCTGCGCCGCACGAAATAGCGCCAGTTCAATCGGAAAGGGCGCCTGCTCAGAAATCCGCTGTAAAGACAGGCTGACTCGCAGGCCATGTGCTCGTATCATCTGGCCAGCAAGAGTCTCCAGAGCGGCGCCGAGACCCAGAGCTTCCAAAATCGTCGGGTGTAGGTCTGTCTGCAAGTCGCGCGCCTGCTGGATCGCCTGGCGGATCAGGCTGTTCAGCACCGCAAGCGCCGTGTGGGCCGGGGGATAGGCCACCATCGTCTGTTCGTAGGCATTGGCCTGGGCAAGCAACAGGTTCAACGGACCGAGGATGCTGTCTTCCAGACGTTCGGCCAGCCGACGGCGCTCAGCTTCGATCGCCACGACGGTTTCTTCAAACATAGTATAGCGGTGCAACCGGTCGTTCAAAACGGCCTGCCCTTCTTCAGAACCGGAAGCGCGCCGCTTGATCATGCCAATGCGCGGAGATGGGCCAGAATTTCAGCAGGCGGAACTCGCAGCGGCTGGCCCGCTGCATCCTGGAACAGCGGCGCGTCGAGGGGAATCTCTGCGGCATGGGTCAGGAACATCTCTTGAACAACAGCAGGCGGCTTCTCCTCAATGCGGGCCAGTGTGCGCACGTACAGACGCAGGTCATCCCGGTGCGGGCGAACAGCATAGGCGCGCGCCAGTAGCTTCAATTCCTGAGCGGGATCGCCCTGGGCACGCAAGGCCAGCCCGATCAGCGCATCGTGGCAATTCGGATAGAGCATCAAGGCGACTGTTTCAAAATACTCGCAGGCGTCGGCGCGCTGCATAGCCTCGGCCAGCAAAGCTGCCTCGTGACACACATACGCCGCGCGCCGCGTGAGCGAACCATCGGGACGAGAGGCCAACGCCAATTCGTCCAGCAACGCCCGAACCGCGTAAGCGTGGCAGCCAGCATCGCGCCAGATACGCGCCCGGCGCAGGGCCAATCCCGTGATCGGCGCCACCCGGTCAGCATCATCGGACGGCGTTTCAACGCTCAATGCGCCCAGCCAATCGGCGTAAAAACAATCGAGCCGCAAGGCGCGGCGCTCGGTTGCGCCCGGCGCGTCGCGGGCGATCAACAAATCGACACCGCCGCTGACTCGGTTACGCGCCTGGTATTCGCCGGCCTCATCGTGAGACAGATCGACACGCCCCAACGCTATCGCCGGATCGGGCAGCGACCAGAGCAAGCGAATCCCGCTGCCATGGGGATTGCCGGTCGCTATCGGAATGAAGCGTTCCAGCAGCGCGACATCCCCTTCGACATCCGTGCTAAAAAACAGAATCGTCGGCGTCGGCGCCGCGTTATCCCCCGCTCCCGCCAGAGTAATATGCACGCTGGTGATCATCGGGCTTTCAACCCTGCAACGTTGCCGGATGTGTTCATTATAGCACGGGCCGCCTGGGGGACCGCCTTTCAACCATCTTCCTGCCCCAGGGTGACAAGCAAATCGAGCAACCTGGGCTTGAAGGCTTGTAGCGCCCGCCCGCGATGGCTGATGATATGCTTTTCGGCGGCGGGTAATTCCGCCAAGTGCCGCCCGTCCGGCAACACAAACACCGGGTCGTAGCCGAAGCCCTCCGTCCCGCGCGGTTCGTACCCGATACTTCCTTCCAGCGCGCCGTGTGCGGTGTATACCTCCCCAGTGGGCAACGCCAGCGCCACAACACAGATAAACCGGGCTGTGCGCCGCACATCGGGCACGCCCGCCAGGACGGTCAGCAATTTACGGTAGCGATCTGCATCCGTCGCCTGTGGGCCAGCGTAACGAGCCGAAAGGACTCCCGGCGCACCGCCGAGAGCATCTACTTCCAGCCCGGAGTCGTCGGCCAGGGCAGGCAGGCCGGTGGCGCGAGCATAAGCCAGCGCCTTGCAACGAGCGTTCTCCTCAAACGTCGCACCGCTCTCCTCTGGCGTAAAATCAGCCAGACCGACATCGGCAGGAGAAAGCCATTGCACAGGCAAGTCGGCAAGTAAATCGCGGTATTCGCGCTGTTTGCCTGGATTCTGCGTTCCTACCAATAGGTTGACCATATACCCTCCCAGAGAATCGTGATCTCACAAAAACAGCGTTGAAATAGGACAACAAACAGATGCTAATCGAAATCTGGGATGATCTACAAAAATATCTTAAATCGTGATATGGTTAAAAAAACATATTGGTAGAAGCGCATCACCGGAATCGTCCCGATCATCTGGTCTGGAACTGTGAACATGGTAAAGGATAACGCGATGAACGAGCACCCCTATAATTTGCTGGTCGTGGACGACGAACTTGCCGTCCTCAAAATGGTCGAGGTCCTGCTGCGCGATTCGCCTTTCCGGGTCGTAACAGCAACCAGCGGCGAGGAAGCCCTGCACAAGGCGAACAGCCATACAGTAGACATCGTATTGCTGGATATTATGATGCCGGGCATTTCGGGCGTCACCGTCTGCGGGCACCTGCGCGCCAACCCGAAACTCAACCACGTGCCGATTGTCATGCTGACCGCCCTGGACGATTATCACACCCGTCGCCAGGCCATGCAGGCTGGAGCAACCGACTTGATGACCAAACCCGTCGGGCGAGAAGAACTGATCGCCAAGCTCAACGGCGTCCTGGCCGAGTCGCAGGCTCGATCGGTCGATAGCTGGGTCGGTTAAGGACCGGTTTCGGGCAGGTCGTTTCATTTGAATAAGAGAGTTGTACTTCGCTTCTTCCATTTGCCGCGCCCCAACAGCGGCACAACAGCTTGTCTGCGCTGTCCCGGCGTCTAACTCTGGCCGTCGGCAGAGGGACAAGTTGTTCTATTGCCCCTAAACGTTTAGAACTTTCTGAATCTTCGGAATTTTCGATTGACAGGCGGTTATTTCCGTCTATAATTGGGTTTGTGAAGCGGAGAACAAACCAACCTGATTCTCTGACCAACAATTTTAGGGTGGCAAAAACGATGATAGATGACCCAATTAGTATGGATAAACGGCTCTTTGAGAGCGTGGCAGAACTGGGTAAACTCTTGGGACTGAGCAAATCCGCTTCGCTGGTGTTGGCACTGCTATGCACCCAGACTGAGCCGTTGTCGCTGGATGAGGCCGCCCACAAGACCGGGATCGCTAAAAGCTCCATCAGCGTAATCCTGAAAAATCTTGAGCAAATGGGATTGACCCAGGAAGTCGGCAAGCTCAGCGACCGTCGCAAATTCTATCAGGCCGCTGAAAACCTTCCCGACGTCGTCGCCACCCTGATCGCCCGGCGGCTGGACAGCATCGCCACACGCCAGCAGGGCGCCCTGGCGCTTTGCGCGACGCAATGCGCCCCTGACCAACGCCGCCTGTCCCAGTTGCAGGTCATCTACAACGGTCTGGTTTTACTCGCTTCCTTTTTCCGCGCCCGGCGCGCTGACGCCTGGCAAGAAATCCAAGACCGCCTGGCGGTAAAGACACCGCCTTCCTGATGGTAGAGAAGACGATGAGCATGGTCCTGACCACTTCGTTCGCCACACCGATTGAACTCGAACTGAAGCGCGTGGAAGCACGCCTGCTGGAGATTGTTTCCATCGGCCAGGCGATGATCGACGAGAAAGTACGCGCCCTGATCCGGGCGGGGGGCAAACGTCTGCGTCCTAGCCTGGCCCTCCACAGCGGGCGCATGTTTGGTGCCGACCCCGGACGTACCCTGGTCGTCGCCGCCGGAATCGAACTGCTCCACACCGCCACGCTGGTGCACGACGATCTGGTCGATAACGCCGCCGAACGGCGGGGGGCGTCAACGCTGAATGCTTCCTTTCCTGCCGGAATCGTCGTGCTGACGGGGGACTTTTTGTTCGCGCAAGCGGCGGGTCTGGTATCGGAAGCCGAGCATCTGGGCGTAGTCCAGGCATTTTCCCGCGCGCTGAGTGAAATCTGCCAGGGAGAATTACTCCAGGCGCAGTCAAAAAACACATTGGTGTCGATGGAAGATTATTACAAGCGTATCTACGGCAAAACAGCGGCACTGTTTCGCACAGCCGCTGCATCCGGGGCGATGCTCAGCGACGCCTCTCCCCGGCAGGTTCACGCGCTGGAAGAATATGGGCGGCTGCTCGGCATGGCCTTTCAGATCGTGGACGACACGCTGGACCTGACCAGCAACGCCGAAAAACTGGGCAAGCCCATCGGCCACGATCTACGCGAGGGCATTGTCTCGTTGCCGGTGCTGATCTACCACGCGCAGAATCGCGCCAATGGTACGCTCAAGCGGGTGATCGCCGGCCAGGCCAGCGAAGAACAAATCGCCGCCGTCATCCAAGACATTCGCGCCAGCGGCGCCATTGACCAGGCATTGGACATCGCCCAGGATTTCGCGCGTCAGGCCCGTGATGCTCTGGCTGGTGCCCCCGATGGCCCGTCCCGGCAGGCCCTGCTCGAAATGACGTATTTCGCCGTCAACCGCGACCGTTGATACGGCTGCCCGCCCGATTCACCGGAAGACCGGCGGCGAATGCCATCAGCGCCAGCGACGCGGGATCAGGCGCTCCAACCGTTGACGTAAAAACGCCAGCCGGGCGCTGTTCCAGGCATTCCGCGCTGCGACAGACCACCGCGCGCCGCGCCGTTGCTGTGGGGCGTAAGTCTCTTCGACGTACATATCCGTGATGACGCGAAACGGCTGATCGCCGCGCGGAATCCGGTCGGCCAAGACGCGCCGCCGCTCATGCGGGGTATAGTTCGGCGGCAGCGTGATGCCGACGTAACCTGCGTAACGTCCCAGCAGAGCATAGGCCCGTTGCGTGGGCGTCAGCCCGCCCATTCCGCGCCACTCGATCCACCAGATCAAAAACAGCACCCCCACCAGCAACGCTACCAACACGAACAGCACGATCAGGACCGTGAGCACTGCCGACAGGATCACCGTCACGATATTCAGCGGCTGGTGTTCCTGCGTGACCGGCGGCGAGACTGTCGGCGGGATAAACGGCGTCGGTGTCGCGGTCGGTGTCAGGGTCACAGTTGGCGGAATCACCGGCGCGGGACCTTGCAGCGGATCGGGGGTACTCGTCTGTGACGGCGCTAACGTCGGTGTGGGAGTCACCGTCGGCAGAGGGGTATTGGTCGGCGGCGGGGTGAAGGTCCCCAAGTCCTGCGCTGCCAAGATCGCGTCCGGGCGGTTCAAAGGGGCTTGCGCTGCCGTCGGCTCGAACTCCACCCAGCCGTAGCCGGGAAAATACACCTCGACCCAGGTATGTGCGTCGCGTTCCCGAACCAGGAACGCCTGCGAAGCCTCGTCCCACTCCCCCTGTGAGAATCCCGCCGCCAGACGCGCCGGGACTCCCAGCGACCGCAGCATCACAATCATGGCGCTGGCGTAATAGTTGCAATATCCCCGCCGATCTTCAAACACCACCCAGTCCACCGGATCGATACCAGGCGGCGCGCCGGGGATTGTTTCCTGATAGGCAATGTTGGACCGCAGCCACGTTTCGATGGCTTTGGCCTGATCGTAGGGCGTGCTCGCGCCTGCATTGCGAACGATCTGCACAGCCAGGTCGCGCGTCCGCTGGGTGACGCTGCTGCCCAATTGCAAGTAGGTCGCCAGCACCCACTGCGGATAGTCCAGGCCGGCCCCGCGCAAGGCCGACGCATCGGCCACGCTCACCGCGCTCGACACGGTATAGACATCGCCATTGCGTAGTGGGCGCAACGGGCGAATGACCGATACATCTGCCTGGCGGTTGTCATTGTTCACGTAGGTCAGGTCGATGCTGACCGGCAGGTCCAACACGGCAGGCTGCGGCGCGGCATAAACCAACCGGGACGCCCCCAACACCATCGTCACCCGCTGGCGGACCACCTGACGCGCGCTGGCCACCACTGGTGCATCTTCGATGACAAAACCCGGCTCCTGGACCGTCAGACGTACTGTTGCCGTTGGCGTCCAACGCCCCTGCTCGTAAAACCCGAAGGTGCGCGAACGCCAGTAGTAGCGCACACCCTGCCGATCCAGACGCGGCGTCTGGACGAGCATCACAGTCTGGTTGCCCAGTTGAATCGCCCCACCCAGTTGCAGCGAATTGCCGCCGTAGTAATCCGCCGTCGCCAGCCCTTCGCTTTCCAGCGCCGCGAACAGACGGTTAAACAGCTTGTTCAGTTCACCCAGCGGATCGCGGTTGAGGAATTCCTGAATCCGTTGCAGGTTTTCGCTCTCTGCGCCGTTCGGCAGCACCCACGCTACCCCAACCAGGAAGACTGCCAATACCGCCCCCCAGGCCAAAAACTGCCTGCGCATCTGTGGCGGGAAGCTGATTCGGTTGAGATACCAGCGCCACTCGTGGGCCTCGATGTTGCTACGCACGATCAACAGCAGCGCCAAGACAACGAACAGGGCCATGTAAGCGCCCAGAGGCGCCGGGCCGGTGTAGTAGAAAGCATTGACCAGAATCACCAGGCCCGGCGGGATGATTGCCCGCCACACCCGGTCGAGGCGGAACACGTGCCAGGCTGTATTGTGCCCCAGGAACCAGAACAAAACAGAGAGGAACAGCACGAAGATCAGATTGTCCTGGCTCACCCCTTCCCCGAACAGCACTTCCAACCAGGCGACGATGCGCGCTGCCAGGTCAGCAAGGCGTTCTCCTAGCGAGCCACCCGCCATATTCAGCGCCGTAATTAGGCCAATGATGACGGCCCCATAGATGGCGGACATGACCAGAGCAAGCAGTTCCCCATAATGGCTGCGTGCCAGCAGAAATCCCAGTAGGACGCTTAACACGGCCACAGGAAGCAACTGCTCTAGGCCAACGGTCCAGGCAGCGGCACGCAACGCCAGCGCCGGGAGAATCAACACGCCAGAGGCTAACAGCAGTGCCGTCACATCTCCGCGCGAGAACAACACCCGCCAACCATTGACCGCGCGCCGCCACCATGCGCGCATCCAAGAAGAAAGCTGCATTTCAGGCGTGCGTCCCAGAGTATCTACCGCCCCTTACTATTGAAAACGATCAGGGCGTCTCCAGGTCAGTGCAATGACCCTGGACGCCCCCACAGGTTGCGTACTGAATTTTACCCGCTTCCCGGCAACGTCACCAACGGCAGCAGTCCTCGGACCGCCCGCGCCGGTATTTTCCTTCATGCGGCCTCAAGTACTTCTTCAGCGTGCGCCCCTGCCATCAACAGCCCCAACTGCTCGCGTGTAACCGCCCCGGCAGACACCGTAGCGACGATCTCGCCTTTATACATCACGGCGATCCGGTCGGACAGCGCCATGATCTCGTCCAGCTCGGCACTCACAAGCAGCACCGCCGCGCCCGCATCTCGCTGGGCAACCAACTGCTGGTGGATGAACTCGATACTGCCGACATCGATGCCGCGCGTCGGCTGTGAGGCGATCAGCAAAGTCGGGCGGCGGCCCAGTTCGCGGGCCACGACCATCTTCTGCTGGTTGCCGCCAGAAAGACTGCCCGCGCTTGTCTCGACGCTGGGAGTGCGGATGCCAAATTCCTTCACCAGCCGTTCGGCGTAGGCATCGACATTTCGGCGATTCAGCACCACCCCACCCCGCTGACCGTGCAATTGCTCAAACTGTTTGTTGAAGCGAACCCGCAGCCAGGCCATAATCCATCGGGCGATGCGTGCAGCGGCCCAACCGATTAACAACGCGGTGCCGATCAAGACGAGCATCCGCACCAAATCCGGGCCAGCCATCGCTTCCCGTCCGGCACTAGCTGGGTCCGTCACATTAAACAACCGCAGCACCAGCGGCCAAAGCACTCCCCCCCCGCTCGTCACCTCCCACGGGACGGCGACTCCCAGCCGCTGCAAAAACTGCGCCAGCATTTCGCCCCCATCCCATAGCAAACTCCAGACCAGCCACAGCAAGCCAAAGGCGGTCACCGCGAAAAAGCCGTACAAGACAGAGGCAAGGAAGATGGTGGGCAGATTGGTAGGCGCATCGGTGAAATCGCGCTGAAAGTAGGTGTTCAACACCAGATTTTCAGACACGCTGTAACTTGTGACCATGCCGTAACGATGGCGATCTTCGGGAACGTGCCCTGCGCCGATGACCGTAACATCACGCGGAGAGGCATGGGTCATATCTTGATGGTTAATCGAGAAGTGCCCCCCATGCGCGCGCCGCAGACCGGTCAGCACCTCGACCAGTTCTGTTTGTCCGTTGCCTTGAACCCCGGCAATGCCAAGCACCTCACCGGCGCGCACTTCGAACGACACATTTCGGAGTGCCATGTGTCCTCGGTCATCATAGGCACTCAGATTGTCTACGCGGAGCACTACCTCTTTGGGATTCGCCTGGCCCTTCTTCACCCGCAGAAGCACCTCGCGTCCGACCATCATCGCGGCTAGGGATTCCTCGGTCGCTTCTAAGGGGTTGGTCTCGCCCACCACGCGCCCGTCGCGCATCACCACGATGCGATGGGCAACAGCCAGAACCTCCTTGAGCTTGTGAGTAATGAAGATGATACTCACCCCTCTGGCCGAGAGATCACGCATGATCTTGAACAATTCCTGCACTTCCTGCGGAGTCAGGACCGCCGTCGGTTCGTCCAGGATCAGAATTTGCGCATCACGGTACAGCGCCTTGATGATCTCGACGCGCTGTTGCGCCCCGACCGGCAATTCTTCGACCAACGCAGCAGGATTGACTTCCAGACCATAGCGTTCACTCAACTCATGAACACGCCGGGCTGCCTCCTGCCGATCCAGGAAAATACCGTTCATCACTTCTTCGCCCAGCACCACGTTTTCCGCAACCGTCATCACAGGGATCAACTGGAAGTGCTGGTGCACCATACCGATTCCGCTGTGGATCGCCTCGCGGGAACTGGCAAAGTGAGCCGGCTGCCCGTTCAGCAAAACCTCGCCGCTGTCGGCGCGGTACAAGCCGTAAATGATGTTCATCAGGGTCGATTTACCTGCGCCGTTTTCACCGAGCAGAGCCAGGATTTCCCCTTTGTGCAGCGTCAAACTGACATCATCATTCGCCAGCACCCCTGGAAACCGCTTGGTGATCCCCCGGACTTCCAGAACCGGCCTGTTTCCATCTGCGTGCATGGACCCTCTCCCTGCTCTACTCGACCTCATACGGCTTGCCGACATGCGCCGGAGGCTGCGCGCGCCCGACGAACCCGGCCAGCACGATGACCGTCAGCAAATACGGCAGCATCCCAACAAACTGGTGCGGAATGTTGATGCCAAAAAACTGCAACTGTCCTTGCAACGCAGTGGCAAAGCCGAACAGCAACGCCCCTGCTGCCGCATACAGCGGGTGCCAGTTGCCGAAGATCATCACTGCCAGGGCAATAAACCCGCGCCCGTTTGTCATCCCGCGCTCGAACTGGCCCACCGCTTCCAGAGTCAGGAAAACGCCGCCCAGGCCGGCCAGCGCGCCACTGAACAGCAGATTGATGTACTGCATCCGGTAAACATTGATCCCCAATGTATCCGCTGCGCGCGGGTGCTCCCCGATGGCGCGCGTGCGCAGCCCCCAGCGCGTGCGGAACATGACGACGGCAATGATGATCACCAGAGCAAAGGTCGCATAGGTGATGAGGCCCTTCTTCAAAAATATCTCGCCGATCCAGTAGAGAATCCCCGCACTCTCACTGAACGGGTTCGAGATCATCGGCGGCAAGCGGCCCAGTGTGGTCGCCCCCGGCATGTACAGGTAGCCGGTCAGCCCCAACGCCAGGATATTGATCACCGTGCCGCTGATGATGTGAGACACCTTAAAGCGGATGCAGAGCACGGCGTGCAGCAGCCCCATCACCGCCCCGGCAAGCATCCCCGTCAGGATCGAAAGGCCCAGCCGGATCGGTTCGGCCTGGAGCACCGACGGCGCGGTCGGCGAACTGAGGGCGTAATTGGTCATAAATCCTACGAAAGCGGCAATTAGCATCATGCCTTCGATGCCGATGTTAACAATACCGCTGCGTTCGCTAAAGATGCCGCTCATGGCTCCCAGGGTGATCGGAACCATGCCGCGAATGCTGGCGTTGATCACCGCCACGACCACCGCCGGGCCGACCGCCCCCGCTGCCAGAAACGCTATCACGACAATCAGCACCGCGCCGATGGTGGCCCACAGCGCAGTCCGATTCGTTCGAGCCATCGCAGTTACTGCCGTAAGCATCGCAGGCGTGCTCCTTGTCTAGTTATCGCTGTCCCCAACCGGTGCCGAACATCTGCCCGATCCCGCCTTCGCCCCGGATGCGGTAGATCATGCGGATGATCTGGTCGGCGGCGACAAACATCAGGATCAAAGCCTGCACCACCAGGATGATCTCACTGGGCACATTGCTCTGGAACTGCATCCGCGTCGATCCGGCGTCCATTGCCCCGAACAAGAACGCCGCCAGCACTACCCCCAGGGGGTTATTCCCTGCCAGCAACGCCACCGTGATCGCATCAAAGCCAAGCCCCAGGCTCTGGTTCGGCTCGTAGCGATAGTTGACGCCGAGCGTCTGCATCGCCCCAGCCAGGCCAGCTAATCCGCCAGCAATCACCATGGTCAGGATTGTGATCCGTTTCACGTCGATGCCGCTGTAGCGCGCGGCGGTGGGGTTCAGGCCGACCATGCGCAGCTCAAAGCCGAACGTCGTGCGCGTGATCAACAGCGCCACCAACACGGCAGCGATCACCGCCAGGAAAACGCCCAGATGCAACGCCGTCGGCCCCGGTGGATCGAACACCACCGGCAGATAGGCCGTCGGCAGAATGGACGGAGTACGGGCGATAACGCCATTGCCGTCGTTCAGTGGTCCCGGCGGCAGCCCTTCTCCCGGCGCCCCTGCGAAGAGCAGCCAGCCGATCAGATTGCTGGCGATGAAGTTGAACATGATGGTCGTGATGACCTCGTGCGCCCCAGTGTATGCTTTCAGGATGCCCGGTATCGCGCCCCACAGCGCCCCACCGAACAGACCAGCCAGCAGCGCCAGCGTCAGATGGACGACCGCAGACAGCACCGGGTTGCCCAGGTCCACCGGAAGGGCAAAGCCCACCCAGGCCGATGTGACCGAACCGATCAGCAGTTGGCCCTGCGCACCGATGTTAAACAGGCCACCCTTGAAGGCGAACGCGACTGCCAGGCCCGAAAAGACCAGCGGCGCCATCTTGATCAGCGTCCGTGTCAGGCCCGCTGCATCACCGAAAGCGCCGTTCAGAAGGCCCCGGTAGGCAGCCACCGGATCGTATCCGGCCACAATGATGAAGAGCGCGCCGATCAGCATGGCCGTCAGCACCGAGAGCACGGGTACGGCGGCGCTGCGCAGCACGCCCCTCACCAGACCGACGTTGGTGGGAGAGTCCGCAATGACGGACGATTCGCTCATCAGTTATGCTTTCTCTATCTCTGGACAGCAATCAGGAGACTGGTAGGCTGTGCTCAACACCTACCCATGGCGAATTATAACGACCTTCCCTGCCGCTAGGCAATACGATCAAAAAAGGTAGCACCGCCCCCTAGACAGACACCTCGTTACAGTGAAAAGGCCATTTTCCACTGTAAATCGGCCCGATCTGGATAGCCGAATTCCGCACACAACCGTTCCAGGGTTGTCGGCGACCCAACCCGCAAGGGAATGAGTTCCAGCAAAAGATCGTCCATTTGCAAAAGCTGGCAACTGAATACCAACAATGCGTCGTCAAAATCGGTGAAATACACCTTTTGAATGCGGGCGCGCAGATGTTCATCCGCAATACCTGTCCCCGGCCCACCTTCGCGGTGGATCACCGAACGCCCCATCCGCAGGATGTCGGCGCGCTGGCGCAACAGGCCGCCGATGGCGATCTCGTAATAGACGGCCTGAAATACCCCGTGTCGGGCGCGTAAGACGTCACGCAGGCTGCGCATCATCTGCCGGAAATCGTAGGCCCGTCCTTCTGTCGGCAGGTCCAGAGCCGTCCCCTGAAGTTCGAGCGCCCTGCTTAGGGCTGTGCAGCAGGCCGCATACCACGCCTGCCGGGCAGACAGCAAATCGGATGGGCCATGTTCTTCGCTTAACCGCTGCTGCTCGTCCAGGCGAAACCGCAGCGACAGGTAATCGCCCAGGCCCAGCGGGTATTGAAGCTCGCAGGCGGGATCATACTCCGAACGCAACTGGCGCACACGGTCGAGGTCCACGCGCGAATCGGGCGCGGCTTTGATCGGTGCAACAGGTAGCGGCGAGGGCGAGGCTTCCACCGGTTTTGGCTTCCCCTCAACGTTCGTATTGAGCGCGGACGTTGGCGCTGGCAGGATCAGGGTAGTTAAACTCCTGGATCAGGCGGATCAGGCTGATTTCAAGCACGTCACGATGGCCCAACATCATCTCCTGAAGCACAATGTCGATCACGAAGATTAGCCGACTGAAGTGACGGAACTGCCCTTCAAAGGCGGTAAAGAAGACCGCAAACAGGTGCTCACGTAGCTCTGAATCGGCCACACGCCCACCTGGCCAGCCAAGCGTCCACTGCTCACGGTAGGCGCCCATCGCCAGGATGTGATCGCGCATATCCATCAGTTGGCCAATGGCCGCGCGCCGATCCTGCGCATCGACCAGGCGCTCTGTCCCTCGATAGGAAACATTTTCCAGCGAACGGCAAATCTTGCCTGCCTCGGCCACGCGCACCAGGCGGTGCAGGCTGCGCCGATCAAACCCCAGGCCGCGCGCGACTGCCTCGGCGCACTGTCGATAATAGGCTTCGAGATTGGGGCGCTCCGACGAGCGGTCGATCCGCCACAGCAGCGAGAGGTAATCGCCAAAGGTCAGTGGAAGTTGGGGCGGTTGAAAGGGATCATAAGCAGACGTAAGCTGTACAATTCGCTGCTGATCAGGCTGATAGCTCATAAGCATCTCGTCCTGAGGGTAAGCGTATGCCTAGTATAACAGTGGTTTGCGGCAAAGGGCAACGGGTGTTGCAATGCACAAAACAGAGCCGTCTCTGGCTTTCCACTTAGGCCGCTTTTGGGTACATTTTTAGCATCCGCAATACTCCGGGGGAAAGGGACGGCCTGATGAAGATCGGGCAAAAATTGCTGAATCGTTACGAGATCGAAGCAATCATCGGCGAGGGATCGACGGCAACCGTCTACCGGGCACGCGATTTGCGCCTGGGGCGTATCGTCGCCATCAAGGTGCTCTCGCCTTACGTAGGCGAGGCTGCCCGTCACCGCTTCCAGCGCGAAGCGCAGAGCGCCGCCCGGCTTAACCACCCGGCGATCATGGTCATCTATGACCAGGCGGAAGAGGATGACCTGCACTTTTTGGTCGTGGAATACATCGAGGGCAGGCCGCTGAGCGATTTTATCCCCGCGTCTGTGCAGGTCATAACCGACCTGGGCAGCCAGTTGTGTCATGCGTTGGACTACGCCCATCGCCTGAACATCATCCATCGGGACATCAAACCGGCCAACATCAAAGTGACAGCCGAGGGCAAGGTTAAGATCATGGATTTCGGGCTGGCGATGCGTCTGGGGTCCAAACACATCACCGCGCACGGCTCGATCATCGGTACACCGGCTTACCTCTCACCCGAACAGGCGCGTGGCCACGATCTGGATCACCGCACCGATATTTATAGCCTGGGCGTCGTGTTGTATGAGATGGCAACCGGCAAACTGCCCTTCGACTCCAATGACATCGGCGCGATCCTGCTGCAAAAAGTGACGCAGACACCGATCCCCCCACGCCAGCTTGTGCCGAGCATTCCGTCCTGGCTCGATGCGGCCATCATGAAAGCTCTGGAGCGCGACCCGAATGCGCGCATCCAGTCGGGGGCCGAATTTGCCGCTCTGCTGGGCGGGCAGCCTATCGAGGTGGTCCAGCCGGCGCCATCAGGCGTCAGCATCCCCATCCATACCGATAAGCCGACCGAAGAAGCGTCCACCGTGCGGGAAAAGCAGGCGATCACCGTCATCGTCGCAGACGATCACACCATCTTGCGTACCAGCATTGCCCTCTTCCTGGACGACCAGGAGGACATCCGGGTGCTCGGTGAGGCCGCGACGGGTGAAGAGGTTCTGCAACTGTGCCAGCAAAACCCGCCGGACTTGCTGCTGCTGGACCTGAACATGCCGGGCAAATCCGGCTTAGATGTGTTGCCACAGATCCGGCGGATGCACCCCAAGACGCGCGTGTTGGTGCTGACCGGGCGTACCGAAGACGCCTACATCATGCGCGCTTTGCAGGCCGGGGCGCACGGTTATCTGCTGAAGACCAGCTCTCAGGAAGAACTGCTCGAATGCGTGCACAAGGTGGCGGCAGGAAACATGGCTCTAGGGACCGGGGTAGCCGAGCGCGTGGTGGCCGGGGCGCTCACGCCAGGGATGCGCGATCCGCTGACCGACGAGGAGCGCGCCGTGCTGCTTTCGATTGTCGCCGGGGACGAGTCGAATGATGCTATCGCCGCGCGATTGGGCCGCGACACGCAGGTCGTCGTCGAACGGCTGATGAGCGCCATCGACAAGTTAGGAGTCTCCACGCGCTCCGAAGCGGCGCTGGCAGCCCTGCGCGCCGGCTGGATCAGCCTGGACGAGGCACACCAGATGTCCAACATGTTGAAGTTGGGCAGCTAAGGGAGCATTTCTGTGTTTGAATTGGCCTGTCATACCTGGGGATTCAGCGATCAGCCGCTGGAACAGGCAATCCAGACCATCGCCCGCCTGGGTTTTAACGCTGTCGATCTGGGCAGTGGGGCACACCTGGATACTGATGCCGCTGCCAAAAACCCCAAAAAAGAGGCAGGTCGGATTCGGGCGCTATTAGATCGCTTTCACCTCAACGTCACCGACCTGTACCTACTGTTGCCTGCGCTGGCATCGCCAGATGAGGGACGAAGGCTATACGAGGTAAAGCTGTTCCAGCGCCTAGTTCCCTTCGTGGTTGCGTTAGGCGCGCCGGGCGTCACCCTGTCGCCGGGAATCGCGCCGCCGGAGCCAGAAGCGCGGAGGTTGAAGGCCAAGAAACGGGAAGCCGAGGATGAGGAAGAGGCAACAGCGGATGATTCGCCAAGCGCCCTGCCGCCCCTTGCGCCCTCCCCCGACGCCGAACCGGAGCCACCACCCAAAACGCCATTCGATTGGGCCGCCGAATCGCTGCGCCGAATCGTCGAGATCGCCGGAGAAACCGATCTACGTGTCAGCGTTGAGCCGCACCTGGATTCTGTCGCGCCAACCCCAGATAGGGCGCTGGCCCTGTTGGAAGCTGCCCCCGGTCTGAGCATCACCCTGGACTGGGCACACTTCACGGCGCAGGGCATCGTCTCCCGCGAGATCGAGCCGCTGCTGCCCCATGTGGCACACGTGCAAATTCGACAGGCCACGCGCGGTCGCCTGCAAACGCCCTTCCCCGAAGGAGGCATCGATATTCAGCGGATGCTGACCTTGCTCTATCAAAGCGGTTATCGGGGAGCCTTGACGGTCGAATACATGACCACGTTCGGCTGGCACGGCATGGCAGCAGTAGATGTGGTACGCGAAATAGGCCGCACCCGCGACGCCTTACGCGCCTACCGCCGCGCGCTGCTGGCAAGTTGATTTCCTCGCAGCTTCTATTCCCTCAATTCGTCCAATAGTCCCAGCCGGCAGCCCCGTCTGCATGGGCTGTCCGTTTTGTGTCCAAAAGTTGACACAGTCGGCAGGACTTTCTCCCCCCGCTGGGCAGATGCTGAAGACGCCAGAGTGGATGAAACATTTTTGGGGGGAACTATGCCGACGTTGAACAATACCTGCCATATTCCACAAGCCCGGAAGACAGGCGATCCGACCTGCCCGCCTTCGCCGCCTCCGCCACAGGGGGGCGGATAGTCAAACAGGCAGCCATGCAGCGGCGGAGTGCATTCCGCCGCTGTTGTTTTCACCGGACCCGCTAGAAAACGGAGCAGACGCCAAACGCCGCCGCCGAACCCGCCGGAATCACAGGCGCAAGCGCGATGCTGAGCACCAGCGTGATTAGAACCACGAACGGGATCGGGATCAGGAAGATCGCCGTGAACCAGCCACTCTGAAACTTGAGGTGCATGTAGTACATCGCCACCAGCAGCACCTTCGCCGCCGACAGGCCCAGCAACAGGGGTACGCGCGCGATGGGCAGGTTGGCAACCACCGTCACCTCAAGCAACGTGATCAGCGCCAACGCGCCGAACACCGCCAGGTAGTTCGGTTCACGTTTTTCATCTTCCGCCTGCATAGTCAGGTGCGGGGTATATTCGGTCATCGATACCTCCTGCATCAATCCGACGGGTTCACACCATCAGATAAATCACCGTAAACAGGATGATCCACACAATATCTACGAAGTGCCAGTACAGCCCAAACAGTTCGAGGCCGTCCGGACCAGGCAGGTCCATCGCCGCCGCTTCGCGGCTGGTGAAGCGCCGGAACAACCGCGCCAGCCGGGAATCTCCCCCGGCAGCAGCATCGGCCCGCAGCGTGCGAAACAGCAGAAAGGTCATCCACACCAGGCCGATGATCACATGCATCCCATGAAAACCGGTCGTCGTGAAGAAAGCCGAGCCATACAGCGTCCCGGTAGTGATGCCGTGCCCGGCCAGTTCTGCCCATTCCAGCAATTCAATCATTAGAAAAGCCGCGCCGAGGCCCATCGTCATCAGCAGGCGGTTGCGCAGCGCCTTGAGCTTGCCGCGCCGGATGGCCGAAAGCGCCATCACCGCCGTAAAACTGCTCGACAGCAGCACGAACGTCCCGATGGTCATCAGGGGGACGTTGAGCAGCGCATTCACGTCGGCGTCCGCGCGGTTGCGGTAGCCGAGGAAGGTCGCAATCAGGCCGGAGAAGAACATGATCTCCGAGGCCAGAAAGATCCACATCCCCAGCAAACGGCTGTTAACCCCCATCGAAGGCCGTTCCAGAGGCATCTCTGGGGCGCGGCTAAACTTCCACAGGCCGAACAGCAGGACGATCAGGCCAACCGGCAGTACCGGCCACAGCAAGAAGCCGATAACCAGCAACAGCGCCCCTAACGCCACCAGCATCGGCGCAATACTCGGCGGCGGCAGATGAATGGTCTCGTGGTGCGAACTCCGCGCTTCGCTACTCATGGTTCTCCCCTTCGATCAGGTTCAGACGCGCGTCGCGCGCCGGGCGGCGGCTATGCACCACCGGGATTGTTTCAAAGTTGTATTCCGGCGGAGGCGACGAGGTCATCCATTCGAGCGTGTCGCCTTCCCAGGGATCGTCGCCTGCCGGTTCACGCCGCACGGCGCTCACGACCACATTGATGAGGAACACCAGCGCCGACGCCGCAATGGTGAATGCGCCGATGGTCGAGAGCAGGTTCAGGGCATCCCAGCCGCGATCCGCCGCGTAGTCGTAGATGCGGCGCGGCATCCCCATGATGCCCAGGAAGTGTTGCGGGAAGAAAGTGACGTTAAAGCCGATGAACATCAGCCAGAAGTGCAGTTTGCCCCACCCCTCGCGCAGCCGCCAGCCGAGCATCTTGGGCAGCCAGTAATACACCCCTGCAAAGGCGGCAAACACGACCCCGCCGAACAGCACATAGTGCAGATGCGCCACCACAAAGTAGGAATCGTGCACCTGCGTGTCAATCGGCAGGATCGACAGAAAAACACCCGTGATGCCGCCCAGCAGGAATGTGCTCAAAAAGCCGATGGCGAACAACATCGGCGTGTCGAACTTAAGCGACCCGCCGATCATGGTAAACAGCCAGTTGAACATCTTGACGCCCGTCGGCACGGCGATGATCATCGTCGAGAGCACGAAGAACGCCTGCGTGACCGGTGTCAGACCGGTCGTGAACATGTGATGCGCCCAGGTGGAAAATCCGATTGCGCCGATGGCAATCGTAGACCAGACCATCGCCCGATAACCAAAGATCGGCTTGCGCGAAAAGACGGGCAGCACTTCCGAAATCACCCCCATGCCCGGCAGAACCATGATATACACCGCCGGATGCGAGTAGAACCAGAACATATGCTGCCACAGCACCGGGTCGCCGCCGCCCGCAACGGTAAAGAACTGCGTGCCGAAGTTACGGTCGGCCAGCAGCAGCATCAGCGCGCCGCTCAGCATCGGCGTAGCGATCAGCACCATAAAGGACATCACCAGCACGGTCCAGGCGAAGATAGGCATCTTCCACAGGCTCATGCCCGGCGCGCGCATGTTCAGGATGGTGGTGATGAAGTTCACCGCGCCCATCAAGGAAGACGCCCCGGCAAGCTGAAGGCCAAGAATCCACATATCGACGCTGCGCTCCGGCGAGAACGCCGGGCCGCTCAAGGGCGGGTAGCCGGTCCAGCCGACCGCCGCCGCGCCGAACGGCAGCAAGAAACCGCTGTACATGAACAGGCCGGAAAACAAGAAAAACCAGTAACCCAGCGCATTCAGGCGCGGGAAGGCCATGTCTCGCGCGCCGATTTGCAGCGGGATGATGTAGTTGCCAAAACCCACCAGGAACGGAATGACGAACAGGAAAATCATCGCCGTCCCGTGCATCGAAAACATCTGGTTATAGAGGTCCGGGCTTTGGACCACCTGCGCACCGGGCGCGGCCAGCTCCCACCGGATCAGGAGAGCCAGGATACCGCTGAGGATGAAAAACACAAACGCCGTGACCAGGTACATCAGGCCGAGTTTCTTGTGATCGACCGTCGTAACCCAGGCCCACAGGCCACGCCGCGCCACCACCTGTGGGACCGTTGCTACCGATGTCGCCATCCGAATTCTCCGATCTATCTGCGCCAAAGAGTTGTCAAAATCGTCTACTGCGCCTGCAAGAAAGCGATCAGGTCGGCGATGTTCTGTGGCGTCAGGCGGTCGCCGTAGTTTTGCGGCATCACACAGAAAAAGCCTTCGACCACAAAGCTGCATGGGGCCACAATCGACTCGTGCAGATATTCCTCTGCCGTGTAGCCATCAATGCGCTCGCCGGCACGCTGTCCCAGTCCCTGGAACGACGGGCCGACCAGCACCGATCCATCCAGCGAATGGCAAGCATTGCAGCCGATGGCCGTATACAACTGCTCGCCGGCAGCGGCGTCACCCCCCAATACCTGCCCGGCAGCCTCGGCGTTCGCCTGGGCCGCCGCCGCGACGGCAGCAGCCTGCCCGTCCATCCAGGCAGCATAGGCTTCGGGGGCCATCACCTCGACGTTGATCAGCATGTTGTAGTGTTCAAAGCCACAATACTCGGCGCACTGTCCCACATAAGTGCCGGGTTGATCCACTTTAAACCACATGCGCTGAACACGGCCCGGAATGGCATCGACTTTACCCGCCAGCGCCGGCACCCAAAAGCTGTGTTGCACATCCTGAGAGGTAATTTCCAACACCACCGTCTGCCCTGCCGGGACACGCAACACTGCCGGAGGACGAAAACCCGGCTGAGGCGGCGTTGCAGCGGGATCGAAAGACACACTGACCCCGGTCGTAGGATAGCGAAACTCCCAATACCAGGTGTGCCCGATGACCTCGACAATGAGCGGTTCATCGTCGGCAGGGGCTGCGCGCGAAGTCTGGTAAAAGGCCAGAGTGAAGAAAAACAACACCAACACAATGGCAAAAGAGCCGACGGTCCAGCCTATTTCCAGGGCTGTATTACCGTGCACCTGGCGGGGCATTTCGTCGGCGCGACGCCTGCGATAGCGGACGATGGCAAAAATAAGCAGGCCCTCAACCAGCACGAAAACGCCGACGGCAATCACCAGCACCAGCGTGAACAAGGTGGAGATTTCCGTCGCGTTCAGCGAACCTGACTGCGCGCCGCCCTGCGCCCAGGTCTGCCCCGGCAGCCCCAGCAACAAGACCAGCGCCCCGACGGCGGCAATCCAGAGGTGCGTTTTCAAAAACTTGGGCTTCATGAGGCGCCTATCCCTGAAACATCAAGACTTTTTGGGCCGAAAGTGTCTGATTTCACAAGCTCATTTTAACAAGTTTTAGTAGGATTGTCAACTTCCCTTGCTGTCGGTTTTTAGATGCGATTAACCTTGTTTTGGTGGCATCGCCGACAGGCGCTGCCAGCCGCCGGGCAGCGCATCGCGCCAGGTAGCCGGTGTCGTGATGGCATAGCCGGTCACGCGCCGGATCGCATCGCCGCCGACCATCACAGCCACCTGGTCCGGTGGCAAATAGGGCAGATTCAGCAGCGCCAGGAGACGCTCAAAGGCCACCTGCGGATTGAATCCCGGCGCGAGCAGGGTTGCCACATATTCCATATCGGCGTCATCCCGAAGCACCGGGTGCAGCGCCGCCGCATTCCCGGCATAATACGCCTGCAAATCGTCGGGGATGTCAGGATGCCCGGCATCGAAGACGGTAGCATGCTGTTGAGCGTGGAAACGGCGCAGCACAAACCGTTCCACCGGCTCGGCCAGATCGAGGATATTCGGATCGGGTTGCTGCTCCAGCAGATGCAGTCGGTCATTGATGTAAAACGGCAGATGCGACTCGAAGGCGCTCACGGTGCGCCCACCCCGGTGCAGCCGATAGGCAAACGCGAACAGGTTGATTTCCAACTCAAACGCCACTGTGTTGAGCTGCCCGCTGAGGTTGCGCAGCAGCAGATGATCCGTCACGCCGTTGCCCAACAACAGCGCCATCCAGCCCTGGCGCGGTTCGGTGACAATCAGGGAACGGTAGAAGAGGCGCTGGCGGCGGCCAGCATTGATCCGTTGGATCGCCCGACTCAGCACAACCTGATTTTCGTGGCGAACGAAGACAAAAGCGTGCGGAACGTTCATGGCGCAGATGGTGGCCGGAATCGGGTCCTCTATGCAAACAGCCAACAGATTCACCGCAAAGAACGCCGAGGGCGAAAAGTTTCCCCTGCTGCCCGGCGTTCTTTGCGCACTTTGCAGTGAAAATTACTTCGCACTGTGCAGCGCGCGCCAGACGCGCTCCGGTGTGTAAGGCAGTTCCCGAATCCAGACGCCCGTCGCATCGTGAATGGCGCTGGCGATAGCCGGGGCGACACCATCTTTGGGAATCTCGGCGACGGCCTTCGCACCGTATGGGCCACTTGGCTCATAAGTCTCCACAAAAATGACTTCGAGCCTGGGCATCTCGTTCGCCTGATAGATACGGTACGGGCCGAAGCGGGTGTTGACCACCTGGCCGGTGTCGCTGTAAGCCATTTCTTCGCAGTGCGCGTAGCCCAGCCCCTGCGTCATGCCGCCCTCGACCTGCCCGGAGGCCGTCAACGGGTTAATCGCCACACCGCAGTCCACCACCATCAGCAGCCGTTCCACCGTAACCTGCCCTGTCTCGGTATCGACCAGCACTTCGGCAAACTGAGCAGCAAAGGGCGGCGGGCTTTCATAACTCATGTGCGAGGCTGTCGCCATGATCTGGTGCTGATCGTCCTGGTGCAGGCTGTTCAGCGCCACTTCTGCCAGTGTGACCGAGCGCCCATCAGGAGCGATCACCCTGCGATCTTCCAGGTCTAACTCCTCCGGGTCGGCTTTGAGCATCCGCGCCGCGTGTTTGACGATCTGATCGCGCACGTCCAGCGCCGCCTTGAAAACCGCCCCACCGCTGATGTAGGTGGTGCTGCTGGCATAAGCACCCGTGTCGAAGGGGGTGAAGTCGGTGTCGGACGAATAAATGATGATGTCTTCCAGCGGCACGCCGAGGGTTTCCGCAGCGATCTGCGCCAGGATGGTGTCTGAGCCGGTGCCCAGGTCCGTCGCGCCGACCAACAGGTTAAACGAACCGTCGTCGTTCATCTTGATGCTGGCCGCGCCCATATCCAAGCCGGCGATCCCTGTGCCGTGCATGGCGACGGCCATCCCCAGGCCGCGCTTGACCGGGCCATCGCCGGGTTTGCCACGCTTTTGATCCCACTGCATCGCCCGCGCGCCGATTTCGACACACTCGGCCAGGGCGCTCGTCCTAACCTCCTGGCGGAAGCCTTCCCTGCCCTCCCCCAACGCGCGAGACATCACCATTTCATCGCCGACCTTAATCCAGTTCTTGCGTTTGAAGGCGATGGGATCAAGACCGAGCTTTTCGGCAATCTCCTCCATGTGCACTTCCAGGGCGAAAAGCGCCTGAGGAGCGCCGTAACCACGATACGCGCCGGGGGTGGGGATGTTGGTATAAACCACGTCACAGGTGAACCTGCTGTAAGGCGCGTTGTAGGTGGTGAGGCCGCGAAAGCCAGAGACCATCTGCACGGTAAGGCCGTGTGTGCCATAGGCGCCCGTGTTGCCGATGATATACAGTTCGGCGGCTACAACCTCACCATCATCTGTAACGCCCGTTTTGAAGCGTAAAATCTGCGGATGGCGGCTGCGTGCGCTGGTGAATTCCTGCTCACGGGTATAGGAGAAGCGCACAGGTCGCCCGGTAGCAATGGTCAGCAGAGCGCACAGGTCCTCGATCAACATTTCCTGCTTGCCGCCGAAGCCACCGCCGATGCGTGGCTTGATCACACGGATACGCTTGACCGGCAGGCCGATCAGCGGCGCGAGCATCCGGCGCACATGGAAAGGCACCTGTGTGCTGGTGCGAACCACCAGGCGGTCGTCTTCATCCCAATAGGTGACACAGACGTGCGGCTCAATAGAAGCCTGTTGTACCTGATGGACGCGATACTCCCCCTCGAAAATATGGGTCGCTTTGGCCCACTGCGCTTCTGCATCGCCTGCTTGAGCATCGATGTGATGCACAATATTGCGCTGTGCATCGTGAATGCCGACCGTATCCGGCTCATCGTGAATGATCGGCGCGCCGGGACGCATTGCTTCCAGCGGATCGAAGACGGCAGGCAACACCTCGTAATCCACCTCGATCAACCGCAGCGCCTGGCGGGCGATCTCCGGCGTTTCGGCAGCTACGACAGCCACGCGGTCGCCCACATGGCGCACCTTGTTGTCGAACACCACCTGATCATGGGGCAGAGGGTTGGGATAGCTCTGGCCACCGGAAGCATATTTCACACGGGGCACATCCTGATAAGTCAACACAGCGTGGACACCCGGCAGGGCGCGCGCGCGGCTGGCGTCGATGCGCCGAATGCGAGCATGGGCGTGCGGGCTGGTTAACAGCGCAGCATGGAGCAGCCCCGGCAAGTTCAGGTCGTCCGTAAAAACAGGGCGCCCCAACGCCAGCTTAACCGCATCGACTTTTGGCTCCGGCTTGCCAACGATGTGCCGCTCCTGCAATTCCGGCGGCGACACCACGACAACAGGCGTCGTGCGCGTCTGTGTGCGCGGGCCACCTTCGCCAGTTGGATACTCCTTAACACCGAAAGGAAATTCAAAAAATTCCGCCGGGACAGGGATCGCCCGCTCCAGCGGCGCAAACGGCTCGACTTCCTCGCCGCGCAGCACCGCCGCCGCACGCAGCACCGCCTGCACCGGCTTGATATAACCCGTGCAGCGGCACAGCACCCCCGCCAGCGCCTCGCGCACTTCGTCTTCGGTCGGGTTGGGGTTGGAATCCAGCAGCGCCTTTGCCGCCAATAACTGCGCCGGGGTGCAATAGCCGCACTGAATCGCACCTGTTTCGATAAACGCCCGTTGCAGCGGATGGAGATCGCGCGCCGCACCGAGCGCCTCGACGGTCATGATGGCACGTCCATCGGCCTGCGCGGCCAGCATCATGCAGCTATTGACCGGTTCGCCGTCCAGCAGTACCGTACACGCGCCACACTCGCCCGTCTCGCAGCCATGCTTGACGCTGTAATAACCTTCCCGGCGCAGCACGTCTAGCAGGCGATCCGCTGGGTGAATATCGAGCGCCTTACGCTCGCCGTTGATCGTCAGGGTGATCTCCATGTCAGGCCTCTCCCCGATTTATCTGTCGATGCTGCTCCCGGCACTGATTCAACGCGCGGCGTGCCAGCACCCCCGCCATCGCCCGGCGATACTCAGCACTGCCGCGATAATCCGAGACAGGCGCGATCTCCTGGTCCAGCGCCGCCAACACCCCGGCAATGCGATCTTCGTCCAGCACATCCCCGGCCAACCGCGCCGAAGCTACTTCTGCCAGACACGCCCCACCGCCCGGCCAGACCCCACACAGCGCCAGCCGCCCCTGCCTCACCACGCCATCGGCCACGTCCAGCACGGCAGCTACACTGACTATCGCCTCGTCGGCAGGCGTTCGGGCTACATGCGCCTCCCCCCATACACGCAGCGGCACAGGCGGGGCCAGCCAGACGCCCGTGCTGAGTCCCTTACGAGGCAGCCTGGGCTGCTCCGGCGTTTGTGCAACCTGAGCAAGCGGAATGCGGCGCTCCTCGGTCGCACTGAAGATAACTTCTGCGCCGAAGGCCAGCAACGCCGCCGTCCATTCGGGCAACGTATCGCAGAACTCGACCGCCTCACCCACCGTGATTCCATTGCGACGGTTCCACGACAGCGAGCGCGTCAGCACCTGACGGAGCAACGGCGGCGTTACGTCATGGACAGCAACGGCTTGAAGCGTGGCGCACGCCCCCAGAAAGACGGCACCATCTTCCGCGCGGTAGATGGCGTCCAGGCCCTCGACAGCCTGGAGGTCGATGACGGCTTCGTAATCCGGGTCAGCGGTCGTCGCCAGACGAAGCGCCCCGCCGCTCAGCAACACTGCATCGACGTGCGGCTGCGACAGCAGGTTAACGACTTCGGCTACCGAATGAGGTCTGTAATACACCGCAGGATTGCGCATGGCAGGTTGTCCTTTTCAGAACAAAACCGCTACAGTGGCGGCGGGCAGGATGTCAGTTCAGAGACCACATCGCGCAGCACCCAACCCTCCACCGGCACGTTGTCTACTGTGTATTCGACGTAGAACCAGACGCGGTCGTCAGAGCCGCGTGTCTGCTGAGTCACGTCCATGGCCGTCCCCTGCAAGGCAGTGCGGAGCACCTGACTGTTGTTCAGGTCAGGGCGACTGCGGATGTTCACGCCACCTTCGCGCAGCACGAACACACGGCACAACACCGGCGGTGGGACGGTCACGCTTGGTGTATAGGTCATTGAGGGCGTCAGGGTAATGGTCGGCGTGAGCGTGACGGTGGGAGTATCGCTGGGCGTAAAGGTCGGCGTCGGCGTATAGGTTTCGGTAGGAGTATTGGTATGCGTTGGCGTCAGCGAGGCCGTCGGAGTCCAACTCGGTGTGACTGTCGGCGATGGCGTAACCGTGAAGGTCGGTGTATTGGTCGGTGTAAAGGTCGCCGTCGGTGTGGGCGTGTCGCTCGGCGTAAACGTCATCGTTGGTGTGTGGGTGGGTGTGGCGGTAGGGGGGTTGATAATCGGTTCCCAAGACGGGCGCGTGACCAGCAACGCGATCAGGAGGACAAAGACGATGCCGCCAACGGCGATCCCCTGCCGAATACCACGCCGCTGGCGCAGGCTGCGCAGCGCCGTCTCCAACCGCAACAGGTCCGTGCGGCGACCCAGCACCCGAAACGGCTCCTCTTTGAGCAGGTTCAGCCAGCGTTCCGCCGACTGGATGTCGTTCTGAGCGATGGCCGTATCCACGCGGTCGATATACCGCTCCATCAGATCGTTGACCACCTGGCGGTAGCGTGCGTCCTGCGAAAAGCGGCCCAGGGTGCTGAGCATGGCGCGCGCCTGCGAAAGCTCCGCGTCCACGTTCTGCGCGATCAGCGAGGCGGCCCGCTCGATGACATTGCGGCCCTCCTGCATTTGCGCCTGATCCTGCCGGACCTCCTGAAGCTGGGAATTGATCGCCTGATCGCCGGGATCAAGCTGAGCCGCCATTTCCAACGCCGTGACTCCCTCGTTCGTCAGACGCAGGCGTTCTTCCAACGTGGTAGTGCTTTCGGCGCGGGTAAGGGCTGCCCTGGCCTGATCAACCAATTGGGATTTGATGCCGTGCAGGCGGCTGTTGGCGTCTTGCATCAGCGCGGCCAGGCGCGTGCTGCCCGGCAGCTGCTGGCGAATTAAGGTCAGGTTGTTGATCACCTGCTGCAAGTTGGCGGCGCGCTCGCTCAGGCGCCCCCCCATCATCGCCAGTTGGGCCTGTGCCTGCTCCGTTTGGTGCACAATTTGGCGCAGCCGTTCCAGACGATCCTGGGCCAGCGGATCGTTCGGCACAACCCGCAGTGCCCCTTCATACTTGCGGATCGCCTCCTGCCAATCATCGGCGGCCATCAAGCGGTCGCCTTCCTGAAGTAGTTCGCGGGACAGCGCCAGGTCTTGAATATCCAACAGAGCCTGCTCGGCATCCTTCCACGATGGGATACCCGCCGCCTCAGCCAAATCGCGCGCCTCACGGTACAGCCGCCCGGCCTCGTCGTAGTTCCCGGCGCGAACGAGCGAGTTCGCGCGGTTGTAAGCCACACGCGCCTCAAACGGGATGCGGTGATCCGGCACGATCCCGCGCACGATGTTTTCTTCTGCCTTCTGGCGATATTCTAAAGCCGTCGGGTTGCCAGGCTGCCGCTCCAGCACGGCATTGGCGAGATCGACGGCACGTTGATACTCACCCGCGTAATACGCCTGCGTCATCTGCGAGAGCGCCGAAGGTATGTCCCGGAGCGGTTCCACCGGCACCGGGCCAGGCGGCGCAGGCGCCGTCACCACAGGCGCAGACAGAACGGCTGGCGGCTCTGCAGAGCGAATCGGCGGAGAAGCGGTCAGGGGCAGCGGTGAAGAGGACGGCAGCGCGGATTCCACCACTCCAGACGACTCTGGAAAACGTGGAGCGCCGGGGATGCCGTACCGCTGGAACAACTCGCGCACCCGCACTGCGGCAGAGCCGCCCCGTGCGGCGGCTTGACGCAGCAGGTCCAACGCCTCAGCGTTGTGGGAATCGTGCGACAACGCTTCGGCCAGAATGTCAATCGCCTCGTCGATGTCGTCCTCATCCCCGGCCAGATCGATTCGGATGCGCGCCCGGCGCAACAGGCCACGCACCACCGTTATCTCCCCGTCTTGCGCGTCGGCAGATGGAGCGTTACGCTGCGCCAGGAGAGCGAAGAGCGCCCGCGCGCTGTCCTCTTGCGGGGTATTCTTGGCAGCAGTCAGCAGCCGCCGCGCCTCACTTTCCAGCGCGGCAACCTGTGTCGGATCGGCTCCGACAGGCAGAGTCTCGATACGCGCACGCAGTGCCGCCAGTTGTTGGTTGAGATCGGTCATCGAAACTCCCATCTCCCCCCGACCGGGAAAAGTTTGTCCATCACGGAATCACGCGCCGGGCCAGCATCGCGTTGATCTCGCCCAGCAAGCGGCGCAATTCAGCCTCGACGTCGCCGTTGATGCCGTCCAAAATTGCCGCCTCCCGCAGCAGGTCGCGTGCCTCACGGATAGCATCTTGCCCTTCGCGCAACCGTTTAAGCCCGGCGCGAGTGAACGTCCGGGATTCGCGCAAGCTATCGGCGGCAGGCCGGTGTGGGAAATCCCACCCGAAACGTCCGGCAACACCGGCCAGATCGTCCATCAATTCCTCAACACTGGAGATAGCCTGGGCCGCCGCTTTTTGGAGCACGTCTTGCAGCGCCTGGCTGAGCGTCGGCTCAACGCCAAAATCCAGATGCTGAATATCCACATAACGCTGACCGAGCGCCTCTGGCGAGGCCGGCTGCGGCAGCAACGCCCCCTGACGCGGCGACAGGCCGGTAAAGACCGGATACAACACGCCGACCGCCAGATGGTGCAGGTCAATCTGGAACATGCGCGCCGTACTGGTAGACGTATCTTCGATCTGGCGGGAACTGTTCCAGTCGATCACACGCAGGGTATGACCATCCCAATAGACGTGCTCCAACTTGTGATCCAGATACACGATGCGCTGCTGGTGCGCCAGCTTGAGAACCGCCGCAAACTGGAGCGCCAGGTCCAACCCTTCTTCAGTGGGTAGCCGCCAGCGCACGTCGGATGAGGTCGTCTTCATCAGGTAGAGCAGGTTGCGGCTGCGCGGCAAATTTTCCAGCGCCAGGTAGGGCCGCCAGCCCTGCTCCGACAGCGTAACCATGTCGCGGATAAAGCCGAGCACGTCTACCTGGTACGACAAAATTTTACCGGATACCGGGCGCTCATCTCTGGCCGAAACATAGCCGCAATCCAGCAGGCGAATCACGTGCTTGCTGCCGGACATCTTCATCAACAGATCGGCCTCGTTGCCGAAAGCGCAATATTCCCAGTTCGGCTCCGCGCCAGGGGTCAGGTGCTCCGGGCGCAGCACCTTAAAAGCGACCTTTTGCCCGGTGCGGCGATCAACAGCATCCAGAACGCGCGCATAATGCCCTAGCGCAAACGTATCGCTGAAATTTTCAAGGCGATAAACATCCGTGAGATTGGCTTCTTGCATAGATCATGGCCCGTTACAAGGGTCGGCAAAACACCGCTCTCGAAAACAGGCCCCCTCGTCTTCCTGATTATTCCAGTTGGGCATCCAACTGCGCGACGAAATTGGTCACCGACACCACAACGCCACCCCGGTGCACCAGCACAAACGGCACCGCAGGCGCGTTCGGCGCCGTCAAAAAGCGGCTCGGCCCGATGGATGCGCCATTGAACAACAAGTCTACCGTACCATCGGTATTTCGCACGAGGGACAGCACAACGCGCGGCTCTCCGATAGGCAAAGTCGAACGGGCGCGGAATTCCTCGCCGACGCGCGCGCCGATGTTGACCGCGTCTTCGCGCACCCACTGCGCCTGTAAAGCGACACGGCTCTCATCTGCTCCCTGTAGGCCCAAACCAAAGAACACCTGGCCCTCCGGCAGCAGCGCCCGATCATAGTCGCGTAAAGTGAACGTCGCCTCGACGCGGCGTAAACGCACGGCGGCGTTGTCCCCGAACATTTGCGCCAACAGATCGGCAGGGAGCACCACCTGGATCACGTCATTGTTAAAGGCCGTCTCCGGCACGCCAAGCAACCAGCCGCCGGAAAAATCGCCGCGCCGGAACCAGGCTTCGGGCCAGGGATAGCCCTGGACGACCTGTTCCAATGCCGCCAACACGTTCTGTTCGCCAGAAAGCGGTCCAGCCAGCGTCGGGATCGCCGCAACAACCGTCTCGGTCGGCAGCGGAGCAGTTGGCGTTTCGGTCGGCGACGGAGTCGATGTGGGTGTGGCGGTCAAAATCGCCACCGTTGGCAAAGCGCCACCAGGTTCCAGGGTTGGGACAGGCGTCTCGGTCGGCGTAGATGTATTTGTTGGTGTATTCGTCGGAGAAGAGGTCGGCGTAGCCGTCTCTGTCGCGGCGACGGCGGCAGCAGTCTCCCCCTGGATGACCGTGATCGTGGCAGCGATGGCCTGGGGGTTCAGTGTTGGAGTGAAGGTCTGCCAGGTCACAGCGATCTGCCCCTGCCCCCCGCTCCCCAGCAGGGCCGACAGGCCCAGCAGACCGATCATCACGACCAGCAGAAGCGCCCCGCCCCACAACAGCCGCCGACGGCTCAGATGCGGACGTACCAGGTGTACGGCTTCGTGGTCAGCAACCACAGGCGCCTCGGCGGTATACTGAGGAATCGGCTCATCCGTCGGCGGCGCAGGAAACTCCGGGCGGGCCTCGACGCACTCCCGCCAGAAGCGGTAAAGCGGATAAGCCGGATGGGTGTCGATCTTGGGCGTATGGAACTGCCCATCGAGATCGCGCAGTTTACGGCTGCGGCGTCTGTTCTCGTCGGCGTAAATGCCCAACATCGTCGCGTAAGTATCGCGCCACGCGACAAAGCGGCCCGTGCGCCCCTCTCCCAGAAAGGCAGCCGTATCATCGATGAGCCGGGCGTGCCAGACCAGCAACGCCGGATCGGGCGTCTCATGCGGCGACTGAACCGCCTCGTCGATGCGCTGGCGGGTGATGTGCAACTCGGCAGTTTTGGCCTGGAGACGGTTTATCCAGGCGCGAAAACGCGGCAGACTGACGCGCGCCAGCCGCTCCCCTTCGTCTAGCCTCAACAGTGCCGCTTCCAATGATTGCCCGGCGCCGCGAAAATCGCCTTCCTCCCATTGCGGCAAGGCATATTCGACCTGGTGCAAGCTCTCGGTCAGAGGAGCAAGGATCAGTTGCAGCGGGGAGGTTTCCAGACGACGGCGGGCAGCGGCCAGGGCGTCCGGCGTGCCGATGGCTTCGATCTGCGCCGTTAGCGCGGCCAGTTCGCGGCGGTCGCGGATCACATTCGTCAGTGCCAGGTAAGCCACATGATGAACAGCATCCGGCAAACACTGCTGCGCCGCTGCGCGCCAGAATTCGGCGTCATCGGGGCGTCCCTCATACATCTCGTTAATCCCGCGCAGCACGGCATGAAAAAACAGGATGCGCTGTGCCGCCGTGCTGGTTTCCTCAAAATGCTCCACCAGCCCCGCGCCCATTGCTTTCAGATAAGCGGCAGGCGAGGGCATCTGGTCGGTAAAAGTCTGCCAGTGCAGCGATTCGGCCTCGGTAAACAGAGACACCACTTCCGCATCGGTACGGGCAGTCAGGTCGGGGTCGCCCTCGCCGTGGCCTTCCTTCCAGGTGCGCAGGAGCTTGCCCAACCGGATCAGGCGGTCGGCGGCGGCTTGCTCGGCATCATTCGCCACTTCTTCCAACGCCTGTCGGCCCAACCGCTCTGCTTCGATGCCGCTGCCGCGATCCCAGGCAGCCCAACCGTCAGCCAGAATCCGCCCAAAAGGCTGATTAAGGGCATGGCGCTGGACGTAACGGGCCTTTTCCACTACGCCGCGCACATTGCTCAACCAGGCAGCCAGCGTGGCATTCAGACGGCGCACAGCGCGGATGGCCTGTTCGAGCGCGCTGACCGCATCCCTGCGGCTGCCTGCGACCGCCGCCTGCTGGTAGGCTGCCCAGGCATGGTGTGCTTCTCGCAAGCCGCCGACCAGCATACCCAAACGCGGATCGGGAGCGTCATCTACATAAGCGCCTAGGTCGCGCAACGCCTCGCCAAACCAGGCGTCCAGATCGGAGCCATCGGCCACCGGGTGATAAGCTGCCAGCCGCTCGATCAGTCGGTTGAGATCGTCCAGACGCCCACGCAATGCCACAAACGCCGGGTTCACCGGATCGATGCTCTCAGCTTGAACAAGAGCCGCACGCGCCGCGTCTGGTTCGGCGGTTGCCTGCGCCCCGGCGACCTGAAGATGCCCAAGGATGGCGGCAGCGGCAGCGCTGGCCCGGCGCGCCGACAGAATTAAGGCAGCAAGATCGTCCGCCGCGCGGTCCTGAAGGCGTTCTTCCAATAACATCACCACATCGCGCATCGCCTCGGCGACGCGCCGATAAGATTCTGCAAGCTGCGTTAAACGCCCTGTCGATGCCGCTTCAAGCACTGCCAGCGAATCTTCAACCAGTTCCAAAGCGGCGTCGAGCCGATGCCGACGCGACAGACCGAACAGGTCCAGGCGCAACCGTAGCAGATGTGGGCGCAGCACGATCACGTCTGGCACACAGTCTTGAATGCGAGTCGCAAACAATACCTGCTGCATACGGGCATCGTCGCGCGGCTCCACGGTCACCTGAAGCAGTCGTGCCGCTCCGAGGAAATCGCCTTCAAACAGTGCATGGCTCGCCGGAATCAAGCCTGCCGGCGGCGGTCTGAGATCACTGTTTTCGAGCAGTTGGGCAACTTCCAACAAGAGCTGCACCTGTGGACGCTCAGCCTCTGGCGTTTGCGCCACGACCTCCCCCAGCAGCGCCGCCGCACGTGTCCAACTGCCGCTTTCGAGGTAAATACGCGCGGCATCCAGGTCCGACTGTAGGGCCAGACGGCGCAGGTTATCTTCGATCTGGCGGCGCAAATCGCGCGTCGGTGGATGACCGGGATCGCGCGCCTGTACCGTCTTGATCTCGTCTAACAGGCGCTCCAGCTCGCGCTGGCTGCGCCCCTTCTGCAAACGCCCGGCGACCCGATCCAGCACAGCAGTGCGGTCACGTTCGAGCGGGCGGCGATAGTCTTCCAGATCACGCCGCAAAGCTGTGATCGTCTTGTAACGGCGATCAAGCGCCGGATGCACGGCCCGCTGGATAATTCCTTGAAAGCGGGTGGAAAGCCGCCCGGCGTCCTCGCCAAAGTCCACCCGATCACCCTGAAGTGCCAGCCGCTGCCCGCCGGTAACGACAAAGTACAGCAGTTCACCCACCTGATAAATGTCGCTTTGGCGGCTAATTCCCTGCGGCGTGACTTCATCGCCTTCCAAAAAGACCGCATTGCCCCAGTCGATCACCTTCAGACGGTAGGCGTCTCGATCCCAAAAAAGATGTTTGGCGTCCACATCGTTGTAGACGATCTCGCGGGCATGGGCGGCTTCCAGCAAGTCCAACAGGGCATCGACGATGACAAGCATTTCCAGTTCCGGCAAACGCTCGTTGGTCTTCGCCAGTTCCAACACCAGGTCTTCAAGAATCTGGCCCGTTACCCGTTCCAGAGCAATATAGAGGTGGGTCTGCCCACCGACCTGGAACGTTCCTTCGCCGACGAGTTCCGCCAGCACAGGATGACCGCGCAGTTGGGTCAGGGCGCGACGCTCGGTGCGGATGTTAACTTCCTGTCCAGCGCGGATCGGAGGCGCATCCTGGGGAGCAGGCCGTTTGATAACAACGGGACGATCCTGCTGCTGGGTATCGTAAGCACGCAAAGCCTCACCGCTGCGCCCACGAGGATAGATGTAATCGTAACGATACCGGTCGTCAAACATGCTTTCGCGGGGCATAAGCTGCTCTCCATGAGCCGCCTTTAATTGTACGCAGGGACAGGGGCACGTCAACACAAGCGCAAGCAATTGGCTTACGCCGCAGGATACCAGACCGGGCGAACGGGCGCAGGAAAACAAAAACCGCCTGGTCCCAGGCGGTCGATGCGTTCCTTAACGAGAGAGGAGTGACAGGGAAGGGGCGGGCAAGGGAGTAGGTCCTGACC
>CAZGXI010000027.1:0-81760 GCA_964529715.1 uncultured Anaerolineae bacterium | reverse complement strand
CGTGCAGCCGGGTGAGCAGTGCGACCCGCCGGATGGCGGCGTGACCTGCGACGCGACCTGCCAGAATGTGGCGCCAGTGTGCGGCAACGGCATCGTGCAGCCGGGGGAGGCCTGCGACGACGGCAATCTACACAGCGGTGACGGCTGCTCGGCCACCTGCGTGATTGAGCCTGCCTGTCTGCCATTGGGCCGGATCGTCGTGTTCATTGGCAGCGCCTACGGCGGTATCTTCAATATCTTCATCAACGGCAACAACTGGACCGACACAGACGGCTGCGACGACATCATCTATGGCAACGACTTTGCCAACAACATCAACGGCGGCGGCGGCAACGACGTGATCTACGGCTACGGCGGCGACGACATCATCGACGCTGGCGTAGGAGACGACACCGTGTACGGCGGCCAGGGCGCAGACATCATCAATGGCGGTGACGGCAACGACGTCCTCGTCGGCGGCGACCGCGTCTGTGACCCGGTGCTCGATCCGGCCTGCATGGCGTTCCCTGGCAATGACGGGGCAGACACCATCGACGGCGGCAATAACAACGACACCATCGTCGGCGGCAATGATGTCGCCTGTGTGGGCGCGGGCTGTTACGCCGACGGCGGCGGCGACGACGGCGACGTGCTCAACGGTGGCGACGGCAACGATACCGTTCACGGCGGCAACCGTTCTACCTGCACAGGCGACGCCTGCCAGGCCGACGGCGGCTACTCGATGGGTGGGTACGACGAAATCCACGGCGACGACGGCAACGATGCCCTGTATGGCGGCAACCAGGTTGTTGCCATCTGCACCGGCGGGCTGTGCAATGCGCGCGGCGGCGGCGACGGAATGGACGTCATCTACGGCGGCGCCGGGGACGACATCATCTTCGGCGGCAACGACGCTACCAACACGGGCGGCGACCCGGCCTTGCTGACCGATCCGCCCTTTGACTGGAACACCTACGCGGGCACCGACGCCGCCGATACGCTGTACGGCGACGATGGGAACGACATCATTCACGGCGGCAACAACGGCTCCTGCACCGGCGACGGCTGCCTGGCCGTGGGCGGCTTTGAAGTCGGCGGCGACGTGCAGATCCAGGGCGGCGCGGGCGACGACATCGTCGCAGGCGGCACGCACATCACCTGCAACGGCGACGGCTGCCTGGCGAATGGCGGCACCGATGACGGTGAAGGCGCGGGCGTCATCGACGGCGGCGCAGGCAACGACGTCCTGATCGGCGGCAACACCACCGCCTGCACCGGCGCGGGCTGCCAGCAGATGAGCTGGATCGACGGCAGCGACGTGCTGGCCGACCCGACCACCGGCGACACCGACATCTACATCGGCGACGGCGCAGACATCTCCGGGCCGCTCCCCGTGCCGGTCCCGGTGGGCACCACCCCGCTGGCTGCCGGTGACGGCGGCTACGACACCATCGACGCGACCGACGGCGACGGCAACGACATCATCCTCGACGGCGGCCCGGACTGGGACTGGGAAGACGACGTCTGCGTCGGTGATGCGGGCGACGCGATCAACGGCTGCCCGTAAACCCGACCCGCCTTTCTATAGTAGGGGCGCAACATGTTGCGCCCCTACGGTGCCCCTACCGTTTTCCCCTGCTGCCAGGATTTCTATTATATTTCTTGCGCGCCCCGGCTTGATCTCGCCACACGCCCCGTGCTACGCTGAAAGCACTTTCTGAAGTCGCTCCCCGCCGCAGGACGCCTGGGCAGGGAGGCGTTGCAGAGAGTGGACAGGGTCCGAATTCTAGTAAGGAGAGCTGTGCAATGTCCGATCTCAAGGCGGCCCAGCAGGTGTTGGACGCCTATTCCGCCGCCGTCAGCGCCGTCATCGACGTTGTCCGGCCCGCCGTCGTGCGCGTTCAGGCAGCAGGACGAGGTGGCCCGCACTGGAGTCCCGGTCGCGCCCGAACGAATTACGGCTCCGGGGTGATCGTAAATGCTGCCGACGGCCACGTCGTCACCAACTTCCACGTCGTGCGCGGTTCGCCGCGCGCCCAGGTCCACCTGCACGATGGAACCGCCATCCTGGGCGAGGTGTTGGGCGCAGACCCCGAAGTGGACCTGGCGGTGGTCCGCATCCCGGCAGAGAACCTCACTGCCGCTGTGTGGGGCGATTCCGGCGCGCTGCGCGTCGGGAGCGCCGTGATCGCGTTGGGCAATCCAGACGGCGACGGCATCGTCGCCACACGGGGCATCGTCAGCGCGCTGGGACAGGCCATTCGCGGCCCGGCGGGGCGGCTGTTGGAGGGTCTGATCCAGACCGACGCGCTGTTCAACCCTGGCATGAGCGGCGGGCCGCTCGTCAACAGCGCCGGGCAAATCGTCGGCATCAACACCGCCAGTCTGATCGAGGCGCAGGGCATCAACCTGGCGATCAGCAGCGCAATGGCGCAGCGCCTTCTGCCTGATCTGATCGCTTACGGCGAAGTGCGCCGCCCGCGTCTGGGCATTGCCGGGGAGCGCCAACGCATTTACCCCGGCCTGCTGCGCCACCACCATCTCCGGCAGACACACGGCGTGTTCCTGCACGAAGTGCGCGCGGGCAGTCCCGCTGCGCAGGCAGGTATCCAGGCGGGCGACATCCTCGTGGCCGCCGACGGGCAAACCATCGAAGGGCTAGACGACCTGCACCGCATCCTGGCCAGCAAGCAGGTCGGCGACACGCTGGTTATCCGCTTGCTGCGCGACCTGGATCTGCTGGAAGTGACTGTCCGGCTCACGCCGCTGGAATCCGAAGGGGCATAGACGGCTTTTCCCGGTTCTCGCATCGTACCAGGGGCGCAGCACGCTGCGCCCCTACGACAGACAATCCCTTTTTCCACAGACCTCGTCCAAAGGGGGTAGCGGCGGCTCTGCGAAGCGTGCCGCCGCTACTTCTGCCGAGGGACCGGCCCTCCGCAAAGCCTTTTGTTTTTGTGCGCGCGGAAATACGGTAGACTCGACGGCGCTCCGTTCGACAGACAGCGGATGCGTCCGCGCGAGGCAATGAGGAAATTCGGCCCACCTTCCATTTATCTTTATCTGCTGGCGGTGCTGATCGCCGTGTTGGGGCTGACGGGCTGCGGCGGGCCGCCCCAGACCGGTGAAGCGCCGACGGTTACATTCGTTCCTCCTACCGATACCCCCCTGCCGCCGCCCACATTCACGTTGCCGCCGCCGACCGCTACCCTCGCACCGACCGAAACACCTTCCCCGACGTTGCCGCCGTCTGCAACGGCGACGCCGTCGATCACGCCGACCGTCGGCCCGAACGCCCAGGTCGCCGCTGGGCCGCTGCGCCTGCGCGCCGCGCCGGAAGACGACGCCGGGGTGCTCGCCAGCCTGGAGCCGAACACCGCCCTGGCCGTCGTCGGGCGGACGGCGGACAATGCCTGGCTGGAAGTCATCACTGCCGAGGGACAGCAGGGTTGGGTAATGGCGCAGTATGTCAGCCTGGCGGTCGATCTGGCCGCCGTGCCGGTCACATTTGGCGTGCTGTCGCCGGCGGAACTCGGCCCGGCGCTGGCGCCCCTGGCCGGACCGGGGCAGGTCGCTGCCGGGGGAGGCGGGCTGCGGCTGCGCGCTCAACCGGATGAGAGCAGCGCCATCCTGACGAATCTACCGGAACTGACGCCGCTGGTGATCATCGGGCGCACGGCAGATAACCTGTGGCTGCGTGTGATCACGCCGGAGAACATCACCGGCTGGCTGTGGGCCGCTTACGTCGATCTCGCCATCGACATCAACAGCGTGCCGGTCGTGGACCCGGCAGGGGCGGCGCTCGGCCCGCTGCCGACCGCCATCGTGTACCTCTCGCCTACACCCGGCCCCTCGGCCACACCCCGGCCTACCTTCGGCCCGGTGGTGGGCGCGCCCGCCAGGCCGACCCCGGCGCAGGTGGCTGCGCTGGTTCCGAACGCGCAGGTTGCCGCCGGGAGGGGGGCGCTGCGGCTGCGCGCCGCCCCATCAGAAAGCGGCAGCGTGCTTACCATGCTGCCCGAACTTGCACCGCTGACCGTGACCGGGCGCACGGCAGACGGCCAGTGGCTTTACGTGACCGTTGCCGGGGGAACCGGCTGGGTCTGGGCGGCTTTCGTGGATGTGTCTACCGATCTGAGCAGCATCCCGGTCCTCGATCCGGCGGGTGCGCCTGCCGCCTTCGCCGCCGCCGCACCGGAGGCGCTTCCGGTGAACCTGCCGCCGTTCCTGTCTGGCGTCACCGCGACTGCGCGCCAGATTTTCCTGCGCGGGCGGGAGGCGGGCAACCGCCCGAATGTGTTCTCCAAGATCGGGGACAGCATCACTGTCGCCGGGTACTTTCTGCGGCCCATTGGCGTGGGCGACTACAACCTGCGTGATTTCAGCAGCCTGTTCCCGGTGGTGCAATACTTTCTGGCAGAGCGCGCCTGGGACAGCAATTCCTTCGCCAACAACTCGCTCGGCGCGGCCAACGGTTGGACCACCGAACTGCTCTTCGACCCGTCGCGCGCCAACCCGTCCGTGTGCAACCCCGGCGAAGTGCCCATCGAATGCGAATATCGGGTGGTACGGCCTGCCCTGGCGCTGATCATGCTCGGCACCAACGACTGCACCTTTATGCCTGCTGATCTCTACCGTGCCCACCTGAACCACATCGTCGAACTGTCTATCGCGCGCGGCGTGATCCCGGTGCTCAGCACCATCCCGCCCCGGCCCGGCCTGGAAGGGGCCGTCGAGCAGTTCAACGCCATCATCACCCAGGTCGCTCGCGCGCATGACGTGCCGCTGTGGGACTATTACACGCTGATGCGCGACCTGCCGAACCAGGGGCTGTCGCCAGACAACATTCATCCGTCCGCACCGCCGTCGGGCAGCGCCGCCGACTTCACGCCGGAGAACCTGGCCTACGGCTACACCGTGCGCAACCTGACGGCGCTGATCGTGCTCGATACGCTGTGGCGGCAGGTGATGTATTAGAAGGCAATACGGGCCGGTTGCGGGGGCGCCCACCGCCGGATATGATCGGCGAGTATGTTTATTCCCCTTTGACCGGCGGACCTGTCTCGGCGCGGTGGGCCAGAGAGGGGGTAAGGCGGTAAAGTCATGATCGGCCAGGTGCTCAACGAGCGCTATCTGATCACCGCATCGCTGGGCGGTGGCGGGATGGGTCACGTCTACCTGGCGACCGATCTCTGGTACGGCAGCCAGCCGGTGGCCGTGAAGGTCCTGGATGCGCGCCTGTCCTTGAACCCGGCCTTCATCGACCGCTTCCGCCAGGAGGCCGAACTGCTGCGCCGCCTGGATCACCCTAACATTGTGCGCTATATCGAGGACTTCCGGGCCGACGGGCGCTACTGCATTGTGATGGAATACCTGGCGGGCGGCAATCTGCTGGACGCGCTGGCGCGCAGCGGCCCACTGGACGAGCCGACCTTCCGCCGCATTGCCCTGGCGCTCACCGATGCGCTCATCCGCGCCCACGATAGCGGCATCATCCACCGCGACATCAAGCCGGAGAATATCCTGCTCACGCCGGAGGGCGTGCCCAAGCTGTCGGACTTCGGCATCGCCGGGCTGCTGGCCAACGATCCCGCCGCGCAGCGGTTGGGCGGCAGCCCCTATTACATGAGTCCGCAGCGGTGGGAGCGGCGCGAATCGGGCTGGGCGGATGATATCTGGAGCCTGGGCGTGGTGCTGTTTGAAATGCTGGCCGGCGAGGCGCCCTTTCGTGGCCCGAACGAGATGGCGGTCGTGCACGCCGTCTGGAAGCAGCCCACGCCCGACCTGCGCCGTCTGCGGCCCGACGTGCCAGAAGGCTACGCCGCGATCATCGAACGCTGCCTGGAAAAAGCGCCGGAACGCCGCTACCCGACCATGCGCCGCCTGGCCGCCGACCTGGAGCAGGGCCGTCCCCTGGATGGCACCGACCGCCGCGAGGGGCTGTTCCCCCGCCGAAGAGGACTGCCGGGCGCGGTCTTTCTCATCACGGCGGTGGCATTGGTCGTGATCCTGAGCGCCGTCGCCCTAATCGCGTGGCGGGCCGGGCACACGCCTTCGCCTGCCCGCACGGCGACTATCACCCCGACGCGCACACCCGCCCCCACCGCTACGCCCTACATCATCACCGCCACGCCCGCCGGGATCGTGATCCTGCCGCCTACGCCCACGCCCGGCCCGACCGACACGCCGCTGGTGATCACGGCCACACCGCTGCCTGTGACTCCTTCCGATACGCCAACGCTCACCCCGACGCCGACGCCGACGCCCTCTGCCACGCCGACCGAGACCGCCACGCCCACGCCGACGGCGACCTTGACCCCAACAGATACACCAACGCTCACCCCGACGCCGACTTTCACAATCACGCCCTCCGCCACGCCGACCGAGACGGCTACCCCGACCACAACGGCCACCTTCACCCCAACGGCCACAATCACCAACACGCCGCGCCCCACGCTGACGCCTTCTCATACGCCCAGCAGCACGCCGGATGTGCTGGCAACCCAACAGGCCATCGCCCTGGAGACATTGGACGCCCTCTCGACCGAGACGGTTCCGACGGCTACCCTCACGCTCACCCCGATTCCCACGCTCACACCCGCGCCCTTCAACCCGGACTGGCCCGCCGCCGTGCGCGTGATTGAGGACTTCAGCAGCGGCGCGCGGCGCTGGGAACTGCCGCCGGGCTGGACCGTCGTACAGATGGAGGACGGCAATCTGGTGCTTCAGGCGGGCGCGCCCGGCACGGCCCGCAAACTCGACGCCGCCGATTGGGGACGCTATTATGCCTTCCAGATTCGCTTTTTGCTGGGGTTGAACAGCACCTTTACCGTAGACCTGTTCGGCGACCTGCTGCGCTGCCGCTTCGTCTCCTTCACTGTCACACCCCAGGGCGGCGTTTTCCGCTATAACAACCGCGAGCCGGTCGATGGGACGTGCCCGCAAGACGGTCAGCCTATCTCCACCATCGATCTGCCCCTGAGTAGCTTCTTGTGGCATACCCTGCGCCTGGAAGCGCGCAGCAGCACCCTGGCCGTGTACATCGACGGGCAGCGATTGGCGCTGGCGTCAAACCCGCTGCCACCGGCGTTTGGCCCGACCGGGCTGATCCAGGTTCCCGCCGGGGTGACGCAGCCGGTGCTGTTCGATGACCTGGTGGTGAACGTGCTCGATCCTAACCCGGAGCGCGAGGTGGCGTGGGTGGCGGCAGATGCCTACTGCCTGCGTGACCTGGCGACAGGCCGGCAAGGCGTGGGATTGTCGGCGGCCATCCGGGGCGAAGGCGTGGATGCGGTGTGGGGGCTGGGTCCGGGCGACGTGAGCACCCAGACCTACATGCTCCAGCCCGCCCCAGACGATGACTCCGGGCTGCGTTACTACTGGACCTATCGCCCGGTCGGTGGCCTGGTCGCCGGGACCTACACGTTCATCCCGCTGCGCGGCGGCATCGAGATCACCGGGCGGCGCTTCATCTCGCCGCACCGGGGCGGCTACGACCTGAACGATGCCCCACGCGACGTGAGTGCAGTCATCACGCCGCAGGGCATCCAGCTTGCCTGGACGCCGGTGCAGCCGGTCGAAAGGGCATTTAACCCCGGCGGATCATACCTGGTGCGGCTCTTCCGGGCGGATGCGGGCGATCTGGAGCGCCTGTTCCGCTCGCTGTACGAGGATCGCGGCGCGTCTAGTGTGCCGCGCTACCTGATCCCCTGGGGTCTGCTCAACCGCCCGCCCAGCGCGCGCGGCGCCCTGCTGGAGGAACTGCCGGACGGAGACTACTTCATTCAGGTGTGGGCCGTCACCGGGCGGCCTGCCAGCGGCGACGAGTGCCGCGCGGTCGATTCGCGCGAAACGCTGCGGTTGAACATCCGCGATGGCATCGCAACCATCACCCTGCCGAGCGGCTTCACCGTCTCCGGCGCAATCGGTGGGTGAGTGTAGAGTTTTGAGTTCTGAGTTTTGAGTTACGTGGGAAGGCGGGTCGTGTGTCTGCCACAGGCGATCACTCCGAACTCAGCACGCTAAACTTAGAACTCCTCGCGGCGGCCCGCCGTGATACGTTCGACCTGCTGCGCTACACCCTCGAATTTGCCGACGACATCGCCGACGCCGACCTCGACGCGCTGGTTGAAGCCATCGCCGCACCCATCATCGCCGCCACCGACTGCACCCAATGCGCCCGCTGCTGCTGCACGCTGGACGTTTACCTGACGCCGGAGGATGCCGCCCGGCTGGCAGAGGGCCTCGGCTGCGATATGGAGCAGGTCTTGGCCGAGCGTGTGGACCGCGAGTCGGCGGCGTTGGTGGACGAGTGGGGTAAGCTGCGTGGCAGTCCGTGCCCGTTCCTGGTGGACAGGTTGTGTACGATCTACCCCTACCGGCCCGAAAGCTGCCGCCTGTACCCGGTCTTCACGCCCGATTTCCGCTGGACGCTGGAAGACCTGATTCCCGGCGCGGCAGTATGCCCGATCATCATGCAGGTGCTGGACGCACTGGCGGCGCGATTCGCCCTATAATAGAGGTAACGACCACGATCACCGAAGGGAGGCTGCCATGAGTATCCGCCGCGTCCCGGTGCTGGTCTGCGATGGCTGCGGTACGGTCATCGAGAACCGCTTCTACCTCACGGCCAGACCCACCGGCCAGAAAATCGTCCAGCATGATCCCTGCCTGACCCCCGAACGCAACTTCTGCTGCGAGGCATGCCAGGCGTGGTGGAACGCGCAGTTTCCTGCCGACGGCCCCTGGGGGCCGGCCTGGGATGAGCGCGATTGGTGGTGTGAGCACGTCGGCCCGTGCGCCGAGCGCAGCCGGGTGCGCACCGTCTACGAGGAGGCGCCGCTGGTGGATAACAAGGTCCATTTTGAGGACCCCGAACCCCTCGTTCATTCGTAGGGGCGACCGGCTGGTCGCCCCTACGGAACGGGCCGCTCCCTGGCTTACAGCGCCGCCAGCAGCTTTACGCCGAACTCCGGCGGGTCGCTGCGCTCGACGATGAGATCGCGCGCCTCATGGAAGGCCAGGAAGTCACGCATGGCCCCCGCAACGGCGGCGACCAGCATCTCGTCTGGCGCGACGCCCGGCTCCAGGTACAGCGCCTTCAGACGCAGCGTGGCAGATTTGCGCTCCAGCTTCGGGTCGAAGCGCCCCACCAGCCGATCTTGGTGCAGGATCGGCAGGCAGAAATAGCCCCAGATGCGCTGCGGCTCCGGCTTGTAGGCTTCCAACCGCTGCTGAAAACCCCAGAACTGCTCATCGCGGCCCCTGGCCCACCACAGGCTGTCGAACGGGCTGAGGAAGGTGGTCCGCTGCGCAGGCAGTGCGCCGTCGGCGGCCTGTTCCAGCAGCGGCAGCGCGTCCCGGTGAACCGCCAGCGTGCGCGTCTTGCCGTCCGCTGTCTCTGCCTGGACGTTCACCAGCACGCCCGCCGCCGTCAGCTGCTCGACGAACGGCTTCGCGTCGCCGCGCCGCATGTGGGTATAGTCGGCAAGCTGGCCCGGCTCGCACGCCCCCAGCGCCCACGCGGACCGTTCGATCAGGTGCAGGCGCATCTCCTCGACCGTCGGCTCGCTCCGGTCTACCCAGTCTGGCAGCACACGCTCAGTCAGGTCATAGATGCGCTGGAAGTTTACCCGCTCCGCGATCATCAGTTCGCCGCAGTCATAGAGGTATTCGAGGGCGCGCTTGGCGGGCTTCCAGTCCCACCATCCCTGGCGCTGCTCAGGATGGTCGAAGTCAGCCGAACGGACTCCACCATTCTGCCGGACGCGCGCCAACACCTCGTCCAGCAGGGCGGCAGTTTCGGGCTGCTTGTGCCAGTCGTCCACCCACCAGCGGCGGCCATTTTCGCGGTGACGGCGCATCACCGGCAGGCGATAGCGATATTCGCTCAGTGGGATCAGGCAGGCTTCGTGCAGCCAGTACTCGAAGAAGCGGCGGTCCGCCCCAGACGCTAGCCGATCCAGGTCCGCCGGGTCATAGCGCCCCAGGCGACTCCACAACACCAGGTAATGGCTGCGGCGAACCATGTGCAGCGTGTCGATCTGGACACAGCCCACCTGTTCGACGGCAGCGTAGATCGCGTCGCGGGTGGGGACGGGTTCGCTGCCGGGACGTGTGGCGAGTCCCTGGCTGTGCAGCGCCAGCGCCCGCACGGCGGCGAGGGGATACAGGGAGATAAGGTTAGCCATCGGTATCGACGCCGGGAAAAGGCGCCTGCTCCTTTCACCGGTATACGATACCCTAGAACATCCGGTCGGTCAATGAGCGCGCTGTGTTTCACGCTCAGCGATTGACCACCACCACTTCAAAGCCGTCACCGCGATGAGTCCTCTGCAATTCCAAAAACACCTGCGGTTACAGGAGGCCCGCCGCCTGATGCTGAGCGAAGACCTCGACGCGGCGGGCGCCGCTTACCGTGTGGGGTATCACGACGCCTCCCAATTCAACCGGGAATACAAACGACTCTTCGGCGAGCCGCCGATGCGCGACATCCAGCGGCTAAGGGAAGGTTCCCGTCCGGGCCGTATGCGGCGCG
The DNA here is from genome assembly GCA_964529715.1 of uncultured Anaerolineae bacterium. Classification (GTDB taxonomy): domain Bacteria; phylum Chloroflexota; class Anaerolineae; order Aggregatilineales; family Ch27; genus CAZGXI01. The sequence goes on along the minus strand of CAZGXI010000027.1, from coordinate 71,244 downwards.
TCTCACAGCCGTCGGTCGGTGGAGAGCGAGGATAACTCAGCCCAGGTGAGGTGAATTGACCTGGCAGCCCTCATCCCCGGAGGACCTGTCCCTGTGCGGCCAGAGGACGAGGAGCTGGGAATGAGGGCCGAAGGTGGAGAATGCCCCGGCGAAAATGGGCCGGACGGTTCAGGATTCGGTAATCGCCTGCTGCTCGGTTTCCGGCTCGACGCAGTGGCCCGGCAGCACATACCCCTGACAGCGCGCCCACTCCTCGTCGCTCTTGAGCGTTATCACGCGGTAAGCCTCGGCATAAGCCATTTCCTTGCCCTGCGCCACCTCCGCCGCCCATGCTTTGATGCGCTCGGTGGGGTCCCAATCGCCCATCTGGCTGGCGTGCGCCTTAAGCGCGGCGATCTTCACATCGATGGTGTCGGAGATGTCCACCCAGGTATTGGGGTCGTGGCGGTCGGTCACGTAGATTTTGCGCGTCTCATGCGCCTCCAATCCTTCGGCCTCCAGGTCTTTAAAGAGGAGAGGCATCCCCGCTGCCGGGAAGACGGCGTCTAGGGCGGCCATGGCCGCCGCGCGGTGATCGGGATGGTTGATGTAACCGTCGCCCACGAACAGGGACATCGGGTTGCCGGTGATCACCACTTCTGGGCGAAAACGGCGAATTTCCCGCACCAGCCTGTGACGCAGTTCCAGCGTGTTTTCGAGCATACCATCCTGGTAGCGCAAGTACACCACCTCGTCCACGCCAGCGATGTGAGCAGCAGTGGTCTGTTCACGCTCGCGGATGGCCGCCACCTCGTCCAGGGAGAGGGAGGGGTCCTTGATGCCGACTTGGCCGCTGGTACACACCACATAGCAAGCGGTCGCGCCTTCCCGCACCCAGCGGGCCACCGTCCCGGCGCAGGAGAACTCAATATCGTCGGGATGGGCGACAATTGCCATGACCCGGCGGGGGGCGTATTTTGGTCCCATCCATGAAGAAACCATTGCGGAATCCTTTCAAAAGGCCGTACAATATAAGGAGCATGTTCTGCCCCGGCGTCTCGCACGAGATCGCATTGTAACATGCCGAGTTGGGGTTGCCAGTCTGAAATTGCTTGTCTCAAAACCTTACGCATACGCTCGATTAATTTTTGCAAAATTTTCCTTGTCTGTTTTAGAATCATAACCGAGCATTGTGGAAATTCGTGGTAGACTGGCAAATAGCAGTCCCAACTCTGCATGGGGGCGGAGAAGTCGATGTCCAACCTGATCCTCTATATCGAAGACAACGCATCCAACCGCATCCTGGTCCGCCGCATTCTCCAGGCGGAAGGATATGAAGTGCTGGAAGCCGACAACGCCAGCGAGGGCATCTCGTTGGCGCGCGAAGTGCGTCCAGATCTGATCCTGATGGACCTAAGTATGCCGGAGTTGGACGGCTTGACCGCCACGCGCAAACTGCGCCAGACTCCCGGCATGGATGGCGTGCCCATCGTCGCACTGACGGCCAATGTCATGAAAGATGACCGCGAGCGCGCGCTGGAAGTGTGCGACGGTTATATCCCCAAGCCCATCGACGTGGATCAGTTCCCCGCTGAGGTCCGGCGCTACCTGAGGAGCAAACAGTGACATGACCATGACCAACGAGAACGTGCGGCGCAAAATAGAGCCAAGCGAGGCATACGTCCTGGTCGTCGAAGACAACGTGCCCAATTTCGTGTTGATCGCGCGGATGCTGGCGTTCATGGGGGTGCGGCGGTGCGAATGGAAAACCAGCGGCTGGCAGGTGGTGCAGTTCGCCGATTCGCTGCCGCGCGTGGACCTGATCCTGATGGACATCCGCCTGCCTTATGAAGACGGCTACCATGCGCTGCAAAAGCTGCGCGCCAACCCGCGCCTGCGCAGCACCCTGGTCGTGGCCGTAACCGCTGAAGCCAGCGAAGAACAACTCCGCAAGGCCAAGCAGGCTGGCTTCGATGGATTCTTGGGAAAACCCCTCGATCCCGACCGCTTTCCAGACCAGATTTTGCGCATCCTGTCCGGTGAACCCGTGTGGGAATGGCACTAGCTTTCCGACCCTTGTGCAGGAGGTCTCTTATGGAAACTAACATCATCCCCGTCCCGCCGAGGCCGCCTGCCTGCCCGACCCCGATACACACATACCCCTCCCTGTGGAGGAGAGAATAGCTATGCGCGTAGAGCCTTCCCCGGCCCAACTGCTGCCCCTGACCACCGCCCTGAGCGCGCTGGCCCAGCGCGGCGCGCCGCCTGCCCACCTGTCGCACGAACTGGTCCGCACACTGCTGAGCTATCTCCCCGCCCTGGACGGCGCGGCGATCTACCTGCGCGATGGCGACCGGGCTGTGTGCGCCGCCCAGGCAGGCACATTGCTGGTCAGCGAGGGCCAGGCAGACCTGCCGCCGGTGTTGCTGGACCTGACCACGCCCGTCGGACAGGCCATCCTGACCCATGAGATGGTCGCCGAACCCGCCGAACCCCCAGCGGTCGGCCTGAGCGTGATCATCCCCCTGGGTATGCCCGGCAGCACGCGCGGCGCGTTGCTGGTGTACGTGCGCGACGGCCAGGTGCTCTACGGCGATGTGCGCGGCGCGCTCCAGGTCGCCGCCCAGATCATGGCGCTGGCGCTGACTCCCCGCGTCCCGCAGCCGGCAGAAATGCCCGCTGCCGCGCCGGTGGCCGTTCCACCGATAGCGCCCCCCACCCCGTCGGAAAAACCCTCGACGGGCCACCTGCTGGAACAGACGCAGCGTTCCCTGGGCGAGGTGCAGGCGCTCTACGATACCAGCCGCCGCATCGCCCTGGCGGAAGATGTGACGGAGATGTTGCAAGCTCTGGTCGATTTCGTCGGGCCGGGATGCACGGCCTGCCTGGATCGCTACGAAGAGCCGCGCATGGAAGGCGTGCCACCAGATCACATCCGGGCGCTGGTGTGCGTCACCGTAGATGGCCCGCAGCCGGTGGACCTGGCCGCGTCGTTCGCCCAACATCCGCTGCATGTCATTTACGAGGAGGTCGTGCGCGGCCTGCCGGTCATCATCCCCGACATCGAGGCCGCTTCGGCCTTCGACGAAGCCACGCGCAGTCACTTTCGGGCGCGTGGGGTGCGCAGTCTGGCCGTGTTGCCGTTGATCAGTGGGCGGCTGCCGGTCGGCCAAATCGTTCTGAGCGCCGCCACGCCAGAAGCCCTGCGGCTGGAGCGCGTGCGCGCCTACCAATCCCTGGCTGACCAGATCGCCATCGTCTTAGAAAATCATGAACTGCTCCAGCAGACCGCCTCGGCGCTGGCCGAACTGCGCCAGGTACACAAGACTGCCCAGGCAGTGCTGAACGCCTCCAATGAGGCGGCGATGCTCGAACGTCTCTATGAACGGCTGTATCACCGCCCGGACTGGCTGGTGTTGGAAAACCTAGACTACGACAACACCGGCCAGGTCCGCCAGATCGCCGTCGCCGCCGTCACAGGGCTGGAAGAAAGCGCCACCCCAGTCGGCACGGAATACGCCCCCGACACGCTCGGCCTGGCCGGTGTTGTGGCCCGGCTGGCGGGTGGTCAGAACCAGATCATCGAGCATGTGGCCGAAACCCCTGACCTAGACGAACTGGCCCGCACGGCGCTGCTGAACTTCGACCGTGCGGCGCTGGCCGCCATCCCCCTGCGCGACGCCGATGGACTGGTCCGTTATGTGGTGAGTGCTGTCTACCGCCAGCCGCATGTCTTCACGTACAATGAATTGCACGCCCTGGATGCGCTGGGCGAGCAGGCTGGCGTCATGCTGCAAAACTGGCAGCTCGTCGCGGCGACCCGCCGCCAGACCATCCGCTTGCAGGAGCAAATGCGTATCCTGCGCGCCATGTACGGCCTGGCAAACAGCCTCAACGACGCCCCAGAGCCGGGGGCGCTGCTGTCGCAGGCGGCAGAGAGCATCTACAACGCCCTGAACGTCGATCACGTCGGCATCGTCATTTTCACGCCCGATCACACCGTCGGCCATCTGATGGCGGAATACCCCAGCCGGGGCGACCAGACGGAGGTGAGCTTCCGCCTGAGCGATTACGCCGTGTACGATGCTTTGGAGCGCACGCGCGAACCGGTCGTCAGCGTGGATGTGGTGAGCGACGAGCGATTGGACGCCCTCCGGGAGACCTTGCTAGGCCAGGGGATTCGTTCGCTGGTCATCGTGCCTTTGATCGTGGGCGGCAGCGTCATCGGCAGCATCAATCTGGACCTGGAACAGCAGCAGCGCCCCTTGACCCCAGACGAGATCGGCGTGGCCCAGTCCTTCGCCGCGCAGTTAGCCATCGGCATCCAGAACGCCAATCTGTTCTCAGAAGTGCAGCACCGCGTCGAGCAGCTGCAGACCACCTCCGACTTTGGCCGCGAGGTCGTGGCAACCTTTGAGCCAGCGCGCATCTACGAACTGATCCGGGTGCATCTGCCGGAACTGGTGCCGCTGGATCACCTGACCCTGTGCCTGTACGACGAGACCGACGACGCGGTGCACGTCGCCATGGCCGAAGGCATTCAACCGCCGGATGTCCGCCCCGGCGCGCAGGTGTCGTTGGAGCGCACCGCCATCGGCCTGGTGATCGAGAGCGGCGGGGCAATGTTGTTGTCCGACGTGACAAGCGTCGAATACGCCGATATGCAGCAGTTGGCCGAGGCGGGCATCCGCTCGGTGCTGATCATCCCCCTGCGCATCGGCGGCACGGTGCTGGGGACGCTTACCGTCGGCTACACCCACCCAAACGCTTATACCACCGCCGAAGTCGCCCTGGCGCAGCAGGCGACCAACATGGTTGCCGTCGCGCTGGAAAATGCCCGGCTCTACCAGCACGCCCAGCAGGAGCTTCAGGAACGGCGGCGGGCCGAGGAGCATCTGGAACAGGTGCTTACCGGCGCGCGTTGCCTGTTCTGGCACGCCGTCGTGGAAGAGCGCGACGAGCAGATGGTCTGGAACATCCAGATGTCCAACCCGGAAGCGGCGCAGTCCTTTTTGCCGCTCGACCTGGCACCGGGCCAATCCTATACCGACGCCTGGTTCCAGAGCAAGCTCCCCGAAGACCGCGAACGCATGGACGCCCTGGCTCACACTGCCTTGCGCTCCGGTCTGCCGAGCTATTCCCAGGAGTTCCGCTGCCGGGGTGCCGATGGCCTGCTGCAATGGCTCTACGAAGACGTGCAGATCAAACCGCTGGGACCCCATCGCTGGCAACTGGTCGGCGTCTGCACCGACATCACCGAGCGCAAGCTGGCCGAGGAGTCCCGCCAGCAACAGTTGGCCTTCTTGCAGACCCTCATCGATGTGATCCCCACGCCTATCTTCTACAAGGACAGCCAAGGCATTTACGTGGGCTGCAACAAGGCGTTTGAAGCCTATCTGGGTCGCAGCCGCGACCAGATCATCGGCAAGACGGTGTACGAAATTTCCCCGTCGGACCTGGCCGAGCAGTATCACCAGGCCGATCTGGACCTGATCGCGCAGGGCGGCACACAGACCTACGAAAGCGCGGTCGTCTATGCCGACGGGACGTATCACAACGTGATCTTCAACAAGGCCGTCTTCACTAACCCCGACGGCTCGCCGGGCGGTCTGGTGGGGACGATCCTCGACATCACGGAGCGCAAGCAAGCCGAAGAGACCCTGCGCAAGACGCACGACGAGCTGGAAAAGCGCGTGGCCGAGCGCACCGCCGAACTCGGCCAGGTCAATGCCGCGCTTCAGGCCCAGATCGCCGAGCGCGAGGCCATGTACGAGCGCCGTACCCGCCAGGTGGAAATTTCCACCGCTGTGACCCAGGAGATCGCCGCCGCCCCTGGGCTGGACGAACTGTTCCGCCGGGTGGTGACACTGATCAAGGAACGCTTCGGTTACTACCATGCCCAGGTCTTCCGCACCGACCCGGCCAGCGGCGACCAGATCATGATGGAAGGCTATGGCGAGGCTGGCCGCGCCATGAAGGCCGCCGGACACCGCATCGCCTATGGCAAGGGCGTCGTGGGGACCGCCGCCAAGACGCGCCAACCTGTCTTGGCGGCAGATGTGTCGCGTAACCGCCACTGGGTGCCGAACCCCCATCTGCCTGACACAAAAGGTGAGCTGGCCGTGCCGATCCTGTTGCGCGGCAGTGTGTTAGGCGTCATCGACGTGCAAAGTGACCAGCCGGGCCATTTGGGGGAAGAGGATCAACTCCTCCTGATGGGCATGGCCGGGCAGATCGGGATCGCCATCGAAAGCACCCGCCTGCTGGAAGAACGTCTCCAGGTCGAGGAGGCGCTGAAACAGGAACGCGCCCTGCTGCGCGCCCTGATCGACGCCGTGCCCGACTACATCTACGCCAAAGACGCTGACAGCCGCTTCCTGGTCGCCAACACTTTCCTCGCCAGCCGCGTGGGGGTCGCCGACCCCGAAGACCTGCTCGGCAAGACCGACTTTGACTTCTTCCCAGAGGAGATCGCCCGCAAATACTATAACGACGAGCAGACGCTCGTCCAGACTGACCAGGCGCTGCTGAACGAGGAAGAACTTACCCTGGACGCCGAGGGCAACCGGCGCTGGCTGTTGACGAGCAAAGTCCCGCTGCACGATGCCCAGGGCCGCGTCATCGGCCTGGTCGGCGTCGGGCACGACATCACCCACCGCAAGCAGGCCGAAGCGCGGTTGGCCGAAGAGCGTACCCTGCTGCGCACCCTGATCGATACCATCCCCGATCACATCTACGTTAAGGACCGCCAGAGCCGCATTATCGTCAACAACACCGCCCACGCCTGCCGTCTGTTCGGCCTGGAATCGCCGCAGCAGGCCGTCGGCAAGAGCGACTTCGACTTCTTCCCGCCTGAACTGGCCGAACGTTACTTCGCCGACGAGCAGAACCTGATGAGCACCGACCGGGCGATAATCGACCTGGAAGAACCCAGCGTCGATTCCGCCGGCGTGACCAAGTGGCATCTCACCACCAAAGTTCCGCTCCACAACAGCGCCGGCGAGGTGATCGGGCTGGTCGGCATCACCCGCGACATTACCGAGCGCAAGCAGGCAGAGAATCTGCTTGCCCAGGAACGCAACCTGTTGCGCACGCTCATCGACGCCATCCCGGACTACATCTACGTCAAGGACCGCCAGAGCCGCTTCATCGTCAGCAACAAAGCACTGGCCTGCGGACTGTTCGGCCTGGCCTCGCCGGAAGATGTGGCCGGCAAGTCGGACGCCGATTTCTTCCCCGAATCCCTGGCTGTCCGCTACCGCGCCGAAGAACAGGAATTGATGCTGTACGGCGAGGGAGTCATCGATATGGAACACGCCAGCGTGGACATGCAGGGCAACCCCCGCTGGCATCTGACCACCAAAGTGCCCCTGCGCGATAGTTCTGGCGAGATCGTCGGGCTGGTCGGCATCACCCGCGACATCACCGAGCGCAAGCAGATCGAGGAAAACCTGCGCCTGGCGATGGAGCGCACCGAACGGTCGCAACGGCTGCTGCGCACGGTCATCGACGCCACGCCCGACTGGATTTTTGCCAAAGACCAGGAGTTCCGCTATGTGCTGGTCAACGCCGGGTACGCCCGCGCCCTGGGCATGACGCCGGAGGAAATGCTCGGCAAAGATGACCTGGAACTGGGCTTCCCGCCGGAGCAGGTGTTGGGCGATCCGGCCAAGGGCATCCGGGGCTTCCGCACCGACGACCAGGCCGCCTTGTTAGGCCAGGTGGTGCACAACCCGCACGACCCAGCCACCTTCGCCGACGGCTCGGTGCACATCTTCGACACGCAGAAATACCCGCTGCTAGACACCGAAGGCCGGGTCTTTGCCGTGCTGGGGCTGGCCCGCGACATCACCGACCGCGAACAGGCCCAGATGCAACTTCAGGAGCTTTACCGACGCACACAGACGCACGCTGCCTTCGAGGAGCGCCTGAACTATGTCACCGGGCGCTTGCAGCAACGCAGCGACATCACCGGCCTGCTGAGCATCGCCATGCAGGAGCTGGGCATGGCCCTGGGCGCGCGCACCGGACGTGTCCGCCTGAGTCTGCCGGGGCAAGCAGGCAATGTCGAGCGTGGCAACGGCAACAAGCACACGCCGGACAAGGAAGACGATCATGGCTAAGTGGCTGAGCCGCCTGTACAACCTGCATCATTATCCGGGGATACTGGAACGCCGTCAGGCCATCGCCGCCTACGTGCTGATCACGGCGGGCCTGCCCATCGTGTTCCTGTCTTCTGTGCTGGACCCCAACTTCTATCGCTTCGATCCCTGGAGCTATGTCAGCATAGCGGCGATGGCACTGCTGATCGTGCTTTGGTTCGTCGCCCGCCAGGGTTATCTGCGCATCGTTCGCATCGTGCTGTTGGGAATGCTGTATCTGGTCACGGCGTTCTATCCGCTGGTCGGCACGACCGTGATCACGTCTGCTCTGCTTCAGCACGTCATGCTCATTGGGGCGGCCATCCTGGCCCAAGAGCGCGGGGTGCTGCTGGGCCTGGCAGCCTGTCTGGTCGGCGATATCGTGATCTGGGTGCACCTGAGTCCTACCGAGCCGCCGGACAAATTGATCGGTGCGATGACCGCCATCGTCGCGTTCAGCATCCTGACAGGCGTCTTGAGCTACATGTTGGCCCAGGGATGGCGGCGTGGACTGGCCTATGCAGGCGAGCAGGTCATCGCCCAACGGCTGCGTATGGCTGAACTGAACGCCGAGATCACCCAACGCATCTTTCGCCGCATGAACCTGGCGACGCTGCTGGATGAGGCTGTCGAACTGGTGCGCGACCGTTTTGACAAAATCTACCATGCCCAGATTTTCCTGGTCGATGCTGAAACGCAGCAACAGGCCGTCCTGCGCGCCAGCACCGGCCCGGTTGGACGGGAATTGCTTCGTCGGCACCATATGTTGCCGGTTGGCAGCCAGAGCGTGATCGGCCAGGCGACGTTGCGCTCCCAACCCGTCTTGGTCTCGGACACCAGCCGTGACCCCATCCATCGCCGCAATGACCTGTTACCCGATACCCGCGCCGAGTTGGCCCTGCCGCTGGTCTCTCAAGATCGCATCATCGGCGCCCTGGATGTCCAGAGCACCGAGCCGGACGCCTTCACCCCCGACGATGTGGCTATGCTGCAAGCCCTGGCAAACCTGATCGCCCTGGCGATTGACAACGCACGCCTGTTCGACGAACAGCATGCCGCCATCACCGAGAACGAACGCCTGGTCGCGCTGTCGAAAAACCAGTTGGCTGAGATCGAGGCGCTAAACCGCCGGCTCACCGGCCAGGCGTGGGGCAGCTTCTTGCGGGAGCAGGACCTGGCCCCGGCGCTCACGGTCGAGTTCGACAGTGGAGCCATGACGCCCAACGCCGCCTGGACGCCCAGCCTGACGCGGGCCACTGAACAGGGAACGGTGATCGACGAACGGGCCGACGGTCGGCGCGTGCTGGCCGTGCCCATCAGTGTGCGTGGGCAGGTGATCGGCGCGATGGAGTTTGAGCTGGACGACGGCGCCCCTGCGACGGGCGATATGGTTCTGCCGCCGGAGATGCAGACGGCTCTGGCCCAGGGCGTGGCCGAGCGCCTGGCCCTGGCCGTTGAAAACGCCCGGCTCTACGAGGATGCACGGCGGCTGGCGCGGCGCGAAACGGTCATTAACGAGATCAGTGCCCAACTGCAAGCCGCTTCGGGGATCGAACATGCCCTGGCTGCTGCGGCGCAGGGATTGCAAACCGCGCTGAAGGCCCCGCGCGTTGCCATCCGCCTGGGCGCTCCCCCCGCCACCCCCGACGGCAGCCCGTCCAACGGGCAGGAGGCGCAAGCATGATCGCCTACATGAAGTCTTTCCTGGATCGCCTGGCGACATTGTATCCCGATCAGGTGGATCATCAGCACGCCCGCTCCCTGGTCCTGATCGCCTGGGTGCTGTTGGGCGCTATGGCGATCCTGATCGCGCTGACGGTGTTGGGTGCGATCACACATGCGCCCGGCCTGGACTGGACTAATCTGCTGATTATGCCGTTGGCGATTATGACGCCAACGATGCTCCTCATCCTGGTGTTGGTCAATCAGGGGATGCTGCAAGGGGCGCGGCTGCTGTTCGTCGGCGTGCTGCTGCTGTTGAATGTCGAGACCTTCTTCTCGCGCGGCATCACCACCGTCCGGCCCGGCTTCGTCGTGCTGCCGATCATCACGGCTGCCATGCTGTTCGGCGTCCAGGGCACGCTGGTTACGATGATCATCTGCGTGCTGTTGAGCTTCGCCGGTTGGGTGCTGGAACGCCTGGCGGGTGTGGTTCAGCCGGCCCCCTATACCCCAACCATGGCGTCATCGGCGCTAGTCTATTCGCTGCTGACCATCATTACTTCCAGCCTACTGCTGATCCGCTTTTCCGGCAGCCTGCAAACGGCCCTGACGCAGTCCCGACGGGCCACGAACCAGTTGCGCACCATCACCAGCATTGCTCAAGCAGCGACAGAAAACATCCAGACCGGGGAATTTCTGCCCCGGCTGGTGGAGATGATCCGCGAGCGGCTCAGTTTTTATCATGTGCAGGTGTTCCTGATCGACGAAACCGGACGCGAGGCGCGGCTGGTCGCCAGCACCGGCATCGCCGGACAACAACTCTTGGCGCGTGGCCACCGACTGCCGGTCGGCTCGCGCTCGGTGATCGGCCAGGTGACGCAGTATGGCGAGGTGGTCTACGCCACCGATACCAGCATCGATCCGATCCATCGCCGCAACGAATTTCTGCCCGCCACGCGCTCGGAACTGGCCCTGCCGCTGCGCGACGGCGTGAAGGTGATCGGGGCGCTGGACGTGCAGAGCGCGCGGCCCAATGCCTTTACCCCGCAAGATATCGACATCTTGCAGTTGATGGCGAACCAGATCGCCATCATCATCCGCAACGCCATGCTCTTCGAGCAGACCCAGGCCAACCTAGAAGAGAACCGCCGCCTGTACGCCGACGCGCAGGCCAACCTGCGCGAGATCGAGCGCCTCAACAAACAGTTGACTGGCCAGGCGTGGGAGGGCTATTTTACCGGCCAGAGCGACGTGGTTACAGGGGTAGAGATCACCGGAACAACCCTGGAACGCACCGCTGAGTGGACGCCTACCCTGGCCCAGGCGGTGCGTGAACGGCGGCCCATCGTCCGGGCCGGGGACGCGCCGGACACGTCGGTGATCGCCGTGCCCATCGACCTGCGCGGGTACGTGCTCGGCGCGTTAGAGGTGACGGTGCCGGGCCACCTTCAACAGGAAGACGCCTTGAACCTGGTTGAAGCGGTGGCGCGGCGGCTGACGCTCAGCCTGGATAACGTGCGGTTGGTCGAGGAAGCGCAAACGCAGGCCCGACGTGAACAGTTGATCAACGTCATCGGCGGGCGGTTGCAAGGCGCGAGCGAGGTCGATGAGATGCTGCGCGTGGCGCTGGTGGAACTCCAACAGGCACTCAACGCAGACCACGCGGCGATCCGCCTGCGCGCGGCGGCGGCGAAGCCGGGCGAGAACGGACAGGAGCAAGTGGCGGCATGGACGCACTGAAAAACTTTTTCCGCCTCCATTATGTCTATACCAACCCTGCCGACCAGCGACGCGCTCAGGGCCTGCTGTACCTGAACGCCTTCGCGCTTGCCCTGGCCGGAGGACTGGTGCTGATTTTGCTGACGGCAGGGGGAATCACCAACCTCTCACAAGTCACAGAAGCGGCCCTGATTCCCATGCTGTTGTTGCTGGTTTGGGTCAGTGTCACCCTGATCCAAAAGGGGCATCTGAGTGTGGCTGTCTGGCTGTACCTCGGCACAGCCTGGCTCTCATCGCTGGTGATGACGGCCAGCGTCGGGCTAGGCACGTCTGGGGCGGTGGTGTTGGGTTTTCCCATCGTCGCGGCGGGAGTGCTGCTAGACCGTCATGGCCTGCGCAACATGACGGTGCTGGTGTTGCTGAGTATCTTCTTCCTCGGTCTTTTAGAGCAGATCGTCCTGCGCCCCGGCACGCGCGGTATGTCCATCGCGCCGCCGGTGATGGTGGCGCTGGGCTTCTATGGCCTGATCCTGTGGCTGTTCACCGGGGAATTCCGCACGACGTTTGAACGTCTTGCCCAGGCAGAGCGTCGGATGCAGGCGGGCGTGTTGCTGAGCGAGGTGATCGCGCACACCACCGAGCCGGACGTCTTGCCGGGCCGGCTCAACGACATGCTGCGCGGCGCGTTGGGGCTGCAACGGCTGCGCGTCTTCTTGCAAGACGAACGCAATCCTGCCCTGCTGCGGCTGCAAAGCGAAAGCGGCACCATGGAAACGCGCCAGGAACGGCAGACGATCTCCCTCTCGGTAGCCTCGCCGCTGACCGAAGCGTTCCGCACCGGCAAGCCTGTCCTGGTGACCACAAGCGACCTGTCAAGCCGCTGGCGCGAATTTCTGCCGGGCACCCGCGCCGAGCTGGTGCTGCCGCTCCAGGTCGGCGACTCCACTATCGGCGTGATGGACCTCTTGAGCGCGGAGGAAAACACCTTCACCGAGGAGAACATCACGACGCTGATCACGCTGGCTTCGCAGGTCGGGCTGGCGCTCCACAACGCCGGCCTGGCTGCCAAACTCGCCCAACAGACTCAAGATATGGCCCGGCTGTATGAGCAGGCGCAACATTACGCCCAGAACGTGGAACGCCTCAACCGCCAGATTCTCGGTGTGGCCTGGAAACGCTTTTTCGAGGAGCGCGGGTTGAATGTAATCGGTTACGATTACACACCCAACGAATCCTTGCAGGCCGCGCAGACCCTGACGCCTACGCTGAGCGCCACCATCGACAGTGGCCAGGTGACGGTGCAGGCTGAGGAAGATGGCTGCCTGCTGAGCGTGCCGATTGTCCTGCGTGGTCAGCCGCTCGGCGCGATGGAGTTTCACATCGCCGGGCGGCGCGACGTGCCGTCTCACATGCTGGACCTGGCGAAAACCGTCGCGGAACGACTTTCTCTGGCAATCGATAACGCCCGCCTGTTTGAACGCGCGCAGTTCATGGCCGAGCGCGAGCGGCAGATCAGCGCCGTCGCCTCGCGCCTGCAAAGTGCGGCCCGCTTGGAAGACCTGCTGGCGCTGGCCGCCCAGGAGTTCAACAGCACTCTGAACGGCTACCGGACGCACATCCGGCTTCAAATCCGCGAGCAGCCGGCGCCGGCAACCCCACAAGACGCCGCGCCTTCCCCCGCTCCACCCGGTGCTAACGGACACGCCGACAGCGGAGGCGCACGATGAACCGCATTCCATACAGCCACAATCGCTTTCGTTTCGGCAACTGGTCTATCCGCTACAAGTTGCTGACCGGTGTGTTGTTGGCCGCGCTGCTGCCCCTGATCCTGGCGTTGGGCTTCGTCGGCGTACGCTATTTTGAAGCGGTCGACGCGGCCCGCACAGCAACGACCCGCGAGGCGCAGGAAGGCGCCCGTGCCTTGAGCGAGATGCTTAACCGGATCATCGACACGGTGCAGGAGGAAACAGCGGAAGACACCCCCCTCATGACGCAGGTCCGCCAGCATCTGGCCGCCCGGCGCAACCCCGGTAGCTATTCCTCACCGCAGTTGATCGCCGCCGAAACCAACAGTCGGATGCAATCAACGCTGAACAATAACTACAATTACACCGCCATCCGCCTGCTCGACGTCAACGGCTATCTGATCGCGGACATGGGCAATACGGCGCTAACGCCCAGTGTGCGCAACACCGTGCAAACCGACCACCCTACCTATCTGGAGATCATCGAGACACTTCAGAGCCGCGCCGTGCTGGACCTGCCGGTGTTGGCCGGACCGCGTCCGGACCCGCAAAACCAGCGTATCCTGTTTGAAGTCGGCGTTCCGGTGATCGAGAACGGCGTCTCCGTCGGCTACCTGATCTTCACGTTAGATACGGCGGCGGTGCTCGATCAACCCCTGGGGCTGGTCCATTCCCGGCTGCTGACGCCTGTGGAGACAAGCCGCAACGTTTATCTGATCGACCGGTCAGGTAACTTGTTCACCAGCGTTTACGGAAAACCGGTCCTGTCGCGCCATTTGCAAGTGCCGCTCACTACGCTCATGGAGGCACAGTCCGACGGGACAATGCAATACTCAGTCGTGCGGGATGGGGAAGCCGTATGGATGCTGGGCAGCTACGCCGCCATACCGGGGCGCGATTGGATCGTGATGGCCGAACTGCCGTTGCTGCCGGTGATCCAGCCGGTCATCAACCTGGCTCTTTCGACCATTCTGCCCCTGGTGGTCACGGTGCTGCTGGTGGCATTCGGCTTGCTCTATATGGTGGACCGGCAGATGGTCGCTCCGCTGCTGGCGCTGACCCGCGCCGCGCAGCAGATCACCGAGGGGAGCTACCATGCCCAGATGCCCATCCGCCTGCAAGGCGACGAGATCGGCGTGCTGACCACCGCCCTGAGCGTGATGGCCGACAACGTGCGCGTATCCATCGAACAGTTGGAACGCCGGGTGCGGGAGCGGACGCGCGACATCGAAATGACGACCATTATCGGGCGCGAGGCATCGGCGCTGCGCGACGTAGACACGCTGCTTTCGAGTACGGTGGACCTGATCGTCAAGAACTTCAAGGCTGTCTACCATGCCCAGGTGTTCCTGATCGATGAGACCGGACAAGACGCGGTCCTGGTCGCCAGCACCGGCGAACCGGGCCGCCAACTGCTGGCGCGCGGGCATCGCCTGGGCGTCGGCAGCCTCAGCGTGATCGGGCGCGTGACCCAGTCTGGCCAGACCGTCATCGCCCGCGATACCTCGACCAGCCCGGTTCACAAAAAGAACGAATTTCTGCCTAACACCCGCGCTGAAATGGCCCTGCCGCTGATACGCGGCAATCAGGTGTTGGGCGCGCTGGATGTCCAAAGCACTGAGCCGGATGCCTTTACGCCTGAAGACCAGCGTACCTTCGAGACGCTGGCCGCCCAACTGGCGGTTGCCGTCGATAATGCGCGCCTGTTTACCGAAACGCAACGCCGCACTGCCGAGGTCGAGGCCCTTAACCGCTTGTTGATGCGCACCACCTGGCAAACCTCGCTCGCGGCAGGCCGCCGCCAGGCCGCCCTGGTTGCTGCTGCCGGGCCGCAGGCCGCCGACGCCCCTGAAGAGTGGAGTCCCTGGGAGCTGGAAGCTATCGAAACGGGTCAGTTGGTGGTCAGCCCGCCGCAGCCGGACGGGAGCGTGACCCTGGCGCTGCCGATCACCCTGCGCGGCGAACGCTTGGGCGCAGTTGAGTGGACCTTGCCTGCCGGCGGCGACTCCGAGACCACGCGCCAGGTGGCCCAGGAGTTGGTCGCCCGTCTGGGGATCACGCTGGAAAACGTCCGCCTGTTGGAGCAAACCGAACAACAGGCGCAGCGCGAACGACTGGTCAACCGGATCAGTGGCCGCCTGATGACCCAGACGAGCGTCAACCAGATTCTGGAGACTGCCGTGCGCGAACTGGCGCAGGTGTTGGGAACGCCCCAGGTCAGCATTCAGCTTAAGCGCCCGAACGGCGCCCCGGCAAGCGGGTCAACGGAGAACGCATGATGTTGAAGCCATTCTTGCAACAAGGTCTGCGCCGCCGCTTCGACATGTTGCCGCTGCGGCAGCGGGTGCTGCTGTCGGTCATGACGCCGATGATCGTCGGCTTTGTGGCGCTGGCGGCCATCGGCGTGGTGCAGCAATATTTGCTGGATGTGCGCCTGGCCGCCACCGAACAGGCTCAGGAAATCGAGTTCGTCATCGAGCGCATGGAGGAACTGGCCGAAGAGACCTCGACAGACGTGCTGCGCCTGGCCCAGGAACCAGCCCTGCAACTGCTGTTGAGCAGCAGCGATCAACTGACAGGCGGTAACCTGACTTCCCTCCAGCGGGATACGCTCACCCAGCAGTACGACTCCGCCCTGGACGATCTCAGTCGCAGCCTGTTCGACCTGGCCTACCGCGCGCGTGACGTGTACAACTACATCAGCTTCATCGATGCCAACGGCGAAGAAGTGGTGCGCGTTAACAACGCCCATACCACCGACCGCGACCAGACCTTCATTGTGCCGTTTGCAGACCTGCAGAACCAGCAGGGGGCCGATTATTTTGAGGCCGCCCGGCTGACTCCCTGGGGCACCCTGGAGATTTCCCCGCTGACGCTCGCCAGCGAGAACGGCCAGTTGGTCACCCCTTACCTGCCGGTGTTGCGCATCACCACGCCGGTCTATTTTCGCGGCACGTTCGCCGGCGTGATCACCGCTTATATCCGGGCCGACTCGCTGCTGGACATCGTGCGGGCAAGGGTGCTGAAAGAAGAAGAACACGACCAGCATTACATCCTGGTGGACGCGGCGGGCAACTACCTGGTGGATACCCGCGAGACGACCAGCCTGACCGACGCGGACTATCAGGGTCATCTGTTCGGCCTGGAGCGCGGCGTCGGCGGCCTGGCAGAGCACGACCCGGACCTGTCTGGCATCCTGGCAAACACCGTTGTCGGCGTGAATGTCCGGGATCAGATCGTCACGGCGACCAGCTTTTCTCCCTTCGCCGCCGGGATGCCCAACACGCCCTGGACGCTGATCTCACAAGAGAGTCGTGCGGGGGCGCTGAAAAATGTCCCGGTGTTTGGCGCGATCTTTGCGCTGGCTGCCGGAGTAATGCTGGTGGCCATGCTGCTGGCAGTGCGTTGGGTGGGGCAATCGCTCACCCGCCCGATTGAAGAGGCGGCCCTGATCGCCGACCGCGTGGCCGATGGCGACCTGACGGCCCGCGTCCCCGTCCGGGCCGACGACGAGATCGGGCGGCTAGGCCGCGCCGTCAACGCCATGACAACCCGCCTGTCGGCCAACCTCGCCTCCCTGGAAGAACGGTTTGTCGAGCGCACGCGCGACCTGGAAGTCGCCAGCGAGATCGCCGGGGCTGCCGTCGGTGTGCGCGACCTGAATGTGCTGCTTGAACGCACGGTCAACCTCATCCGTGACCGCTTCGGCTTTTACCACGTGCAGGTGTTCCTGGTGGACGACCTGCGGCAAAACGCCGTGCTGGTCGCCAGCACGGGCGAGGCTGGCAAGACGCTGCTCGACCTCAAGTGGTCGCTGCCGGTCGGGTCGCATTCCGTCATCGGACAGGTGACGGCAAAAGGCGAGAATGTCGTCGCCCTCGACACCGAAGACGCCGCCGTCGTTCACCGCCCCAACCCCTACCTGCCCGACACGCGCTCTGAGATGGCCCTGCCGCTGCGCCTGGGTGACGAAATTATCGGCGCGCTGGACATTCAGAGCAAATACCCCAACGCTTTCAGCATCTCAGAAGTGCGCATCTTTGAACTGCTGGCGCGCCAACTTGCCATCGCTGTCAACAACGCCCGTCTGCTGGCCGAGACGACCCGGCAGATACAGCGGGTGGAAGACCTGAACCGGCAAATGACCCGCCAGGCGTGGGAGGAGTTCAAACGGCAGCATAAGATAAATGAGACCTTTAGTGTCGGCCCGACATCTCCAGAGGGCGACGCCGATGAGCTACCGCCGGAGGCAACCGTCACCGCGCCGATCCTGGTGCGCGGCGAGACTATCGGCGTGCTGAACGTGGCCCTGCCGGGCGGTGAGCGGCTGGCCGAAGATGAGCGTGTGCTGGTCAACACCGTAGCCGAACGTGTGGCCCTGGCGGTGGAAAACGCCCGCCTGGTTCAGCAGACCAGGGAAAGCCTGGCGGAAACCGAAAGCCTCTACGAGGCCAGCAGTCGCCTGAGCCGCGCCCAGACCGTGCAGGAGGTGGCCGCGTTGCTGGCTGAAGAAACGGGCCGCGCCAACGCCGCCGACCGCGTCACCGTTATCCTGGTAGAAGGCCCGGCTACCTTCCCACCGCAAAAGATGGTGGTGGGTGGGGTTTGGAGCCGGCCAGAGATGCAGATGCGCGGCCTGCCCGTCGGCACGCCCCTGCCGCCGGACGTGGGCCGCCTTATCGACCAGATGCTGCTGGCTTCGGGCCAGACCCCCGATCAGAAAATCTTTAACCGGGTCGTCGTGCCCGACCTGACAGACCGTGCGCGCGTCCCAGATGCGGTCCGAGAGTGGGCCGCCGCACGCGGCGTCAGCAGTGCAACGGCCCTCCACATCCATCGCGGCGAGCAGTGGTTTGGGCTGATCTTGCTGGAAGGTTACGGCCAGGCCGATGTGACCGACGAGGAAAACTTGCGCTTCCTCCAGGCGCTGGTCGACCAGGCCGCCATCGCCATCGACAACCAGCGCCTGTTCCAGCAAACTCAAGAGAGCCTGGCCGAAACGGAACGCCTGTATCAGGCCAGCCGTGCCATCACGGCGGCGTCTACAACGGACGAACTGATCTTGGCGATCCACACCAGTTTTGGCACCTCAGAGCGCGCCATCGGCATGGCGATCCTGAGTCACGAACGCGATGCCCTGGGCGAGCCAAGCCGCGTCCAGGTCAAGACTTATGGCGCACCGGAGTCAAGCGGCATCCGCACGTTCAGCCTGGGAACGCTGTACTCGGAAAAGACAGCCTATACGTCCGAAGCGATGCAGCGCATCCTGATCCTGGACAATCCGGCCAGAATCCGCGAGAGGTATGCCCCGTCTGTCGCCAACCTCCTGATCGAGCGCGGTGTGCAGGCGTTGGCCTCCTTCCCCCTGCTGACCGGCGATTTCCTGCTGGGCTACCTGCTGGTCCTGCAAGTGGCAGCCTACGAATTCTCGCAGCGCGAAGTTGAAATCTTCCAGGCGCTGGCCGGGCAGGTCGCTACTGTGCTACGCAGCCGCCGCCTGTTTGAGGAAGTGGAAACCGAGCGGCAAACGCTGCAATCAGTGCTGGCGACCATGCCGACCGCCGTGCTGGTGCTGGACGCTCCTACGCGCCGCCCGCTGCTTGCCAACGATCAGGCGGTGGACCTGTTGGGCGTGGACGCCGACCTGGATGCCCTGGTGGCCGATGGACGGCTGTTGCGTACCGACAGCGGCGAGCCGTACCCGCTGGAAGAAATCCCGGCCATGCAGGCTATCGCCACGCGCAGCCCGGCCTTCGCCGAAGACCTGGTGCTGATCCGCCCCAACGGCCAGCATGTAGACGTGCTGAGCCACGCCGCGCCTATCATCGACGCCGAGGGGAACGTCGTCTCGGTGATCGCTGTCTTCCAAGACATCACCGAACTGCGCGAACTGCAAAGTGCCTTGCAAGAGACGCTGCGCGAAACCACCGCGATGTACGAGTCCAGCAAGAGCATCTTCAGATCGGGCAGTCTGCCGGCGATCACCGACGCCGTGCTGGATCATCTGTGGGCCAACCTGTCACCAGATATTGGCCACTTGCTGCTGGTCCCGATGGAGCAGCATGTCAGCGGCGAGATTGTGAAAGTCGTGGCCGCACGGCCCGCCAGCATCGCTAACGAGCAACCGTACCCGCCCGAAGTCTTCTCCATCAGTGCAAGCGTTCTGATCCACGACTGCGCCGAGGAAGAACGGCTGAGTCCGCAGGGGCGCGCCCGTCTGAGCGCGCAGGGAATCGTCTCTCTGGCGACCATTCCGCTGCTGGTCGGCGACGAGACCATCGGCTGGATGGCATTCGCTTTCCGGCAGCCGTACACGATCTCCCCGGAACAACACCGCTTCCTGGAGGCGCTGGCCGACCAGGCTGCCGTTGCCCTGCAAAATGCCCGCCTCAAGGAACAGACCGAGGAATCCCTTAGCGAGACGCTCATCCTGTTCAGCGCCACCCGCGAAATCAGCCGTGCCGTGACGGTGCGGGACATTCTGGATACGTTCACATCCTTCGTCATCGCGTCCAACGCCAACACCGCCTTGATTTTCCTGCGCGACGACACACCCGGCCCGGTGCAGGGCCGCATTGCCGCGCTATGGTGCCAGGACGACGAAGCTACCATCAGCGCCGACCAGCAGATCATCATCGAGCCGTCGAACAGCCCCTTCTTGAAGATGCTGGACCAGGAGCGCATGTTGGTGTTGGAAGATATTCAGAAAACGGACATCTTCCAGCATGTGGACCGGCGCTTCTTCCCGGTGCAGATGCCGCACGGCGTGGTGCTGCTGCCCATGACCGTCGGAAAGCGGCGCATCGGCTGCATAATCATCGGCTACAATGAGCCGTGCAGACTGACCGACCGCGAACAGCGCATCTATCAGTCGCTGAGCGACCAGGTGGCGACGGCAGTCGAGAACCGCCTTCTGCTCCAACAGACCCAGGACTCGCTGGAAGAAGCCCGCACCCTGTACCAGCTCAGCAGTTCCCTGGTCGATGTCAACAGTGCCCAGGGGCTGCTCCAGGCCATCGTGACCTACGCCACCCATCCGGCCACGACCTACGGCCAACTGGTGCTGTTGCGAGGGGATAGTTGGGATGCGCCCGGCGCGCTGCTGGACGTCGCCGCAAGCTGGTCGCGCGCAGGCGACGTGCCGGACCTGAGCGGAATGCGCTTTACCGCCGAGCAGTATCCCGGCTGGCAGGAAGTGGCCGTGCACAGCCTGCTGGTGATCGACGATGTGGAGCGCGACCCGCGCCTGTCTGAAGATAGCCGCCTGAGCTACCTCTCGCTCGGCCTCCACGCCCTGGCGGTCATCCCGCTGACGGCGGGCGAACGTCCCATCGGCGCGATCCTGTTGGGATCGGCCCAGGCGCGCCCCCACAGCGAACGCGAACTGCGCATCTACCGCAGCCTGTCTGAACTGGCAACCATCTCCCTGGAAAACACGCGGCTACTGGAACAGACCCAACGCCGCGCTCGCCAGCTACAGACCTCGGCCCAGATCAGCCGCGCCGTCACCTCGATCCTGGACCTGGGCCGACTGCTGCCTCAGGTGGTGAACCTCATCCACGACAACTTCGGCTACGACCACGTTCAGGTCTTCCTGATCAACGAAGACGGCACCCAGGCGGTGCTCAAGGCCAGCACCGGCGAAGCTGGCCAGAAGATGCTCGACCTCAACTGGGCGCTGGATGTTAACTCCGACTCGGTTATCGGTCAGGTGACGGCCCGCGCTGAGCCGATCATCGCCCAGGACACCACTGATTCCAAAATCGCCCACCGTCCTAATCCCTACCTGCCAGACACGCGCTCCGAGATGGCCCTGCCACTGCTGGCGCGCGGGCATGTGCTGGGCGCGCTGGATGTGCAGTCGAACCAGGATGCGGCCTTCAGCCAGGACGACGTGACTGTGCTGGCCTCGCTGGCCGACCAGATCGCCGTCGCGTTGGACAACGCCCGGCTGTTCCAGGAAAGCCAGGAAGCTACTCACAACCTGGAAGAGCAGGTCCGCCGCCTGGAAAACCTCTACGCTACCAGCGCCGCCTTCACTGAGACGCTGGACGCGACCGAAATCCTGTCGATTGCGGCCCGCAGCCTGGTGCAAACGCTGCACTTCGGCCACGGCGTCGTCGTGCTGCTGAACAAAGACGACCCAATGCTGTCTGCTGTCGTCGCCGAGTATCCCGCGCTCGGTGCAAAAGGGAGGCGGTCGTCGCTCATGGACATGCTGCAAGACCTGTTCATCACCACCGAAGGGGCGCTACCGATCCTGGTCAAGAACATCGACGAGCTGCCCGACGACATACGCATCGCTATGGAACGCGGCAACTTCCAGACATTGGCGATGATCCCGCTGCTGGTCAAGGGCCAGATCATCGGCGGGATCGGGTTGCACACGACCGAGGCCGCCCGCAAGCTCACATCGTCTGAGATCGCGCTGATCCAGACCATCTCCACCCAGGCCGCGCTGGCCTATGACAATGCGCAGTTGTTCGTCCAGGCGCAGCGCCAGGCCGAAGAGATGCGCTTCTTGTTCGACGTGACCACCGCCGCCACTGCCGCCGAAACCCTGGAGCTGAGCATGGGCAGCGCCGTCGTCATGATCCGCGCCAACGTGGAAAGCGACGCAGCGGCGATCTTTCTGCCGGACGAGCGGCGCATCGCTCTCCGGCGGGTGGCTGTGGCCACCGCCGACCCGGCGATCACCCTGCCCTCCGAAGTGCCGCTGGGTACAGGGCTGTTGGGCGAGGCGGCTGCCGGGAATGCCCCTCTGGTGGTGGCAGACTTCCAAAAAGAGACGCGCTTCAGCACCCCCGTGACCGGAATGCGCAGCATGATCGCGGTGCCCATGTTCGCCGGGACGGACCTGGTCGGCCTGCTGGTGTTGTTGCGCCAGACGCCGGGCGGCTATGGCGAAGGCAGCCAACGCCTGTTGCAGGCCCTATCCGGCTCGCTGGGTGCGGTCATTCAAAACATCCGCCTGCTGGATGAGGTCAAGGCCGCTAACGAGCGTCTACGCGAGATCGACAAGCTCAAGAGCCAGTTCCTGGCGAACATGTCCCACGAGCTGCGCACGCCGCTCAACTCGATCATCGGCTTTAGCCGTGTGATCCTCAAGGGCATCGACGGCCCGCTGACTGACATGCAGAAGCAAGACCTGGAGACCATCCACTCCAGCGGTCAGCACCTGCTTAACCTGATCAACGACATCCTCGACCAGTCCAAGATCGAGGCCGGGAAGATGGAACTGAACGTCGCCTGGTTCGACATCCACCCGGTCATCGAAGTGGCGCGCTCGATGGCAATCGGCCTGCTCAAGGACAAACCGATCCGCCTGAACGTGGAATTGGAGCCGGACCTGCCGCAGGTATGGGGCGACGAGGTACGCACCCGCCAGGTGCTCATCAACCTGGTCTCCAATGCCAACAAGTTCACCCGCGAAGGCTCGATCACCATCGCTGCTTTCCGGGTCGAACAGGAAGATGGCCCCTATATCCAGGTCTCCGTGACCGACACCGGCATCGGCATCCCTCAGGATAAGCAGGACCTTGTCTTCCAGGCGTTCGAACAGGTCGATGGCACGCTGACGCGCACCACCGAGGGCACTGGCCTGGGCCTGCCCATCTCCAAATACATGGTCGAGAAACAGGGCGGCCAGATCTGGGTGGAGAGCACCGAAAACGTCGGCTCAACCTTCAGCTTCACCGTCCCGGCCTACCAAAAAGCCACCGCTGATGAAGCCGCCAAAGCACCCGCCGGCGAGGAAACCCAGGCCGCGCTGATCACGTCGGAGCAGCCGGCCCAGCCAGAAGTGGCCCAGGCGCCGCGCAAGGTCATCCTGGTCATCGACGACGAGGTGGGGATGCACCAGATGTATCGTCGCTATCTGAATAAAGCCGGCTATATCGTCGAGGCCACCTCCGACCCGTCTCGGTCCGAGGACCTGGCCGTGACGCTCAAGCCGGACCTGATCATCCTCGATGTGCGAATGCCGCGCCGCGACGGCTGGGAAGTGCTAGAGCGTCTCAAGGACAGCGACGCCACCTTTGAAATCCCGGTCATCGTGTGCAGCATCGATCCCGACGCCGAGCGTGGCTATCGCCTGGGGGCGGCGGATTATCTGGTCAAACCGTTCTTGGAAGACGAGCTGTTGGCGGCCATCCGCCGTCAGGAGACCGAACGCAGCGGTTAACGTGGGGGCGCGCTTACGCCGGGAGCGTCAGCGGCCTCAACAGCCCTGGCGTTCCCGGTCACATGGCGCTGCGCTGCGGTTTGCGGCACAATTAGGCAGCAGCAAAGACACCCGATACGGGTGTAAGCAGACATGTCAGATCACGGAGAACATTTGCTTTGAGCACAAAGGCCATCGAGTTGGTGTGCGTGTATTGCAAACACCGCATGCCTTACGACCGTCCGCAGCCGCAATGTCCCAAATGCGGCGAGAACATCCTGGAGGCACATTACGATCTAGAGGCGCTGCGGCGGGGCCGCTGGATCGACCAGATTCGCGGGCGCTACCCGAACATCTGGCGCTATCACGAACTGTTGCCGCTGCACGATACCGCCAACATCATCACGCTGGGCGAGGGGGGCACGCCTATGTTGCGCGCCGAAAACCTCGGCTCCATGCTCGGCCTGCGCAATCTCTACATCAAGGATGAGCGCCAGGGGCCGACCGGCAGTTTCAAGGATCGGCAAGCTGCGGTCGCCATCAGCGTGATGCACGAACTGGGCATCGGCGAGGCGGTGGTCGCCAGCACCGGCAACGTCGCCATCGCCTACGCGGCCTATGCGGCGCGGGCAGGAATCAAACTGTGGGCCTTTGTGACCAGCCTGGTGCCCGGCGACAAAATGCGCGAGATCGCCATCTACGGCGCAGAAGTGATCAAAGTCACGGGCACGTATGACCAGACCAAGGTCGTGGCCGATAGCTTTGCCAAGACCAAAGGACTGTATGTAGACCGGGGCATCAAGTCGATTGCCGCCGTCGAAAGCATGAAGACGATGGCCTATGAGATTGCCGAGCAGTTGAACTGGCGCGCGCCCGACTGGTTCGTGCAGAGCGTCAGCGGCGGCATGGGGCCAATCGGCGTGGTCAAGGGCTTCCGTGAACTCAAGGCGCTGGGCGTGGTAGACCGTGTCCCCTCGGTCGCTATCGCGCAGAGCGCCGGCTGCGCCCCGATGATCAACGCCTGGCAGGCCGGGCAACCCATCGCCACGCCGGTGGAAAACCCGGAGACGTGCATCGCCACCCTCAGCACGGGCAATCCGGGCCGCGCTTATCAACTGCTCTACGACATCATGAACCAGCACGGCGGCACGGCGACCAGCGCCACCGACGAGGAAGCCTTTACCGCGCTGCAAATCCTGGCGCGCACCGAGGGCATCAGCGTCGAACCAGCTACCGCTGTGGCTTTTGCCGGGCTGTTCAAGCTGGTGCGCGAAGGACACATCCGCCCGGACGATGTGGTGGTGATCAACTGCTCCGGCCACACCTACCCGGCGGAAAAACACATCCTGGGCGACCAGTGGCAGCATCACGTCGATGTCACGCCGGTTGGTCAGCGCATTAACCTGCCTACCGAGGGCCTGCTCAGCGCCCTGGAACAGATCGAAACGGCTATCAAGCGCGTGCTGATCATCGAGGACAACGTCGATGCTGCCCGTCTGATCCAGCGCATCTTGCAGGCGCGCGGCGAATTCGAGGTCCTGCTGGCACGCGACGGCCTGGAAGGGCTACACCTGATCCGCGAGAAACGTCCCGACGTGATGATCACCGACCTGATGATGCCAACGATGGATGGCTTCCAGTTGATCGAGCAGATCAAGGCGGACGCCGATCTGGCGAAAATCCCGATCATTGTGCTGACGGCCAAAGAACTAACCGTCCAGGAGCGCGAGCGTCTGAGCGGCCAGATCGACAAGCTGCTGCAAAAAGGGTCGTTTATGGACGAAACCCTGTTGCAGAACATCATGGATGCCCTGAAGTAGCGCTCAGGATATTGGCGAACTTAGAACCCAGAACGTATAGGCTAACGCAACCCTACAACCGCAAGCAAGGCCCATCGGCCAGAAATAGAGAACCTGAGTCGTGACACCTGAGGAAAAACGCCCGACGATTCTCTATATCGAAGATGACCCCGGCAGCCAGGTCTTGGTCAAGCGGATGCTGGAATACGCCGGGTACGAGGTCATGGTCGCCGGGACCGGGCTGGCCGGGATCGATATGGCCCGCCAGCGCACGCCCGACCTGATCCTGATGGACATCAACCTGCCCGATCTATCTGGGCGCGAAGTCACCACCCGCCTGCGCGCCCTGGACCGCTTTCAGAGCGTGCCGATTGTGGCCCTCACCGCCCAGTCGCAGGTCGGGGAGCGCGAAAAAGCCATCGCTGCCGGCCTGACCGGCTACCTGACCAAA
Source organism: uncultured Anaerolineae bacterium (assembly GCA_964529715.1). Taxonomy (GTDB): domain Bacteria; phylum Chloroflexota; class Anaerolineae; order Aggregatilineales; family Ch27; genus CAZGXI01. Next base: position 45,586 of record CAZGXI010000027.1, on the reverse strand, counting down.
CCCATCGACGTGGATACCCTGCCAGGGCAGGTAGCGCGTTATCTGCAAGGGCAGCGCGACGAGGTCGAGCCGGACCTGCTGGCCGAAGCACAGACGGCCTATTCCCGTGAAGTCGTGGAACGGTTGGAAGCCAAAATCCGGGAAGTGGAGAAGGCGTACAACGAACTCAACCGCCTGGACAAGATGAAGGATGCCTTTATCCAACTGACCGCCCACGAACTGCGCACCCCGCTGACCCTGATCTACGGCTATGGGCGGCTACTGTACGACAGCCCCATCGTGGCCGCCATGATTCAGCAGAGCGACGACGTAGGCCGCCTGATTGCCAACCTGCTGGAAGCCATTGAGCGTATGTCGTCGGTGATCAACGAAATTCTGTTGATCAGTCGGGTGGCTTCTGGCAAGGTGGAACTGTCGATCAGCGTGGTGCGTGTGGTGGAGATCATCCAGGGCGTCGTGGCAGCGTACCAATCCGCCATCGAACAGCGTCGGCAGCAGGTGGTGGTCGATGTCGAGCAGGCTCCCAGCAGCATGTACGCCGACCCAGACATGTTAACCCTGGCTCTGGAAAATCTGCTCGGCAACGCCATCAAGTATACGCCCGACGGGGGGACCATCACGCTACGCGCCACCCAACATGAGGACCGGGTGTTGATCACCGTGCAGGATACCGGCATCGGGATCAACCCAGACGAGCAGGTGTTGATCTTCGAGCGATTCTATACCGCCGGTGATACCCAGCTTCACTCGACCAGCAAGGTGGCGTTTCGCGGCGGTGGGTTGGGCCTGGGCCTGGCGATTGCCAAAGGCATCATCGAGGCGCACGGCGGGCGTATCTGGGTGGAGAGCGCAGGCCGCAACGAGCAGACCATGCCCGGCAGCACCTTCACCGTCTCCCTGCCGCTGCGGGGCCGCCTCGCCAGCCCGATCCGCCAGCATTGAGCCGGGAAGGAGGCGCAGCAGTGACGGCAAACGTTCGCTTGAAGGCGCTTTTGCGCACGGCAGGGCTGCTGGCGCTGCTGGCGGCGCTGACGGGCTGCGGCGCGGCAGGAAACACAGGTGGCGCGGGCACACCCATCGACGCGGCGACTGCCGGTCCGACCCCGACCCTGATTCCGTTTACGCCCCCGCCGACGACTGCCCCCATCGCGCCGGCGCTGGAAAATCCCACTGATCCCCTGACAATTGTGCTGGGCGGGTACTTCGGCAACGGCGGCTACTGGCAGTGGAACGACATCGCCAATCTGCTCGGCGTTTACGGCAGTGACAATGCCTTCGTCACCAGCACCGCCAACGGACAAGACTACACCGGCGTGCCGCTTAGGTATCTGTTCGACTACGCCCGCCTGAACCCCAACGCGCTTGCCCTGGTCGCCTTCTCGCGGACCGAGCACTATACCGTTCAGGCAAGCATCCTGCGCACCTGCGAAACCTGTCTGATTGCGCGCCTGCCAGATGACACCCTGGCGCTGGTGCTGCCAGAAATCCAGCCGTTCGTCATCGCGCCGCTGGTGCGCATCGACGCACGCTAAAGGATGTGCTGCGTTTGGCGTGAGGTTGGGGTAACAGATCACGCTAAACTTTTTCGCAGCAAACTATAGCGGTTGAGGTTGCCCGTCCGGCCATCGGCGCGGTAAGACTCGACCTCGGTCAGTCCTGCCGCCGCGACCAGCGCCGCGTGCTCGGCGTCATCGACGTAGTGACAGTAGCGCAGGGCAGGCTGCCCCCGTCGCCAATCCAGCAGGTAATCCCCCGCCTCCACGTGCGCCGCGAGGTCCTCCGGCCAGGGGACGATTCGCGCGCGGAAGCGCCTATCCTCGTAAAAACGCCAGCAGGAGAAAACCAACAGTCCCCCCGGCGCGACCCGCTCCGCCAGGGCGTGCAGCAGCGCCAGGCGCGTCGCGCTGCCGGGGACGTGGTGCAGCACGCCGAACAGCGCCACCAGGTCGTATGCGCCCGCGTCGGGTGGATTTTCCACAACGTCGCGCTGTTCCAGGCGAACGTCAACGCGAATGGGTAGGGGCGACGCATGTGTCGCCCCTATAGAGGCCATTCTTTCCTGCGCCTTCGCCAACAGCGCCGGATCGGAGTCGAGTCCGTGATAGCGGAGAGAGGCCCTTACCCCCAACCCCTCTCCCTCAGGAAGAGAGGTTTTCTCCCCTGCGTCAAGAAGGGACCGGGTGGTCAGGGCTTCGGCCAGGAATACGCCGAACCGCCCGTTGCCGCAGCCCACGTCCAACACCGACAGGGCATCCGTGCCGTGCCGTAAGTAGGGCAACAGGCGTATCCAGCCAGGCCAGGGTTTGCCCCGCGTCTGATCGAAGTCCTCCCCGGCGATGTGGTAAAAGTTCCGGTTGAGCGCGTTCAACCGTCGGAGGGTCGCCTCGTCCAATTGCTGCCTATACCCCGTGTGCCGTATACTATCAACGCCTTACTGCTTCTGACGAAAGGATACCTCTCATGTTCGTCGTGCGGCGAATCGGCGTGCTGTCGGCGTTCAAAGTCGGTTTGTTGGTGAATGCCGTGCTTTACCTAGTCTTTGGGGCGTTGTTCATCGTGCCGTTTGTGCTGCTCGGTGGCCTTTCGCTGCTGGATGGTCGGGATAGTTCACAGGCGTTCGCCGCTATCAGCCTGGCGGGAAGCTGCTTCATGTACGCGGCGACAGTTGCCTTAGGCGCGTTTGCGGGGGGCGTGATGACGGCCATTATCGCCGCTCTCTACAACCTGATCGCCGGCTGGGTCGGAGGCCTGGAAGTCGAACTGGCCGGGGTCGGGGAAAGCGAAGTCCGCAAGCGGGAGGGGTGAGACGGGCGCATTTTCGTTTCACGGGGCAAAGAGCCTGTTCACCGCAAAGAGCGCAAAGGACGCGAAGAATGAGGCGGTCATTCGTAGCGTCGGCTTGAAGCCGACACCACGACTACAATGCTGTGCAGTCCCTCTGGCGCAGAATAGGAGACGCGAACATGAAATTTACAGGGGTATGCCTGATCACGAAAAATGTCCCGGCCCTGGTCGATTTTTACTCCAGGGTGCTCGGCGTCGCTTCCGAAGGCGACGATACACACGTCGAAGACGTCGATGCGGAATACGAAAGGCTGAAACCGCTCGGCGTCGTATTCGTCAAGCCGCCGCAGACGCATCCCTGGGGAAGCAGGTCCTTCTAGTTCAGGGACCCCGACGGGAACATCGTCGATTTTTATGCCAACGTGGCAACGTAGCGTGTCGGCGCTGCCATCTGGCGCGCGGATCAAACCCGCCAAAATCGCTCCGAAACAGGGTATCATTGCCCTCATGCACCAACGCGACACGTACCGCTCTACCCTCGACATCGATGCCTACCGCGCGCCGCTGACCGCCATCCTGCGCGCGATCATCGCCCATCCCGGCGCGCTCTCCCGCCGCGACATGGAGCGCATCCTGCGGCAGTACCCCAAAGATGGCAGTGGCTTCTTTCGCCGCGACGATCTGATCCGCGCCTACCGCGCCTTCGCCGGGACGGGCGACCTGCCGCCCTTCGACCCGGCGGTACTGGAACGCATCCGCCTCAAGCCGACGCGCACCATCTCCGGTGTGACGCCCCTCACGGTGCTCACCAAGCCGTTTCCCTGCCCCGGCGAGTGCATCTTTTGCCCGAACGACGTGCGGATGCCTAAGAGCTATCTCGCCGACGAGCCGGGCGCGCAGCGGGCGGAGCAGAACGCCTTCGACCCGTACCTGCAAACCGCCTCCCGCCTGCGGGCTTACTACAACACCGGCCACCCGACGGACAAGGTCGAGGTGATTATCCTGGGCGGCACGTGGTCCTTTTACCCAGAGATGTACCAGGTCTGGTTCGTCAAACGCATCTTCGACGCGCTCAACGACTTCGGCCAGGGCGTCGCCGTGGCAGCGGCGCGCGCGGCGGAGGTCGAGGCGGCGCTGCGGGAGGGGTCGCAGTTCCGGCCCTCGAACCACACAACCGGTAAGGACACGGCATGTCGTGTCCCTACCCAAACCGGGGGGGAGACCTACAACCACCGCGTCCAATCCCTCTACGCCGCCGAAATGCGCCGCTCGCGGGAACTGGCCCAGGCGGTTGCGCGCGGGGAACGGGCGCGCACCCTGGCGGACGAATACGCCGCGTGGGAAGAACTCGAAGCAGCCCACCGCGCCAATGAGCAGGCCGCTTGCCGCTGTGTGGGGCTGGTGGTGGAAACGCGCCCGGATCACCTCGACGAGGCCGAAGTGCTGCGCCTCCGGCGGCTCGGCTGCACGAAGGTGCAGATCGGCGTGCAAAGCCTGAACGACGCCGTGCTTGGCCTGAACAAGCGCGGGCACGACGTGGCTGCCACGCGCCGGGCGTTCCGGCTGCTGCGTGCGGCGGGCTTCAAGATTCACGCCCACTGGATGCCCAACCTGTACGGCTCGTCGCCGCAGGCAGACGTGGACGACTACGCGCGCCTGTTCGACGATCCCGACTTTCGCCCGGACGAACTCAAAATCTACCCCTGCTCGCTGGTCGAGAGCGCCGCACTGATGGCCCACTACCGCGACGGCTCGTGGCGACCTTACACACGGGACGAACTGCTGGACGTGCTGGTGGCCTGCCTGACGCGCACGCCGGAATATTGCCGCCTGACGCGCATCGTGCGCGACATCCCCTCGACCGACATCGTGGCGGGCGAGATGACCACGAACTTCCGCCAGGACGTCGAGGCGGAACTGGCCCGGCGCGGCGTGGGCAGCGGCGACATCCGCCTGCGGGAAGTGCGGCGCAGCGATGTGGCAGCGGGGGAGCTTCACCCGGACGAACTGCGCTACACAACGAGCGCGGGCGAGGAAGTCTTCGTGCAGATGATCACGGCGGAGCGGCGCATCGCGGCCTTTTTGCGCCTGTCCCTGCCGACCGTGCCACCGCTGACGCCCGACCTGGAAGGCGCGGCGGTCATCCGCGAGGTGCACGTCTACGGACAGTCGCTCGGCATCGGGGAAACATCAGCGGGCAAGGCGCAGCACACGGGCCTCGGTGCGCAGTTGATCGAACGTGCGGCGGCTATCGCGCGCGGGCGCGGCTATCGGCGGCTGGCGGTGATCTCGGCAGTGGGCACGCGCGCCTACTACCGGCGGCGCGGCTTTGCAGATGGGGAGTTCTATCAGATCAGAATGCTGTAGGGCCGTGCTGACCCACATTACGATCTCGTAAATGCTTCCCTCTTGTCGCGCCTGTGTTTGTTCGGTAGGCTCTGTACAGACTTGTTTCTGCATCTGCAAAGACAAAGGCCAGGTGGAACGGTGCAAAACCTCACGCAGCTTAAAGAACGCCTTTCCGATATCCACAACATCAATACGGCGATGGCCCTGCTCAACTGGGACCAGCAGACCCACATGCCGCCCGGCGGCGCGAACATCCGCGCGGCGCAGTTCGGTACGCTCTCCAAGATCGCGCACGAGCTGTTCGTCAGCCCGGAGACGGGCCACTTGCTCGCCGCCGCCGAAGCCGAGGGCCAGGGCCTGGATTACGACAGTGACGACGCGGCCTTGCTGCGCGCCGCCCGGCGCGACTACGATCTGGAAACCAAAGTGCCCACCGACCTCGTGGTCGAGTTTGCCAGGGTGACGACCCTGGCCTATGAGGAATGGCACAAGGCGCGCGCCAACAACGATTACGCGCACTTCGCCCCCTGGCTCAGCAAGATCATCGATCTCAACCGCCGCCGGGCCGAATACCTCGGCTACACCGATCACCCGTATGATGCGCTGCTGGACCAGTTCGAGCCAGGCATGAAGACGGCCCAGGTGAAGGCCATTTTTGACGAACTCAAGGCCGCGCAGATTCCGCTGGTGCACGCCATCGCGTCTCAGGTAGATGCCGTCGATAACACGATCCTCAAGCGCGACTACGACGAGAAGAAGCAAGAGGAATTCGGCATCGAAGTTGCCAAACGGCTCGGTTACGACTTCCAGCGCGGGCGGCTGGACCGCGCCGTGCATCCCTTCACCAGCGGCACGGGGCGCGGCGACGTGCGCATCACCACGCGCTACAACCGCCACTGGCTGCCGGAATCGCTGTTCGGCACGATCCACGAGAGCGGCCACGCCCTTTACGAACAGGGCACCGGCGAATCGCTGGAAAACACCCTGCTCGGTACGGGCGCGTCGCTGGGGGTGCACGAAAGCCAGTCGCGCCTGTGGGAGAATCTGGTGGGGCGCAGCCTGGGCTTTTGGAAGTTTTTCTTCCCGCGCCTCAAGGAAGTGTTTCCCGAAGCGTTGGACGGGGTGGACCTGGACACGTTCTACCGCGCGATCAACCGTGTAGAGCCGTCACTGATCCGCGTCGAGGCGGACGAAGTGACCTACAACCTGCACATCATCATCCGCTTCGAGATGGAACTCGACCTGCTCGAAGGCCGGGTCAGCGTGGCTGATGCGCCCGCCGTCTGGAACGCCAAATATCAGGAATATCTGGGCATCACGCCGCCGAACGACGCCCAGGGCATCTTGCAGGACGTGCACTGGTCGGGCGGGGCGATGGGCTACTTCCCCACCTACACGCTCGGCAACCTGATGTCAGTGCAGTTCTTCAGCAAGGCCGTGCAGGAAATGCCCGCCATCCCATCGCAGATCGAACGCGGCGAATTCGGCGATCTGCTGGCCTGGCTGCAACGGAACATCTACGTGCACGGGCGCAAGTACCTGCCCGCCGAACTGGTACAGCGTGTGACGGGCGGCCCGATGCAGGCCGGACCGTACATCGCCTACCTGCGGCAGAAGTACGGCGCCATTTACGCGCTGTAGAGCCATTTGCTGCGTTCGTTCGACGGCGGGTAAGCGCCTGATTTGCGTCGGTAGGGCGTCTGGCGGCGGAATGCGTTCCGCCGCTACACTTTTGTTGGGGGCATCTATCGGAAACGTACTTCAGGAGGTTTGCCCATGTCCCGTCGAAGGGTCCTTATCCTAGCTGTCGTGATCGCGCTGCTGCCCGTTTTTCCCCAGGTCGGCTATGCCTTGCAAGACGACTGTCCCGGTGCGCCGCCGCCCCGCCTGACCGTCGGGATGCAGGCGCGCGTCATCCTTCAAGGCGAAGGGCCAGACGGCCTACTGCGCGTGCGCGAAAGTCCTGGCACGGGCGGAAACGCTCTGGCCGATATGCGGTCCGGCGAGGCGTTCTCGGTCGTGGGCGGGCCGCAGTGCGTCGATGGCTACCGCTGGTGGCAGGTCGTGACCATGGGCGGCGTGTCGGGCTGGTCGGCGGAAGGTACGGGGAGCAGCTTCTACTTCGTCGAGCCGACGGGCGAGGCCGCGCCGAACCCTCTGCCGGTAGCCCCGAACCGGTTGGTGGCGCGCTTGGGCGTCGGGCAGAGCACCGCGCTGGCCTGGAGTCCCGACGGGCAGACGCTGGCCGTCGGCGGCGTGCGGGGCGTGTGGTTTTATAACGCCGCGCTGGAACGGCTGCGCCTGCTGGAAGGGAGCGAGGTTCGCAAACTGGCGTGGCGGCCCGACGGCGCAGTTCTTGCCGTCGGAGACACGAACGGCATAGTGACGCTATGGGACGTGGTGGCAGGCGCGCCGACCCTGATCGTGCCCGCGCATTCGAGCGCCGTGCTCGGCCTGGATTGGAGTTCCGACGGGGCGCGGCTGGCAACCGTTGCGGACGAGCCGTTCCTGCGGCTGTGGGACGCGGGAACGGGCGTGGAGATCGCCGCACTGCCGCTGGACGGCAACGCCACCTCGGTCGATTGGAGTCCCGATGGCGCGCACATTGGCGTCGGCTACCGGATCGAGGGCGGCGAACTGGATCAGGGCCGCGTTCAGGTGTGGGACGCTGCGGCGTTGACCCCGGCGGGCCAGCCTTTCTCCCCACAAGACATCTTTTACTCCGGCTTGAATCCCAACGTGCAGGTCCTCTGGAATGCCGGCGGCGATGAACTGGTCGTCAGCTACCCATGCGGGCCGTTCATCCTGTGGACGCCCCAAACAGGGGAGGAAGATTTCCAGGACAGTATGTGGCTGGACACCTGGTGCGTGCGGGCCTTCGACTGGAAGCCGGACGGCAGCGGCCTGGTATGGGCCATCGATTCCGGCTGGGGTACGGCGGACATCCTGGATCAGCAGCATAACCCCGTTTACCTGGACGACGCGCCGGTCCGGGCCATTGCCCGGCGGCCCGGCAGCAGCGAGATGGCGCTCCTGGGCTACCGGGGGCTGTACATCCTGGACGGCGCGACGCTCGCCATCCTGCGCAGCGCGGAAGAATTCACCACGCCCTCCGTCGGCTGGGATGCCGCCGGGCAGCCCACCGTCCTCCCGCCGGAAACGCCCCCGAACGGCCTGGAAGCCGTGCCGCTCGACGGGATGCAGCTCGAAATCCGGCAGAACGGGCAGGCGCGGACTGTGATCGACGTTGAGCCGATGTGCAGCCGGGCAGAGTACGCAGGCGAGGACATCCGGGCTTACCGCTTCAGCCCGGACGGGGGACGGATCGCCATTTTGTGCAGGCGGACGAGCGCGACCGTGTGGGACACGTCCACCGGGCTGTTGATCGCCGAACTGGAACCGCCCGCGCGGATTCCCGACGAAGCCATGCAGTACGTGGACATGAACTCCTTCCTCGACGGAATCACCTGGACCGCCGACGGCAGCCGCCTGTACACCAGCGTCATCGTCGATACTTACGCCAGCGCGTTTTTCTGGTCGGTCGGTCTGGGCTTTTACGTGTGGGACCCGGTCGGCGGGCGCATCCTTTTCTCCCACGTTGGGCCTGCCGGCGGCACCGGCGCAAGCTGGAACGCGGCCCAGACCCAGGTCGCCACGCTGGACGGCGACGTGATCTGGGTGTGGGACGCCGCCACCTGGCGGGCGGTGGTCCGGTGGGACGTGAGCGGGGTATACGGCTGGAATCACCTGTACTGGAGTCACGACGGCAGGCTGCTGGCCGGACTGGGCAGCGAGAACGAGGCGATCCTGTGGAATGCCGCCGAGGCGGGGAGGGAGCAGGCGCGCCTGCGCGGGCACACCGGGCAGCTCTCGATGCTGGCCTGGAGTCCGGACGATACGCGCGTGGCGACTGGCAGCCTCGACGGGACGGTGCGCGTGTGGGACGCCGCCAGTGGTCAACTGCTGCTGACGCTGCTTGATGTCGGCACAATGAACCGTCTGGCCTGGAGTCCCGGCGGCGATCAGCTTGCCGGAGTCGGCAGCGACGTCGTGGCGCGTGTGTGGAACGTGCAGTAGAAAAAGCGGGAACAGCCCGCCAACGCGAGGGGCAACCGGACGGCGGTCGCCCTAGCCGTTTTTGATCGCGCGCCGGGCATGTGTAGCAGGAGGAACCGAACATGCCAATCCTGGTGATCTGTCTGGCTGGAATCGCGTTGGGGGTTGCGGGCCTGCTGGTGGCGGAACGCGGGCGGCTGCTGCGCCGTTCGACCTGGCAACTGGCCCGGTCGCTAGGACTGGAGCGCGTCCGCCGGGGCGACCTGCTGCACGCTTACCTTTATGGCCGCTGGACCAACCAGTACATCGGCTGGTCCATCCGGGGGGTGTTTCCTCGGCTCAAGCTGCGCGATGGCCAGCGGGCCTGGGCCGATCACTATCACGGCAAGGTGCTGACCCAGGAGCAGGCCGAGGCGTTCGTCACCCTGGACCGCGCCGTGCCGCTGCAAGACCTGGAGCAGATCATTCCTTACCCGCTGGCACGCGACCTGGTGCTGAACAGCCCGCCGGAGATCGCTGTCTACGAGTGCGCCTGCCGCCACGCCCGCGCGCATCCCTGCCAGCCGACGCAGGTCTGCATGGTGATTGGCCAGCCGTTCGTCGATTTTTTGCTGGAGCACCACCCGCACACCAGTCGCCGCCTGACCCAGGCCGAGGCGCTCGACCTGCTACGCGCCGAACACGCACGCGGCCACCTGCACGCGGCTTACTTCAAAGACGTGATGCTGAACCGCTGCTACGCTATCTGCAACTGTTGCAAGTGCTGCTGCGGCGGCATCGAAGCGATGGTCAAACACGGCGTGCCGATGCTTACCGGGTCAGGCTACGTCGCGCAGGCCGACCCGCTACGCTGCCAGGGCTGCGGCCTGTGCGCAGACGCCTGCCCGTTCGGCGCGATCACGGTCGCGGAGACTTCCCAGGTCGATTGGGCGGCGTGTATGGGCTGCGGCGTGTGCGTCGATCAATGCGAACATGCGGCGCTGGCCCTCACGCTCGACGCGCGCAAGGGCATTCCGCTGGACGTGCGGACGCTGGCGCGCTGAAGTTGTGGGGGAATGCGCCGCCGTACTGCGTGGGAATGATCCTCCTGGGCGATAACTGTGCCCAGGTCCCCTGGATAGCGATGCCCGATTGCTCCGAGTATTAGCAGAACTATTCGACTCGCAGTGATACTTTCTGTAGATGAAAATTCGATGAATAAGGTGAAAATACACCGCAATCGCGGTAGAATGCCGCTTGTTCCACCGCGCACAAATCAAAGGACTGTTGAAGATGAATCAACTTGCGCGCTACCTGAACGTGTTCCGCCTGGCCGCGTTCCCCATTGGCCTGGGCGCGACGGGCGTGCTGGTGAGCGGCACGCTCAACCGCGTGATGATCGTCGAGTTGGGGCTGCCCGCCTCGCTGGTGGGACTGTTCTTCGCCATCCCGGTGCTGATCGTGCCCCTGCGCGTGTGGATGGGCCATCGCTCCGACGCCTATCCCGTCGGCGGACTGCGGCGCGAGCCGTACATCGTGCTGGGATCGCTGGTAGCCGGGCTGGGCGTGGCCGGGGCAACCTTGCTGGCGCTGGACAATCCCGCGCCGGGGCTGCTGGCGCTGGCGGCGATTCTGCTGGCGTTCCTGGCCTACGGGCTGGGCAAGCACCTGTCCAGCAACACGTTCGAGGCTCTGCTGGCCGACCGCTTCGAGGGCGACGCGCGCCCCCGCGCCGTGAATCTGCTCAAGGTGGCGATGTTCGTGGGCATCTTCGGCGGCGCGATCTTGTTGGGCCGCCTGTTGGAGCCGTTCGACCCCGGACGGCTGGCGGCGATCACACTAGGGGTGGCGGCGCTGGCGTTCGCCCTGGCCGTGTTGGCAACAATCCGGCAGGAGCCGCGCACAACGGTTGTTCGCGCGGCCAGCCAACGCGCCCGGCAGACGCCCTTTTTACAGGTGATCCGCGAGATCGTCTGGCGCGACCCGCAGGTGCGGACCTTCTTTGCCCTTGTGAGCCTGACCGTGCTGGGTACGCTGGGCCAGGACGTGCTGCTGGAACCCTACGGCGCGCTGGCGCTCGGCCTGACCGTCGCCCAGACCACCCGCCTGACGGCCATCTGGGGCGCGGGGGTGATCCTGGCGATGCTGGCGGCGGGCATGTGGTTGATCCGGCGATTCGGCTACCGGCCCGTTTTGCGCATCGGGCTGCTGCTGTGCGTGGCCGTGTTCGCCGGGCTGATCCTGGCGGGCGTGGTGGAGAGCGTGAGCCTGTTCATGGTGCTGGTCTTTCTGCTCGGCGTGGGCACGGGGCTGGCGTCCGCCGGGCTGCTGACCGCCGTGATTACGTTCACAACCGTCGTGCGCGCGGGATTGCTGATGGGCGTGTGGGGCGTGGCGCACGAACTGGGCGAGGCGGTAGGCGGGCTGTTCGGCGGCGTGATCGTGGACGCGGTGCGCACTGCGACGGGCGGAAACGCCCTGGCCGCCTACGGGACGGTCTTCGCAGTGGAAGGCGCGCTGCTGGTGGTGGCGCTGGTCCTGGTGAACCGGGTGCAGGTGAGCCAGGCGCTGGTTCAGGCTGAAGCCGAAAGCGCCATGTCCGCGCCCTCCTCCGCCGAACCGTCCTTCACCCCGGCGCGGTAGAGAACCTGGCAGAAATGCATCAGTCCGCTGAGGCGGACTTTTCTTACGTAGCCGGGGACTTGAGTCCCCGGTGTCGAAAACCCACACATCGGGTTTGCTGACCGCTGACGGCTGATTGCCGACCGCTGTGGTATAATCTGCGCCCGGCTTCTTTTCACGAGCAAAGGCGAGGATTTTTATGCCCGATCCGCTGGTCGAATGCGTGCCGAATTTCAGCGAAGGCCGCCGCCCCGAAGTGGTGGCGCAGATTGTCGATTCCATCCGGGCCGCGCCCGGCGTGGTGGTGCTCGACCAGAGCAGCGATCCCGACCACAACCGCTCGGTCGTGACGTTCGTCGGCTCCCCGGCGGGTGTGGAGCAGGCCGCTTTCAACGCCATTGCGACGGCGGCCAGGCTGATCGACCTGAACCAGCACAAGGGCGAACATCCCCGCATCGGCGCGACGGACGTGGTGCCGTTCGTGCCGCTGCGCGACGTGACGATGGACGACTGTGTGGCGATGGCGTGGCGCGTGGGGCAGCGCGTGGGCCGCGAACTGAACATCCCCGTCTACCTCTACGAAGCTGCCGCCACCCGCCCGGATCGGCAAAACCTGGAGAACATCCGGCGGGGCGAATATGAAGGGTTGAAAGAATCGATCCGCACCGATCCCGACCGCGTGCCCGACTTCGGCCCGGCAGAGATCGGCCCGGCAGGCGCGACCGTGATCGGCGCGCGGCCTTTCCTCATCGCCTTCAACGTCTACCTCAACACCACCCACGTGGACATCGCCAAGAAGATCGCCGCCGCTGTGCGCCATTCCAGTGGCGGGCTGCGCTACGTCAAGGCGCTAGGGCTGCTGGTGGAAGGGCAGGCGCAGGTGTCGATGAACCTGACCGACTTCCATCGCACGCCGGTTCACCGCGCGGTCGAGCTGATCCGGCGCGAGGCGGCGCGCTACGGCGCGGCGATCACGCACACCGAGCTGGTCGGCCTGATCCCAGAAGAAGCCCTGTGCGAGGCGGCACGCTGGTACTTGCAACTGGACAAGTTCGAGGGCAATCAGGTGCTTGAGCGCCGGATGCGCGAGGTCCTGGTCGGGCAGCCTGCTGCTACACCGGACCTGGACCTGCACCCCGACGCCTTCGTGAACGCCGTCGCGCGCGGGACAGCTGCGCCGGGCGGCGGGGCGGTTGCGGCGGCGGCGGGGGCGCTGGCGGCGGCTCTGGCGGAGATGGTCGCGCGGCTGACGACCGGCAAAAAGAAGTACGCCGACGTAGAGGCGCGCATGGGCGCCATTGCCGCCGAAGCTGAGGCGATCCGGCGGCGACTGCTGGACGCCATTCGGGAGGATGTGGCCGCTTTCGAGCGCGTCATGGCCGCCTATGCCCTGCCCAAAGAGGACGCCGGGCGCGACGCGAAGGTGCAGGAAGCTATGCGCGGCGCGGCGGATGTTCCCCTGCGCGTAGCCGGGGCGGCGCTGGCAGCGTTGAGGCTGGCCGGAGAAGTTGCCGCGACGGGCAACAAAAACGCCATCACCGACGCGATGGCCGGTGTGCATATGGCCCTGGCAGCGGCAGAGATCGCCGCGCTGAACGTGCGCGTCAACACGGCCAGCATCACCGATCCCGGCGCAGCGCAGAGCTACGAGGAAGGCATCGCCGCCATCCTAGACGAGGCGCGCACCCTGAGCCGTGACCTGCTGGCGGCGGCGTCTGCGCGGGCAGGCTTTGGCGAGTAAGGCGGGCCGCACGGTTTTACGTTGAGACGCTCACCGAGACACGGATCACACAGATGACGCGGATTCACGCGGATGTTCGCAGCGATCACCGCCCTGGCCGGGAATTTCAATCTCCGGCAACCGGACCCCTGTTTTTCGCTCGTCGCCTGCTGCTGATTGCCCTGGCGGTCATCGCGCTGCTGCTGGCAGGCTGCGGCGGGCAGAACGCGCAGGTAACGCCCATCACCGCCGGGAACCTGACCTCGACGAAAGAGGCCAAGCCGACGGCTACGTTCACCCCCTCGTCTACACCCACGCCGACGGCCACGCCAACCATGACGGAGACCCCGACGCCGACCGCGACCCCAACCGCGACCCCGACGCCGATCCCGACCAACACGCCGCGCCCCAGCGCCACGCCGGTGATCCCCACGTCAACGTCTACCGTAACGGTCTCCCCCGAAGCCGTCGCGGCTTTGCCGCAAGCGGGCGATCAGGCTGCGCCGCCGCTGGACCCGGCCCGCACGGTCGCCGATCACTACTGGTTCGGCAGGCCGATCCCGCTGGAAAACACCACCTGGGCCTCACGCAACTATGCCTACGGTGGCACAAACGGGCGAACGCTGCAAACGCATCACGGCATCGATCTGACCAATCCCATCGGGACGCCGGTCATCGCCGTGCAAGACGGCACGGTGTTCTATGTGGGCAACGACCAGGGCGCGGTCCGCTTCGGCCCTATCGCCGACTTCTACGGCAATCTGATCGTCCTCCAACATGATCAACTCACGCCGGATACGGGCGAGCCGGTGTTTTCCCTCTACGGGCATCTTTCCGGTTTCGCAGTGGAAAGCGGGCAGCGTGTGAGCCGGGGCGAGACCATCGGCTACGTCGGCGCGACGGGCGTGGCCCTGGGGCCGCATCTGCACCTGGAGATTCGCGTGGGCGATCCTTACAACTACGGCGCCACCCGCAACCCCGAACTGTGGATTCGCCCCTATCCCGACTACGGCACACTGGCCGGGCGTGTCACCGACGCCAACGGCAACCGGCTCTATGAGGTGGGCATCAACGTGATCTCGCTGACCGATCCCGACTTCCGCCGGACGGCCTACAGTTATGCAGACGACTCGGTGAACGGCGACAGCACCTTTGGGGAAAACTTTGTGTTGGGCGACCTGCCCGCCGACTACTACGATGTGGTAATCCGCAACGGCAGCGGCAGCCAGCTTTTCCGCGAGCAGGTGTATGTCTACGCGGGCCGCACGACGTGGCTGGACATCCGGCTGCCGTGAGTGTGAGGCGCTCCTGTCCAAAGAACTGTGCTAGATGGGCAAGCGCCTGTCTACTACAATGAGGGTAGGCGGCCTTTCATCAGCATCCTGGTAAACGGGTAGTCATATAAGTTTGGAAATACGGCTATGACGGACCAGCAACTGCTTGAGCGAATCAGCATCAACCCAAAGGTGATGGTCGGCAAACCAGTTATTCGGGGAACGCGCCTGACCGTCAAATACATCCTGAATTTGTGGGCGCACGGGACGAGCGTGGCAGAGATTCTTGAAGAATACGAAGGGTTGGTTCAGGAAGACATTCTGGCTTGTCTGTTGTTCGCTGCGCGCTCGCTTGAAAGTACGTCTTTCATGCCACTGGCAGAGGTGCGCTTTCTGGTCGATGAAAGCACTGGCCCGGCTGTCGCGCGGTGGTTGCAAGAACAGGGCCACGCGGTATTTTCCGTTTATGACGAAGCGCGCGGGATGGACGACGACCGTATTTGCGGAAGGCATTTTCCGAGAACTGGATACTGATTACAAACGATAAAGACTTCGGCGATAAGGTTTTCCGGGAAGGTTATCCACACAAGGGCATCGTTTTATGACGCCTTCAGGATGAGCGTGCTGCCAATAAAATTGCCGTGCTTCGGCGGCTGCTTGAAAGATACCCTGCACAATTGGCCGACCATTTCGTTGTCGCAACGGAGACGCGAGTCCGCTTCGCGCGAAAATAAAACGTCGCGGGGTGAATTCTTGTTTCTCCCTTTCCAACTCAAAACCCAACCCTCAAAACGCTGAACTCCCCTCACGCCCGCCATCTCCACGTCCCGCCGACCATCGTCCCGACGATTTCGGACGCCAAAATCTCCTCCGGCGGAACCGTATACCAGTCCCGATCCAGCACAATCAGATCGGCCAGATAGCCCGGCGCAAGTTTGCCCAACCGGTCTTCCAGCCCGGCGGCGTAGGCCGGGCCGAAGGTATAGCCGCGCAACGCCTCGTCCAGCGACAGCCGCCCTTCAGGATACCAGCCGTCCGGCCCCGGCGATCCGTCGGGGCGGCGGCGCGTGAGCGCGGCGTAAACGCCCTGACGCGGGTCGAACGTCTCGACGGGCGAATCTGAGCCGAAGGCCAGCACCGCCCCGGCTGTGATCTGCACCCGCCAGTTGTAGGACCAGCGCGCCCGTGCGCCCCAATAACGGTCCGCCATCGGGTAATCGGACGTGGCGTGGATCGGCTGCATCGAGGCGATAACGCCGAGTTCGGCCAGACGCGGGATGTCGTCTGGGTGAATGATCTGCACGTGCTCGATGCGGTGGCGGCGCGTCGAACGGGCGATGCCCAGCCGGGCTTCCTCCTGGCGCGCCAAGGCGAACACATCCAGCACATCGTGAACGGCTTTATCCCCAATGGCGTGGATCGCCGACGGCAGGCCCGCCGCCGTCGCCCGCAGGACCAGCTCGGCCATTTCCTCTTTGTCGGTGACGGCGATGCCAGTGTTTTCCGGCTCGCCCTCGTAGGGCGCGAACATCAACCCAGTGCGCGGGCCGAGCGCGCCATCGGCGAACAGCTTGAGCGCGCCGATGCGAATCCAGTCGTCGCCAAAGCCCGCGCGAAGGCCCAGCGCGTGCGCGTGCGCGACCCAATCCCGGTTGATATGCTTGACCACGCGCAGCCCCAACTGCCCCCGCTCGCGCATCACCTGGAGGGCGGCCATGCAGTCCGGGTCGTCGAAGTCGTGCAGACCGGTCAGGCCGGTCCGCCAGGCCTGCTCCTGCGCAGCGAGCATCCAGTCGGCCAACTGCTCCGGCGAGGGAACGGGCACGAGGTGATGTACCAGCCCCATCGCCGGGTCTTCCAGCAGGATGCCGGTGGGATTGCCGGACGCATCGCGCTGGATTGCGCCGCCGGACGGATCGGGCGTCGCGGCGGTGATCCCCGCCAGCCGGAGCGCGGCGCTGTTGACCCAGGCGGCGTGACCGCTCCTGGCGCTCAGGTAAACCGGATTGTCCGGCGCGACGGCGTCCAGGTCGGCGGCGGTGGGAAATGCCTGATCCGGCCAGTCGGCCTGCGCCCAGCCCTGCCCGGTGATCCACGCCCCCGGCGGCGTGACTTCGGCCCGCGCCCGCACACGCTGGACGGCTTCTGCCCGGTTGGGCGTGTTGAACAGGTCCACGTCCTGCATCCCGCGCGCCGTCCAGGACCAGTGGATGTGTGCGTCGGTCAGGCCGGGCAAGACGGTTCGCCCTTCCAGGTCGTCGATGACTGTGCCGGGGCCAGCCAGGTCGCGCAGGGAATCGTCCCCGACGGCGACGATGCGCTCTCTGTAAAGGGCCAGGGCCGTCGCGCGGGGATGGGCAGGATCAAGCGTGCGGATGTTGGCGTTGGTGAGAAGGCGTTCGATCATGGGTCAGGTGTCCACAGACTATCTGGCGAACATTTCAACGCGGCGACGAAGGCCCTTTTTACCGCAAAGGACGCCGGGAGCGCAAAGGATTTCTCAAAATTCTCTGCCGTCTGTGGAGACCAGAGACGACGACCTGCCGCAACCGGGATCGGCTGCCGTCGTATAGAAAAAGAAGGTTCTTCAGTTTTCGGGAGGGTTATACTGATGTGCAAGGGTTCCGGTTGGGCGATTCTCGCGCTGTTTGTGCTTATCCTCGCACCGCTGGCAGGTATCTGGGCGCAGGGCAACGATCCGCTTCCCCCGCCTGCCGACTACGCGGAAGTGGCAGACCTGTTCGCGGAGCGAGTCGCAGCCGCCGAATCGGCGGGTGCTGCCGTCGTCGGGCAATTTCTCGCCGGGGAGTTCGACGCGCTATACGCGCGTCTGAGTGCCGACGCGCAGGCAGCCATTCCCATTGAAGACATCGAGGCGGCCTATGTGCAGGTGCTCATGGGGGGGATGGTCGGCGAGCGGGTCGGCTACCGTGCGCTTCCCCTGGGGCAGATGACGCTCTACGCCGCCGAACACGTGTGGGGGAGCGGGAGCATCATCTTCACCGTCGTGTTCGACGCAGCAGGCCAGATCAGCAGTCTCGATCTCCAGCCCGCCGATTTGCTGCCCGACGATCCGGGGGCCGGTTATCAAAGCCCGGTCACATTCCGCCTGCCCTTCGATGGGCTGTGGCTGACGGCCTCTGGCGGACCGGGGCTGCTGTATAACAACCACGCCGCCGCCCCGCCGCAGCGCCACGCCTATGACTTCCTGGTGTGGCGCGACGGCAGCACTCACGCGGGCGACGGGGCCGAGCCGGAAGACTACTATGCCTACGGGCAGCCGGTCTACGCCCCGGCGGATGGCGTGGTGGTCCGCATGGCGAACGATCTGCCGGACGTGCGCCCTCAGGTCGAAACGGACGCGGCGCACCCGGAGGGCAACCACGTGGTCCTCCAGATCGGGGAGGACGCCTACCTGCTGATCGCACACCTGCAACCGGGCAGCGTCAGCGTCGCGGTGGGCGAGACGGTGGAGGCCGGGCAGATGATCGGGCGCGTGGGCAACTCCGGCAACACCAGCGAGCCGCACATTCACGTCCACCTGCAAGACCAGCCGGAGTTGTTCACTTACGACGCGGCAGGCCAGGTCACGGGATTCACAGATGCGGTCGGGCTGCCGCTGAACTTCTCGAACTATCTGGCGAACGGCGAGGCGGTGGAGTCAGGCGAACCCCTCGGCGGGCAGTTCGTGCAGAACGCGCCGTAGGGCCAGGCATTCAATCGGTGGGGCGCGGCGCTCAGGCGAACGTCTGCGCCCCGCGATCCAGAGCCTTGACCTGCTCCAAATAGGCCACCACGCGCCGATCCAGGCCGTAAGGATAGGCGAACCCCAGGTGATGGGCCACGTCTGCCGCCACGTCGCGGAACAGGTCAATGGTCCTGAACAGCGCGTCCCAGTTTTCCTCCTCCCCAGGCCCGACGTAAGTGGCTTCCAGCGCCGCCCAGACGTCGGCGTTCAGGCGCTTCTTCAACCCCTTGCCGAAGATGCCCGTCCTGAGCGACCAGCCATGATCGATCTCGACGCGCCATTCGAGCATCTTGCGCAGGTTGTCCTGCTTCATGGCCTGATCCAGAAAGTATTTCACCGGCAGCAACTCGCCGCGCCACAGGTTCTTGGCCGCGTAGGTCGCTTCGTGGAAGAACGTCTCGACCAGCGTCAGGAATTCCTCCTCGGTCGGCGGCGTGGGAATGTAAGCCCGGTATGTGGGCGGAGTCAGCCCGGCGGTCAGGCCGTCTTTGTCGAGCAGGACGGTGTAGCCCACGTCCAGGACGGGCGGGAGCACCGGGTCGGCGGCGACGCGCGGCAGGATTTCGACCGGCCAGAAGGAGAAGTCGATCTTCAAGCCGTTCTCGTACTGCGTGATATAGGCGAAGGTATCCAGGCCGTATTTCGGGCTGTAGGGGTCGCGGTACACCACGAGCACCCGGCCAAAGTCCTCCAGCCACGTCCGATCCTCGAAGAAAGGATGCGGGTCTGTCACTACGTAGATGATGTCGTAATCGGAAAAGACGTCTGTGTGGGCGTGTGGGCTGGTGCGCGTGCTGGTCAAAATCGCCGCCCGGACGGACTCGCGCTCCTCGGCCCAGCGGATCAACTGCCGGATAACATCATCTTCTGCAAGCGAATGTTCCACCACAGCCTGCCTTTCTATCCAGAGGCGTCGAACACCTCCCGCACACGGTTGTCTGCCGCGATGGCGCGCATCCCCTCCAGCGTGGGCGCGCCGGGGTCAGGGCAGCGTTCTACAAAGACGCTGGCCAGCGTCACGGCGGCGCGCATGGCCGCGTCCCAGTCGCCGGGGTGCAGATAGACATGCGAAAGCAGCGCGGCGGCGAACACATCCCCTGCGCCGGTGGGATGCCTGACCTCGGCGATCACGGGTGCGGGGAAGTCCCGGCGCGCCCCGCACGTGTAGAGCGTCGCGCCGAGGTCGGCCCGCGTGACCACCAGCCGCGCCGCGCGCGCCGCGTAGTCGCGTTCGAGTTCCTGCGAAAAGCCCAGGTCCTCCTGACTGAGGACCGTTACCGTCGCGGCAGGGAGCATGGCGGCGGCCTGCGCCCAGGGGATCGGCGAGACGCGCCCGGTGGCATCCCAGGTGCGCATGTAGCCCTGCGGCGTGACGCCCACCAGCGCGCCGGGGAAGCGGTCTGGCGTCAACGTAGCGTCCAACTCCTGCGCAATCGGCCCCAGGTGCACCACCGGCGCGGACCGCCATTCGGGCGGCACGTCGGCTGCCGTCAGGATTGCCGCCTGCCCTTCGAGCACCTGCACGCGCCCGTCGGGCGTATAGGTGTTGACGAAGATGGTCGAGCTTTCGGCGGGCACCAGGCGATAGGCGGCGTGATCCAGCCCGGCCAGCACGGGATCGGCGGGATGCGCGCTGGTGAGGATGGCGGTCTTCAGGCCGAGCGCCCCGGCGGTTGCGGCGGCGTAAGCCACCGTGCCGCCCAACTGCGGGCCGTTCGGCGTGCGGTCGTGGGCCGCGTGGCCCAGAAGAAGGTAGTCGATCATCGGTTCACGTTCAATGTTCTGCGCGCGGTGCTTTGGGTCAGAACGACAAGACAGCCGCCATCCCTGAGCGACCGCGCGCGTTTTTGTGTCGGCAGCGCCCCCGCCGGATCAGCCGGAAAAAACCTGAAAGACCGGAAACGCTGCCGCAACCTTCTCGAATTCCGTGAGCGGGGCATCCTTATCTATCGGCATGTGCGGACGCGCGCCCGGCGCACGCTGCAAATACGCCCTCAAGATAGGCGCGCGTCGGTCGGCAGAAATCTCTTCGAGACGGACCTCCTCGCGGCGACCAGCGCGAAGAACGGCTTTTCCACCGGCAGCGCGCACATTCTGCACCCACTGGGCATCATCGCCGAGCATCGATACCAGATAGCGTTGTCCACCAGCGATGACCATGACCAGCGGCAGCGAGACGATCTTGCCCGACTTACGTCCGACCACGTCCAACGTCACCAGGTAATCGGCGGCCAGGCCCGTCGAATGCACGGTGGCCCACATCCGGTGCAGCTTCGCAAGACGGTTGGGACGCCCTCCGCGATACAACCACCGTGCGAACCCTGTTTCAGGCATCGTGACAAACCTCCTCGGAAAGTAGTGTAGAAAACGGGCTGTCTTTACACGCGACTCAAGACAGCGCGCTGTTTCTTCGCGCCTCCTCAAACACATATACGTAATGCACGTAGTCGCGTTCCTTGACAAAGCCAGTTTTCACAGCCACCCCGATCGAGCCGAGGTTGTCGGTGTTGCAATGCCAGCCGACCTCGCGCAGGCCGCCCGACAGTGCATGTTCGAGGGCAGCCGCCACCACCAGAGTTGCCAGGCCGTGCCGCCGATAATCGGAGCGGGTCTGGATGCCGATCTCGCAGCGGTCGCCGCTGATACAGTCTGCCAGCGTCCAACTGACCACCGCCTGCGCTTCTGTGTGCACCACACCGAAGCCAAAGCCACGCTCCCGAAACGCCTCGACCGATCCCCAGTTGGAGCGCATCCAGCCGGGAATGTGCGGCGGAATGTCCAGGCCGGGCTGCGCCAGCAGCGCCGCGTTGATGCGCGCAACCGCGTAGCCTTCCGGCACAACCGCCCGCCAGTCCGGGATCGCCGGGGCCGTGCAGACGTAATGCTGGCGCGGGTTGACTGTCGGCGGGCAAAACGGGAACACGTCCACCAGCCGGGACTCCCAGGCGCCCGGCGGAATGCACAGGTGAACCGAATCGCCGCCCTGCCAGTAGTCCGGCTCGGTCACGGCTCGCGTGAACAGCGCACGCAGGTCGGCGATAAACCCGGCGCTGTTGGGATCGCCTGCCAGAAAGCATCCTTCTGCCGTCGCCAGGAAAACGCACGACAGCGCGCGGGCGTCATCGCCAATGACCCAGGCTGGGCTGCTGCCATCGATCACGGCGTCGAGAATGACGTTAAACGCAGCCAGGTCCCGAACCAGGGGGCGCACATTGGCGTAATCGGCAGGATCGAGTTCGACAAACACGGGTTTGCTCCCGTTGCAGGCGCGGGAAAGCGTGGAGCCGGGACGCCCCCTCTTCCCGGCGTAGAAGAGGGGGCAGGGCGTGAAGGGGGTTAGCGATCCCGTACCGGAACAATGGTCACTTTGCGGTGTTCACCTTCGCCCACGCTCTGTGTGTACACGTCGGTGCGGTCTTTGAGCGCCAGATGGACGATGCGCCGCTCGTAGGGCGGCATTGGCTCCAGCGCGACGGTGCGCCCGCGCTGGACGGCCTGCTTTGCCATCCGCAGCGCCAGGTCGCGCAGGCGTTTTTCGCGGCGGGCCTTGTACCGTTCCACATCCACAATGATGTTGGCGCGGCGCTGAATGTCGCGGCTGACGATCAGGCGGGTGATGTATTGTAGCGCGGCCAGCGTCTCGCCGCGCCGCCCGATCAGCATCCCCAGGTCGCGCCCGGAGACCTGAAGCACCAGCGGCGCTTCAGAGTCCTCATCGGCGGCAGCAGGGACATAATAGGGTGTGATGCTGGCCGTAATGTTCATGTGGCCCAACAGCTCATGCAGCGCATCGACGGCGGCGCGTGCCAGCGCGTCGTCCGGTTCCGGCGCAACGCCCTGGTCAAGCACCTCTTCGGCGTAAAGACCCTCGTCTTCGCCCGACAGATCGGGTTCCTCGGCCTCATGATCCGGCGCTGGGACAGACGCGGCAGCCGCCTGGGTTGGGGCGAGCACGGTCAGCCGCACACGCGCCTGGTGACCACCGATCCCAAACAGGCCACGGCTGGCTTCTTCCAGCACTTCCACAATCACATCCTTGCTGTTTACCCCCAACACTGCCAGGCCATTTTGAATGGCCGTTTCCACATCCGGCCCGGTGGCCTCGACAAATCTTGCTTCAGACATGCTCGCCTCTCATTTGGCCTTGCTGGTCCTGGCTTTGCGCGTGGCCGGCTTGTTTGTGCCAAGTCCAGGATTTTCCGCCGGCTGCGTCTGGGCCGCCCGCCCAAACCGGAACAGGGAGCGCAGGTCAGTTTTGCCCATCATGGCGTACTGCACGATGCCGATGACGTTGGAAACCACGAAGTAGATCGACAGGCCCGACGCAAAGGATAGCGAGAAGAAGAAGAACATGATCGGCATGACCGTGTTCATGGAGCGGGTCATGGCCGCCGCCTGGTTGTCGTCGCTGGTGGCAGGGGTGGAGGGCATCAGCAGCTTTTGTTGCAACCAGGTGGTGATCAGCACCAGGATCGGTAGAACGTAAAACGGGTCCGGCTGCGCCAGGTTGAGCCACAGGAATTGATTCTGCATCGGCACGAGCCGCTCCAGGCCCGGCAACAAGATGCGCCCGGACAGATCGAGCAATTGCAGCGGCGTGGCCGCCAGTGCCTGGATGATCGCCTGATACAGGCCGATCAAGATGGGAAGCTGGATCAGCAGCGGCAGGCAGCCGCCCATCGGGTTAAAGCCGTGCTCCCGGTACAGTTCCATTTGTGCCTGGGCCAGCTTTTCCCGGTCGCCCTTGTATTTCTCCTGGATTTTCTTCAGTTCCGGCTGGAGCGTCTGCATCGCTTTGGAGGAACGCTGCTGTTGGATCGTGAGCGGCCAGGTGAGCAGGCGGACCAGCACCGTGAACGCGATGATCGCCAGCACGACGTTCTGCCCGACCAACTGGTATAGCAGCAGGAGCACGGTAACGAATGGATTGAGAATGATGTCCCACATGGTTCTTAATGTCCGTCCCTAATGTCGAACCAGGGGCGCGAAGCCCCTGATCGGACGATTGGCAGAGCGTGATTACTGGCCGGTGACGGGCGGGTAAGTCCATTCTTGCCGCCCGTCGGCAATGGCAAAGGCGATTAACACGGTCTGTGGGTTGAGGGTGCTCACCACCACCGTGTCGTCGTCCAGGAGCACCGGTGGGCTGAGCACGTCGGCCCCAACCGGCTGCGCCCAGATTTGTGCGCCCGTCTGGCGGTCGAGGGTGTAGACGCGGTCATCGCGCGACCCGACCACGATGTAAGTCGGCGTCACCAGCGGTGTGGCGCGCAACGCATCCGCCGCAACCTGACGCTGCCAGAGCGGGTCGAAGGTGGCCGCATCGAGGGCGTAGAGGTAGCCGCTCATGTCGCCGAAATACAGCGTGCCATCCCGCAGCGCCGGGCCATCCCACAGCCAGCCGTTCGCGTCGAAGGTGCGCAGGATTTCACCCGTGCTGGCCGACAGGGCAAACAGCTTGCGGGCGAAGCTGCCCACGTAGAGCACCCCCGGCTCCCCGTCTTCACCTGGCAGGTAGGCCGGCGTCCCAGCGACCGCGCCGAGCAGGTCCTGCCGCCAGAGTTCCTCACCCGTATCCACATTTAGGGCGTAAATGAAGTGATCCAGCGAGGTCACAATCACCGCGTCTTCCAACACCAGCGGCGTGGCCCAGACACCATGCCCGGTGTCGAAATACCAGACCCGCTCGCCGGTCTGCTGATTCAGCGCCAGGACACCCCGGTTGCTGATGCCGACGAACACCTTGCCATGCCCGACGGCCGGCCCGGCAATGATGCGGTCCTGAGCGTCGGCGTTCACCCAGATTTGGGTGCCGTTGTCGCGGTCGATGGCGTACACTTTGAAGTCGTAACCGCCCGCGTAGACCACATCTTCGGTGAGGGCGGGTGGGGCGTAGAACTGCGCCTGGCTCTGGGCAGAGGCGGGCGGGAACACCCAGCGTTCGGTGCCGGTGGCGTTCAGGCGGACAACGCGGTTGAGGTCGGCCATCACCAGGCCGTGTGCGTCTGCACTGACCCCGGCCCAGCTGGAAGCAACCGGCCCACCGGCGCAGCCCGCCGTCAGGAGCAGGAGTGCAGCCAGCAGCGCCGAGAAAATCACGTTGCGGGAGACGTGCCGCCGCGCAGGCGGGCAAAGGGTAGCGTTCAATGGCACTCCTTCAAGGAACGGGATCGTACCCGCCGGGATTCCAGGGATTGCAGCGTTTGATGCGCTTGAGGCCAAGCCAGCCGCCTTTGAAGAAGCCATACTTCTCGATGGCCTGATAAGTATACACCGAGCAGCTTGGCGTAAAACGGCAACTGGGGGGCAGCGCGCGGGATAGAGTCAGTTGATACAGCCGGATCAGTCCCAACGCCAGATATTTCATCCGCTCATCACTCGACTTTCTACTCGCCTTCAGCGCGGTTTAGCAGGTCCGCGCGCCGGAACAGCGTTTGCACCGCGTTCACTAACTCCGGGTAAGGACAGGTCAGCACGCCAGGGCGCGCGATCAACACCACGTCATGGCCGGGCGTAGCCTGGGCGTGCCAGCATCGTACCGCCTCGCGGACGCGCCGCCGGGCGCGGTTACGCGCCACCGCCGTGCCCAGCCGCCGCGTCACAATGATACCGTAGCGGTTGTGCGGCAGGCCGTTGGGCGCCACGCTGAGCACCAACAGCGGGAGCGCCCAGGTCTTTCCCGTTTGACGAAGCCGCTGAAAATCTGCCCTGCGCCGGAGTCGTAAACGCTGCTGCATGCACCGGTGGGTGAGCCTAGCTCTTCCAGTTGATCCGTTTGACGTGGCCGAGCTTGACGGACAGTTGGTGGCGGCCCTTCAGCCGACGCGCTTTCAGGACGCCGCGCCCCCCACGAGTTTGCATCCGCTGACGAAAGCCATGAACGCGGAGGCGACGACGTTTTTTCGGTTGCCAGGTACGTTTAGGCATGACTGATTCCTCTGTGCAAAATACAACGAAGCGCAGGGCTGCGCCGTCCGGCAGGACGGGGCACGTGCGCAGACGACCCGTGAGTATAGCGTACAAACATAGTACGGTCAATCGTTTTTTGGGTTGCGCCTTGCCGGCCTGACCCGTTTTAGCCCGCCGTACCCAGCACCTGCGTTCCGGGCAGGTGAGCTGCGCGGCTTGAGCCGCTGTAGCGTGTCACCTACCCTTGACACCATGCCGCCGCTGGGTTATGATTCTGGTGTAGGATGGGTCTGTAGCTCAGCTGGTTAGAGCACTCGCCTGATAAGCGAGAGGTCACCTGTTCGATTCGGGTCAGACCCACTTGTTGTTTTGTGGCGCTTTCATGGGGATGTAGCTCAGCGGGAGAGCGCCTGCTTTGCAAGCAGGATGTCAGGGGTTCGAATCCCCTCATCTCCACTGAGTTATCGCGTTGTAAAGCTCCCCGCGCTAGAACACCAACAGTTGGTTGTTGCCCCCGTCGCCGCTGACAGGGGCTTTTGTTTGTTCGCACGCGCGTTTCATGCCCCGGCGCAGAAGGTCTGGAGCGCCTCAGGGGGCGGTCCCACCCCCGGCTCCCTGCTTTAGCACTGACTCTCACCCCCGCCTCCCTCCCCCACGCAGAGGGGGAACAGGTCCGGCATTTTTCCCTCGACCTGAGGGTCTGTCGCGGCGCAGTTGACCGGGGAAAGGGGCCAGGGGTGAGGGCCGCATAACACGCGCTACTCCACCGTGACGCTCTTGGCGAGGTTGCGTGGCTGGTCCACGTCGCAGCCGCGCCGCACCGCGATGTGGTAGGCCAGCAGTTGCAGCGGGATCACGCTCACCAGTGGACTGAGCAGCCGGGGCGTATCCGGCACATACAGCACGCGGTCGGCCTTCTGCGCGATGGCCTCATCCCCGCGCGTGGCGACGGCGATCACCAGCCCGCCGCGCGCTTTGGCCTGCTCCACCTGGCTGATCATCTTGTCGTAGACGTTGTCGCGCAGGCAGATCGCCACGACGGGCATCTCCTTGCTGATCAGGGCAATCGGCCCGTGCTTCATCTCGCCCGCCGGGTAGCCCTCGGCGTGAATGTAGCTGATCTCCTTGAGCTTGAGCGCGCCCTCCAGCGCCACCGGGTAGTTGATGCCCCGGCCCAGGTATAGGAAGTCCTCGTAGACAGCCAGTTCTGCCGCCAGTTCTGCGTAGTGCTGATCGGCTTCCAGCACCTGCCCCACCAGATCGGGCAGGCGGGCGATGTCCGCCGCGTGCTGGCGCAGGTCAGCCTCCGAGAGCGCGCCGCGTAACTGGCCCAGGTACAGCGCCAGCAGGTATTGGTCCATGACGCTCGTGGTGAAGGCTTTGGTCGAGGCGACGCCGATCTCCGGCCCGGCGTGCATGGCGATAACCCCGTCGGCGATGCGCATGGCCTGGCTGCCGATAGCGTTGACAATGCTCCACACCCGCGCGCCTTTGGTTCGCGCCTCCTCGATGGCCGCCAGCGTATCGACCGTCTCGCCGCTTTGCGTGATCGCCAGCAGGAACGAGTCCCGGTCGATCACCGGATCGCGGTAGCGAAACTCGCTGGCGTAATCGACCTCGACGCTGATGCGCGCCAGTTCTTCGATCAGGAACTTGCCGATCAGGGCGCTGTAGGCGCTGGTGCCGCACGCGACGGCGACGATCTTGGTGGTGCGGCGGGCGTCTTCTGGTGTCAGGCGCAGTTCCGGCAGGCTGACCTGCCCGGTCTCGAAGTCGATGCGCCCGCGAATGGTGTCGGTCAGGGCGCGCGCCTGCTCGAAGATTTCTTTCTGCATGAAGTGGCGATACTCGCCCAGTTCGGCGCTCAGGGGGTTCCAGGGGATGTTCACCACGCGCGCCAGGGCGGGGGTTCCCTCCAGCGTTTGCAGCATGATGCCGTCCGCCGTCACGGTCGCCAGTTGGCGGCTTTCCAAAAAAATCAGCCGTCGCGTGTGTTCGAGGATAGCGGGGATGTCGGAGGCGACGAAATTCTCGCCATCGCCCAGGCCGAGCGCCACACCGCCCGCATTGCCGATGCGCACGGCCACCAGGCGATCTGGTTCGCGGGCGCTGAGGACGACGATGGCGTGCGCGCCCTTGAGGTGATGCATGGCGCGGCGGGTCGCTTCGGTCACGTCCAGCCCGGTGGAGAGGTAGCGTTCCACCAGGTGCACGATCACCTCGGTATCGGTATCTGAGGCGAAGACCGCGCCTTCCTGGCCCAATTCGGTGCGCAAAGCCAGGTAGTTTTCCACGATGCCGTTATGCACCACCACGGTGTCGCCCATCCTGCCGATGTGCGGATGGGCATTGCGCGGGCTAGGTTCGCCGTGTGTGGCCCAACGGGTATGCCCGATGCCGATACACCCGCTGACGGGGTTTTCCGCCACCAGGCGGGCCAGGTTATCCAGTTTGCCTGCGTCGCGCCGCAGGGCAATCGCGCCGTCTTGCACGACGGCCAGCCCTGCCGAGTCATAGCCACGATATTCCAACCGCTTGAGGCCCGCCAGGATGATCGGGGCGGCCTCCTGCGGGCCGACATAGCCGACGATGCCGCACATGGGTTTGTCCCTCCGTGTACATGAGTGACGTATCGTAGGGGCACGCCATGGCGTGTCCCTATACACAGATACATTCGATCGACGGAATGTTCATCACGGCAGGGGAGATTGTCCCGCCCGTTGCCGGGTGGGCGTTAGGCGCCTGCTTGATTTGGGGGGAACAACAGGGACGGTGATGATCGCCCCGGCGGCATCCGCTGATTCCTCGATTTTCCCCCGGCACGTGGGCCGGGGTTAGCTCTGCCCTGCGGCAGGAACCGCCACCTCGTCATCCTCGGCTCCCACGAGCCGAGGGCCATGCGCTCTTGTCCCCGCAAGATCGGTTCGATGCGATAGGCTGCCTCCTGGATGTCAGTAAACCGGATACGGCGACGTGGATCGTACCCTGTTCGCCGCCGGGAAGCAACTGACCGTCAAACGTGACGCTCCACAACGGCTCAACGGCGGAGGATTGAGTCCACCATTGCCCTGTTGCCCGCCGTACCGGTTGTCGTGTATCCTGGTGGAACAGGACGCCGCGCCGCCGCAGCGCGCCAGGAGAAAGCACATATCCCCGATGCTCCACCTGCAAACCGGACGGCTGACGCTTGTCCCCTTCACGTTGGAACGAGTCCGCGCGGCGGTGTACGACCGGGCGGCGCTGGCCCGCCTGCTGAACGCCCATGTGCCGGACGAGTGGCCGAACCCCGACCTGGGCGAAATCCTGCCGATGATCCTGGAAGCGCGGCTGAAGGACCCCGCCGAAGCCGCCTGGAGCGCACTGATCCTGCACACGGCGGACCGGGCGCTGATCGGGGACATCGGCTTTAAGGGCGGGCCAGACGCCGAGGGAACGGTTGAGATCGGCTACGGCATCATCCCGTCCTACCGGGGACAGGGCTACGCTTCGGAGGCGGCGCAGGCCATGATCGCATGGGCCTTTGCCCAACCGGGCGTGCGCCGCGTCACCGCCGAATGCCTGGCGGATAACGCCGGTTCGATCCGCGTGCTGGAAAAAGTGGGGATGCGCCGCACGGGCACAAAAGATTCCGAGGAAGGGCAGTTGATCACCTGGGAGACCGGGTAACGCGCCTCATTCGCTCAGCCCGGCGACCAGGGTTTCCAGCGCCAGTTCGGGATCAATCTGGCCAGTCTTGATGCGCCGGTCCAGCTCCAGCAGGCGGCGGTAGATCGATTCCAGGTCGGCCAGGGTGAAGTTGCGGCTCTGGCGCTCTAGCTTTTCGCCCACGAAGCGGTGCACGTTGAGCGCCTTCACCAGCGCGGGGCCATGTCCCTGCCCGGTGACCAGGTGTTCCTTCGCCTGCAAGAGCAGCCGGAACTGGCGCACGATCATGGCGAACAGGCCCAACGCTTCGCCATCGGCCAGCAGGCGGCGCAGCAACCGGATTGCCGTCTGGCCGTCGCGCTGGCCAAGCGCATCCACCATGTCGAACACGCTCTGCTCCGGCACATAAGGGGTCAGGGCGGCCACGTCCGCTTCTGCAATGGGCCGCTCCCCGCCCGTATAGGCCGCCAGTTTGAACAGTTCGTTGTCTGCTGCGACGAGGTCATTCCCCACCACCGACGCCAGCGCCTGCACCGCCGCCGGTTCGATCTGCGCGCCGTAGTGTTCGGCCCGCCGGGCGATCCACTGCGTCGGGTCTTTGGGCAGGGCAAAGTTCTGGACGTAGCCGCGTGGGTCGGCGGCAGCCGCGCGCAGCACAGGATGCGTTTCCTTGAGCGTCTCGCGCTCCACAAAGACCAGTCGCGCCCAGTCTGGCAGGCCGGGAAGCTGCGCCGCGAGCTGATCGAGCGTGTCCTTACCCGTCTTGCCCGCACCGGAGCGCGCCAGCCACGACAGCCAGCCCGTCACCACGACCAGGCGCTTATCGGCCAGGAAGGGTAGCGCCGAGGCCGCATTCATCACATCCGCCAGGGTGGCGGTGCGCTCGTCGAAAGCGACGGTGTTGAGGTCTGCCGTCGCGGAGTCGCCCATGCGGGCGCGCATTTTAGCGACCTCTTCCTCGATGCGGAAGACGTCATCGCCGTGAAAGACGTAAAAGGTGGGCACGGGCCTGGGCATGACATCCTATCCTCGACCGTTCTTCCTCAAGGAGAGGGGAAAACCGTGTTTTTGGGACACGCTTGTCCGGGTTACACGGCGTTACTACCCCT
Source organism: uncultured Anaerolineae bacterium (assembly GCA_964529715.1). Taxonomy (GTDB): domain Bacteria; phylum Chloroflexota; class Anaerolineae; order Aggregatilineales; family Ch27; genus CAZGXI01. Next base: position 15,391 of record CAZGXI010000027.1, on the reverse strand, counting down.
GCTGCGTGTGGACGTGGTGGATGGTCATCTTGCCGCCGCCGAAAGGACCGTTGACCTCGTGGCGGTCGATGCCGGTTACGATCAGGTCGCCGGGATCGCCCAGCGTGGTGATGTACCGCTGCAAGCTCACCCCCAGCGGCTGCGACAGGATCAGCGCGCCGATGACCATCAACAGGATGGTGGGAAAACGTTCCACATAGCCCTGCCAGCGGCGCGTCCCGGCAGAACCGACGATCCCGGCCAGCGCCGCCAGTGTGCCGGTCGCCAGCAGGTTCGTGCCGCAGTTCGGATGCACCGCCAGTCCGTGTTCGCCCGCGCGCAGCCGATGCAGGGCTTCGGCGACGGCATGGCGGACTTCGTCGGTCTCCAGGTCGCCGTAGAGATAAAAGCCGCCGGGATGGCTGCGCCCCGCCGCACGGAAGTTCTGTCTGCTGCGCGCCAGGACGTGAATGGTGGCGTGTTCCAGGCCGTGATTGCGTCGCACGCGGCGGATGGGTGGCAGATCGAGAATAGGACGCAGGACGGCAGCAATGTTCTCAATAACGCTCATGGCGATGTGATCCTCACATGAATCATCGGCAAGGATTGTAACGACGGACGGCCTCTGCCGCTACCTGCCGCTACTGCTCCGCAATCCCGAACACCTCGGTCAGCCACGCCGCGATCTCGTCGCGCACGCGGCGGAATACGGCAGGCTGCGCTTCCGGCGGTGCTTTGGCCGGATCGGTAAAGTCCCGATGCAACCGCACAGCCTTGCCAGGAAAGACTGGGCAGGCCTCGGCGGCGCTATCGCAGACGGTAATCACGTAGTCGAAGGATTGCCCGACAAACTGCATCATACTTTTGGACGTATGCCCGCTGATGTCCACGCCGATCTCGGCCATTGCCTGCACTGCGCCAGGATGCACCTGTCCGGTCGGCTGGCTGCCCGCGCTGTAGACCTCGAAGCGATCCCCCGCGTGGGCGCGTAGCCAGCCCTCGGCCATCTGCGACCGCGCAGAGTTGCCCGTGCACAGGATGAGGACGCGCTGCCGGTCAGACATCGATTATTCTCCTATGTGTTCTCTTTCCGGCAAAGCGACCACGATCAGGCGATAGCCGTTGCCGGTTTCCGGCCAGCAGGTTACAAGGGTAACGCGCTCGTCGTCGCCGGGCAAAATCCAGCGCGCATTCGCCAGCCGTTCCTCCACCGTCTGCCACTTCTCCGGCAAAACCATCGTCTGCGCCACGACGTAGCGGAAGGTCTGCCCGCCCGCCTGCAAGATCACCACGTCGCCCGGCGTAAGCTCGATCAGGTGGCCAAACACCCGCCCCTCGATGTTATGGTGTCCGTTGAGCACGGTGTTTCCCGGCTGACCCGGCGGCGCAGAGGTGTTGTGCCAGCCAACGGTATAGCCGTCGGGCGTGTCCCACTGGCCGAAGAACTGTCCGTCGATCTCCACAAGCTGCCAGCCCACTGGCTGCACGGGCGCATCGAGGGCAATAGCCGGGATCAGAAGGCGGTCCGGCGGGGCGGGCGTGGGGGTATGAGTCGCGCTGGCAGTCGGCGTGGCGGTCAGGGAGGGGGGCGGCGTGGGCGTGTTCGAGGGCGTTATAGAAAAGGTGGCCGTCGGCGTGAGCGTGGGCAAAGTGGTGTCCGTCGGGGTGACACACGCGCCGCCTCCACAGGGATTTGGCGTGCCCGTCGGCGCGGGCGTGTTCGATGGCGCAGCGGTCAGGACGAGGGTAGGTGTAGGCGTTCGCGTTGGTGTGGGCGTAAACGTAGCTGGTTCCGAGGGTGTGGCGGACGCCGTCGGCGTGAGCGTGGTCGTGGGCGACGCGGTATTCGTCGGGGTGACACACGCGCCGCCCCTACAGGAATCGGACGTGTCTGTCGCCAGCGGCGTATGCGGCGCGCTGACGGGCAGCACAAAAGCGATCTCCCCGGCGGGCAGGCGTCCCGACGGCGGTGCAAGCGGTGTTCCGCGCAGGTAGCCCGGTGTCGGTGTGGGGAAGCGGTCCGGGTCAAAAGTCACGGTGACAACGGGCAGCGTCCCCGGCGCGAAGATCAGCCCGGCCAACACCAGCGCGCCCAGGACCATTAGGGCGCTTCCGGCCAGGGCCAGCGCGCGGCTGGGACGGAGAAAAGAGGCGGGCTTCATGTTCTGAAGGGCGCGGACTCGTTTCCCGGTTTCCAACGGTACGCGGATAACACGAATGCCACAGATATTCACGAATCACCCAACGAATCCAGGTCGCCGTTCGCCGCCTGATAGCGCGTCAGGTTTGTGGGATGCTCGCTGGTGAACGGAATATACCCCACACGGACGCAACCGGGAAAAAGGCGGCGACGTTTGCAGGCAAAAAAAGTGACGTTTTGAATGTTCCGCAGCACCATCAGCAGGTAGTATTTACTCGCCCCTCAGCGGTAAAATAGCTTTTATCAGCGTTTTCGAGGACCAAGTAAGGAGAATCCGCCATGCGTATTGCGGTTCTGACGGGTGGAGGCGACGTTCCCGGCCTTAACCCGGCAATCAAAGCCCTGGTCAACCGGGCCATCGACAATGGCTACGATGTGCTGGGTATCCGGCGCGGTTGGGCCGGCCTGTTGGAGTATAACCTGGAAGACGAAAGCGAGAACTGGCGCTGCGTGATCCCGCTGGATAAGCAGGCTGTGCGCCGCGTAGACCGCACCGGTGGCACCTTTCTGCACACCTCGCGTACCAACCCCGGCAATGTCAAGCCGAAGGACATCCCTGCCTTCTTGCGCGAGGAAGGCAAGACCTATGACAAGCCGGTGGACTTTACGTCGCATGTGCTGAAAGTCATCGAAAAGCTGGGCATCGATTGCCTGATTCCTATCGGCGGCGACGACACGCTCAGCTTCGGCGAGCGCCTGCACCGCGAGGGCATCCGCGTCATCGCCATCCCCAAGACGATGGACAACGATGTGTACGGCACCGACTACTGCATCGGCTTCTCGACCGCCGTCACCCGCAGCGTGGAGTTCATCCACAACCTGCGTACCTCGGCAGGATCGCACGAGCGCATCGCGGTGGTAGAACTGTTTGGCCGCAACTCCGGCGAAACCTCGCTGATCTCGGCCTATCTGGCGGGCGTGGACCGCGCCATTATCTCCGAAGTGCCGTTCGACCCGGAAAAGCTAGGTAAGCTGCTGGTGGAAGACAAGGAAAACAACCCCAGCAATTACGCGATGGTTGTGGTGTCGGAAGGCGCGCGTCCGATAGAAGGCGCGGTTGTGGAGCGCGGCGAGGAAGACGCCTATGGACACCGCAAGCTGGGCGGCATCGGCGAACAGTTGGCCGAGATGCTCAAGAAGATCACCAAACAAGACATCCTCTACCAGCAGGTCGGCTACCTGATGCGCTCTGGCGCGCCGGACTCGCTGGACCTGATGGTGGCGGCCAACTACGCGCAGATGGCGATGGGCCTGGTGGAGCGCGGCGAGTCGGGCCGGCTGGTGTGCTTGCAGCGCGGCGTCTATAGCGACGTGCCGATCTCGACCCTGTCGCAGGGCCTCAAGCGCGTGAACGTGCCGGAACTGTACGACACCGACCAGTACAAGCCGCGCGTGCGCCACGTCTTCGGGATGCCGATGTTCCTGACCTAAGCGTTTAGCCGTTAGCGGTTGGCGCAGGCCGCAGGATGTTTTGAGCGCAAGAGATTGGCCTGCCCTGAACCGCTGAGCACTTCTGGTGAACGGTAATAGCGGTGGCTTCAAGCCGCCGCTATTACTACATCCTCTGCGGTGAATTATCTTTCCTGCCTCAGTCCTTCCCCGGACCTCTCAGCGCGTCGCCTTCCGGCGGCGGCGGGACGATCTTCACGAAGCGCCGCCGGATCGATGACCATTCGGCAAGCTGGCGGATGCGCGCCGCCGTCTCCGGCTGGTCGGTCTGCTCCAACGCCGTGATGTAGTGCCCCAGCAGCCCCTGAATCTGCGGCAGGTCATCCTCGTCCACCGGCAGGATGTGCACCTTCGCGCCCTTCGCAATGCGCCGCTGCAAGGCCGCCTGATCCAGGCCCATCTCTGGCGTGAGACACTGATACACCACGCCGCCGGTCATGCCCGCGAAGCCGTAGGGGCCGGGATCGCCCAGGATCAGCACGCGCCCGGAAGTCATGTACTCGCAGGCGAAGCCCTTGAGGTTGGCGTGCGTGCCGAAAACGCCCATCGTGTCGTCAAGCGGCTGCTTCAATTCGCCACCGAAGATCACGTCCGCACCAGACAGGCGGATGCAGGGCCGGGTGTCGGCGTCACCCTGGACGATCAGCACGCCGCGCTGCGCGCCATAGGCGAAGCACTTGCCCACGCTGCCGTCTAACCGCTGGCCTTCGTGGTTCAGCCCGCGCATGATGGCGACTCGCCCGCCGTTGGCGCTCTTGGCTGCGCCGTCCTGCGCGCCGCCCTCCACCAGGATGTCGATCTTTTCCATCACCCACGCGGCGAAGCCGTTGCCGCCGATGGCCGACGGCCCCAGGTTCAGGTGCACCGTGTCGATTCGTCCGTCCAGGTCGGCACTGCGGACCAGTTCGCCGGCCAGGTGCGAGCCGAGCACGCGGTCGAAGGCCATCACCTCGTCCTGGTAGGTCATCTCGCGCTCGTCATCGCGGGCAGCGCGGACCACCTCGTCGGTGATGATGCGCGTCAGGTTGTTGCGCGGACGGGTCAGGCGGCGGCCCACACCCGGCTCGGCAGGCGGACGCTCCCGCATCGGCACATGCACAAGCGCCGGCGACAGGTCCACCTGCTCCAGGCATTGGACCTGCTCCAACAGGTCGGCGCGCCCGACCAGGTCTTGCAGGCGAGTGGCGCCTAACTGCGCGGTGATGCGCCGCAGTTCGTCCCCGATGACGCCGAACATGCGCACAATCGCTTCGACGGAATGGGCATATTCGCGCGGGACGAAGCTCTTGAGGCCCTTCGCCTGGGCCTCCTCGACCGTCTGGATGTGGGTGGTGATGCCGACGTGGCAGGTGCCCTCGTGACACTTGCGGCAGATGGTGCAGCCGACCGCGACCATCGCCATCGTGGCAAAGCCGACGCGGTTCGCGCCGAGCAGGATCATCTTCATGGCATCGGCGCCGGTCTTCATGCCGCCGTCGCACCACAGTTCGACGCGGTGACGCAGCCCGGCGTCGATCAGGGCGCGGTGGGCCTCGATCACGCCGATCTCGGTCGGCAGGCCGACGTATTGCAGCGCATGGCGGCGGGCCGCGCCCGTACCGCCGTCATAGCCGCTGACGCTGATCACGTCGGCCCCGGCCTTCGCCACGCCGACGGCGATGATGCCGATCCCCGGCACAACGGGCATCTTCACCGAAACGCGCGCCTCTGGATTGACTGTCTTGAGTTCTTCTATGAGCTGCGCCAGGTCTTCAATCGAGTAGATGTCGTGGTTGTTGGAGGGCGAGATCAGGGTGACGTGCGGGCTGGTGCGGCGGGCCAGGGCCACCTTCGGCGTGACCTTCGCGGCAGGGAGCATCCCCCCTTCGCCGGGCTTGGCCCCCTGCCCGATCTTGATCTCGATCAGCCAGGCCGAGTTGAGAAACTGCGCGTTGACGCCGAACCGCCCGGAGGCCACCTGCTGCCCGCGATTGCGCTTGTAGGTGCCGTCCATCAGTTCCGGCAGTTCGCCGCCCTCGCCGTTGATGCACACGATGTTCAGCCGCACCGCCGACTCGGCATAGGCGCGGTACGAAAGTTCGCCTTGCGAGCCGAACGACATGGCGCTGATCAGGAGCGGCAGATCGTGGACGCCGATGGAAAGGTCCACCTGCGCTGGGTCTACCGGGGTCGCTGCCGGTTTGAAGCCCAGCGCGTGCCGCAGCGTGACGGGCACATCGACGGTCAGGTTGCGATAAGCCTCGATGAACTCGTCCAGCGACAGTTCGCCGTCTGCCACTGCCTGGGCCTTTTTGTAGAACTTGGGGTAGAAGTGATCCACCTGCGCAAGCTGCGCCCGCACCTCGCCGCGCAGTTCGGCGGCGCGCGTGCACGCCTCGCGGTCGAGCCGTTCCCAGGTCAGGCCCACCCGCTCGCTGCCGAAGTAGTTCGGGACGCGCAGGGCAGCGGCCACGCCGGGGGCCAGCCCGACGGCGCTGAACACGCGCCCGTAGCCGCGCAGTTCGTGGCAGCCGATGGTGGAGATGACCTTTTCCAGCCCGATGGTCAGGGCGCGCAGCAGACGGTGTTGCACCCGGACCATCTCGGCAGGATCGCTGATGGCTTTGCCCTTCCGGTCTGCGCCGACGGCGACCGCCAGCATGGCGTAAGGGTTAAGCGCGTCGGCCCCAAAGCCAACCAGCAACGCCACATCGTGCAGAGAGCGAATGGCCGCGCTGCGCACCACCAATCCGGTCCGCCGCCGCAGGTTTGGCTCATCGCCGGCTTCGCGCAGGGCGCGGTCCACCACGCCGGTCGCCAGATGGGGATCAAGCCAGCCCAGGCATTCACGCAGGGCGTCGCCGTCGTCCAGCAGCAGGCATTGGACGCCGCCGCGCACGGCCTCGACCGCCTCGCGCTTCAGGCGTTCCAGGGCGGCCTGCACGTTTTCGCCGGGATACACGCCCAACACCAGCGCCGCCACACGCCCGTTGAACTGGGTCAGCAGATCGTCAATCGCCATCGTGCCAAGTGCGTCGGCCACCTCGCGGGCAACTTCGTCACCGCCGAGGGCCGGATGCCCACCGGCCAGCAGCGGCGTTTCTAGCACAGCCAGCACGTCATCGGGTGAGGGAGACGTCCCGACGGCAGGGCGCGCGCCTACCAACACACGGGTCGAGAACACCTCGGTCTCGCGCTCGCGGTCGATGGCCGGATTGGTCACGACGGCGACGGTTTCCTTGAAGAAGTCGGCCAGGTTCACGCGGTGGCGGCTGATCACTGCCAGCGGACCGTCCCAGCCGAGCGAGCCGACCGGGTCTTTGCCGTCCCCGGCCAGCGCCTCGATCTCCGGGCCGTGTTCACGGTTCCAGCCTGCCGCCGCCAGCACGGTCGTATCCATCGGACGGGCGTGCGGTGCGACGCGGTAAGGCGCGACCAGCACCGCCGCGACGGTTGCCTCAGACATCAGATCGACCTGCGGAAATTCGCCCCCGAACCCCCGCCCCTCTCCCGCTCTGGCAGCCAGCGGGGCAGGCGAAGCGGGCAATGCCTGCCGCACCGCTGCCTGAATCGCCTCCGGGCCGGGGCTGCGCACCAACCGCCCGCCGCCCGGCCAGCCGGGCAGGGTGTCGCTTTCCCAGGCGGACCAGTACTTTTCGGCGATGAACGGCGCCTCGCGCTCGAAGGCGCGGTGCAGCAGATGGCGGCGCATGTCGGCGTGGGTCAGCACGTCGATTTCCCGCCCGCGATGGACGCGCAGGGCGGCCTTTTCGCCAGGGGCCAGTGGGCGCGCGTCCTGCACGACGTGCTCCAGCGGCACCACGCCGCGCTCCGAACTGAGGATGTATTCCTTCTCGGTCTCGATCAGCCACAGCGGGCGCAGGCCAAGCGCATCGACGCTGGCGACCACCAGGTCGCCCTGCCGCGCGACGACCGCTGCCGGTCCCTGCGCGTATGGCCCGAAGGCGTGGCGCATCCGGGTGTAGACGCTGCGCATCCCCGACGGCAGGTGTTCCACCTCGTGCGGCACCGGCGGAAAAACCATCTCCATCGCCTCGATCAGGTCCAGGCCATACTTGAGACACAGCGCGTGCAGGGCGCGGTCCACATCCTGCGAGTCGGAGTTGCCGGGATCGAGCCGCACGCCAAGCTGCGCGGCTTCCTGGCGAAAACGCGAGATGGTGTTGATCTCGCCATTATGTCCCAACAGCGCAAAGGGCTGCACGCGCTCGAAGGTAGACACGGTGTTGGTGGAATAGCGGGCATGGCAGAGCGCAATGGCCGTGTCGTAATCGTGGTCGCGCAGGTCAGGATAAAAACGCGGCAGGGTTTCCACCGCGCCGCGCACTTTATAGACCACCGTATAGGTGCTGAGCGAGGTGAAATGAACAGGAAGCGCGGCTTCGAGGGCGGTTTGCACCTCAAAAAGCCGCGCTTCCACGTTTTGGCCTGTGGCGCATCCGGCAAATTGCCAGAACGTCGGGGCGTTTTGGCGGGCTTGCGGGCCGAGCGCCTCCGGGCGAACGCGGCCCGGTTGGTCCAGCAACAGGCCCAGTCCCGCCTGATTGAAGCGGGCGCTCAGATCGTCGCGCAGAGCGAGCAGGTCCACACCAGGAGGGATGAACGCCTGCCCCACCCAAAAGCGCGGATCGGTTGCCAGCGAGGAGCGCAGCCCAGCCTGGCTAAGCGTCTTAGCCCACAGCCGGCGGGGGATATCGGTTTGAATGCCCGCGCCGTCGCCCTCGCCGTTGACCAGACCCGTGCGGTGGCCCATGTGCGCCAGCGCGCCCAGGGCACGTTTGAGCGTGCCGTAGGTGCTTTCGCCGCGTTTGCGCACGCTGATGAACAGGGCGCAGGCGTCGTGTTCTTCGCCGAACGGGGCATCCGGCGGGGTATCGGTACGGATTCCGGGAATGGCGGACATGGGCTGTCCCTCCGCATCATGGCTAGAATAAGCGCATCCGGGCAGGCGACGGGAAAAACGCCCCCACATCGGATCAGCGTAACTTCCATCTTAAGTGGAAATGTGGTGCGGAGTCATCTTGTAGGTTACGAGAAAATAATCCCCTGTTATTTGTCCGATTCGCCCAAACGCAGCAGCAAACCGCCAGAACGTCGAGAGCGCCAGGGCCAGGCGACTCGCCGGGCGAACCTGGCGCCTCGACAACAGAAATCACGCCGTCACGCCGCGCCGCACGTCGATGTCATCCTCGTACATGATCGCGGCATGGCCGCGCTCCCGCGTGTTGATGCGAATCACCTCGTCCACCGGATAGACGTAGATCAGCCCGTCGCCGTCTGCGCCGGTGGAAGCGGCGTTCAAAATCGCTTCGACCGTCGCCTCCACGTTCTCGTCGCTCAGGAGGATGTTCACCTGGGCGCGGGGGGTTAGATCGACATGGACCGAGCCGCCGTTCTGCCGGTTCATGCGCACGTGCAGTTCGCGCCCCCGCCCGCGTACCGAAGAGATGTTGAACCCCATGATGCCCAGGTCGAACAGAGCGTGTTTGACGGCATCGACCTTTTCTTCCCGGATGATGGCTTCGATTTTCTTGGTCATGCTTGGCCTTTAGTTCTTGAGCGCCTTTTCGCGCCGCACGTCGATGTCATCCTCATACATGAGGGCGTCGTGGCCGCGCTCGCCCGTGCTGATGCGCACCACGTCCTCCACCGGGTAGATGAAGATCATGCCGTCGCCTTCCTCGCCGGTGTGCGCGCCCCGGCGGATAGCCTCTACTGCCGCCTCGACGTTGTGATCGCTGAGGACGATGTTGATTTGCACGCGCGGCAGCAGGTCCACCACGTAAGAGCCGGTGCGCCAGAACAGCCTGACGCCACCCTGTCGCCCGCGCCCACGCACCTGCACAACGTTCAACCCGACGATGCCGATGGCTGACAGGGCTTCTTTCACCGCGTCGAGCTTTTCTTCCCGAATGATGGCCTCGATTTTCTTGGTCATGGCGTTTGCTCCTCTAAAACTGGCGTCTGTTCAAAGGTTCGACCCTGCACAACCCCGCCCCGACCCGCTCCCGGTCAAGGCGACGCCGGGAGGGGCCGCAGGCGGGGCAAAGGAGGCAGACGGCAGGATCAGTCGCCAATGGCCGACGATCCCTGGCGGAGCGCCTGCGCCTCGGCGCGGGTGAGCGGCGCGCGGTCCTCCCCGATCAGCGCCGCCGGCGGGCTGAACGCATTCGAGGCTTCGGGGTAGTTCGCCATGCCATGCTGGTACACATCCAGGCCGATGATCTCTGCCTTGCGCGGCACGCGCAGGCCGTAGACCAGCTTGAGGGCGAAAAAGATGGCGCTCATGCTGGCAAGCACGAAGCCCCCCACCGCGACCACGCCGACCGCCTGAATGCCCAACAATTCCAGGCCGCCGCCGTAGAACAGGCCGCTGCGCCCCAGGCCGTTCGGGTTGACGGCGAACAGGCCGATGGACAGCGTTCCCCAGACCCCGCAGAACAGGTGCACCGGGATCGCGCCCACCGGGTCGTCGATCTTGAGGCGGTCCAGCAGCAGCACACCCAGGTAGACAATCACCCCCGCCGCCGCGCCGATCAGGATACTGTCCAGCGGCGAAATCCAGGCGCAGGGCGCGGTGACGGCCACCAGCCCGGCCAGCGCACCGTTGAGCGCCCAGGGAATCTGCCACGAGCCGCTTTGCAGGTAGGCGATGAAGATCGCCACGCAGGCGGCGGCGCAGCCCGCCAGCGTGGTGTTCACCGTGATCAGGGCGACGGACTGCATGGCGGAACTGCCCCAGGCCATCTCCCCGACGACGGCCAGCGTGCTGCCGGGGTTAAAGCCGTACCAGCCCAGCCACAGGATGAACGTGCCCAGCGTCGCTACGGTCATGCTGTGGCCCACCACCGGGTTGACGCCTTTCTCGGTGTATTTGCCCAGGCGCGCGCCCAGCATGAGCGTGCCAACCAGCCCGGCCCAACCGCCGACCGAATGCACGACGGTCGAACCGGCGAAGTCAGCAAAGCCCAGCCTGCCCAGCCAGCCGCCGCCCCAAATCCAGTGCCCGACGATGGGGTAGATCAGCGCGCCCATCAGGATGCTGTACACCAGGTCCGATTTGAAATCCGTGCGCTCGGCCATCGCCCCGGTCGTGATGGTCGAGGCGGCGGCGGAAAAGGCGAACTGGAAGAAGAAGAACGCCAGGGTGGGAATCCCGTACATCGTCTCCGGGATGCCGCGCAGAAAGAAGTACTCCGTCCCGAACAGGTCGTTGCCCAGGCCGAACATCAGGGCAAAGCCCGTCGCCCAGAACACGACACCCGTCACGGCTGTATCGATGAAGTTCTCCAGTAGCGTGTTGATGGTGTTCTTGCTGCGGATCGACCCGGCTTCTAGAAAGGCGAAGCCGGACTGCATGAAGAAGACGAGCGCGCCCGTCAGCAGCACCCACATCGTGTTGATCGCCATGCCGTAGTCGGGCGTGTCCTGTCCGCCTTGCGCGAAGACGACGTTGGGAAAAACCAGCGTGACCAGTCCCGTACACAACGCGATGAGATAAAAACGCCGCACCCAGTGTTTCTTTTTCATCAGGGTCCCCCTTGCCCGCAGGCAATTCAGGTGGATGTAACTTAAGCCTCATGCTAAGGGAAATCGGGAGGCGCTTCTACGGGCAAGTTGTGCGAAGTTTGGAGGCGGATTGCAGGTTATTTTGACGAATGCAGTCCGCATAAGCCGCGTTGTGGGGTCTATACAAGGTCGAGACGCGGCATGTCGCATCCCGACCGATCGATAGGCAATCGCCCTGCAAATACCCCGAATCCGCTTGCATCAAAACAAGACCTGACGTATAATATCGGACGATGCGTCCAATATCAGGCGCAGCGTATAGATCATCTGATTGCCATAGGGCCATGAGCACGAACCGCCAGGAACGCCGCAAACAGCAAACCCGCCAGAAGCTCCTCGACGCCGCCCGCCGCCTGATCGCCAGCCGGGGCTACGAAGCGACCGACGTGCTGGACATCACCGAGGCGGCGGACGTGAGCAAGAGCACCTTCTACCTGTACTTCAAAGACAAGGAAGACCTGACCCGTGCCCTGATCATGGAAGGGTTTGACGACCTGCACGCCCGCATTGACGCCGTGCTGTCCAGCGGGGTGGGGCCGCCTCAGGTGGGAGAAACCCTGCGCGCGGCCTTTCATTACGCCGCCGAAAACCGCGACGTGTTCCGCATCATGCTTGGCAGCCGGGCGTCGGCGGAACTCAGCCTGCTGGCTTTCAATTATTATGCTGCCGTGCTGGAAGAAAACCTGGCGCGCGCCGAACTGGCTGCCAGGGTGGTGGCGCTGCCCGTCGGCCTGCTGGCCCAGTTCGTGGCGGGGGCAGTCGTCCGGCTGGCGACGTGGTGGCTGGAAGACGATCACGGCCTGTCGGCGGACGAGATGGGCGACATCACCTACCGGCTGCTGACCGAAGGCGTGCTGAATAAAAGTGTTGAGTTGTGAGTTTTGAGTTCTGAGTTGGGAGTTGCATTGCCCTGTCAGGTGGTGCCGAAGTTGATCACGGATGATCAAGAACTGAGAGAGTCGTATGATCGAGCGTATCTTTGAATCGTTAGGTCGCCTGGCAGCCCGCCATCACTGGCCGATCATTCTGGCCTGGGCTGCCGTTGCCATCCTGGTGGTGCTGCTGGCCCCCAATCTGGATCAGGTTGCTTCTAGCGACATGCGCGACATGCTGCCCACCAATGCGCCGTTCAGCCGGGCCGAGGCGACGCTGCGCGCACGCTTCCCCGGCGAATCGGCCAGCGGCAGCGCCGCCCTGGTCCTGGAAGCGCCGGACGGCGTCCGGGATGAGGCGACCTGGGCAGCCCTGACCGCGCTAACAGACTGGCTGAACAGCAGCGACGCGCCGGAAAACCTGACCCACGTCACGTCCCCGGCGGGTGACATCCCGCTGCTGGCCGACGCGCTGGTTTCGGAAGATGACCAGGCGGCGATCATCTTGCTCAAGTTCAACACGGACTCGCGCGCCCCGGCGACGGTGGACGCGCTGGCGCGCATCCGCGCCTACCTGACGGAACACCTGCCGCCTGGCGTGCGTGCCTACATCACCGGCTCCAGCCCGGTCGTGATCGACTACACAACGGCGACGATGAGCAGCGTGGACCGCACTACCGGCGTCACGGTGGTGCTGGTGGTGCTGATCCTGCTGCTGGTGTACCGCTCGCCCGTCAGCCCGGTGGTGCCGCTGATCACCGTCGCGGCGTCGTACCTGATCAGCCGGGGCGTGATCGCGTGGCTGGGCGAGAGTGTGATGCGCATTTCGTCCTACACGCACGTGATGCTGATCGTGGTGCTCTTCGGCGCGGGGACAGACTACTGCCTGTTCCTGATCAGCCGCTTTCGAGAAGAACTGGCGGCCCGGCGGGAACCTCACCCCCCGGCCCCCTCTCCGCAGGCGGAGAGGGGAAGTCGGTCCGGGGTGGGGGACGCTGTCGCCCAGACGGTGCACCGCGTGGGCGAGACGATCACTAGCAGCGCCGGGACGGTGATCGTCGGCTTCGTGACGATGGCCTTTGCAGAGATGGGGCTGTTCCGCACCAGCGGGCCGGCCCTGGCAGTCGGCGTGGTGGTGGTGCTGCTGGCCGGGCTGACGCTGACCCCGGCATTGCTGGCCGCGATGGGCGAGCGGGTCTTCTGGCCGCGCAAGGCCGCACACCGGGAAGCAGGCCGCTTTTACGCCCGCCTGTCGCTGCTGGTGTCGCAGCGCCCCGTGCTGGTAATCGTCGTGGTGACGTTGGCGCTGTCGCCGCTGGCCCTCTACGCCACCGGGCAGCGCACTACCTACGACCTGCTGGGCGACCTGCCGAAGGAGTTTGAATCGCGTGCCGGGTTCGAGGCGCTTTCGGCTCACATGGACGGCGGGCAGATGCAGCCGGTGAACGTGGTGATCGAGGGCCTCGAGCCGCAGACTGCCCTGGCCGACATCGCCCGCTGGACCGAAGCCATCCGCGCCGTGCCAGGCGTGGCCGACGTGCGCAGCCTATCTGACCCGCTGGGCCGCGCCAACGCCGATCTGCAAGGGCTGACGAGCATCCCGCGCCAGCTTTCTCTGGCGGCGGACCTGTTGGGCCGTCTGGGCGCAGGGGAGGGCGCGTCGCCGATCACGCCGGAACAGCTTTCCCTGGCGCTGGCGGCGCTGCCGTTCTTCCAGGATTACCTGACCATGCTGGAGACGGATTATCCGCAGGTGGCCGGGAACGCCGATCTGCAAGCCGTGCGCGAATCCATCGCTGCCCTGCCCGTCGCCGCGCTGACCGGTCGGCTGGGCGAATCGGTGGACACGCTGCGGGAGCATCTATCCGCGCTGGCGGAGGTCTTCGCCGGGATCGAAAACGCCACCTATCTGCCGGAGTCGCTGCCCGAAGGGCTGACGGCGGCCCTCGGCGGCCAGGACATCCTGGCGGCGCTGACCGAACGCTACATCACGGCGGACCGCACCGCCGCGCGCTTCGAGGTCATCATGGCGGGCAACCCGTTCGGCGAGACGGCCATGGACGCGATCACGCAACTACGCGCCATGATCCCCGGCGGCGTGAGCGCCGTCAGCGGCCTGCCTGCCGTGATCACCGACCTGCGCGACACCATGCAGCGCGACACGCTGCGCGCCTTCACCTTTGTGCTGCTGGGCGTGTTCGCGGTGCTGCTCTTCTTGCTGCGCGCGCTGGTGGCCCCCATCTACCTGATCCTGACCATCCTGCTCAGCTACGGCGCGACGATGGGCATCACGCGGCTGGCGTCGTCATTGGTGTTCGGCACGGACGCGCTGACGTGGTGGGTGCCGTTCTTTATGTTGGTGGTGCTGATCGCGCTGGGGATGGACTACAACATCTTCCTGATGGGCCGCGTGCGCGAGGAAGCGCACCAACACGGGATGCGCGAAGGCGTCCACCAGGCGGTGATCGCCACCGGCGCGATCATCACGTCGGCGGGCATCATCATGGCCGGGACGTTCTCTGCCATGATGTCCAGCATCATCACCGGGCTGGTGCAGTTGGGCTTCGCGGTGGCGGTGGGCGTGCTGCTGGATACGTTCGTCATCCGCACGACGCTCGTCCCGGCCATCGCCGTGCTGCTGGACCGCTGGAACTGGTGGCCACGCCGCGCGCCGCAATCTGCCGCGCCCGCCGAGGGCGAGCCTGCCGTGTCACGGGTCGAGGTCGCGGGGGATTGAACGCCTGAGAAAGGCGAGACAATACGTGGTAGCGTCGGCCCTACAAAGTACGCCGACGCTACCGCAAGTCCGCTGAAGCGAACTAAAAATGCAGGTCGAGACGGCGGATGCCAGTCCACTTCAGTGGACTTTACCTCCGTAGCCGGGGACTTGAGTCCCCGGCGCTCAAAACCTGCATATTCCGTCTGCTGACGCGCCGCGCTATCCCAATTCCACGCCCAAAAAGCGGTCCAGCAGGCGCCGCCGCCAGATGAAGCGCAGCGCCGCCGCCCACGCCAGCACCACCCCGACGATGATCGCGTAGTCTACTGCCCGCAGCAGCCGGATTTCAAAAAAGGCGCGCAGCTCCGGCACGGCCAGCACCCCCACGAACAGCGCCAGCATCAACACGGCCATCACGCTCGGACGGTAGTCGCCGCTGAGGTCGTCCCCGCCGGTCCAGAAGGGCGTCGGTGGCTCGACGAACGGCAGCAGCAACAGGCCCATCAGGATCGTGGCGGTGGTCAGGGCAGAACGCGCCGCGTCCTGGGCCGCGTCCCAGGCGGCCTGGGCTTCCGCCGCGCTGCCAGAGGGGGAGAAGTTCCA
>CAZGXI010000026.1:79800-83690 GCA_964529715.1 uncultured Anaerolineae bacterium | reverse complement strand
CCTCACTGTGGTCTTGTCCTTGACCGGGACCTCAACGCCGCCCGGAATATCTTGCGTCGTGCTTTACCTGAACTCAAACCCGCTCGGACGGAGCGGCCAGGGCGTAACGTCGGCCACTGGGTCAGGCGTGCCCTGGGAAGCCGCCGCCTTTAGGCGGCGGAGTCGTCACCTACGGTAGCGGTAGTAGGCGGCGCACGCGCCTTCAGAGGAAACCATTGTCGCGCCGAGGGGATGCTCTGGCGTGCAGCGCGTCCCGAAGGCCGGGCAGTCCTGCGGGCGCACTTTGCCTTGCAGCACCAGCCCACTCAGGCAATCCGGTGATTCCTCGGCGGTCACGGCTTGCAGGCCGAAGCGAAGCTCGGCGTCGTAGGCGGCGTATTCGGGGCGCAGGCCCAGGCCGCTGTGAGGGATTTCCCCGATGCCGCGCCACTTGCGCGGCACCACCTGAAACACCTGGCGCATGATCTGCTGCGCGGGCAGGTTGCCCTCGCGCTTGACGGCGCGGCTGTACTGATTCTCCACCTCGGCGCGGCCCGCTTCCAACTGCCGAACAGCCATCAGCACGCCCTGGAGGATGTCCAGCGGCTCGAAGCCGGTCACGACGATGGGCACGCGGTACGTTGCCGCCAGCGGCTCGTACTCCGTCCAACCCATGATCGCGCAAACGTGCCCCGCCGCCAGGAATGCCTGCACGCCACAGCCGGGCGCGCTCAGGATCGCTTCCAGGGCGGGCGGCACGCGCACATGCGACACCAACAGCGAGAAGTTCTCCATGCCCTGTTGGGCAGCCTGAACCACCGCCATCGCGTTGGCAGGGGCGGTCGTCTCGAAGCCGACGGCGAAAAAGACCACCTGCCGCGCCGGGTTCTCTTTCGCCAGCTTGAGCGCGTCCAGTGGCGAGTAAACGATGCGCACATCGCCGCCTGCCGCCTTGACAGAGAGCAGGTCGCGCCCGCTGCCGGGCACGCGCAGCATGTCGCCAAAGGAGCAGAAGATCACATCCGGGCGAGAAGCAATCGCCAGCGCCCGGTCGATCTGCTCCAGCGGCGTCACACAGACCGGGCAGCCGGGGCCGTGCAGCAGGGTCACGCCGGGGGGCAGCAGTTCATCCACGCCGAAGCGCACGATGGCGTGCGTCTGCCCGCCGCACACTTCCATAATCGTCCAGGGCCGTGTGACCGTCGCCGCCAGCAGGTCGGCGTAACGGCGGGCGGCGTCGGGGTCGCGGTATTCGTCGATGTATTTCATGAAGCCGTCAGCTTTCAGCCTTCAGCCATCAGCAGTTAGCCGTTCGCAATTAGCTGTTCGCCTTCGCTTTTAGCTAATCGCTAACGGCTAATCGCTAATCGCTTAAATCGGCCAATTCCTCGATCTGGCGCAGGTAATCCATCGTCTCCATCGCCTCAGCCTCGTCCACGACGCTGATGGCAAAGCCGACGTGCGCCAGGATGTAGTCGCCGACCTGCGCTTCCGGCGTATAGGCGAGGTTGATCTCCTTGACGATGCCGCCGAACGAGACACGCCCGATCCGGTTCATCGGATCGTCGCCGCTGATGCTTTCGATCTTGCCTGGGATGGCGAGGCACATGGTTCACACTCCGTTCTTCTTGAAGTTCCCCTCTTCCTGAGGGAGAGGGGATAAGGGTGAGGGCAGCAGGACAGCCTTCCAGTTCGCCCAGGTCAGCCGCCGCCCGGCATTTTCCGCCCGGTTATAGGGATGATCGTAGAGCACATGCTCCCAGGTGGGCACTTCCGCGCCCTCGATCCGGGGACGGTCGTCGATCAGGATGTCACCCCGCACGAGGGTTTTGTCGTGGATCAGGATCAGCCGGTCCGTCCAGGCTTTGCCCAGGTGGTCTTGCACCCAGACGTACTTCTCGGTCATGCAGCTCGTGTGTCCCGTGAGGGGTGTACTGCAAATGAATACTTCGATACCCAACTGCTCCATCTCGCGCAGCGCCGCGATTCCGCCGGGCACGGGCGGCAGGCGGCGGAAGAACCCGCGCGCGGTCAAGATGCGCCAGATGTCGGCGCGATATTCACGCGGATACTGGTCCGTGAGGTAAAACGTGGTGCGCGCTTCCGGCGCGATCAGCGGCCTGTCTGGGTATCTGGCCTGCCAGATTTCGCCGAACGACGCTTCCAGGTCTGCCAGCACGCCGTCCATGTCCACCAAAACGCGCATTTATTCCCCTCGTGTTTGCAACGCTGCGACAGCTTGCCCCAGGGCGATGCCGCCATCGTTCGGCGGGACGCGCCGATGCCAGATCGGGCGGAAGCCCTCCGCTTGCAGGCGGCGAACCGTGCGTTCGGTCAGGTAGCGGTTCTGGAAGCAGCCGCCTGTCAGCGCCACGACCGGTTCACCCACACGCCGCGCCACTGCGACGATCATCTCCACCAGCGTATTGTGGAACGCCGCCGCGATTTTGCCCACCGGAACACCCCGGCGCACGTCGTCGAGAACGACGCGAATGGCCGGCTCCCAATCGAGGATCAGGGGCGCGTTGCCCTCACCCCCCACCCCCCTCTCCCTCATGGCGAGGGGGAGAAAGGCAAATTCGTAGGCCGCGTCGGTATCTACGCCGTCAAGGGCGAATTCGAGTTCCATCGCGGCCTGTCCCTCGAAGGCGACGCGCTGCCGCAACCCGATCAACGCCGCCGCCGCGTCGAACAGCCGCCCGGCGCTGGATGTGATCGGCGCGTTGAGGCCTTTCGATAGCATGGCAAGGAGGATGGGGAGTTCGTTTTCCCCCACCTCTGGCACCTCCCCCGACAGAAGGGAGGGGGTGAACCCCGCTTCCCCGAAGATTTCGTACAGCACACCCAATGCCGCCCGGCGCGGCTCCTTGACGGCCTGATCGCCGCCCGGCAGCCGGAAGGTGCGCAGATGCGCGGCGCGGGTAAAGCCGCCCCCGTCCACGCGCAGGAATTCGCCGCCCCAGATCGTACCGTCTGCGCCGTAGCCCGTGCCGTCCCATGAGACGCCCAGTGCCGGGCCAGATAGCCCGTTTTCTGCCAGACAGGCCAGCACATGCGCATAGTGGTGCTGCACGCGCACGACCGGCAGGCCCATCGACTCGGCGGCCTGGGTGGAATGGTAGTCCGGGTGCAGGTCGCAGGCGACGACGACAGGATGCAGGTCGTAGAGCCGTTGCAGGTCGGCGCTCACGCGGTGGAAGGCGTCGTCGGCCTGGGGCGTGTCCAGGTCGCCGATGTGCTGGCTGGTGAAGACGTGCTTTCCGTTGGACACGGCGACGGCGTTCTTGAGGTGCGCGCCGAGGGCAAGAACCGTTCCCCTCATCTCTTCCCTGTCACTAACCTCACCCCCTGCTTCCCTCACCGTAAACGGCGAGGGGGAAACCGTAATTTCCACCGGCAGGGGCGCATAGCCGCGCGCGCGGCGGATGAGCTGCACCTCTCCCAACAGCATCCGCGCCACCGAGTCGTCTACGTGGCGGGCGATAGGGCGGTCGTGCACCAGAAACAGGTCGGCGACCCCGGCTAGCCGTTCCAACACCTCATGCTCTTCGGTGCAGATCGGCTCGTCGGAGCGGTTGCCGCTGGTGGCGACCACCGGAAAGCCCAGTTCGGCCATCAGCAGGTGGTGCAGCGGCGTGTAAGGCAGCATCACGCCGAGGTTCGGGTTGCCAGGGGCGAGGGAGGGCGCCAGGGACTGAAGTCCCTGGCTAAGAGAATCAAGTCCTCCGGACTCCAAGCCACTTAGCCCGGAGGGCTTCTCCTTCTCAGCCCTGGACTTTAGTCCAGGGCGCCTCTTCAAGCCACTCAGCCCGGAGGGCTTCTCTCTCTCAGCCCTGGACTTTAGTCCAGGGCGCCTCTTTAGTCCAGGGCGCCTCTTCAAGCCACTTAGCCCGGAGGGCTTCTCCTTCTCA
>CAZGXI010000026.1:0-79700 GCA_964529715.1 uncultured Anaerolineae bacterium | reverse complement strand
CCCTGGACTTTAGTCCAGGGCGCCTCTTCAAGCCACTCAGCCCGGAGGGCTTCTCCTTCTCAGCCCTGGACTTTAGTCCAGGGCGCCTCTTCAAGCCACTTAGCCCGGAGGGCTTCTCCTTCTCAGCCCTGGACTTTAGTCCAGGGCGCCTCTTTAGTCCAGGGCGCCTCTTTAGTCCAGGGCGCCTCTTCAACAGAACAATCGGCGCTTCTGGCGCGGTGAGCAGGGCCGCCTCCGCCTCCGAAACGTCGCACACGGCGCGCACGCTATCTAAGGAAGGAAACATCAGCGCAAAAGGCTTTTCCTCACGGCCTTTGCGCGCCCGCAGCCGGCGTACCGCCGCCTCATTGCGTGCGTCCACGATCAAATGGAAGCCGCCCAGTCCCTTCACTGCCACGATCTGTCCCTGCCGGATCGCTTCCGCCGCCTGAACCAGGGCGTCGTTGTGCGTTGCCAGCACCGCGCCGGAACCATTCCACAGTTCCAGGTGCGGGCCGCAGACCGGGCAGGCGTTCGGCTGGGCGTGGAAGCGGCGATCCAGCGGGTTTTCATATTCTTCGCGGCAGGCAGGACACAGCGCGAAGCCCTTCATCGTCGTGTTGGGACGGTCGTAGGGCAGCGCCTCGATGATCGAAAAGCGCGGGCCACAGTTGGTGCAGTTGATG
This sequence comes from uncultured Anaerolineae bacterium, assembly GCA_964529715.1. Lineage (GTDB taxonomy): Bacteria > Chloroflexota > Anaerolineae > Aggregatilineales > Ch27 > CAZGXI01. Next base: position 79,035 of record CAZGXI010000026.1, on the reverse strand, counting down.
AACGGGTAGCGGTAGCGGCGGTCGGCGGGATCGAACAGCTCGCGCAGACAGTCCGGGCAGATGCCCAGGTCCGGCAGGATCAGCGCCGTCTTGCTGCCGCCCGCGTCGCTGCGGCGAATCTCGAAGAACGTGTAGCCGGTGGGGTCGAGGTAAGCTGTCTCAATGCTCTGGATCAGGGCGCGGGAGGGCTTATCCTGCTGGACGCGGCGCAGAAAAGACTCCAGGCGCGCGGGATCGCCCTCGACCTCGATCACCACGCCCTGGGCAGAATTGTTCACCCACCCGGCAAGATCAAGGTCGGTCGCCAATCGATAGATAAAAGGGCGAAAGCCCACTCCCTGCACCGCCCCGCGCACCAACACGCGCGCCCGGCGGATGCCTGTATCATTGATCAACGTGCCCTCTGCATCGCTCACTCGAAACTATCGGCAGGGAAACGGAATCCGCTCCCGACCGCCCCCTATTGTAGATCAAAGCAATTGGAGTGAATATGTCGAAGATCATGCTTCCGGCGCGTCGGATGTCGTCCGTTGCCACCAACACGACGGCTACAATCGTCACTCCCCCATATGACATAACACACTACAGCGCAAACTGGCAGCGGTTTAGCATTATGTGTCGATTTGTTCCATTTTTCACAACCTGTCACTCAACCAGATGACAGAGGTAACTAGGCACTCTGACAGGGATGTGATTAAATAGGACTAGAGGAAGCAACAATGTCGGAATGGCTGATGCTGATTCTGGTAGTCGCGGCGCTGGGTTGCGCGGTTCAGGCAATTCGCACGCCGCGCCTCCTCCATGCGGCGCTGTGGCTGGCAGGCGCCAGCGCGCTGGTCTCGCTGATTCTGTACGGCCTGGGCGCGCATGAAGTTGCCGCCATCGAACTCAGCGTCGGCGCGGGGCTAGTGACGGTGCTGTTCGTGTTCGCTATCAACATCGCGGGCGACGAGGGCGCAGGTGGGCGGGTGATTATCCCGCACTGGCTGGCGTGGGGTGTGGTCATCCTGGCGGGCGCGTTATTGCTCATCACCGTACTGCCACTGCCGGGCAATGCGCCGTCGCCCGAACAGACGGCCACCTTTGCCGCCGCGCTGTGGGAAGATCGCGGCCTGGACGTGCTGGTGCAGATCGCACTGATCTTCGCCGGTGGCCTGGCCGTGCTGGGCCTGATTGGGGACTCCAAGGTGGCCGAACACACGGTAACGCATCCGGGTAAGGCCATTGAGGCCATTGCGGCGCGCACGAACGGCAAATCGTCTGCTGCTGCGCCGCAAGCGGTGGAAACCGAAACAGACGTTGAACCGATTGCGCCGGAGACACAGGTTTCCGGTTAAATGCACCGTTCCGCTACGGCGGGCGCGGTTAGACAGGCTGTTCCCCTATTCAACGGGATAGACCATGCCTGTCTGGCCGGGGCCGGGTTCCCCGGCAACACGCGAACGAGGTGGGCGCTCAGGAGAACAAACATGTCTTTCTCGCTGGTCGAAATCGGCGTGGTCGGCGTGGTCGGCCTGCTGGCAATTGGCCTGTACGGCCTGTTGGCCGTGCGCAACCTGATCAAGGTGATCGTGGCGCTACAAATCCTGGTCAAGGGCGCGCTGGTGGCCCTGGTGCTGGCCGGGCACGCCAGCGGGCAGGTGAACCTGGGCCAAAGCCTGGCGATGACCGCCATCGTCGCGGATACGGTGGTGGCGGCGGTGGCGCTGGCCCTGGCGGTGCAGGTGCGCCGCCGCATGAACACGCTCGACGTGCAGGCGCTCTCGAAGTTGAAGGGATAGTCTTATGACCGGATTGTTGATTGCGCTCACGATTGGCCTGCCCTGGATCGGGGCGGTGGCCGTCTGGGCGGCGGGCGATTACCGCGCCCGTTTGCAGCACCGCCTGGCTGTCGGCTTCGCCGTGAGCGCGGCGGTGACGGCGTTGCTGCTGCTGACCGCCACGACCGACGCGGTGGCGCTGCGGCTGGTCGTGGGCGGCATCTTCGGGGATTTCACGTTCGTGCCGGACGGGCTGGCGGTCCTGCTAACGGTGATCGCCGCCGTGATCGGCGGGCTGGCCGTGATTTTCTCGATGGACTACATGCACGGCGAGGCCGGGCTGGGCCGCTACTACGCGCTGGTGTTACTCTTCATCGGCGCGATGGCCGGCCTGGTGCTTGCCAGCAACCTGCTGCTGATGTTCCTGTTCTGGGAAATGACGGCGCTGTGTTCCTATGCGCTGATTTCCTTCTACAACGACGACCCGAAGGCGGTGGCCGGGGGCATCAAGGCGCTGGTCATGACGCAGATCGGCGGCCTGGGCCTGCTGATCGGCGTGCTGGCGGCGCGCGCCAGCCTGGGCAGCTACGACATCTCCGCGCTGCTGGAAGGCGCACACACCCTGGCCCCGGAGACGCTGGCCCTGATCGCCTTCGGCTTCCTGGTGGCGGCAGCGGCCAAGAGCGCCCAGGTGCCATTCCAGACGTGGCTGCCCGGCGCGATGGAAGCCCCGACCCCGGTGAGCGCGCTCATCCACGCCGCGACGATGGTCAACGCGGGCGTGTATCTGCTGATCCGTTTCTTCCCGGCGTTTGAGGGCGTGCCCGGCTGGACGACCGCCGTGATGCTGGTCGGGCTGATTTCGGCGCTGTTGGCGGCGCTGCTGGCAGTCGTCGCCAAAGACCTCAAGCGCGCACTGGCCTATTCGACCGTCAGCCAGTTGGGGTACATGGTCTACGCGGTGGGCGTGGGCGGGGTGTTCGCGGCGCAGTTCCACCTGTTGAGCCATGCGGTGTTCAAGGCGCTGCTGTTCCTGGGAGCAGGCGCGGTGATCCACGCCGCCGGGACGCGCGACATGTGGAAGATGGGCGGCCTGGGCAAGGAGATGCCGTTCACGCGCAACACCTTCATCATTGGGGCGCTGGCGCTGATGGGCCTGCCGATCCTCAACGGGTTCTGGAGCAAGGAATTGATCCTGGAAGCGGGACTGCACGAGGGTCCGGCCTGGGCCTTCGCCGGGATGGTGATCGGCGCGGGCCTGACGGCGCTGTATACCTTCCGCATGGTGTGGCTGGTGTTCTTTGGGCCGCGCCGCAGCGAAAAACACGTCCACGACGCCGGGCCGGCAATGCGCCTGGCGCTGGGCGTGCTGGCGGTGGGCACCCTGACCACCTGGCTGCTGGTCGGCTCGGTGGGCGCATGTCTGTCGTGTACACTGCCCGCTGAAGGAGAAGCGGCAGTGCATGCCGCCCCGTCGCTGGGCGAGATGGTGTCGGAAGTGCTTGCTGCCCCGGCCACCTGGCTGGCGCTGGCCGTGATCGCGTTCGGCCTGTTCCTGGGCTGGCAGCGTGAACCGCTGTCGAATTTGGTAAACCGCCTGGGCCTTCGGGAGCCGTACATCGCCGCCGCCGAGCGGGATTTTGGCTTCGCATGGATCAACCACCAGGTCGCCCGTGTGGTGCTGGGCGCGGCGGAGCGGCTGCGCGCCGTGCAGACCGGGCAGTTGAACTGGAACGCGCTGGGGATCGTCGGTGCGCTGGTGGTGGTGGTGATCGTGCTGCTGGCAGGGAGAGGTTAGCGGGATGAATGTTCCGGCTTTCGTGTGGATGATCGCGCTGCCGCTGTTCGCAGCGCCGGTAATTTACCTGTCTGGCCATGTGGCGCGCGACGACGGCCAGGCGAAGCGGCAGTCGTTGGCAGCGCGGGTCGGCCTGACTGCACTGGTTCTGACCTGGCTGCCCTTTGTGATCGCCGTGCGCGACTTTCTCGCCGACGGCCCGGTGGCCTTCATGCTCGGCGCGGTGACGCTGCGCCTGGATGGGTTGGGGCTGCTGCTGGGCGGGCTGGCGCTGGGTCTGGGCACGCTGGTGATGCTCTACTCCGGGCCGTACCTGACCGGGGAAGAAAACCAGGAAAAGTACTACGCGCTGCTGTCGGCCTCGGTGGGCATCATGACCGGGCTGGGCTGCGCGGGCGACCTGTTCAACCTGTGGGTGTGGTTCGAGGCGATGGCGATCTCCTCGTACCTGCTGGTGGCCTTCTACCGCGATCAGCCTGCCTCGCTGGAAGCGGGCGTCAAGTACCTGGTGCAGAGCGCCGCCGGATCGGCGCTGGTGTTGCTGGGCGTGGCGCTGGTGTTGGGGCAGGTCCGCACGCTGGACCTGGAGGCGATCCGGGCGGCGGCGGGCGCGGGCACGCCGACCCTGCTGGCGGCGGGGGCGCTGTTCCTGGTCGGCTTCGGCGTCAAGGTGGCGCTGGTGCCGTTGCACACCTGGCTGCCGGATGCCCACTCGCAGGCCCCCAGCGGGATCAGCGCCATGCTATCCGGCGTGGTGATCGAAGCCGGGTTGGTGGCGCTGCTGCGGGCATTAGGCGCACTGATGGCCGTCTCGCTGTCGTGGGGTGTGCTGCTGATGGCCTTCGGCGGCCTGAACATGCTCTTTGGCAACCTGATGGCGCTGCGGCAGAAGCAGGTCAAGCGGATGTTGGCCTATTCCAGTCTGGCGCACGTGGGCTACATGCTGCTGGGGTTGGGCGTGGGCCTCTACGCCGGGGAAGCGGCAGGCGCGCAGGGCGGCATGTTCCACCTGCTCAATCACGGCCTGATGAAGGGCCTGGCCTTTCTGTCTGCCGGGGCGCTGCTGTGGGCGCTGCACGTGGCGGTGGGCGATCACGGGCCGCTGATGCTGTCGGACCTGGCGGGCGCGGCGCGGCGCTACCCGACGGTGGGGCTGGCACTGGCGATTGCCGCCCTGGCGCTGGGCGGGCTGCCGCCGCTGGCGGGCTTTATGAGCGAAATGCAGATTTTCGTGGCCGGGTTCAACACGCAGAACACCTGGATCGCGCTGCTGGTGATTTTCGCCGCGTTCAACAGCGTCCTGTCGCTGGGCTATTACGCGCCGCTGGTGAGCGCCGTCTACAAGCGCGAACCGTCGGCGGCGGTGAAGCAGGGTCAGCCGATGCCGCTGGCGATGACCGTGCCGCTGGCGGTGCTGGCACTGGCGGTGATCGCGGTGGGGCTGTGGCCCAACCTGCTCACCTGGCTGAGCAACCCGGCAGGCGCGGCGCTGCTGACGGCGCTGGGTGGGTAAACGGTTTCGTTCCCCTACCCGCCGAGGTGTAGGGACACGGTATGCCGTGTCTCTACCGGGTGCGGAATGGGTGGGGGCGCGCGAAGGTAGCGAGAGGAAACGATCATGACTCCGATGCCGGTCCTTCCGCCCGATGAGGATGCCCTGGCCGTGCTCAACCGCAGCGTGGCCGAGGCGGTCAGGTTCTTCAGCCATGCCGATCCCGGCCTGAGCGACGGTTATTGGACGGCGCACGACGCGCTGGCGCACATCGTCTTCTGGCATTGCCAGGCGGTGAGCGTGGCGCATTCCCTGTTGGAAGGGCGCGAACCGACATTGGCCGAAGGACCGCGCATCGAACTGAATCACTGCGCCTGTGAGGAACTCAGCCACCAGCCGCCGGCGGCCCTGGCGGCGCAGTTGGCCGAGATGCAGGAGCAGTTAGATGCGGCGCTGCGCCGGATGACCGACTGGAATGCCAATTTCCCGGTGAAGGTGGGCGGGCGTTATTGCAGCGTGCAGGACCGCGTGGCCGGGATCGAAGCACATATCCGCCATCACGTGCGCGAACTGCGCCGCGCCGCGCGCCGCAAAGCGGATCAGCGCGTGGGATAACCCTGGGTAATGTGTGGATTGGGTAGGGATGCGGCGTGCCGTGTCCCTGAAGGATAGATAACGCATGGACATTCTGCTCTCTCCGCCGATTGCGTTTGCGCTGTACCTGGCGCTGGTTGGGGGCATGGCGCTGCTGGGGCGCTACCTGGCGCCCGCCCGCCCGACGGCGGCCAAATCCAGCACTTACGCCAGCGGCGAAGCGCCGCCCAAGCGCATGGCCGCGCCGGGCTACCGGCCCTTCTTCGTGATCGCACTGTTCTTCGCGCTGCTGCACCTGGGCGTGCTGATGATCGGGACGGGCAGCATCAGCGGCGTGGCGGTGATCTTTGTGCTGGGCCTCGGCCTGACGCTGCTGGCGCTCATTTTGGGGTAAGAAGCGTCGAAGCGGCAGGCGTCCAAGCGGCAAGCGCGGATGCCCTAGCGCGATGAGGATGATCCGGTGAAGAAAATCCTGGAAAAGAGTCGCTACGTGGTGCTGATCGCGGTGATTGCCGCGCTGGCAGCATCGCTGGCGGTGTTTGTGTGGGGCGGCTACAAGACGGCCCTGGCGATTGCCGACCTGCTGAACGGCAGCGGGAGCACGTCGGATGTAGTGGTGTCGTTCATCAAGATCATGGACATCCTGCTGATCGGCATGGCTCTGCTGATCTTCGCGCTGGCGGTCTACGAGTTGTTCGTCGAAGACCTGGACCTGCCAGCCTGGCTGGTGATTCACGACTTCCAGGGTCTCAAAGGCAAGTTGAGCAGCGTCGTGATCCTGGTGATGGGCGTTACCTTCCTGGAACACCTGGTGGATTGGCAGGATGCGCAGGGCACGCTCATGTTCGGCATCGGCATTGCGGTTGTTTCCGCCGCCCTCATTGCCTTTATCCGACTCGGCGGACATGGTGATTGAAGGTAAGAAGAGATGGCTCTCAATCTGGAAAAAAGCTGGCAGGACGCGCTGGAACAGATCAAGACCTGGGCGCGCGTCAACTCGCCCTGGCTGGTGCACTTCAACAGCGGTTCGTGCAACGGCTGCGACATCGAAATCCTGGCGACGCTGACACCACGCTACGACCTGGAACGCTTCGGCGTCAAGCTGCAAGGTAGCCCACGCCACGCCGACGTGCTGATCTGTACCGGGCCGGTCACGCGGCAGGCGCGCGACCGTCTGCTGCGCGTCTACGAGCAGATGCCGGAGCCGAAGTTCGTGGTGGCGGTCGGCTCGTGCGCGCTGTCGGGTGGGGCGTTTCAAGGCTGCTACAACATCGTCGGCGGCATCGACGAGGTGCTGCCGGTAGATGCCTACATCCCCGGCTGCCCGCCGCGCCCGGAGGCCATCATCGATGGCGTGGTGAAGCTGCTGCAAAACATTCAGTCGGGCAAGCACGTGCGCCCGGCCCCGCCGGCCCCGCCGTCGAACGGGCATCGGGCGGAAAATACCGATGAGGAGGCCGCATGAGCACCGAACCGCTGCTGCAAAAACCGGAACTGCTGCTGGCCCTGAGCCAGCTCGACCGCTGTCGCCTGTGTATGGCCGAAACGCTGCTAGAAGCCGCTGCCGCCCTGCTCCAGCCCTGGGCCGCCGAATCGACTTTGCCGGAGCCGAACCGGATGGATGTTCCCATCCCGGTGACGGACCTGCTGGCGGCGGTCAAGACGCTGCACGACGCGCGCTGGGGCTACCTCTCGGCCATCACCGGACTGGACCTGGGGCCAGAGGCCGGGGCGATGGAGGCGCTGTATCACTTTTGCATGGGCGCGGCGGTGGTCACGCTGCGCGTGCGCCTGCCCCGCGAAGGGGCCAGCGTGCCGAGCGTGTGCGGCCTGATCCCGTCGGCCAGCTTCTTCGAGCGCGAGTTAAGCGAGATGTTCGGCGTGACCGTAACGGATACGCCCGATCCATCGCGCTTGTTTCTGCCAGATGACTGGCCGGATGGCGTGTATCCACTGCGCAAGGATTTCGTGATGAGTCCGACTGGCGGCAATGGGGCACAGGCGGAGTAGATAAGGACAATCGTGATGCCAACCACCGAACCACGCGAAAAATTCATCGTTCCTATCGGGCCGCAGCACCCGGCCCTCAAAGAACCGGGACACTTCGAGTTCACCGTTGACGGCGAGATCGTCACCGGCGCGACGGCCCGCCTGGGCTACGTCCACCGGGGCATCGAAAAGGGCACGGAAGACCGCTCTTGGGTGCAAAACCTGTACCTGCTGGAACGCATCTGCGGCATCTGCTCGCATTCACACGCCCTGGCCTATGCCCTCGGCGTGGAAAAGCTGGCCGGCGTCGAGGCCCCGCCGCGCGCCCAGGCGATCCGGGTGCTGGTTGCCGAACTGGAGCGCATCCATAGCCATCTGCTGTGGCTGGGCGTGGCCGCCCACGAGGCCGGGTTCGACACGCTGTTCATGTACTCCTGGCGCGACCGCGAAACGGTGATGGACCTGCTGGAAAACCTGACCGGCAACCGCGTGAACTACTCGGCCAATGTGCTGGGCGGCGTCAAGTTCGACATATCGGCGGAGCAGGCCGACGCCATCCGGCGCGGACTGGACTTTTTGGAAGAGCGCACCCAGCACTACCTGACCGTCGTCACGACCGACAGCATGTTTCTGCGGCGCACACGCGGCATCGCCACCATGTCCAAGCAACAGGCCGAGGCGCTGGGCGTGATCGGGCCGACGGCGCGCGCCTCAGATGTGCCGCGTGACGTGCGCGTTGAGTCGCCTTATGCGGCCTACACGACCTTCCCGGTCGAGGCCGTGCTGGCGACAGCGGGCGACCTGGAAGCGCGTTTCCTGGTGCGCGTGAAGGAGCTGTTCGAGAGCTACCGCGTCATCCGCGAAATCCTGGATCGGATGCCCGCCGGCGACCTGACGGCCCGTATGCCCCGCCGCGTCAAGGAAGGCGAGACGGTCAGCCGCATCGAAGCGCCGCGCGGGGAACTGTTCTACTTTATCAAGAGCGGCGGCGGCGACAAGCCAGAGCGTGTCAAGGCGCGCACGCCGAGCATGTTCAACTTCGCTTCGGTACTCACACTGGCAGTTGGTCACCAACTGGCCGACATCCCGATGATCATGGCCGGTATCGACCCGTGCTTTTCCTGCAACGACCGCCTGGTGGTGGTGAACCGCGTCGGGCACGACGCGGACGTGTGGACGTGGGAAAAGCTGCGGCAGTACGGAATCGAGTATTACAGACGATGAACCCGCTGATTGCCCTGTTGATCTTCCCCGGCGGCCTGTTCCTGCTGCTGCTGGGGCTGGTGTATGAATGGGTGGACCGCAAGCTGGTGGCGCGGTTGCAAAACCGCATCGGGCCGCGCTGGTTCCAGCCGTTTGCCGACGTGCTGAAGCTGCTGGCAAAGGAAGAGGTTGTGCCGGACGGTGCGAATCCCTTCCTGTTTCTGGGCCTGCCGATGGTGGCGCTAGCCGGGGCGCTGACCGCTGCCTTGTACGTGCCGCTGGCAGGATTGCCGCCCAGCTACAGCTTCCCCGGCGACCTGATCGTGACCGTGTATCTGCTCAGCCTGATGACGCTGTGCATCGGTCTGGGCGGCGCGAACACCATCGACCGCTTCTCGCTGATCGGTGCGACGCGCACGCTGACGCAATTGTTCTCCTACGAGGCGCCGTTCTTGCTGGCGCTGCTGGGGCCGGCGATTGTGGTGGGAAGTTGGCAGATCGGCCAGATCGCCGCGTATGCCGATACACGCCTGCTGGCGCTCACGCAGCCGGTTGGCTTCGTCGTGGCACTGATCGGGCTGATGGGCAAGCTGGAAATGCCGCCCTTCGACGCGCCAGAGGCCGAAACCGAGATCGTGGCCGGGGCGCTCACCGAGTACAGCGGGCGCGGCTACGCCATGTTCCGGCTGGGCAAAGGGGTGGAACTGATCGTCGGGCTGGCGCTGGTGGCCGCCTTCTATCTGGGCGGCGTGTCTGACCCGATTGCGTTCTTCGGCAAAACGCTGCTGCTGCTGGCAGTGGTGGCGGCGCTGCAATCGCTCTTCGCGCGCCTGCGCATCGAGCAGACCGTAGGCCTGTGGTGGCGCTATGGCACGCTGCTGGCGCTGGCGCAACTCCTGTTTACCATTGTAACCGAGGTTATGGCATGAAATTCGCAACCATGTTGAGTGACCTGTGGGAATCGTTGCGCCGGAAGCCGGTCACGCAACAGTATCCCTTCGAGCGCACCAAGACGCCGGAACACCTGCGCGGGATGCTGCTCTACGACCCGACCAACTGCACCGGCTGCGGCCTGTGCGTCAAGGACTGCCCGGCCAACGCCATTGAGAACATCGTGCTCGACAAGAAGGCCAAGCGGTTCGTGGTGCGCTATCATGTGGATCGCTGCACCTTCTGCGCACAGTGCGTGGCAAGCTGTCGCCAGGAATGCATGAAGCTGGCAAACGATAGGTGGGAACTGGCGCAGTTGGGCAAAGACGACTTTGAAATCCTCTACGGAGCCGAAGCCGATGTCCAGGCCGTCATGGCAAGCCTCGCTAACGGCGGTTCTAACGGAACTGGCGAACCGAAATAACCGCCCGCCGCGCGTGGTCGTGGTGGGCATCGGCCATGACCTGCGCGGCGACGACGCCGCCGGGGTGCTGGCAGCGCGGCGGTTGCAGGAGTATACGATCAAGGCAAACATAGGGGCGACACATACGTCGCCCCTATGCCTGGTTATTGACGCCGGGCCTGCGCCGGAGAACGTCACCGGGGCGGTGCGGCGGTTCGCACCGGACCTGGTGCTGCTGGTCGATGCGGCAGACCTGGGCGAACCGCCCGGCACGGTCCGCTGGCTGGACTGGCGCGAAACCAGTGGCTTGAGTGCCTCCACCCACGCTTTGCCCCTGTACGTGTTGGCGGGCTACCTGGTTTCCGAACTCGGCTGCGCGGTGGCGCTGCTGGGCATTCAACCGGGCAGCACGGCGTTCGACGCGCCGCCGACGCCTGCCGTGCGCGCGGTGGCAGACGCGGTGGCGGCGAGCCTGTATGAAACACTCTACAGCGGCTAAAGCCGCGTAGCTCACCTGCCCAGAACGTAGGTGCTGGGTGCGGTGGGCTGAAATCGGTCATGTCATTCGGGGGATCATTCCTTGTCAAACGGCACTTTCCCGCCGCAATATAAAGTCTCAGAATGACTCTTGCTCACTACAGTTCGGATGAATTACCCAGAGATTCGGGCAGGAGGAAATAATGACGGCGACTACGCCTTCATTGACCGTTGAGGAAGAGATTGCTGCCCGTCGTATGACCGCCGACCGCGAAAAGCGCGCGGCGGCGCTCAGTTCGGTAGTTGCAGCGGTCGGGCTGACGACGTTCAAGATCGTGGTCGGCGTCATGACCGGCAGCCTGGGTATCCTCTCTGAGGCGGCCCACTCTGCCCTGGACTTGGTGGCTGCGCTGGTGACGTTCCTGGCGGTGCGCATTTCAGAAAAGCCCGCCGACGCCAGACATCGCTATGGGCACGGCAAAATCGAAAACCTCTCCGCCCTGTTTGAAACGTTCCTGCTGCTGCTGACCTGCGCCTGGATTATCTACGAGGCCATACAGCGGTTGTTCTTCAAAGAAGTTCAGGTCGAGGTTTCCATCTGGGCGTTCATCGTCATGGGCACGTCCATCGCCATCGACTTCTCGCGCTCGCGCGTGCTGATGCACGCGGCCCAAAAACACAACAGCCAGGCGCTCGAAGCCGACGCACTGCACTTCAGCACGGACATCTGGAGTTCATCGGTGGTTATCCTGGGCCTGATCGGGGTGGTGGTGGCAGAAAATGTCCCGGCGCTGGCTTTCCTGGCCCAGGCCGATGCGGTCGCGGCGCTGGGAGTGGCGCTGATCGTGATCGGGGTCAGCCTGCGGTTGGGGCGGCGGACCGTTGACGGGCTGCTGGATACGGCTTCCCCCGAACTGGTCGCTCGGATTGAGCAGGCTGTCGGAGCTTTCCCCGGCGTGGTGAACTGCCACCAGGTGCGTGTCCGCCCGTCGGGGCCGCACCTGTTCATCGACGTGCACGTTGTGCTGGACGGCACATTGCCACTGACCGAAGTCCACACCCGGCTGGACGAGATGGAGGCGGCGATTCGCAACATCGCCCCTGGCGCAGATGTCACAATCCATCCGGAGCCGCAGTAAGGCCGGCTTTTTTCCCCGGAGACGCGCCGATGCTCAAGAACGTCAAGCTGACCTACCCGCTGGCGATCACGATGTGGGACTTTTCCTGGCTGGAGCGCCGCTGGCCCGGCGCGGGCTACGAGGACTGGGAGCAGGCGCTTGACGACCTGAAGGCGCGCGGTTATGACGCCGTGCGCATCGAAGCGGCCCCGCATCTCGTGGCCGTCGATCCGACGCGCGAGTGGGAATTGTTGCCGCTTTGGAACCAGCAGACCTGGGGCAGCCCGGCGCTCAACCGGGTGCGCGTGCAACCGCATCTCAATCGCTTCATCGAGGCGTGCGCGCGGCGCGGCCTGCGCGTGGGCCTGTCGAGCTGGTTCCGCCAGGACCGCGACGACGTGCGCATGAACATTCGCACCCCGGCAGACCTGGGCAACATCTGGAAAGCCACGCTCGACACCATTGCCGAGGCCGGCCTGCTGGACGCGATCCTCTATGTGGACCTGTGCAACGAGTTCCCGCTGGACATCTTCGCGCCCTGGCTGCGCGATCCACAGTTCAGGCGCGTCTCGCCGGAGGGCGCGCGCTGGATGCGCGACTCGATAGCCGTCGTGCGGGCAGCCTATCCGCAGTTGGACTACTGCTTCTCCTTCACCACCGAGTACGACACCTGGGAGAGCGAGGACGTATCCTGCTTCGACCTGCTGGAACCGCATCTGTGGATGACCCACATGACCGAGTTCTATCAGATCGTTGGCTACAACTTCGAGCGGTTCGAGTCCACCGGCTACGACAACCTCGTCCTCAAGGGCGAAGCTGCCTACCGCGCGCGGCCCGACTACTGGCAGGCCGGCCTCAAGCGCGGCATCGATCTGCTGGCGGCGTGGGGGCGCAAATCCGGCCTGCCGCTGATCACGACCGAGTGCTGGGCCATCGTCGATTACAAGGACTGGCCGCTGCTCCACTGGGACTGGATCAAGGAGCTGTGTGAGTTCGGGGTGCGCAATGCGTCCGCGACCGGGCGGTGGGCCGCCATCGCCACGAGCAACTTTTGCGGCCCGCAGTTCGTAGGGATGTGGAGAGACGCCGACTGGCACCGCCGCCTGACGGAGATCATCCACAACGGGGCGCTGCCGTAGGAGAGACCCATCATGCCGGAGTCAGCACAGGCCGTGCGCCTGCAAGTCACCCAGATCGCGCAGGCCGCCGAGGCGCTGAGCCGTGCTACCTGGAAACGATGACCGCGCCGAACGTCGCCTTCTACGAAAGGCGCGGGTTTGCCGTCGTGGGGAAAGGCGACTTGCAGGGCATACCCTACTGGGCGATGGCGCGCGCGCCGCGCGGGTAGCCGGGCTATCTATTCCTTCGGCCAGTGGCGCCGTTCCAGTTCGGCGCGCACCATGTCCGGCGTCAGGTTCCGGGCCGCCATCAGCACCAGGCAGTGATACACCAGGTCGGCCAATTCCTCCACCGTGCGCTGTTCGCCCTGGTTGAGCGCCGCGATCACCACTTCGACCGCCTCCTCGCCCACCTTCTGCGCGATCTTGCTCACCCCGGCGTCGAGCAGCCGGTTGGTGTACGACCCTTCCAGCGCGTGGGCCTTGCGCTCCATGATCAGATCGAATAGCTCGTCGATGAAGTTGAATTTAGCCATGCGTTTCCTCCCCGCCGTCCAGTTCACGGAAAAAACAGCTTACCTCCCCGGTGTGGCAGGCCGGACCCGCCGGGTGCACCTTCACCAGCAGCGTGTCGCCGTCGCAGTCGGCGTAGATCGCCACGACGTCCTGCGTGTTGCCGGAGGTCGCGCCCTTGTGCCACAGCGCGTTCCGGCTGCGGCTCCAGAAATGAGTCTGGCCCGTCGCGCGCGTCTGGGCCAGCGCCTCCGGGTTCATCCAGGCGACCATGAGCACCTGGCCGGTGTCGGCGTCTTGGATGACGGCAGGGATGAGGCCGCGCGCGTCCCATTGGAGGATCGAGTCGTCGAACATGGCACATCTCCTGGCTGAGGTTTTCAGGGTAATTGTACCAGAACGTGCGCCGCTGCTGTCGCGCTTTGCGGCGCAAAGGTGATACTTTTCACATTTTGGCTCTCGCCGTTTGACACACCCACGAAAGTCATCCAGAATGGGCCAATCCGATACGCCTGGGATATTTTACCGAAAGGATTGCCGGACCGATGACCGCGAAAGAACCCAGCCCGTTGACCGGCCAGTTCGAGGCCCTCAAGAGCCGCTTCAATGACCTGTTGGAGCGGGTGAACTTCACCGAGATCACCCGGCAGATTAGCAGTATTGCCGGCAAGGTGGCCGCTCTGCCGGGAGACATTGAGCGAATTCGCAACCGGGGGTACGTCTTTGCGGCTTACCTGGAGAACAAGGCGCAAACCCTGGCCCGCCACTGGGAAGACGTCTCGCGCGACGCCCGGCAGACCATCGCGCGCGTGAGCGCGGAATTACGCGGCGAAGTGCAGCAGGCCGAACAATCGCTGCGCAAAGCCGAAGGGGCTGCCAAATCGCCCTTGGTGCTGGGCGGCTTGCTGCCAACCCTGGAACGTGAGATCGCCGACGCCGAGGCCAAGCTCAAGGCCGCCGAGGAGCGTGTCAAAGCGGTGTTCCAGACCCTGGCGAACGACGTTGATCAGACCGTGCGTCAGCTTCAGGACATTGGCTGGTATCTGGACCAGAAGGATGAGGCCAGCTTCCCCTTCCTGGCCGGGGAGGCGCTCTTTCTGGCGGCGAAGGCCGAATGGGTCGCCAGCGGCAAGGGCAAAGAAGACCCCGATGGCATCCTCTACCTGACCGATCAACGCCTGATCTTCGAGCAGAAGGAAACCACCGGCAAGACGCTGGGGTTGTTCGGCGGCAAGAAGGTGCAGGAGTTGGAGTGGGACATTCCGCTCAACACGATTGAGCAGGTGAAAGCAGAGAACAAGGGGTTGTTCGGCGGCAAAGACATGCTCTATTTCACCCTGCGGCCCGGCGCGCGCTTCGCCCAGATCACCGTCGAGGTGAAGGGCGGCGCCAACTGCAAGTCCTGGGCGGCGCAGATTCAGCGCATGGTGCGAGGCGAAACGACCGACGAGCGCGCCGTGCCGCCCGATCCGGAGATGTTGGAGGCGCTGCGCAACGCGCCGACGGCCTGCCACGTTTGCGGCGCGACCCTGCCGCAGATCGTTGCCGGGCAGCGCGAGATCGCCTGCGCCTACTGCGGGACGGTCATCCGATTGTAGACGGGTCCTTTCCAGCATGGTGGTAGCAGCAGAGTGCACTCCGCTGCTACCGCGATGATCGACTTTACACCGCCTGAGGCCGCCCTTCCCAGATTGTCTGCTGCATGGCGTCGATTTTTGCTTTTGCGCCGCGCGCTGCTTCTAAGAACACCTGCGCAACGGCGGTTTCATCAACAGTTTGCATGGGAGTCAGGTCCTTGAGTTGGGCGATGGACAGATCGGTTTCCAAAGCCAGTGCGCCGGTTCCGGCCATGACCTGCCCTGCCACCAGGCGCGCGTCTTCTGGCGAAAGCCCGGCTTCAATCCCGGCCTGGATCATCCCTTCCAGTACAGGCAACAAAGAACGCATTGCTGCCCCGGACAACCCCACACACCAGTTCATCTGATCATCCCGAACGACCACGAACTTCCCGAGCAGGTCCAAAAGGCCCTCGGTGATTGCTCGTGCCTCTGGGGTGGCAGACGCGCCATAGGCGACCGGGTTCATACCCTGCCCTACCAGCGACGGCACATTCGGCATGACACGAACGACGATCACACCGGGCGGGACCAGGGCTTCCAGCCAGGGTAACGGATTGGCGGCAGCAAAAGAGATCACTATCTGACCTGCGTGTAAGTGGGGGGACAGTGTTTGGAGTACGTCGGGCACTCGTTTAACGGTAGGCGCGAACAAGATCACATCTGCGTCGCAGATTGCCGAATCGGTTAGCGCAGCGGACGATACCTGGTATGCAGCCACTGCCGCCTGTGCCTGATCAGAGTCGGCATCGCAGACGGTAATGTGGTCTGCGGAGACATTGGCCTTGCATAGCTGTTGCAGTAGGATACGCCCAATGCGGCCTACCCCGATTAGGGCATACGTTTTTTCGCCGAGAATGAAGTTCATAGGTCTTTTCCTTAGCATGTGCAAAGTATATTCGGAAAGTAGAATATATACTGCCGCCAATAAACTCGTGTCGGTAGTGATAAATGTCGAATACTGCCGCGTGTAACCTCACCAGCAGGCGCTTGACGGATGCAGATTACAGCCGAAAGGTCCACGAGTCGGCGGCGTAGACATCGCGGCGCAGCTCTTCCGCGCGGGCCTGTTCTGCTGGGGAGGGAGTTTCTGGCGAGAGTATCAGCCCAAACGTCACGGCGAAGGCCCCTGCCAGGGCGTCTGCGGCTGCTTCCCAGGAAACAACTCGCCCCAACACGTCGGCCAGGGTTGCGGCGCGCGCCCGCACACGGACCTTTGTCTGTTCGCGCGTCTCGTCGTCGGGAAAAGTCAGCGCGTCGCAGATGCGGGCGATGTCGCCATGCAGGGGTAAGCTGCCGTGTTGAAGCAAGGCATTCCCCCGCCGCACCTGCGCGCTGCCGATCAGCTTGCGCCCATTGGCGGTAATCTCGTAATCGGACGGCGTCTCAAAGCACACCGGGCCTTTGCTGTTGGCGATGGCCTGAGCGCGTTGGTCGGCCTGCGCCCGAAAACCCAGGGCTTCGACCCCTGCCAGCAGCGCCGTGCTTAGGCGACGGTAGCTGCTGACGACGTCGCCCTGCGCCAGCGGGTGATGCAGCGGCAGGGCCACGCTGTAGGTGATCTCGTCGGTGTGCAAGATGGCCCGCCCGCCGGTGATGCGGCGCACGATCTGCCAGCCGCGCGCGCGCAGCCGTTCCAGATCGACGTCTGCGCCGGATTGAGCCTGTCCCAGCGACAGGCAGGCCGGTTGCCAGGCAAAAAAACGGAGGGTTGGCGGCAGGTTGCCCGCGCCGACCTGCTCTAAAATGGCCTGATCGAGCGCCATGTTGTAAGCGCCGTCGGCGGCGGGTGTGCGTAACAGCCGCCAGTGGTCAGAAGAAGCAGACATCAGGGTGTTTTTCCTCGGTTGCCGTTGCCAATCAGGTAGGCTCCATTGTATCGCGCCGGACGCGCTTTTGGACGGGGCCAGGACGGGTGTACAATAAGGGCGCTTGTTATCGGGAGATCAACACCTTATGGCCGAACGGTTTTCATTCCGCTCTGACTCTGAACCTACCATGCCACACCTGCCGGCCCTGCCACCGGACGAGGAGCCTGATTCCCTTTCTCCCCAGCGGACAGCGACACCACCGACCATCCCGACGGGCCGAAGCGACGGCGCCTATGCCGCGAGGCCGGCTTACCTCGATCCATACGCCGCGTCGTTCGCCAGCCCGGCCCGCGAGCGCGAACGCCGCCGCCGTTCCCAACGCCGGAGCAGCGGTGGCTGGGCCTGGGTGATCGTGGCGCTGGCCTTGCTCGGCGTGACCCTGGTGATCAGCCTGAGCGTGTTTCTGCTGCTGCGCGGCGGCGGACGGGGGGAGGTTGCCAGCGGCGCGCAGATGGCCTCGGCCTATGCGACGGCAGTGGTGGCCGTGCCGACCATCGTCCCGAACCTGCAACTGCCGACCGATGTGGGACAGGCGGTGGCGCAAACGCCACAACCCCCGGCGGCAGGCAGCGGCATCGGCCTATCCATTCAGCCTTGGAACGGCGAGGAACGCTTCACCATTCTGGTGATGGGCTGGGACCGCCGCCCCGGCGAAACCGGTTCGTCCTTCCGTACCGATACCATGATGCTGGTCAGCCTAGACCCCGACACAGACAGTATCGGCATCCTGAGCATTCCACGCGACCTGTATGTGGAAATTCCCGGCTACCGCGAGTTCCAGCGCGTGAACTCGGCGGTGGTGCTGGGCGAGCTGCTTCAGCCGGGCTACGGTGTACAGCTTGCCATGCAGACCGTGCAGTACAACCTGGGCATTCGCGTCAACGATTACCTGCTGGTGGACTTCAGCACCTTTGTCACTCTGATCGACCTCATCGGCGGCATCGACGTGAACGTGCCTTATCCCATCAACGACCCGCTGTACCCGGACATGAATTACGGCTACGACCCGTTTTACCTGCCTGCCGGCTGGCAGCACCTCGACGGCGCGACCGCGCTCAAATACGCCCGTTCGCGCCATTCGTCCAACGACTTCGACCGCATCGAGCGGCAGCAGCAGGTCCTTTACGCCGTGCGCGACCGCGTCTTGAGCTTCGACATGTTGCCGCAACTGGCCGTCAACGCGCCGACGCTGTGGGCGCAGATTCAGAATGGCGTGCAGACCGGCCTCACGCTCGATCAACTGCTGACGCTGGTCTGGTACGCCAAAGACATTCCCGACGAGAACATCCACACCGGCATCATCGACACGGATTACACCTCGTTTTATACCACGCCGAGCGGTTCGTCGGTGCTCATCCCTGACCGCTGGAATATCGGGCAGTTAATGGTGCAGGTCTTCGGGCCGAATTATTACCAGTAACCCCTGTTGATTTCCCTGCTCAGACGCGGCATACTCTCTCAACCCTGAACCATCCGGCAGGGGAGATTTCCCTGTCGGCAGATGCGCCCAGGCTTGTAGGAGTGTAGCCCTCGCCCATGTCGGCCCTCGAGAAAGTCATCGACGCCCTGCGCAAACGCTACCGCGATCCCTCCATGCCCTATCTGGTGCCCAGCCTGTGGACCGATCCCAGGTCCACCACCACGCAGGCGGTTAACCCCTATGTGTACTACCGCGAACAACTGGAAGGCATCCTGGCAACCAGGCCGAGCCCCTTGGTCCGGGGGGAACCCGGCGGCGAGTGGACCTGCCGCGCGCTGGTATATAACCTGTTCCCGCGCGTGATGACCGCCTTTGATCACGACAGCGACCGGATCGTGCGCACAACCCCGCGCCCCGACGGCTGGCGCGAAACGGGTACGCTGCTCAAGGCCACCGCCTTGCTGCCCTACCTCCAACGTATGGGCTTCAACACCGTGCACCTGCTGCCGATCACCGCCGTCGGGCAAGACGGCAAAAAAGGCACGCTCGGCTCGCCCTATGCCATCCGTAACCCTTACCAGTTGGACGAGAACCTGGCCGAACCGGCACTCGGCCTCTGTGCAGATGAGCTGTTTGCCGCGTTCGTAGAAGCGGCACACCGTCTGGGCCTACGGGTGGTGATGGAGTTCGTGCTGCGCACCGGCGCCCGTGATTCCGACTGGATCGGGGAGCACCCGGAATGGTTCTATTGGATTCGGGCCGATGTGCCAGACCGCGCGCCTGGCTCCCGCGATGAGCGGGCCTTCGGTGCGCCCATCTTCGACGACGGCGCGCTGCAAACGATCCGGGAGCGGGTAGGAACGGGTCATTTGCGCGACCTGCCTGCACCATCGCCAACCTACCGCGCCCTCTACACCGCGCCGCCGCGCAGCGAGCAGGTGTTTCAGGAAAACGGGCGCTGGTTTGCCGTGTTGGACGATGGGACGCGCGTCCGTGTGCCGGGCGCCTTCTCCGATTTTCCGCCCGACGACCCGCAGCCGCCCTGGACAGATGTCACCTTCCTGCGGATGTACGACCATCCCGATTTCAACTACATGGCCTACAACACCATCCGCATGTACGACGAGCGGCTGGCCCGGCCCGAAAATGCCAACCTGCCGCTGTGGGACGCGCTGGTGGGCGTTATTCCGCACTACCAGCAGCACTTCGGCATCGATGGTGTGATGATCGACATGGGCCACGCGCTGCCCATGCCGCTCAAGCAGCGCATGGTGGCCGAGGCACGCCGCATCGACCCGGATTTCGCCTTTTGGGAGGAGAACTTCAACATTGCCGCGCAGAGCCGCCTGGAAGGTTACAACGCAGCGGTGGGCTACTTCCTGTTCGACCTGCACGTCCCAGAACGGCTGCGCGCCTTTCTCAACCGGCTGGCCCACGAGGCCGTCCCGGTGCCATTCTTTGCGACGGCAGAAAATCACAACACCCCCCGCGCCGCGACCCAGGCCAACGGCCAGCGTGCCTATCCCTATTACACGTTGCCGCTATGCATCGCCGGGCCGGGCATCCCCTACATCCATAACGGCTTCGAGCTGCGCGAAACCCAGCCGATCAACACCGGCCTGAACTTTACACCAGACATGCTGGCCCGTTATCCGGCGGAAAAGTTGCCGCTCTTCAGTGAATGGGCCTTCAACTGGACGCATCGGGATAACTTGGTCGAAGGCATCACCTATGCCCTGGCGCTGCGGCGCCAGTACGAAGACTTGCTGGCCACCAATGACCCCACCACCTGGTATATTGGCTGGTCGGATAACCCCCATATCCTGGTCTTTACCCGGTGTAACGAACACCAGTCCCTCACCTTCATCGCCAACACCGACATGACCAGTAACCAGAGCGGGCGGGCCATGATCAGCGGGCGGGAGTACCGGGCGCAGGGCTTGTGGGGTACGGCAGACGCGCTGCCGGTTAGCCACGACCTGAGCCTGCACGTGGACCTCTCGCCCGGCTATGTGTTGATCTTGGAAGCGGACGATCTGCCGGTGGCCGGGTGCTGAAAACGCAGCGTAGGCGCGTTGCAGGAACCCCCACGCTGTTTCTCACACGCCTGCACACCGATCCCGTCTGGTCGGGGCAAGCGGGGCACTTGCTCGGCGCGTGCAGCGCCCCGACTATCGCCCTGCTGCCGCTGGTGTATAATTGGGTAACACAAACCAAACGATCTTTGAACCGTGCCGCTGCCCGGCGATAGGGAGTGATCGCGCGATGGCCGACAACCGGAATATCAGCCCACCGCCCGACGAAAACAACCTGTGGTTTTCTCCGGCGGAACAAAACGCGCCGTCTCCTGAACCCGAAGAGCCGCTATGGCATATCCCGGCGGCAGAAGCGCCCCAGCCAGAAGCGTCCGAACCGGCGGAAGGCTGGTATGTCCCCGGCGCGGTGTCTCCTCCTCCTGACCGTGCGACGGAGCAGGTATCTAGCGAGGCCGTCCCTGAGGAAGAAGGAGGCTGGCACGCTCCCGTCGTCGATGCTGAGCCTGCCGCCGAGGAGGAGGGTGTCTGGCGCGTGCCGCCGCACGCCCAGGCGCAGGACATCCTGGCGGGAATGGCGGATACCATCGAAGCGCCGCCCGCTGAGGCCGGCGAGGCCGTTGTCGCTGAGGAATTCCCGGTCGAGGGCGAGACGGAAGCAGAGGCCCAGGCGGCAGCGACAGCCGGAGAGGGCGAGCTTATCACGTTTGAGGGTGCGGTGTCGCCTGTCCCCGGCGAGGAGGGAGTCACGCCGGGCGAACCTGCCAGCGAGGCCGAGTCGCCTGCCGCCGTCGCCGCGGCCAAGCTGGCGGAACTGGAAGCCACGCCCCCGCCCGAAGCGACATCGCCGTTGGGCCGGCTGATCAGCCGCTTCGACACGGTGGAAGCGGAAGTAAACCACCTGCGCGAACGCTACCACAACGGCGAACTAACCCACGAACAGCTGCAAGATGAACTGCGCAAGCTGATGATCCTGGACGAGCGCGGCGTGTGGTGGATGATCGGCACTGAATCCAACACCTGGTATCGCTACCAGGGCGGCGAGTGGATTCCCGCCGAGCGTCCGCGCCTGCGCCAGGCGGGTATCCCCACCGAGACGGGCGTGATACCGGTGGCCGAAGCCGTCCCGTTCGGTTCGACTTCCTTTGAGCCGCTCACGCCGGGGGCCACGCGCCAAACGACTATTCAACTGGACGAGAACAATATGCCCATCGTGCGGCGGGTGCCGGTTGAGGACCCGCAAGCGACGGTGGTTGGCGCGTCTGCCGCGCATTTCGACGACACGGCACTTGCCAGCGGCGAAACCGTCCCACGCACGACGCTCGCCCAGGCCGGCGAGATGACCCTGCCACATCAGGCCGTTACCCCGGCGGGCGCGCGCATCCCCGCTCAGCCGGACTACTCCGGGGCCGCCGCCGTGCCGCCCTCTGACCTGGTGATCCGCGCCCAAGAGGCCCAGGCACGTCGAATGCAGGGCTGCCTGATCCGCGCCATTGTAGCCGCCGTGTTCGGCTCGCTGGCGCTGGCCCTGATTGCTATCGTTGGCGCGGTGCTGTTCTACAGCAGCAAAGTCAGCCAGTACGACCGCCAGATCAACGAACTGGCGGACCTGGCCGGGCGCTTCCAGACGACGCGCATCTTCGACGCAGCGGGCAACCTGCTGAACCAGATCAACGACCCGACCGGCGGCACACGCATCAGCGTGCCGCTGGAGGAGATCAGCCCCTTCCTGCTGCACGCTTCTATCGCCATCGAGAATGCGCGCTTTTATCAGGACCCTGGCTGGGACGCGGTCTCTGTTGTGCGCGGCATCCTGCAAACCGTCCAGGAGGGTGAATTCGCCAGAGGCACCAGCACGATCACGCAGCAGTTGGCGCGCGCCCTGGTGATCGAGCCGGAGCGCCGCACCGAGGTGTCTATCGGGCGCAAGATCGATGAGATCATCATCGCCGCCGAGATCGGCAGACGGTATACCAAAAGTGAAATTCTGGAACTTTACCTGAACGAGATTTACTACGGCAACCTGGCCTACGGGGCCGAGGCCGCCGCGCGCACGTACTTCGGCATCAGCGCGCGCGACCTTAACCTGCCGCAGGCGGCCTTTCTGGCCGGACTGGTGGGCGCGCCGGCCACCTTTGACCCTGTAACCAACCGCGAGGCCGCCTTTACCCGCATGGACGCCATCATCGACCGGATGCTGGAGGTCGGCTGCATCACGTTTGAGCATACCTTCACCTACAACGGCATTACCTATGGCCCCAACCGGCCCTTCTGCGTCACCCAGGATATGGTCAACGCGGCGGTGGTGCAGAAGGCAGAAGTGGAAATCCGCACCTACACCCTGCCCAGCAACGAGGCGATTTACCCGCACTTTGTCAACTACGTGGCTGCCCAGTTGGAGGCAAACTACGGCCTAACAGACATCTACCGCGCCGGCTTCAACGTCTACACCACCATCCGCCCAGACATCCAGAACGCGGCGCAGCAGGCCGTGACGGACCAGCTCGCACAGCTACAGGCGCGCGGCATCGGGGGCAACAACGCCAGCGTCGTGGTGATGGACCCGCGCAATGGCTACATCCTGGCGATGGTCGGCAGCGCCGACTATCACAACACGGCCATCGACGGACAGGTAAATGTGGCTCTGACGCCACAACAGCCGGGTTCGGCGATCAAGCCGCTGGTCTACGTGACGGCTTTCCAGACCAACCCACAAGGCCTATATTGGACGCCCGCCACAATCATCTGGGATGTGCCCACCTGTTGGGGCAGCTATTGCCCGCGCAACTACGACGGGACGTTTCACGGGCCGCAGGCCGTGCGCTATGCCCTGGCAAACAGTTACAACATCCCGGCGGTCAAGGCGATGGAGTACGTCACGCCGGATCGCTTCGCCGCGACGGCGCAGGCAATGGGCCTGACTTTCCCCGGCAACACGCCGCAGGAGGCCGGGCTGCCCGGCGCTATCGGCGCGTTCGACGTGCGCCTGTACGACATGGTGGTGGCGTTTGGCGTGTTTGCCAACAATGGGCGGCGCGTGGACCCGGTCGCCATCACGCGCATCACTGATAACGCTGGCCGCGAAATCCCGCTGCCGCAGCGTCCTGCCCCCGTGCAGGTGATCCAGCCAGAACACGCCTACCTGATCAACGCCATCCTCAGCGACGATGTGGCCCGCAGCGCCGCCTTTGGGCGCAACAGCATCCTCAACGTCCCCGGCTATACGACCGCCGTCAAGACCGGCACCACCAACGACAGCCGCGATAACTGGACCATCGGCTACACGCCCTCGCTGGTGGTGGGCGTATGGCACGGCAACACCGACAACTCGCCCATGCGCGGCACCAGCGGCATCACCGGCGCGGCCCCCATCTGGAACGCCGTCATGCAGGCCGCGTTGCGGGTGATCCAGCCGCAGAACATGGAGTTTCCCGTCCCGGCGGGCGTCGTCACGCAGGAGATTTGCGCCGATACGGGCACGCTGCCCGACGACCGCTGTCTCAACCGCCGGATCGAATATTTCGCCGCTGCGCAACCGCCGCCTGCCGCCGGTGAGGGTATCACTCGCACCGTGCGCGTGAGCACCCTGACGGGCCTGCTGGCGAACGACTTCTGCCCGAATTTCACCACCGAGCGCACCTTCCTCAACATCAGCGACGCGGCGGCGTTCGAGTGGATCAACAACACCCAGGCCGGGCAGCAGTGGGCAACCGAGCGGGGCATTCCGCTCCCTGCCCTGCCGGTGCCGACGCAGGCGTGCACCGCCAGCACTACACAACCGATCTTCAGCCTGGACTGGCCGATCCCCAACGCGGTCGTGCAGGGGTTGGTCGAGGTGCGCGGCAGGGTGCAGGTCTTCAACTTCAGCCGCTACCAGATCGAGTACGGCATCGGGCAGCAGCCGCAGAACTTCACGACCATCGCCGGGCCGTACACCATCCAGCATCCGACCTCGGAACCGCTGGGCGTCTGGGATGTGAGCCAGTATCCCGATGGCTACTACACGCTGCGCCTGAGCGTCTTCACCAACGACGGCGGCTACGCAGTGATCGACAACGTGGTCGTGGTGGACAACCCCATCGCTACCGCCACCTTCCTCCCGCCGACCCTCACGCCCACCACGCCGCCCATCGTCGTGACGCTGACGCCGACCCCGCTCGTCGTGACGTTAACCCCAACCCCGACGCCGATGGTGACGGCGCTGCCGCCTTACCTGCCTGGGACGGAGATCACGGTAAGCTACGGCTCCATCGCCATTGGCACGGTCAATAGCGCGCAGCTTGCCACCTACTACCGCTTCGATGGGCAGGCCGGCCAGGTGATCCGCATTGCGGTCACGACCACGTCCGGCAACCTGGACGGGCTGGTGTACCTGATGGACGTGTCCGGCCAGATCATCTCAGCAGACGATGACAGCGGCGGCGACCGCAATCCGCTGCTTCAGGTGCAGTTGCCTTTCACCGGCCCGTACCTGATCGCCGTGACGCGCTACGACATCGGCGCGGGCAACACGGAGGGCCAGTACCAGATGATGCTGACTCTGGCCGACGGCGGC
The DNA here is from genome assembly GCA_964529715.1 of uncultured Anaerolineae bacterium. Classification (GTDB taxonomy): domain Bacteria; phylum Chloroflexota; class Anaerolineae; order Aggregatilineales; family Ch27; genus CAZGXI01. Next base: position 54,145 of record CAZGXI010000026.1, on the reverse strand, counting down.
GGCGGCCCGGCCAGCGAGACGCTCACCACCCTGCTGGGCGCGCGCGAACCCACCCAAGACATCCTGGTGCAGTACGGCATGGAGAAGGGCGGCACTATCTCTGGCGCGCAGCCCGTTGTGTACTACCAGTTCGAGGGGCAGACGGGCGACATCGTGGAGATCGCCATGACGGCCATCAGCGGCGACCTGGACACGGTGCTGCTGCTGGCCGACCTGAACGGTGTGATTCTGGCGCAGGACGACGATGGTGGCGAAGGCACCAATTCGCTGCTTCAGTTTACGCTGCCTCAGACGGGCCGCTACATCATCGCTGCCACGCGCTTCAACTACGTGGGTGGCGTCAGCACGGGCGACTTCCGCCTCACCATCAACCGCCGCTGAGCGGCGCAGGATCGGAGGCGAGCGACCGCACAACAAAGGATGGGGCAGGTCGGCGATCTGCCCCGTTTCATGCGCCGAGACCAAATGCGACAAGGCATTGTCCCGGTCTGGGATGGCGATGCATACCATGTCGTCCTGCCAAAGGTGGGTGAACTGCTGGCAACGGACTCGGTCTGCCGCTACAATGTCCCCCACGTGTTTTCTGCGGTCTGCCTCTCGTTAGCGGATACCATGATCGGAACCATTCTAAACACCATCACCGTCGCCGTCGGCAGCGGCCTGGGTCTGCTGATCGGCGGTCGGCTGCCGGAACGCATCCAGTCCTCGGTCGTGACCGGCCTGGGGCTGGTGACACTCGTCGTGGGGATGCAAAACGCCTTCCAGACGGGCAACATCATCATCCCGCTGCTGGCAGTCGGCTCCGGCGTGATCGTCGGGGAGCTGCTGGACCTGGACGGCAAACTCAAGGCGTTGGGCGGCTGGCTGCAACGCCGCTTCGCCGAACCGGCCCCTGCCCTGAATCCCACGCCCTCAGGAGAAGGGGCTTTGTCCTTGCCTGCGGAGGGCGAGCAGGCAGGCAGTGTGAGGATCGATCCGCGCACACGCTTCGTGAGCGGATTTGTGACCGCCAGTCTGGTGTTTTGCGTCGGGCCGCTGACTGTGCTCGGCTCGATCCAGGACGGCATGACCGGCGACTACCACCTGCTGGCGATCAAGAGCGTGCTAGACGGCTTCGCCGCGCTGGCCTTTGCCTCGGCGATGGGCGTAGGCGTGGCGTTTAGCATCCTCACGGTGTTGGGGGTGCAGGGTGGGCTGGCGCTGCTGGGGATGCTGGCAGGCGGTTTTATGAGCGATCCCATGATCGCAGAGATGACGGCTACCGGCGGCCTGCTGCTGATCGGCTTGGCGCTGACGCTGCTGGACCTCAAGCAGCCGCGCATGGCGAACTTCCTCCCGGCGTTGGTGATTGCGCCGCTGCTGGTGGCCTTCGGAACGGCGCTGGGCGTCCCGATTTATCCGCTATAGCCGATCCTGAGCGGATGTTAAGCGTTGGTTGACAGGTGTACCGATTCCTCATATACTGGGAGCAATTAGAGGAAAAGGCAGCGCCCGCCATGAGTGTTTTTGTTGCCATAGCCCGTTGTGGTGCCGTTTAAAAGCACGGAGGCCATCTGCCTGCGTGCTTTTTCGTTCCGTACCCGCTCTCACCCAGACAAGGTCAGCAGAAAAGGAGCTATGTAATGGACTACGGGATGATCGGGAAGATCGAGAAGGCCAAGCGTTATGCTGAGGAGCGCGACCGCATTCACTTCCTGGACTTTACGGTATCGTTTGACGGCGAAAACGGCCAGCATACCGTGACTTATCGGGACAACACCTGGCAATGTGACTGCAATTTCTTCCAGACTCGCGGCGTGTGCAGCCACAGCATGGCTTTAGAGCGCGTCCTGGCCGGCATGATCCCCGACCCCGCGCAATAGCAACGGCTTCTGACCGGTTCACCCTGCTTCTTTGTTGGGGCGGCGCTCGAGGTAGCGCCGCCCGTTTTTTGGGCCGGGTCAGGTGAGGAAAACCTCGCCGCCGCGTGTAATGCATGGTGTTGAGGGTAGGTTTCTGCTAAAATCAGCCCTATTCGGCCCGGAATTTCTCCGGGCGTACTTTGTTCGTAAAACGTCGAAATCATGACTAAACAGGCACCGCCGCAAGGTAGAGAAACGCCATCCCGACGCTGGCTCTGGCTGGGAATCGGGATCGTTATCAGCGCAGTATTGTTGTGGCTCAGTCTACGCGGGTTGCACCTAGAAGAGGTCTGGCAGGGCATCCAGCGGGCCAATTTCGCCTGGATCGTCCCCGGCGTAGCTGTGTACTTCGTGGCGGTGTGGGTGCGCACATGGCGCTGGCACTACCAACTCCGCCTGATCAAGCCTGTGCCGGTCGCGCGCTTGTTTCCGACGATGGTGATCGGCTACATGGGCAACAACATCACCTCGTTCCGGTTAGGCGAAGTGCTGCGCGCCTATGTGCTGTGGCGCGAGGAAGGGATCAGCATCCCGGCCAGCCTTGCCACCGTGATCGTCGAGCGCATCTTCGACGGCCTGACCATGCTGATCTTCGTGTTCGTGGCGCTGCCGTTTGCGCTCGGCGAGATTGCCGACTCGACCGGGGCAGGCTGGCTGATCCAGGTGGCACTGATCGGAACGGTCGTCTTTTTCGGCGCGCTGATCGTGTTCATGTATTTCGCGCTGCGGCCTCAACTGGCGAAGCGCGTCTACGGCGGGCTGTTCCGGCGTTTTTTGCCAGAGGGCCTGGCCGAACGCCTGGTGCGCATCGCCGATCATTTTCTGGATGGTCTGATCGCGCTGCGCAGCCCGCGCGACATGCTGATGATCCTGTTCACCTCGGTGCTGATCTGGCTGACCGAGACGCTCAAGTACTGGTTCGTGATGCACGCCTTCCCGTTCCAGACCAGTTTCTTCGTGCTGATGCTGATGACGGCGGTGGTCAACCTGGCGATGACGATCCCCTCCGCGCCGGGCTACATCGGCACGTTCGACGGCCCTGGCATCGAAACGCTGGCGGCTTTTGGGGTGGAACGGAGCGTCGCGGCCAGCTATACCCTGGTATTGCACGCGGCGCTGTGGTTTCCGATCACGGCGCTGGGCGCGTGGTATTTCATCCGGCACGGCCTGCGCTGGGGCGACATCCGACAGGCTGAGGCGACGGTCGCGCAGGCGGTGGAGACGGGAAGTGATTAGCGGGTAGCTTTTAGCTGTTGGCTCTTAGCCGACCGCTTGCGGTGTGAGACTTTCCGGCGGAAAATGACGTTTTTTGTGGGCTGCTAAAACGTGGTTTTGCAGGCTAAATGTTAACCGCTAAGAGCTAATTGCTAATTGCTGACCACTGAAAGCTGATGGCTGATGGCTGAACGCTTGAATGTCGCAATCATCGGTGCAGGGACGGCAGGACTGGCCGCCGCCTGGGACCTGGCGCGCGCCGGCCACGCCGTGACCGTCTACGAGGCCGGGAGCGAGGTCGGCGGGCTGGCAGCGGGCTTCAAAGACCCGGCCTGGGCCTGGTCGCTGGAGAAGTTCTATCACCACTGGTTCGCCACCGATAGAGACGTGCTCGGCCTGATTGCGGAGATCGGCCACGCCGACAAGGTGCGCTTTTACACGCCGACTACCAGCGTATGGCACGAGCACGGCGCGTTCCCGTTGGACAAGGCCGTGCTGCCGGGCGCGCTGCTGTCGCGCGTTGCCACCGTGTTGCAGATGCCCGGCCTGAACCTGATCGACAAGTTCCGCTTCGGGCTGGTGGGCGTCCTGCTCAAGCTGTATCCCAACGGCATCACGCTGGAAAAATACACCGCCGACGCCTGGATGGAGCGTGCCGTCGGGCGCCGGGCACACGCGCTGGTGTGGCGCCCGCTGCTGATCGGCAAGTTCGGCGAGCTGTACGATCAGGTGAACATGGCCTGGTTCTGGGCGCGCATCTACAAGCGCACGGCCAGACTCGGCACTTATGTGGGCGGTTTCCAGGCTATGCTAGAGGACCTGGCGGAGGCCGTGCGTGGGGCTGGGGCGACGATCCACCTGGACACGCCCATCGCGCGGATCGCGCCGCGCACCGACGGCAGGCTGGACGTGGACGCCGGTGCGCGCGGCGGGCGCTATGACCGCGTGATCTGCACCACCGGGCCAGGGCTGTTGCTGCGGCTTGCGCCAGACCTGCCCGAAGCCTATGCCTCGCAGGTGCGCGCCTTGCGCAGCCTGGGCGCGGTGGCATTGATCCTGGCGCTGGACCGCCAGCTGATGACCGACGGCACGTACTGGCTCAACCTGCCCGCCACCAGCCCGGATCGGACGAAGAACCCATTCCCGTTCCTGGCGCTGGTGGAACACACCAACTACATTTCGCCGGAGCATTTCGGTGGCGATCATATCGTCTACCTGGGCGATTACGTGCCCGCCGATCACGCCTATTTCCGTCTGAGTGAAGACGAACTGGCTGCGCGGTTTATTCCGGCGCTGACTCGAGTCAATCCGGCTTTTTCGCCAGACTGGATTCGGCGGCGCTGGCTGTTCCGCGCGCCCTACGCCCAGCCGGTGCCGCTGGTCAACCACACACAACGCATTCCCCCCCTCCAAACGCCCTTGCCGGGCCTGCTGTGGGCCAGCATGAGCCAGGTGTATCCCTGGGATCGGGGCACGAACTACGCCGTTGAGATCGGGCGGCGCGCGGCCAGACAGGTGTTGCAAGGGGCGTCGTTGATATCATAAGGAGCACGGCCATGTCATCGGGAATCGGCAGTGAATTCATGCGCGGGACGCGGATCGGGGTGCAGCCGGAGCCGGATCAGCAAAAAGGACTGCCCCCGCCGCCGATTCAGCGGCCCTCTGACCCGTCCAGGCCGACCGTCCTGCTGCCTAAAGTAGAAGAACTCGGCATCCCCCCCGCCGACCTGCAGACGATCATGGCGCAGCGGCGCACCCTGCGTGACTATGCCCGAATACCACTATCGTTGGACGAACTGTCGTTCTTGCTGTGGTGCTGCCAGGGCGTGCAATCGGTAGATAACAACCGCACACTGCGTCCTGTGCCCTCGGCGGGCGCGCGTCACGCCTTTGAAACCTATGTCTTGGTGAACAACGTTGTTGGGGTGCCCGCTGGCCTGTATCGCTTTCTGGCCGTCGAGCATTTGCTGGTCGAGGAGAACATGGCCGCCACCATCGCCGACGAGATGGTGAAAGCCTGCCGGAATCAGCGGCAGATCAAGGCTGCGGCGGTCGCGCTGATCTGGACGGCGGACGCCTATCGCATGACCCATCGCTACGGTGAGCGCGGCTACCGCTATCTGCACCTGGATGCGGGCCACGCCTGCCAAAACCTGTACCTGGCGGCAGAAGCGGTCGGCTGCGGCGTGTGTGCCATCGCCGCCTTTGACGACGATGCGCTCAACCGGCTGCTCGGTCTGGACGGCGAAAGCCAGTTCGCGCTTTACGCCGCGACGGTGGGCAAGCGGAAATAGCGCAGCGTTTTTTATCTCTCCCTTGCTTTGCCTGCGAGAGGGGAAAACAGGGATAACCCAAGCAGGCGTTGGACGAATCGGCTGTACAGGCGTTGTCGCGTCGATGTATGGCACAGCGTCGGCGCGACAGACCGAGTGTAAGGAAGCGAAAAGCCATGAAAAACATTTGTGTTGTTGGGGTGGGGTACGTGGGGTTGGTGACAGCGGCCTGTTTTTCGGACCTGGGGAATCGGGTCGTTGCGCTGGACATCAGTGAGGAGAAGATCGCCAAGCTCAAGAAGAATATCATGCCGATCTTCGAGCCGGGCCTGGCCGAGGTGGTGGATCGCAACGTCAAGGCAGGCAGGCTGAGCTTTACCACCGACTACAAAGAGGCACTGCAAGACGCTGAATTCGCTTTTATCTGTGTGGGCACGCCGGAGGGTGTGGATGGCGAGGCCGACCTGCAATACGTGCGTATGGCCGCCGAGTCCATCGCCCGCACGATGGATCACCCGTTGATCATCATCAATAAGAGCACTGTGCCGGTGGGGACGGGTGACTGGGTGGCCGACATCGTGCGCGAGAACCAGCCCCGGCCCATCGAGTTCGCCGTCGTCAGTTGCCCGGAATTCCTGCGCGAGGGCCAGGCCATCGGCGACTTCCTCAACCCGGACCGTACCGTGTTGGGGTCGGAGAACCGCGACGCGGCGGATGCAGTCGCCCAGCTTCACCTGCCGCTGCGCGCCCCGATCATGGTCACGGACCTGCGCACGGCGGAGATGATCAAGTACGCCTCCAATGCCTTCCTGGCGACCAAGATTAGCTTCATCAACGAGATCGCTGCCATCTGCGAGAGCTTGGGTGCTGATGTGGCCGAGGTGGCGCGCGGCATGGGCTTCGACAAGCGCATCGGGCCTATGTTCCTCAGTGCCGGAATCGGCTACGGCGGGTCTTGTTTTCCCAAAGACGTCAAAGCTCTGGCCTACATGGCCCAGGTGCAGGGCAAGCATCCCCAACTGCTGCACGCCGTCATGGACATCAACGCCTATCAGCGCAAGCTGGTGATCCTCAAGCTGCGCGAATTGCTCGGCGAGGACCTGTCTGGCATGACCATCGGGCTGCTGGGGCTGGCCTTCAAGCCCGGCACCGACGACTTACGCGATGCCCCCGCCCTGACCATTGCCGAAATGCTGCGCGAGGCGGGCGCCAACGTGCGCGGCTACGACCCGGTGGCAATGGACAACGTTGCCCGTTCTCACCCCTGGATCGAGCTATGCCGCAATCCCTATGACCTGGCGAAGGGCTGCGATGCGCTGGTCGCCGTGACGGAGTGGAACGAGTTCAAGCAACTCGACATGAAGCGCATCATGGACTCGATGGCACAGCCTGTGCTGGTCGATGGGCGCAACATCTATGATGTCAATGCCATGCGCGCCCTGGGGTTCAAGTACCGGGGCATCGGACGCGGCTACAATGGCGAAGGCAAGAAGTAGCCCGCCGACGGCAGAGTGTGTGTTTTGTCGTAGGGGCGACCGAGCGGTCGCCCTTATGCTTCCCAGCGCGGAAAGAGAGGTGCAGACGGAGGGGGGTTTGCTGTTATAATCCACATCAATTTAGGAGCAATCGAGGAGTCTATTCTTCACTATCCATAGGGAGACGAGTCTTGTGGCTTCAACGGTGCAAAAACATGTTCTGGACAACGGCCTGACCGTGCTGCTCAAGCCGATTCACAACGCCCCGGTGGTGAGCTGGCGCGTGATGTACCGGGTCGGCAGCCGTAACGAGCACACCGGCATCACGGGTGTTTCTCACTGGACCGAGCATATGATGTTCAAGGGCACGCCGCAGTTTCCCGCCGGGACCCTGGACCGCCTGGTGGACCGCGAGGGCGGCCATTGGAACGCCCATACGTTCATCGACTGGACCGGCTACTACGAGACGATGCCTGCCGACCGCATCGACCTGGCGCTGCGCATCGAGGCCGACCGCATGGTGAACGCCCTCTTTGACCCAGACGAAGTCGCCAGCGAACGCACGGTGATCATCTCCGAGCGCCAGGGCGCGGAGAACTCGCCCCTGTTCTGGCTGGGCGAAGAGGTGAGCGGCGTGGCGTTCCGCGTTCATCCGTATCACCACGAAATCCTCGGCGACATGGCCGATCTGGAGACGATGTCCCGCGACGACCTGTACAACTACTACCGCCGCCACTACGTCCCCAATAACGCCGTCGCCGTTGCGGTGGGCGACTTCGAGCCGGAAGCGATGCTGGCGCGGATTCGGGAGCTATATGGCAGCCTGCCGCCCGGCGAACCGCCTCCACCGGTCCGACGCGCCGAGCCGGAACAGGTGGGCGAACGGCGGGTGCGTGTCGAACGCCCCGGCCAGACGGCTTTCCTGAAGATGGCTTACAAAGCGCCTGCCGCCACCGACCCGGATTGGTTCAAGCTGGCCGTGCTGCAAAGCGTGCTGGCTGGGCCAGGGTTAATGGGCGGCGGTTCCATCGGCAACAAGACCAGCCGCCTCTACAAAGCCCTGGTGATGACCGAACTGGCAACCGATGTGGATGCCAGCCTGATCCCCACCGTCGATCCTTACCTGTTCGACATCGACGCAACGGTGCGCGAGGGCCGCACGCTGGCAGAGGTCGAAGCGGCGCTGGATGCCGAACTGAACCGCGTCTGCATGGAGGATATTTCCCAGGCGGAACTGGATAAGGCTATCAAGCAGGCGCGCGCGCTGTTCGCCTATAGCACCGAGAGCGTCAGCGGGCAGGCGTTCTGGCTGGCCTTCTGCGAGATGTTCGATACTTACGCCTGGTTTGAAACTTACGTCGAGCGGCTGAGCGCCGTCACAGTGGCGGACGTGCGCGCGGCAGCGCAGAAGTATCTCGATCCCCGGCGGCGAACGGTCGGCTGGTACGTGCCGACGGGCGACGGCGCGGCCCCGGACGATGCAGAAACGGAGGCAGCATGACCCGGCAGAACCCCATTCCCGGCCCGGACGACATCGCCCGGCGCGAACTGCCCAACGGCATCGTCGTCCTGGCGCGAGAGAACTTCACCGCGCAGTCGGTGGTCATCACGGGGACGCTCCCGGCAGGCGCAATCTTCGACGCGCCGGAACAGGCCGGACGCGCGGCCTTCACCGCCGAGGCACTGCTCTACGGCACGCAGCGGCGCGACTTTGAAACCATCCATGAGGCGTTGGAAGGTATCGGCGCCGACCTCAGCTTCGATAGCGGCGTGCACCGCGTCGGCTTCAGCGGCAAGAGCCTGGCTGAGGACCTGCCGCTCCTGCTCGACCTGGCGCGAGATGCCCTGTGCTGCCCGACCTTTCCCGCTGAGCATGTCGAACGGCTGCGCGGGCAGATCATTACCGACCTGCAAATCCGCGAGCACGACACCCGTTACCGGGCCGGGCGGGCCTTCCGGGAGCTGGCCTACGCGCCCGACCATCCCTATCACTACAGCACGTCTGGCACGCTGGACACTATACCGACCCTCACGCGGGAGATGTTGGCCGAGTTCCACGCGCGGCACTTCGGTCCGCACGGGATGATTGTGGTGGTGGTCGGCGCGGTGGAAAAAGAGAAGGCCCTAGACGCCGTGACTGCTGCCCTGGGGGACTGGCGCAATCCTGACCAGCCTGCTGTGCCCAACCTGCCGCCGCTTCAGCCGATCACGGCAGTCCGGCGGCGAGACGAGATCGTGCCGGGCAAAACTCAGTCCGACATTATGCTCGGCTGGCCCGGCCCATGCCGCCGTGATCCCGACTTCCACGCGGCGCGGCTGGTGAATAGCGTGTTGGGCCAGTTCGGCATGATGGGCCGCCTGGGTAAATCCGTGCGCGAGCAGCAGGGATTGGCCTACTATTCCTACAGTCTGGTGGAGGGAGAGGACGGTCCGCGGCCCTGGCGCGTGATGGCAGGCGTCAACCCGGCCAATGTGTCCCGCGCCATCGACAGCATCGTGGCGGAAATCCGGCGCATCACCACCGAACCGGTCAGCGCCGAAGACCTGGCCGATAACCAGGCGCACTTCACCGGCAGCCTGCCGCTGCAACTGGAAAGCAACGAGGGTGTGGCGGGCGCGATCCTGCGCATGGAATACTTCGAGCTGGGACTGGACTACCTGCGCAGTTACGCCGACACGATCAACCGCCTGACGGCCAACGATCTGCTGGCAGCGGCGCGCCGCTACCTGAACCCCGACGCCTACGCCCTGGGTGTGGCTGGGCCGGGGTAGCGCCTGGCGCCGGGGACTCGCGTTCTCGGCTGAAAAAGCGAAGCCCTCCGGGCGGTGTTTTGTGCGGGCCGGAGGGCTGCCGCCCCCTGATCTACGATTCTATGCGGAAATTCCCGATTCCGGTTGCATCCGGCATTAACATCTGTATATAATACCCTTGTTCCACGCCACCACTGGGATTGCATCGCTATCAACGGCGCATGCTGGGTCTGGCCTGTCAGGGTTAGCACCTGGCCGTTGTTTGCTCCTGGAAACAGACCTGGCTTGCACAAAAGGATAGCGTCCGATGGTCCGCTTTTTCCTCTCCTACAGCCGCCGTGATCAGTGGTTTGCCAGAGAACTGGCCGACCGGCTGCGCTTTCGGCTACACCCCCAGCGGGGACATTTGCAACGCCAACCTGATCGTCAACTGCCAGGGCGTGCCCGGCGGAAGCTGGGGCTATGCCTGTGTGCAGCATCCCGGCATCGGGCCGGACTGCAATTACCCGGCGCAACTGGTCAGCACGCAGTGGATCGGGTATGTCACGCTGGGAGGCACGGGCGAGAATGTGCGGCATTGGGCCTACGTGGAGTTTCCCGTCGGAAGCGCAGTGGTCCGCACGAACACCCTGACCGATCTCGACTGCCCTTGACACAGCGGCCCTGGCGGCTGCCAGGACCTTACCAGACCGGATAGCCCTGGTATATTCGCGCGGGGGACAGGCAACATACCCTGCATATTCCTGTTGTTACAGGCCATTGGAAAGGCTGAAAAAGAACACCTATGTCTCAGCAAAACGCCGCAGCGTCTCGCCGTATCGTTACTGCCGCCATGCTCACGTCTCTGCCGGAGCCGGTGCAGCGTTACCTGAACTATACCGGCGTGGTTGGCCAGCCCTGGATCGATACGGCCTATGTACGCTATACGGGTCGCTTTCGGCTGGGGACGGATCGGCCCTGGATGTCCATCGTTGCCGACCAGGTTTACACCACCAACCCGCCGGGCTTTCACTGGAAAGCGCGCTTCAAGATCGCCGGCCTGCCGCTGCTGCGCGGCGACGATACCTATAAGGCCGGGCACGGCCACATGTTTGGCAGGCTGGCCGGCCTGTACACCATCTTCGACGCGCGCGGCGACGAACTCGACCAGGGTACCATGATGCGCTACCTGAACGAGATGATGTGGTTCCCGGTCGCTTTTCTGAGTGACTACATCACCTGGCAGGCGGTAGACGATCATGCCGTTGACGTGACCTTCACCGACGGCGGCAGGAGCGTTTCTGCCCGCCTGTTCATCGACGACCTGGGCCGCCTGATGAACTTTGTTACGCAGCGTTATCGTGAGGACAAGGGGCGCTATATTCTGGATACCTGGGCCACGCCAGTGGTGGAATACGGCAGGTTCGGCGGGCTGAACTTGCCTGCGCGCGGGGCCGGGGTCTGGTATTTGCCGTCCGGCGATCTGTGCTATATTGACACCCACCTGGATAAGGTTGCCTACAACGCGCCTGTGGAAGCCTTTTAGCAGCGGATTGCAGGCCGTCACAGAAAGGAAGTGCAGCATGGAGCACAAGGTCCTGGTCGCCTATGCCACCAAATATGGCGCGACGGCGGAAATCGCCGAGAAGATCGGCGCGACGCTGCGGCAGGCCGGTCTGCAGGCTGACGTGCAGCGCGTAGACCGCGTTGGCGATGTGGCTGCCTATGGCGCGGTGGTGCTGGGCAGCGCGGTGTACATAGGCCGGTGGGTCAAGGCGGCGGCAAAGTTCCTGGAAGCCAACGCCGAGACGCTGGCCGGGCGTCCGGTGTGGTTGTTTTCCAGCGGGCCAACCGGCCAGGGCGACCCGATTCAGTTGATGAAAGGCTGGCGCTTCCCAGAGGCGCTGCAGCCCCTCGCCGACCGGATCGGGCCGCGCGACGTGGCGGTTTTTCACGGCGCGATTGACGTGAAAAAGCTCAACTTCATCGAGCGGCTGCTTGTTAAGGGCATCAAGGCCCCGACGGGCGACTTCCGGGATTGGGACGCCATCACGGCCTGGGCCGCCGCCATCGCTGCGGCGCTCAAGGACGCGGACTGACGCCTGCGCGGAAAGAGCGAATCGTTTGCCCGTGCGCTTTGCCCGATCAGGCTCAGGCGGCTTGACCTGAAAAACGCTGCTAGGCGTGGTACACTCTTGCCGCACATCCTGAGGCAACAAATAGGAGAGCCGCCGGCATGACTTATCATATCCTGATCCCTGATAATCTGGACGAGGCAGGGTTAGACCTGTTGCGCGCCGTGCCCGATTTTCGCCTGACCGTCGGTCCGCTCACACGCGAGGCCACGCTGGCCGCCGTGCCCGACGCCGACGCGCTGATCGTCCGCAGCAGCACCAAAGTGGACGCGGCCATGATCGCCACCGCGCCGCGCCTGAAAGCCGTCGCCCGCGCCGGGGTCGGCGTGGATAACATCGACCTGGAAGCTGCCGCCGCGCGCGGTATCGTGGTGATGAATGCCCCTGACGGCAATACCGTCGCCGCCGCCGAACTGACCCTGGCGCTTATGCTGGCGCTGGTGCGGCATATCTCCCCGGCGCACCAATCGTTGCGCGATGGGCGCTGGGAACGCAAGAAGTTCGAGGGCACCGAACTACGTGGCAAGGTGCTGGGTCTGGTCGGGTTGGGGCGCATCGGGCAGGCGGTGGCCGTGCGCGCCCAGGCGTTCGGCATGACCACCATCGGCTATGATCCCAAGAAGGGGCCAGAAGTGTTCGCGCAGGTGAACACGGCCTTGGTGCCGCTGGAGGAGCTGTTCGCGCGCAGCGACTTCATCAGCCTCCACGCGCCCGCCAACGCCTCCACACGCGGGATGATCAACGCACAGACGATTGCCCTGATGAAGGACGGCGTGCGCATCATCAACACGGCACGCGGTGTACTGATCGACGATGCGGCGCTGGCCGAGGCGTTGTGCAGCGGCAAGGTGGCCGGGGCCGCCCTGGATGTATACGCCGAGGAGCCGCCGCCCGCCGATCATCCCCTGATCGGCCTGCCGAACGTGGTCGCCACCCCGCATCTGGGCGCCAGCACGGCAGAGGCACAGATCGCCGTCTCGGTGCAGGCGGCGGAGGAAATCCGCGACTTTCTACTGCGGGGCGAAGTCAGCAATGCCGTCAACGGCGCGCGCAAACTCCAGCCCAGCGGGGCGTAAGGGCCTGTGCGCGTCGGCGTGAACAGGGGGTGCCGTCTTGGTTTGTGCTTCCACCTCCACAGCGTGAGTCGGGGCACGTCATGGCGTGCCCCGACGATGCGATCTCCCCGGCCTCGCCGCTAAATCGTCTGCTACGCTTCCTTTCGTGATACACTTGTGCCAGTGCCTATCACGACAGAAGGGAGTCACTGTGAGCGTCGAAACGCTGCGCGCCGAGGACGGTTTTCCTTTCCGCGATCTCAACAAAAATGGCCGACTGGACATCTATGAGGACCCCCGCCGTCCGCTGGAAGAACGGGTCGAAGACTTGCTCGCCCAGATGACTCTGGAGGAGAAGGCCGGCCTGATGTTCCACACCATGACGTCGATCCCTCAGCCGGGGGAATGGGATTTGAGCGCCGCCCTCGGCCTGGCCCCAACGTCGGAACTCATCACAGTGCGCCTGATGAATCACTTTAACCTGCTCCGCGCAGCAGACGCCCGCCGCATGGCCGAGTGGTACAACGACTTGCAGGCAGTGGCCGAGGATACGCGACTGGGCATTCCGGTCACGATTTCATCCGACCCGCGCCATGCCTTCAGCAACAATCCGGCTGCCAGTTTTTTGTCGGGCGCATTCTCCCAATGGCCGGAGCCAATCGGCCTGGCCGCCACGCGCGATCCGGCCCTGGTCGAGGAGTTTGCCGACATCGCCCGGCAGGAATACGTGGCGACGGGCATCCGCGTGGCGCTGCACCCGATGGCCGATCTGGCCACCGAACCGCGCTGGGCCAGGATCAACGGCACCTTCGGCGAAGACGCCGCCCTGGCGGCCACGCTGGTCGCGGCGTACATTCGCGGCTTCCAGGGCAAAACACTCGGCCCAGATAGCGTCGCCTGCATGACCAAACACTTCCCCGGCGGTGGCCCGCAAAAGGATGGCGAGGACGCCCATTTTCCCTATGGCAAGGAGCAGGTATATCCCGGCAACAACTTCGCCTATCACCTGATCCCCTTTGAGGCGGCGTTCCAGGCCGGCACAGCCCAGATCATGCCTTACTACGGGATGCCGGTTGGCCTGGACATTGAGGCGGTCGGCTTCGGCTTCAACAGAGACGTGATCACGGGCTTGCTGCGCGAGAAGTACGGCTTCGACGGCGTGGTGTGTACCGATTGGGGGCTGCTGACCCCCGGCCAGATTGGGCCGCACGTCATGGAGGCGCGCTGCTGGGGCGTGGAACACCTCGACCGGGCCGGGCGCGCGAAAAAGGTCCTTGATGCGGGCGTGGATCAGTTCGGTGGGGAAGCGTGCCCCGAAGTCATCGTCGAACTGGTGCGCAGCGGGCAGGTCTCTGAGGCCCGCATCGATGTGTCGGTGCGCCGCCTGCTGCGCGATAAGTTCCGGCTGGGCCTGTTCGATCACCCATTTGTAGACCCGGACGCGGCGGAGCGCATCGTCGGCAATGAACGCTTCCGGGCGGCAGGCGCGCTGGCGCAGCGCAAATCTATCGTCCTGCTGAAAAACGGCAGCGACGGCAACCCACTCCTGCCGTTGCGTGAACGGCTCCGCATTTATGTGGAAAACATGGCTGCGGATGTGGTCGCTGAATATGGCGCGGTGGTGTCTGACCCCGGCGAGGCCGACGTGGCGATCCTGCGGCTGCAAGCGCCCTATGAGCCGCGTGAAGGCGCGCTGGAGCCGCTCTTCCATGCGGGCGACCTGCGCTTTCCACCAGACGAGCTGGCGCACATCCTGGCGATCCTGGACCGTGTTCCCACCGTCGTGGACATTTACCTGGAACGCCCCGCCGTGATCCCGGAGATCGCCGGGCGGTGTGCGGCGCTGCTGGCCGACTTCGGGGCCAGCGATGCGGCAGTCCTTGACGTGATCTGCGGGCGCTTTGCCCCGACCGGCAAACTTCCGTTCGAGCTGCCATCGTCGATGGAGGCCGTGCGCAACCAGAAGGAAGACCTGCCTTACGACTCGGAGAATCCACTGTTTCCATTCGGTCACGGCCTGACATACTGAGCAGCGGGGTGGGTGAAACGGTGGATACCTTACAGCAGCTTGGCGGTACGCTCGTCCTGGTCGTGTGTGGAGGGCTGTGTTGCGGCGCGCTGATTGTCGGCGGCCTGGCGATGGCGTTGTGGCGTTCTGGCCTGTTGCAGGACCTGCTCGACGGCGTGACCGGGGCTTTCGGGGGGGAGCAGGACCTGCTCGGCGACGACGGTTACATCCCTCGTCGTCCCCGTTCCCGGCGTGTGCATCGTTCCAGCCGCTATCCCCGCGCCGCCGACGCGGGCCGTTCCACCCGCCGACGCCGCCGCGAAGCCCAGGACGCCGATGACGAGATCGACTCGTTCCTGGACGAGGTGGAGATCGACGGGGAGGACTATTGAAGTAGCTTCTTCACGGCAGCCAGCCGAAGGGCGGCTCATCTTCGCCCATCTGCGCTTGGGCGTGGTCAGAACCCGGCGCCGGGGCAGTCAGCCGCCGCTCGTATACGGCGTTCAGGCGGCGCAGGTGAGGTCCGTAGATGATCTCGTCGCGCGCCTGCCCGGTCAGGGCCAGGCGGGCGATTCCGCGCGCCGCCACATCGACCGGCAGCGGCGACCAGCGCGCGATAGGCCGTCCCAACAAGGGGAGCGCGCCCAGCCCGGCAAACAGCAGCAGCAATGGGTTGCCCAACCCGCCGCGCGGATAGACCAACGGAGCGCGGATGATCGTCCAGTGCTCGATGCCGCTGCGCCGCAAGTAACGTTCGGCCTCGCGCTTGCTGTCCAGGTAGTCACCCGGCAACCAGGGCGCCCAGGCTGCGCTGAGGAACAACAGATGCGGTACGCCGTCCGTGATCGCCATGCGGGCGATGTTGCGCAGCGATGTGACGTTGAGATGGGTGTAGGTCAGGCCGCGCGCGGGCTGTTGGCGCAGCGATCCGACCAGGTGGATCACCGCGCCATGTCCCCGGCTGCGCCCGGCCAGGCTGCCGGGATTCCAGGCGTCGCCCTCCACCACCTGGACGCGCTCTCGTCCCCAGGGTAGGGTTGTTTCGGGCGGAATGAGCGCCGTCACCTCAGCGCCTTCTTCCAGCAGTGCGTACACCACGCTGGCGCCAAGAAAGCCGCTGGCGCCGGCCACAAAGACACGTCGGGGATTCGGTCGTGCAGGCATGGGACGGATTGTATCACACGCCGGGCCAGACGTGTGTTATGATAGAAAAGTGCGCCTGTGAAGAGGGAATGTTAGGAAAACAGCCATGCAAACGCCGCCTTTGACGGTTGAGATGCGTCCCGACGGCATCGTCGTTTATCGGTTGCGCGACCAGACGCCCGCCGCATTGATTGAGTGGATCCGCCGCGTGTCGGTGGATGTCGCTGCTGTGCGCCGGGCGCAACAGACCGGCGGGCAGCCTGTGGTTCCCTGGCGCATTCTGCACGACCTGCGCAAGTGTGGCACCCCGCGCGGGTCGTTGCTGTCGCACCTTAGCGTTGGGCTGCGTACCGGGCGCGATCTGACCATGCGCTGCGCGGTTGTCGGCCAGGATCGCATCGCCATTAGCATCTTCAAGCGGCTGCTGAATGTGCCTTCGGAGGGCGGAGTCGATACGCTGTCCGTCCCAACCCTGGAGCAGATGTGGTCGCCGCGCGCCGAAATCTGCTTTTTTGACAACATTGACGAGGCTGAACGCTGGCTGTCTAACGTGCCGGCTGCCTTGTAGAGGAGCAGCGCGAATACTGCCGTTTTTAACCGCCCTTTACCCCCTTGCGCGGCGAATCTGCTAGGCTCAGATCAAGAGAAGCTGAAACTTTGTTGGGTGGCAATGGGGGGAGAGCATGGTTTCTGCCTTGACGGTTGAAAAACGACCCGGCAGCGCGATCACCGTCTACTGTCTGGGCGACCAGGTGCCCGCCACGCTGATCGCCTGGATTCGCCGCCTGGTAAACGACCTGGAAGAAGTGCGTCGCCAGCAACGTACCCTGCTGCCAGAACGGATACACCCCCACCGTATCTTGCACGATTTACGGCTGTGCGGGATGCCCTCGGCGCTGCTACTGTCCAATCTCAGCGTTGGCTTGAGCGCGGGGCGCGATCTGAACATCCAGTGCGCCGTCGTCGCACAGGACGCGCGCACGGCGAAGGTAATCCGACGGCTGATCAATGTGCCCGACATAGACGGCACGGATACCCCCGTCATTTATGACTCCGCGCAGGTGTGGGGGCCGGGCGCCGTGGTGCACTTCACCGATTGCCTGGAAGACGCCCTCGCTTGGCTGGGCGAGGGCGTCTCGCCGTCGTGGCCTACCGCATGTGCGTGCGCCCGGGCGGCGCGCTAAAATGTGTGATGAATTTTTGCACGTTCGCCAGGGAATGTATTCCCCAGCTACGGGCATAAAGTCCACTGAAGTGGACTCGGAAACCTCCTGGCTGGCGCCGTTTTCGGGCCGTTTCAGCGAACTTTTCTTGCACAGCCGGAGACGTGAGTTCCCGGCGTTCCAACGGCGCGAACTCGAAGAGTTCGTCACGTGCGCCAGGTCGCGCCCGCCAACCCTCCCCTAAAAACGCCGCTACTGTCGGGCCAGCCAGCGCAGATAAGCAATCACATTCAGCAGATCGTCGTCGCTCCAGTCGGGCCGACCGCCGCTGGGCGGCATGGCGACGTTGGTCGTGTTGTCGGGGTGGTCCGCCGGACGCCCGGCGCGCAAAAACGCCAGCAGGTCGGCGTCGGGCATGTAGAGCACCAGCGGCGACGTGACCAGCGGCAGCCCCAGGCCCGCTACGCCTTCACCCTGAAAGCCATGACAGCCCGCACAGGTCTCCTCAAAATGCTGGCGGCCCAGGCCGATGTCGCGCCCCTGCGTCATCCCGACCGGCGTCGGCGGCAGCGGGGTGGAGGTCGCCCCGACGGGCGCAGGCGTAGTCGCCCCGGCGGGCGGCGCGGCTGCTGTTGCGCCGAAGTCGTGATCAGGGGATAGGAACTCCGCGCCGCTGATGACGTAAATTTCCCCCGCGTTGATGCGGTCGTTGGCGGCGCCGTCGCCGCCCATCGCGTTCGGCGCGATGTCGATATGCCCGTCGCCGTCGATGTCGGCCACCGCCAGCGCGTAGGGCATCATATCGTTGTCGTCGGCTCCGATGAAGAAGCGCACGCGCAACCCCGGCGGCGGCGCAAACAGGCGGATGACGCCGTTCTCGTTCGGCAGGCCACCCTGCTCGCCGAAGATGACCGCCATCATCCCGGCGTTGGGCCGCACGCGCAGATCGTAGCCAGTGGGGTCATAGTCTGGCGCGCCGTAGAGCAGGTCGTCGATGCCGTCGCCGTCGATGTCGGCCACCCGCAAGGTGTCGCCCGCCTTGCTGTCTGGTTGATCAGGGTAGATCACCACCGTGCGGCCCGGCTGCGGGTTGGCCGTGTCGATCATAATGCCTCGGAACGGGTCGAAGGTGTAAATCACCCAGGCTTCGCCGGCCTCATCCATGTTGTTCTCCGGCCCGTCGCCGATCAGCGTGCCGAGCACCAGATCGTTGCGTCCGTCGCCGTTCATATCCCCGACGGCGATCTCCTCGCCCAGCAGGTCGTTGGGGTCCTGTCCGTAGATCACGGTGATCCCCGGATCGGTCGGCACGCCGAAGTCGTCCACCAGCGCGGCCAGGTCGAATACGCGCGCGCGCATATCGGGCCGCCCGAAGATAACGAACGTCTCGCCGCTGTTATAGCGCCGGTTGGCCGGGCCGTCGGCCCCACCGAACGAAAGGCCGCCCACGCCGGACGACGCGCGCCACAGCCCGGCGCTCACGATGGCGTCATCGATGCCGTCGCCGTCCAGGTCGTCGCCCCACACGCACGACCCCATCAGGTCGTCGTAGTCGCCGCCGATGATCCAGGTAGCGTCGGCGGGCGGTGCGGCCATGTCTGTCACCTGGCCGTATTTGCCGAACATGTCCGCGTCGCCGTAGATGATCCACGCCTCGCCCGCGTTAATGCGATGATCGCCCTCGCCGTCGGCCTGGTTTGCCCCGATCAGCAGATCGTGGAAGCCGTCGGCGTCGAAGTCGCCGCCCTCCACCCACAGGCCAAAGCGGTCCTCCGCCGTCGCGCCGTAGAAAACAAGCATGTCGGCGGGAAGCTGGTCTAGCACGATGTCCGGGTGATTGGCGAAGTCCGGTCCGCCGAACAGCAGGTAGACCGCGCCGGCGTTGGTGCGGTCCTGGTAGGGGCCATCGCTGTTCTGGGCCGAGAAGAGCAGGTCGTCGTAGCCATCGTTGTTGAAGTCGGCGGTGTAGGTCTCGGTGCCGGCCATATCGCCAGCGTAGCCGCCGTAGATGGAGAACACGCCCTGGCCTACCTGGACCGTTTCCATGTTCATCACGCCGCCGATAGGACACAGATTCATGACGATGCGCAGATGCCCGGCGCTGCCCCGCCAGACGGGGCTGGCGTTCTGCCCGGTGATGGCGATGTCGCCACAGCCGTTGCCGTCGAAGTCGCCGATGTCCAGCGGCTTGCCGGTGGTCGAGGCCCCGGCAGGCGTGTCGAAGAAACTGAATTGCCCGGCCTGCGTGACGTTCTTCAGGTCCCAGGGCTGACCGCCGGTGGGCGTGCGGCTTCCCTGGGCGAACAGTGCACGCGGCGACAAGACGGCAGCAATCGCCAGGATCACGATCAGTAAGGCAACACGCTGGCGGCGGGGAATAATCACAGGTTTGTTCATGGCAACCCCATTGTGTGTGCAAACGGAATGTGCAGGTTTCTAGCGCCGGGGACTCAAGTCCCCAGCTACGGATGTAAAGTCCACTGAAGTGGACTGTCGGCCTCGGTCTTGACCCGCCTTTCAGTCCGTTGAAGCGGACTTTGTGGACTTAGCCAGGGGTTTAAACCCCTGGCGACCGGGGCAGACACGGTCGTTTTTGAAACTTGCACCTTGTGTATGTAATCGGACAGCGGCGGCGCTGCACGACAAGCCGCCATCAAGTATTTTGTATAAGTATAACGGCGGAACGCTTTCCGCCGCCACAACGTGGGAGACCTTTTGCCCCGCGTCCGGTTGTTCGTCAGGCAGATTCCAACGGTACGCGGACGACGCGGATTTTCTGATTAGTCCTTTGGTCCGCGAGCCTCCGCGTCCGCCGTGTCCCACTGGAACACGCTCTTCAAAGTCATAGCGACAGCAGGAAGGCGATCAGGTCGTCAAGCTCCTGGCGCGTCAGGCTGCCCGCCACGCTGTGAACCGGGTCGGTGCGCGTCAGGACTTCTTCCAGCGTCTGCGCCACGCCGTCGTGCATGTACGGCGCGCTCATCCACAGGCCACGCAGCGTCGGCGTGTCGAAGTTGCCATAGACTTCCATCGAAAAGGTCGCGCTGGCCAGGTTGTGCTGGCGCTGATCGGTGTACAGCGGCGGCGCGTGACAGCTACAGCTCGGCGAACCGCTCATAAAAAGCTGCATCCCCCGCCGCGCCGACTCGGTCAGCGAGCCGTCTGGCTGGCGGTAAGGGTTGGGCCAGGTCTCCAGCGAGGCGACGTAGGCCGCCAGTGCGTCCAGGTCTGCCGAGCGCCCGGCATCGACCGCGTTCGGCACAGTCGCGTCGAACGGCCCGTCGATCAGGCCGTCGCCCAACATCACGTGGCGGATGGTATCCTCAATTGAATCCTGAAGTTCGACCATATCGCCCGCCCAATGAAAGGGCGGATATGCCGCCGCGCCGGCGAGCGCGGGCGTGTTGCGCGGCCCGCTGCGGAAGTTGATCCAGGTGCGCGTATCTGTGCCACCGTCGAAGTGGCACGTGGCGCAACTGATCGCCCCGTCGCTGAGCCGGGGATCGGCGGCATTGTGGAACAGCACCTTGCCACGCAGCAGTTCAGGATTGAGCGGGATGTCCGTCACGCGGACGGTAGCGGTCACGGTGAACGTGCTCGCGTCGATGACCGTGAGGGTGCCGTCCAGCGCATTGAGCGCGAACACCCTATCCTCATGCGCCATCACCGCGCGCGGGTTCGCCCCGACCGCCACCCGCGCCCGCACATCATACGTGGTCACGTCCACCGCCAGCGCCGCGTCGCTGCCTGCCAGCGCCACGTACAGCGTCGCCCCGTCTGGGGAAAAGGCTGCGTCGAACGGCATGTTGGCGGGTTGGTCGTCGTAACGGGAAATGGTCAGGCGTGCGTCGCGGTCGCCCTGCATGGTCGTGAGGTCCAGCACGCCCACCACCGGGAACCAGTCTTGCATGTATTGCAGCGAGATCAGAGCCAGCCCCGTGCGCGTCTGCGGCAGGTAGGCCCGCGCCCCATCCGGCGCGAGCACGATGCTCTGGGACAGCACCGCGTCCGGCTCGACGTTAACCGATCCCAGCACGAACGGTGTGCTCGCCACGTTGAGGGCCGTCACCTGCCCGCTGTAAAAGTGAGTCGCCAGCAGCCAGCCGTTCTCGCTCAGCGCCAGCCCTGCCGGCGCGTCGGACACATTCAGGCGATGCACGATCTGGCCGGAGTCCAGGTCCAGCACGGCGATCTGGTCGTCGGCGAAACAGGCCACGTAAGCCCGCCGTTCGTCTGCGACGACGCCGTAGGGCATGTGGCAGGCTGGGTAAACGGCTTCTACCCGCCGTGCCTGCACATTGACCACCGCCAGGGCATCCTCGCCACGCAGGGTGACGAGCGCCCGCCTTCCGTCCGGTGTGATCGCTGCTGCGCGCGGGTCGCGGCCCACCGGGATTTCCGCCAGCACGGCCAGCGTGTTCACGTCCACCAGGGTCACGCTGCCGCTGTCCGCATTGACCGTGACGAGCGTTTCGCCCGCCAGCGCCAGCGCCCGGCTGGATTGGCTGTCGGTCAGCGGGGGCAAGGGCGGCAGGGGGATGGGCGTGGCAATCGGCGTGAGGATCAGCGGGACGGGCGTGATCTCTGGCGTAGGGCTGGGCGCGTAGGTCGGGCGCGGCGGGATCGTCGCGGTAGGTGTGGCCTCGCCCTGCGCGGCGATTCCGCTCGCGGCGGCGAAGAGGAAAATAACCGCCAAGACGCCAAGTACGCCAAGAGAAAAAAGGAAAGAGACCTCTATTCCGGGCGCTCTTGGCGACCTGGCGGTTCGATTGACTTTGGTCATGGCTGCACCGCCAGGGTGACGTAAGCCATCGGGATGTCGGGGATGTTCCAGTTCTTCAGGTCCATCAGTTCGATGAACGCCCGGCGCAGCAGCAGCCGCGCCGACACGGTGATCTCGCCTGCATCTGTGGGCAGGGCAAAGCGATAGTGGCTTTCGTCCGTCGCCAGGGCCGGGATGCGGTTATCGCTCACCAGGCGCGTCTGCCGCCAGTAGGCGTAGGTGGGCGTCTCGCCGGTGTAAAAGTCCGCCAGCACCTTCGCATAGAGCACGCCCGGCAGCCCGGCGTAATAGCCCTGCGTCGGGTCGCCCACGCCGCCCCACGCCGGGATCGTCGCGCCGTCCAGAAAGGCCAGCGGGTTGCCCTCAGCGTCTAGCGCGTTCACCAGCAGGATCACGTTGCGCAGCGGGTTATCGGTCGGGATGTGATGGCCCGCGCCGGTGTTGGTCACGCGCACGGTGACGGCCAGCGCGTCCCCATCGCGCACCGCTTCGATCTCCACCTCGGCGGTGGTTTGCAGAAACGCCTCGTCCAGCGCGCCGGGCATGGTGTGGCTCAGGATGCGGGCCGGGTCGCGGTGCAGGCCGCCCATTGCAGGATAAACGAAATAGTCGTAGCTCACGGGCGGCATGTGACAACTCTGGCAGGTGCGCCCCGTCTCTGGATCGCTGTAGGGGCTATCCAGCCATTCGCCGAAGGAGTTATACATGACCACGCCCCAGAACGCCCCGAAGTGGCACGAGGCGCAAAAGCGGCTCTGCTCCTGCAAGGGCAGGTAGCTCACGCGGCGGGCCACATCGTCGAACGGGCCGAAGAACAATTGCTGATCGGCCTCAGGACGGTAAAGCCGCATCGAGAGCACGCCGGGTAGGTCGGGGTTCGGCAGGCCCGTGACCGGGTTCACGCGCACCTCGCCGATCTTGTGGCAGAACTCGCAGAACACGCCCTCCGTGTCGATGCCGGAGATGGTCTGGATGTCGGTGTTGTGCGCGTTGCCGGACCGCGCCGCCGCGCCGGGGACGTGGCAGGCCGCGCAGTTGCCGCCCTGATCCGGGAAGTCCAGCCGGAAGCCCGGCCCGACTCCACCCTCACCCTGTCCCAACGACGGCGCGACCGGTACGTCGATGCCCAGGTCGGGGTCGAAGCGGTACGCCGTCGGCACGCCCAGACGCCCGGTGAGCGTTGTGCCGTTGTAGAGGCTAAGGAAGCGCGGGTTCAGCGCCGACTGTGAATGGGCGTCCAGCCGCCATTCCGTGTAGCAGGGCATACAGTGGGAACAGCTCAACGATCCGGACGCGCCCTCGTGGGAGAACCAGTTATAGTCCGGGTTATCGGTGGCGTAGTGGCGCGTGGGCGTGATGACGACCTCCAACGTACCTTCTGTCCCGCCAGGGATCGTCGCCCAACCGGTCAGGTAGCCGGGCATCCAGGCGGTGATGCGCACGTCTTGCTGCGGCGGGGGAATGGTCAGTTCAAAGCGGCCCTGCGCGTCCGTCACGGTGAAGTGCGTCTCGGTTTGGAGACGGACCACGCTCCCCGCCAGCGGGCCGGAATCATCCATCACCACGCCGCGCACAGTGACGGATTCCTGCGCCCATACCGGCGCCAGCGCGATCACAGCCAGGGATAGCACGACGAAGATGGCGGTGGCCAGCATAGCCGCCCGCACGCGATAGGGTGTCATCATGTGTTGATCACAGCCAGGGTAGTCGCATCCCCTACAAGAGGTTCGACAGGTTGTCTCCCCTGAACAAGGGTTGTGCCCACAGATATTTTACCATCAACAGGCAGGGGTTGGTTTCGCCCCACAGCGTCTTGAATTCCTCCAGCGGACGGAAGCCCATCGCCAGGTAGAAGGCGCGCGTTCTGGCGTAGCCGGGGTCGGGGTGGGAGTCGCTTAGCGTCTTGACCTGCAAGTATTCCACACCGTCTTCCCGCAGGACTTGCGCGGCCTTTTCCACCAGCGCGCGGCCCACGCCCTGCCCGTGCCATTCCGGGCGGACGCCCATCACGTGAATCTCGGCGGTGTAGGGGTTGTGACGCCTAAGCGTGAGAAAGCCGAGGGCCTGATCCTCAACGGCGGCGATCAGGGTCGGCATTACGTCGGTATCGCGGACGTACTGCGCGGTGGCCTCTTCGATCCCGAACCAGTCCGGCAGGGCGCGCAGGATCGGCTCACAGACGGCGGATTGTCCCAGCAGTGGGCCGCGAATGGCGATGGATATCCGCTTCTCCAATAAGACCTTCTCTCTGAAAAATTGGGTAGCGGCGGCTTCAAAGCCGCCGCTACGACGACGCAATAAGGGGACCGGGCGTGGAGGGAATCACCCGGCATTTCCGACCACGATCCCCAGGGCCGGATCGGCGGACAGCAGCGCCAGCAGGTCGGCATCGGGCGCCATGCCGCCGGGAATGACCTCGATAGTTTGGGGGCGCCCACCCCACAGCAGATCGAAGGCCGTGTTGAACTGCGACGGGATGGTCGCATCAGACAGGTCGTCGAAGGTCGGCAGGTCTGTGTAACCGTCCACGCCTTCGGCGTCCCAGGTCACGCGCACGAACCACCAGTTCAGCCCGTTCGACTGGGCCGGATAGGGGTCCTGCGCCAGTGCAGTGGGCGGCGTCTGTGCGCGTCCCCACAGCAGCGCCAGCAACGCGATCTGGTCGTGGCAGACCACATCCTCCGCCGCGATGATCAAGGGGCGGGCCAGGGTTAGCGCGTGGCCGGAGTCGGGACCATAAGTCGTCAGGGCACGATCCACCAACGTGAGGGTGAAGCGCATCTTCTCCGCCAACTGCGGGATGGTGTTGATCTCCGCGATACGGGTGTGGAAGAGGTCTCCGTCGCGGTGCAGGACCATGCGGCTGTAATCGCTGATCCAGCCGACAGCGTTCTTGAGGCCCAGCGACGCCCCGGCCAGCACATGCTTGCCCAGGCGCGGCAGATTGATCACGTGATCGACCTCGTCCAGGATGGCGGCAACCTGAAGATCGTTCTCCCAGGTGGGGTTGCCTGTCGGTACGCCGGGGATGTAGGCCCGCGCGAAGGGGACTTCCTCAAAGCAATGGATGGTCGCCCCGGCAGCCTCGGCGGCGGCGAGCAGGCCGTTGGTGCGCATGATTTCCCGCGTCGAGCCGATGGTCCGGTCGGCCAGGTGGCGCACATAGATCGCGCCGCTCATATCGCCCACGTAGACCGTGCCCGCGCCGGCCTCGCGCAGCAGCCCCACCACGCCCGCCAGCACGTCCGGCGAGGTGACGGACGGCGGTGCATAGCTGGAATTGCTGGCGAGCTTGACGAAGACCGAGTCGCCCTGCCGCAGCCAGGCGAAATCCGTCACTGCCAGCACTGCCGCGCGCACGGCGTCAGTGGGCGTGGTGAGGGCGGGATCGAAGGTGTGCAGCAGCACGCGGTTGGAACGGGCGACGTTCTGGCGATGGAGGGCGGCGTCCGCCGCGCGTGGGGCGATCAAGTCCAGCCCGCCCAACCCGGCGAGTAGCCCTGCACCGGCCAGGCCAAGAAAGCGGCGCCGTGAGAGGGGACGAGAAGTGTTGGAATGGTAGGTCATGAATTGCCTCGGTGTGGCTGTGCGGGCGGAAGCAGCCGCGCCCGGCGTCGTAGAGCGTTTATCCCGGCTGCGGGCCGTTTTCCTGCTGCTGCGCTACCCAGGCGGCGCGATCCACAAATTCGCCGCCGGTGACGGTTTTGTTCGTCAGGCGCTTGTTGGCGTCAAAGGTAAAATCCGCTTCCATACGCTCGAAGCTGCGCTGCCCGACCACGACCTTATGGGTAAAGTAACCGGAAAGGCGGTCATCGGTGTAGTCCGGCGTCAACTGATTCATGTCCAGGCGCACGGGGACGATCTCTCCGCTGCGGCGGCTGCGGATGTAGAAGTACATGCCTTCGTCGCGCGGCTGGCGGCTGCCGCCCCCGAACAGACGGCGCAAGAAGTCCATCGCGGCGCTCCTCCTGACTCGTGAGTGTTGTTCCCAAGCATACCCCGCTGCGCGGCCAAGCGGCAAAAAAAGCCCTCAGCCATCCACAAACCCGCTGAAAACCGGCATATCGGGTTTGCGGACGACGGTCCACCGACCACTACTTTACCGAGCGTGCGGGCTGGGTGGCGGGACGTACCGTCCGGGGGGCAGGCGAGGTGGACGTTGTCGGAGAAACGGCTGCAGACGAGTCCGGCAGCCTGGCAGCAGCGGTGCTGCCGGCATCGTCGTTCAGTTCCTTGAGGATCGAGTCGCGGATAGGCGCGATCAACGTGATCTTGGTGCCCCGCCCCTCGGCGCTCTCGATATTCAGATTGCCGTTGAGCAGTTCGGCCCGCTCGCGCAGGTTGATCATGCCCAGGCTGCCGCGCCGGTCGTAGTTGGCATCCACCGCGCCCTGGTCGAAGCCCACGCCATCGTCTTGCACTTCCAACCACAGGTAGGTGTCGCGGCGTGCCAGCCGCACCCAGATATGCTCTGCGACGGCGTGCTTGCGGGCGTTGTTCACTGCCTCGTCTACGATGTTGAACAACACGGTTTGATCGTTGGAGTCGATGTAACGCTCGATGCCCGGTTCGACCTGAAGGATGACGTTCTGGTTATGCGTCTCCTTCATCTTCTTCGCCAGTTCTTCCAGGGCCGGGCCGAGGCCCTGCGACTCCAGGATCAACGGGCGCAGCGTAAAGAGCATCTGCCGCATCTGCTTGACCGTCTGGCGGGCGATGTCCTCAATGTGTTGAAGTTCAGGAAGCACCTGCTCCGGGTCGCGCTCCAGCAGTCGGCGAACATAGTTGGTGCGCATGGCAATCGAGGACACATCCTGCACCGGGCCATC
This sequence comes from uncultured Anaerolineae bacterium, assembly GCA_964529715.1. Lineage (GTDB taxonomy): Bacteria > Chloroflexota > Anaerolineae > Aggregatilineales > Ch27 > CAZGXI01. The sequence continues at coordinate 27,435 of CAZGXI010000026.1, read as the reverse complement.
GTGCAGGTCGCGGCTGAGCTGTTTGCGTGCCTCCTCTTCCACCTGGATAATGCGGTTCTTTTCGTCCAGCAGGTCCTGATACAGCATGGCGTTCTTGAGCGAGATGGTTGCCTGGCTGGCGACGGCGGTCATCAGTTCGACGTGCTCCTCGCTGAAGGCGTTGGGCACGGTGCTGCTGAAGACCAGTACGCCGTAGTTTTCAAACCCGGCGCGCAGCGGGACGCACAGGATGCTGCGCGCATCCTGGAAGGCGACGAAGTATTGCAGTTCGGGGTCGCGCTCGGCGTCGCTGGCGAAGACTGGCTCGGCCTGCTGCAAGGCCAATCCCAACACGCCACGCTTGCCCGGCACCTGCTTATCCACGTCGGTGCGGGTGAGGCGGCGAGAGTTGGCGACCTTGAGCAGCCCGGTGTTCTCATCGTAGAGAAACACGGCGCTGACCAGGCGGGCATTCGGATTGCTCTCGCGCAGGCCCAACACGCCGACGTCCAGCGCGGCATCCAGCACGGCTCGGTAATTGAGGGTGGCGGTGAGGGTCGAGGCCATCTCGTAAATCGCGCGGGCGTGCTCACGGGCGGCCCGCAGGCGGGCAGCTTCGCGCTCGCGTTCGCGGAGCGCCATCTGTTCCCCGATCCAGCCAAGCGAGGCGACCGCCACTGGCAGGCAGACAAACACTGCCACCAGCAACAGTGTCCCGGCGGCCAACAGCGCCGGCCCTAGCGGCTCGCCCGGCGCGATGGACAGCCCATACAGGAGCACGCCGCCTGCTGCTGTCACCGTTGCCGAGAGAAAGCCGTAGAGTCCGCCTACACGCAGCGCCCCGGTCACGACGGGCAGCATCCCTGCCCCGATCAGCACGAAGGGCATTCCGCCGGAGGCCCAGAATAACAGCAGCGCATAGGCTGTGTCGATCATCAGGCTGAGGATACCGGGCGTCGGGCTATTGCCCATCCACAGCAGGCCCGTCCCGATCAACGCGACCAGCGCGCCGACCCCAGCCCCGGCCAGCAGGCGACCCGGTAGGGCCTCATCTGCACCCCTCTCGTTCAGCAGCGGCAGGAGGAATGCTAGGGTTGCTGCGCCGATCACCAGCAGCCAGCGCAGCAGGACGAGTGACCAATTGAGGCGGGACGCGCTGCTCAGGATTTTCAACGGCTTCCCCCTAAAACAAAACCGCGTCGAACAGCCTAAGGGGCACCGGCGCGGCCAAACTGGTGATCTTGGTGGGCGCGAAGGGACTTGAACCCCTGACCTCACGGATGTGAACCGTGCGCTCTAACCAACTGAGCCACGCGCCCTGATTGTGCTTGATTATAACACAGCGCCGCGCTGATGCAAGAGCACTTTGTCTTTTTGCCCATTTTTAGTTTAAATCATACCGCGCCTGTCGCACAACCGATTAGTTGTGAAAAGCCTGTGAAATTGCAACCGAGGACAAACCTGCCATGCCCGGTAATCCCAGCAGTGCCACTCCCTTAACCACCGATGCTGTTAGCCGGCCTGATACGACCACCGTCGATGATCGCCGCAAGTGGGCTGTGTTGGCCTCGGTGGGGATGGGGGTTTTCCTGGCGACCATCGACGGCACCATTGTCTCCGTCGCGCTGCCCACGCTGGTTGAGCAGTTGCAAACCGATCTGCCCACCGTGCAGTGGATCACCCTGGCCTATCTGCTGGTGGTGACGGTGTTGCTGCTGGGCATGGGCCGCCTGGGAGATATGGTGGGCAAAAAGCGTCCCTACATGATCGGCATGGTCCTGTTTGGCGCGTCGTCGGCGCTATGCGGGCTGGCCCCCAACGTCGGTGTCCTGATTGCCTTCCGCGTGGTTCAGGCGGTCGGTGCAGCGGCGATGCAGGCGCTCGGTACGGCCATTGTGACAGAGGCCTTTCCGCCGACCGAACGCGGGCGCGCGCTGGGAATCTCCGGCCTGCTCGTATCGGCGGGCATCCTGACCGGCCCGGTGTTGGGTGGCGTGTTGATCGATAGTGTGGGCTGGCGGGCGATCTTCTTCGTTAACGTGCCGATTGCCTTTTTCGGCATCTTCCTGATCAACCACTTCGTGCCTGCCGGTGGGCGCCGTCTGGGCCAGCGGTTCGACATCCCTGGCGCACTGACCTTGGGGATCGGCTTGGCGGCGCTAATGCTGGCCCTCACGTTCGGGCAGACCTGGGGCTGGCTGGACGGAAAGACACTGGCGCTGATGGCCGTGTCTGCCGTGTTCATCGCCCTCTTCCTGGCGGTGGAACTGCGCATCACCCAGCCGATGGTGGACCTGACGCTGTTCCGCAACCCCCAATTCGCCGTCAGCCTGACGATGGCCGTGCTGGTGTTCATCGCCCTGTCGAGCCGGAATATCATGCCCTTTTTCATCGAGAACGCGCAGGGGCATACGCCGACCGAGGTGGGGCTGATCTTGGCGGTGTGGCCGCTGATGACCGCCCTGATCGCGCCGGGGGCCGGCTGGCTCTCCGACCGGATCGGCAGTATGAAGATTTCGCTGCTGGGCCTGCTGGTGAGCCTGGCAGGCTACCTGCTGATGGCGTTCTTGCTGCGGCTGGAACTGACTCCACCCCTGCTGGCGCTGCTGATCGCGCCGACGGGGGCGGGCGTGGGGCTGTTCCAATCGCCTAACAACAGCGCCGTGATGGGCAGCGTCCCCCGCGAGCGATTAGGGCTGGCCTCCGGTTTTCTGGCGCTCACGCGCAACATGGGCCAGTTGGTGGGCTTCGCGGTCGTGATGGCGCTGTGGGCTTCGCGCGTGGACGCACATCTAGACACACCACTGGCCGGGGACATTGCCAGCGCCTCCCCGGCAGCCATCGTGGCCGGCACCCAAGAGACCTCGCTGATCCTGGCGGTTCTGATGGGCGTGGCGGTCGTGCTGGGCGTGGCGGCGGTCGAGATCGAGCGGCGGCGGCGCAGCGGCGGCTGATCCCGGCAGCTTGCAGCCCTCACCCCCTGGCCTGTCAGGGGTAGGGTTTGAACGCAACGGCTGAGCACGTTGCTCGCCGGGGACTTGAGTCCCCGGCGTTCCAACGGCACGAACTCGAAGAGTTCATAACACGCTCCAGGTCTCTCAGGCCGCTTCCCGACTGTACTTCACGCCGTCCAGCGCCTCGAAGTCGGTGAACAGGAAGTGGTCGTGGTAGTAGTGAATCCACAAGAAGGTCAGAATGGCGGTGTAGTACGAGATGTCGAAGTGGCGGTTGGGGTCTATGCCCGGCGAGACGATGGCCGTCACCAGGTATACCGCTACGCCTACCGCCAGTGAGCCGCCCAGCATCAGCGCGCTGAAGGCGTATAGCCCGCGCGCGTCTTTGCTTCGCTTGCTCCACTGTGCCACCAGCGGTGCGCTGCGGTCCAGGTCGCCGTACTGCTGGCGCAGTTTGATGATGTAGAACGTCAGCGCCAGGTATTGGAACGAGTGCCAGGTGTTAAGTCCCTGGAAGGCCGTGTCCAGGTTCGGCAGCGCGGGCATGGTGAAGGCCACCGCCACAGTGAATACGATGAAGACCGTCTTGGGCCAGTTGATGATCCCCAGACGGTACTCGCGCACCGTCTTGGCGACGTACAGCGCCAGCGCCACGAAGAACACGGTAGACATGGTCACGAAGAACCACGTTTGCTCGAAGAAATCCGGGATCACGCGCGTCAGGTCGTTGACGCCGATGTTGAACTGGCCCTGGCTGATCTTGTAAGCCGCCATCGGGAACAGACAGGTGAAGATGATGGCGTAGTCGATCAGGCGCGCGGACAGGCTTACGGCGCTGCCCCGGCGCACCGTCGCGTGCTCCTTGTGGTTGTACAGCTCCACGATGTAGGTGATCTGGTGCAGCACGTGGATCGATGCCCAGAAGAAGAACACCGTCAGCAGCAGTTCTAGGTTCAAAAAGGCCAGCGATACGACCACGATGGGGATGATGATCGACGAGCGGATGAGCATGGGGTAGCGCGTGCGGAACTGGTTATCCAGCCCCGTGCGCAGGAACGTGGACATCATGTGCGGGCCGCCGACGGCAATCGCCACGAAGGCGTTCACGGCGTTGCGGCTGATGTCCTCGTGCAGGCCAAGTTGCACTCCCAGCAAATACACCAAATACGGCAACGGCACGACGATCACGCTCAGCGTGATGAACAACAGGTCCCACCTGCGGTCGCGCAGCCAGAGTCCGGCCTGCGCCTGCGAGACGGCCTGCGGGGACAATCCGGCAGTGGTGACGGCCATGTTCTTTATCCTCCTCAAACCGGGCGAATTTCTCGCCCATCGGCGCAAATGCTACAAAAAACACCTTAGTCATCTACTACGGAAAGATAACACACACCTGCGCTAAAAGTCACGCCCGCGCCGCCCGACGAAATTCTGGACAGGGGGCGCGCTTTGGCTACAATACCCGTGAGGCTGCACGTGGGGGCCTTTGCCCGCACAAGGCATCACCATGCCCAGAGGGGGGCTGACCATGATTCTTTATTTTGTTCGGCACGGCCTGGCCGAAGATCGCGCCGCCTGGGACTCCGCCGACGATCACCTGCGCCCACTGACCAAAGCGGGCATCGACAAAATGCGCGCTTCTGCCCGCACGATGCGTAAACTCGGCGTCGCGCCAGACGTGATCCTCACCAGCCCGCTTACGCGCGCCCGCCAGACTGCCGACCTGGTGGCCGAAGAACTCAAGGTGAAGGTGGTGGAATACGCCGGGCTGGCCCCCGGCTTCAACCAGCACAACCTGCCCGACCTGGTCGCCGCCTACACCAATGCCGGGGCGCTGCTGCTGGTCGGCCACGAGCCGGATTTCAGCATCACGGTGGAAGGGTTGATCGGCGGCGGGCGGTTGGTGGTCAAGAAGGGCAGCCTGATCCGCGTGGACCTGACCGCGCTGGACCCGCTGCGCGGCGAGCTGGTCTGGCTGATCCCGCCGAAGGCGCTGGGCGGATGAAGACAGAGCGCCGGGGATTGAAATTCCCGGTTACGAAGAACAAGCCCTCCGGGCTGAGATAGGGTTAGCCCAGAGGGCTTATCCTTTTTAGCCCCGGAGTGAACTCCGGGGCGGCCCTTTACGAAACCCGCATATTGGCTCGGCCCTTCCTCACAACAGGCGTCCTTGCTCCGACTGGGGCTGATCGCTGCGCGGGGCTTCTTTGAAGGTGATGCGCTGCGGCGGCATGTCAGGCTGCGCGCCCTTGAGCAGGTCCTCGATGGTCAGAATTTGCACGCGGGGATAGTCTCGCCCCCAACCCGGCGAGTGATAGAACCCGGCGCCGGTGGCTTCGGCGAGCATGTCGCGCGAAGGGAGTTCGAGCGTGAGAAAGAGGCCCAGCGCCGCTTTTTCCCGCTCCACCGCGCCGACCAAATCGCGCACGTCGCCGCTTTTGACGTGTCCGCTCTTCACCTGCACCAACACGCGCTTCGGCTCGCCGCCCTGGTCGTCGATGAAGGTGATCACGCCGTCGATGCCCTTATCGCTGCCCTTCTTGCCCTGGCGGCTGCCCGCCTGCCCGCCGAGAGGACGGGCCTTCACCAGCGAGAGCGCCCACCACTGGAACTGGTAGCGGTCCTCGCGGGCAAGCTGCTGCGCCCCGCCGAGGTCTTCTGGCTCGCCGATGACCTCGTAATCGACGCCAGGGAACATGTCGGCCAGGCGGTACTTTTGCAGGGCGATGGAGAGGTGGGTGATGTCGATGCCGATCCAGTTACGGCCCAGCTTTTGCGCGGCGGCGACTGCCGTTCCGCAGCCGCAGAAGGGGTCGAGCACCCAGTCGCCGGGATTGCTGCTGGCCTGGATGATGCGTTCCAGCAGCGCCAACGGTTTCTGCGTGGGGTAGCCCAGGCGCTCTTTGGCGTGAGAACTGACAGGCGGAATATCATCCCACACGCTTTGAATGTGAATGCCGGGCATTTCGTCCAAATACTGCTTGAGACGGGGGAGGCCGGACCTGGTGTAGTAAATTCTTCCCTCGTCTTCAAATCGTTGCATATTTTCTTTTGAGTATGCCCAATATCTTCCCTTTGGCGGTATCCTACCCCTCCACTCATACGATGTGTCCCCGCCCGGCTTGGCAGCAGTCAGATCGGTGGATTTGAAGCGCCGACCATTTTCATCGACATGGCGGTAGTTGGACTCCACGTAGCGTGGGTCATAGCTCGTGTAAACAGGATTCCAGGTCCACTGCTCAGGGTCTTTGGAATAAAAGAGCAAAATATCGTGTATCCGCCCCACTTGTCTTGCTCCCTGCCTGACATCGTTATGGGCAGAAGTGCGTTTCCAGATGATCTCACTGCGAAAACAGCCATTTCCAAAGATGGCATCGAGTATGGTTCTGAGGTGGTGACTGGCTGTTGGATCGCAATGTAACCACAGGCTGCCGGTCGGCTTGAGCACGCGGTGCAGCTCCACCAGCCGCGCGGCCATCATCACCAGGTAGGCCAGCATCTGGTTCCTGCCGATCAACTTCAGCAGCGCGCCCATCGCCGTCGCAACGCCGGGCAGCCCGTCCGTTGCCAGCGCGTGATAGGTCGCCTCGGCGGTGCGACCCCAGTGCCACGTGTCGTCGAAGGCGGTGATCTGCGCCTCGCTGTCCAGGCCGCTTTCGTCCTTGAAGAGCACGTTGTAGCTGCGGTTGGAGTTGAAGGGCGGGTCGAGGTAGATCAGGTCCACCGACTCGTCGGGCACGTGGTTGCGCAGCACGGCCAGGTTGTCGCCGTAGAAAAGGGTGTTGCGGGTGATGGGTTTGGGAGCCATGCGTCTCTCCTGCCTGAATAGGGGTTCACCTTGAATCTTACGGCGATGCGCGGATTTGGCAAGCCGCCGCCGGGAACCCCATCCCCGGCGTCTGTTCGCCTGTGCCCCCGTCTTGGCGTACACTACAGTCAGGTCAACCGCTGTTTAATGGCTGATGACTGACTGCCGACGCAATGTGCAGGTTTCAAAAAACGACCGCATTTGCCCCGGTCGCCAGGGGTTCACCCCCCCGGCTAAGTCCGCAAAGTCCGCTTCAGCGGACTAAAAATGCAGGTCGAGACGGCGGATGTCAGTCCACTTCAGTGGACTTTACATCCGTAGCCGGGGACTTGAGTGCCCGGCGCTCAAAACCTGTACATTTCGTCTGCTGATTGCTGACTGCCGACTGCTGATTGCCTGCCGGAGGCCCGCTATGCTTGCCCGCCGACCGTTCGCCTTGCTGCTGATGTTCACCCTGGTGATCCTGGCCGCCTGCCAGCGCCAGCCCGACACGGCCCTGCTCACGCCGCTGGCCCTGCCCACGCCCACCGACACGCCCACGCCGCCGCCGACCGTCACGCCGCCGCCGACCGCGCAGCCCACCCGAACGCCATTCCCTTCACCGACGCCCTCCTGCGGCCAGAACGTCGTCAACGCTGTTGCCGCAATCAACGCTGCCTGTGCGGGGACAGCGGTGGGTGAGGTGTGCCTGGCGGCAGGGCGGGTGAACGCTGCCTTGCCGCCGGGAGCTTCGGCCCCGCCCTTCGTCGCGCCGGGAGACCGGCTGCCGTTGACCCTGGTCCAGCGCGTGGATGCCTCCGCCTACGACCCGGCCAGCGGCGCATGGAGCGCGGCCTTGCTGCGCGTCCTGACCGGGCCGGATGACACCCCGCCGCCCGACGGTGTGACCGTGCTGCTCTATGGAGACGCCGCTGTTATCAACGCGGACAGTGGCGCGACCTCCTTCCGAACGATGCAGGTCCGCAGCGCGCCGGACGAGCCATCGTGCGATAGCGCGCCCGTCCCCGGCGCATTGCTCCAGACGGCTGCTGGGCAAACCGCCGAACTGACAATCAACGGCCTGGTAATGCAGTTCAGCGGCACACTGATGGTCCGCGCGCTGCAAGGTGGCGGCATGACCATCGCCGTGTTGCAGGGCCAGGCGCAAACGCCTCATCCTGACGGCTCACCGCTGCTGGCGGAGGCCGGGCTGGAAATCTACATTCCCCTGGCCGGGGCAGACGGCCTGACCGCCGAGGGGGCGCTCACGCTATCGCCACTCACGTCAGCGGCGCTGACCTTTCTGCCGCTGGCAGCCCTGCCGCGTCAGGTAGCCGCTGCGCCGCCTGCATTGCCCACTCGCGCCGCGACGCCCATCCTGCCGACCCGCCCGCCCCTGGTGACGGATACGCCCACCCCCGCCGTGCCGTTCGCAGGCACGCCGCCGGGCGGCGTCTATCTGACGTACAGGGGGCGGCGCATCGCGTTGGGCACGCTGGTCAGCGGGACGCTGCCCGCCGGGGGCAGCGAATGGTGGACTTTCGAGCCGGTCGGAGTCGCGCCAAACACATTCGACTATTTTGAGGTCACGGCGCTGGGCAATTGGGACCCGGTGATCACCATCGAGTCGGCCACGTGGGGGCCTTACGAGGTCGATTACAACGCTAGCGAGGGGCCGGTGGAGGCGTACTACGGGTCGCTGGCGGGCAGCGGCGGCGACTGGCGGATCATCATCCGGGACGTGGGCGGCGGCGGCGGGCCATACACGCTCTACTACGACCGGCGTTGCCTGGGAAGCTGCGAGTAGAAGCCGTTAGCAATCAGCGGTCAGCAATTAGCGGTCGGTCAACCCAATAGGCAGGTTTTCAACGCCGGGGACTCAAGTCCCCGGCTACGGACCTAAAGTCCACTGAAGTGGACTGACGGCCCCGGTCTCGACCTGCATTTTAGTCCGCTTCAGCGGACTTTGCAGACTGAGTCGGGGGGAGTGCCCCCCGGCGACAGGCACTGCCGTTCTTGAAACCTGCACATGGGGTCAGCTGATTGCTGATCGCTGAAAGCTAGAGGCGATGGGCAGGTTCCCGGCTGCCCTCACCTGTTGGCCATCCCCTTCTGCCTCCGTAAGGGCGACGCATGGGTTCGCCCTTACGGCTGATCGCTACGCTACACCTTCAGCAACTCCATGAACCGCGCGTAGGCGGCATCCCATTCGTCGGCCTGGCCCCGGCGTGGCTCGAACGTCTCCTGCGGGAACGATTCGGCAATCGCCGCGCGCCCAGCAGCCACATCCGGCAGGTGGCCGGTGGCAATGGCCTGCATCATGATGTTGCCCAGCGTGGTCGCTTCCACCGGGCCGGCGATCACCACGCGCTGGCAGGCATCGGCGCTGAACTGTGACAGCAGGCGGTTACGGCTGCCGCCGCCCACGATGCGAATCGTCTCGATCCGCCGCCCGATCAAGGTCTCGAACGACTCGATCACGTAGCGGTACTTGAGGGCCATGCTTTCCAGGCAACAACGCACAAATTCGCCCACGCTTTCCGGTTTACGCTGGCCGGTGCTTTCACAGTATGCCCAGATCGCGGCGGGCATCGAGTCGGGATGCAGGAAAAGATCATGGTCAGGATCGACCAGGCTGGTGAAGGGGGCGGCGCGTTCGGCCTGGTTGAGCAGGTCTTCCCATGAATATTCGCGGCCTTCCTTGCGCCACTGTTGCCGCACCTGCTGAAGCAACCAGAAGCCGGTGACGTTCTTGAGGAAGCGGATGGTGTTCGCCACGCCGCCCTCGTTGGTGAAGTTAAGGGCCAGCGTCTGCGCGTTGATGACCGGTTCCGGCGTCTCCACGCCGATCAGGCTCCAGGTGCCGCTGCTGATGTATACGCTATGCGGGTCCAGGCCGGGCGTCGCCGCAACGGCGCTGGCGGTGTCGTGCCCGCCGACGGCGATCACCGGCGGGGCCTGCCGCAGGCCGGTGTCGGCCACAACTTCGGGCCGCAGATGGTCCAGGATAACGCCCGGCTGCACGATCTCCGGCAGCATGGGCGTGGGGATGCCCAGTTCCAATAGCATCTCATGCGCCCAGTCACGCGCCCGCGCGTCGAGCATCTGGCTGGTGCTGGCGATGGTGTACTCGGCCACCTTGCGCCCGCTGAGCCAATAACCGAACAGGTCCGGCAGAAAGAGCAGCCGGTCCGCCATTTCAAGTTGCGGATCGTGCGCTTGTGCGGCGGCGAACAACTGGAACAGCGTGTTCAACTGCATGAACTGGATGCCCGTCACCTCGAAGACGCGCGCACGCGGCACGATCTGGAAGACGCGCTCCACCATGCCGTCGGTGCGGGCATCGCGGTAGTGGTACGGGTTGCCGAGCAGATTGCCGGCGCGGTCCAGCAGACCATAATCCACGCCCCAGGTATCCACCGCCACGCCGGCGGGCGGGTCGTCGAACTGGGCGGCATAGCGGGCCAGCCCGGCCTTGATCTCGGTCCACAGCCGCAGCGCGTCCCAGTAGATGTGCCCCAGCACGTTGACCGCACCATTTTCAAAGCGGTGCAGTTCGTCCAGCGCAAAACGGGCACCGTCCCAGCGGCCTACCATCACACGCCCGTTAGACGATCCCAGGTCAAACGCCAGGAAGTTGACGGTTTGGCTCATGCCCCTGTCTCCCTCATGTCACGGCTGCCTCTCGGCGCACAAAGGCGAGGTGATTGTCTGGGGGCAACTTTACCGCAGCGCAGGCAAAGGCGCACGTTAGGAGGAGGGCGCTTCAGCCTCTGGGCGATTTTTCACCGCCAAGATCGCCAGGGACGCAACGAATCTTTAAAACTCCTGTGCGTTCTTGGTGGTTCTTGGCGGTGAGATCGCTGGGGTTACTTGGCGTAATCTACCGAACGGGTCTCGCGGATGACCTGCACCTTGATCTGACCGGGATACTGCATGGTCTCCTCGATCTTTTTGGCAACATCCCGCGCCAGACGCAGCGCCGCCAGGTCGTCGATGTCTTGGGGGCGGACGATGATCCGCACCTCGCGCCCGGCTTGAAGCGCGTAACTCTGCTCGACGCCCGCGAAGCTCTGCGCGATCTCTTCCAACGACTTGACGCGCTTGATGTAGGTTTCCAGACTTTCGCGTCGGGCGCCAGGCCGCGCCCCGCTGATCGCGTCGGCAGCCTCCACGATGATCGCCTCGACGCAGGTTTGCTCGACCTCGTGGTGGTGCGAGGCAATGCAGTTGACCACCTTCTCCGGCGCGCCATAGCGCCGTGCCAGTTCCGCGCCGATGGTGGCATGAGTGCCCTCGACCTCGTGATCGACTGCCTTGCCGATGTCGTGCAACAAGGCACCCATCTTGACGATGTTCACGTCTGCGCCCAGTTCGGCGGCGATGATCCCACCGATATGCGCCACCTCGATGGCATGGCTGTGCTGGTTCTGGCCGTAGCTGGTGCGGAACTTAAGCTGCCCCACCAGCTTGATCAACTCCGGGTGCATCCCGGTGATGCCGGTCTCATAAATGGCGCGCTCGCCCTCTTCGATAATGACGCGCTCCACCTCTTTCTGGGCATCCTCGACCAGCTTTTCGATGCGCGACGGGTGAATGCGCCCGTCTAACACCAGCTTTTCCATCGCCCGCTTGGCAACCTCGCGCCGGACGGGGTTAAAACTGCTGATGGTGATCGCCTCCGGGGTGTCGTCTACGACCACGTCCACGCCGGTTGCCTGCTCAAAGGCGCGGATGTTGCGCCCGTTGCGCCCGATAATGCGGCCTTTCATCTCATCCGAGGGCAGCGGCACAACGCTGATCGACGCCTCACTGACGTGCTCGGAGGCCAGGCGCTGGATCGCCAGCGAGATGATGTCGCGGGCGCGCTCGTCGGCGGTGGCTTTAAATTCGGCTTCCACCTCGCGGATACGGCGGGCCATGTCCTGACGCGACTCTTCCTCAACTGCCGCCAACAGGTGTTCGCGCGCTTCTGCGATAGACATTTCGGCGATGCGCTGGAGTTCGGCCATGCGCTGGGCCTGAAGTTCGTCCAGTTCGTTGGTACGCTTGTCCAGACGGCTCTGGCGCTTATTCAATTGTTGTTCGCGGTTGTCCAGCCGCTCGACTCGTTTATCCAGTTCCTCACGCCGCCGTTGCAGGCGTTCCTCTTCGCGGTCCAGTTCTTTACGGCGGCGTTCCAATGCCTGGCTGTTCTCGCGTTCCAGGCGGCGGATTTCTTCTCTGGCGGCGTCTTCAAGCTGTCGGGCGCGCTCCTGGGCTTCCAATAGCTGGCGAGCCACTTCCTCTTCGGCGGCAATGCGCCGTTGGCTCAGCCGGTTGCTCAGGTAAAACCACATCCCGACGCCTGCTGCCACCACAACCAGGCCGAGGATGACCTCGACCACCAGCAGAAGGACGTTGGGTTCCATGCAAGTTACTCCTCAAAGGTGTCATTGTCCAGGTCCGTTGTTGGCGTCCCCAGGTCGTCCAGCACACGGGCAGCGACCTCGCGGATGGTGTCTGCCACAAAGCCCCGGCGCGCCAGGAAGTCATATACCCTGCGTTTGACTTCGCGGCGGTCCTGGCCGTGCAGGTGACGGGCGCGGCGCATCAGCGCGCGGTAGGCCGCATCGCTGAAATCAACCTCGCCCAACACCTGATCCACGAGAGCACGAGAGACGCCTTTTTCTGCAAGTTCCTGCCGCAGGGCCAGCGGCCCCTTGGGGTTGAATTCGTCGCGGTTGGCGACCCAGAAGCGGGCAAACGCCAGGTCGTCGAGGTAGCCGAGCTGTTCTAGGCGGGCTAGGGCAGCGTCGATTACATCCGGCGCGACGCCCTTTTGCTCCAGGTGACGGCGAATCTCGGCGATGCTGCGCGGGCGATAGGTGAGCAGGCGTACCGCCTGATCGACGGCCCGATCCACAGCATCCTGCGCTTTGAGGGTGGCAATCTCGGCGTCGCTGAGCGTCTGGCCGCGTTGCAGGCGGGCCGCCGCGATGGCCGCCAGCCCGAACGCGAATTCGCCGTCTAGGTAAACGTTGACGCGCTCCGGGTTACGTTTTTGTGTCTCAAGCGCCGTGATGGTGCCCGCCATGGTTGTTCCTCGAAAACACAAACGCCGTGGCCCTTCGCCACGGCGAGAGTGCGACCGACAGCGCAAACCAGGAGATCAGAATCAGAAAGACGATAGACTCAGGCGGGCTACCCCGGCGGCGTTGCCAGGGATGCCGGGAACCCGACCTGTGAGCAATGCAGGTTGTCGATCAACGCCGCCCCATCAGACCGATGCACGGTGCGCCGGGAGCGGCCCAAATCGTCAAACTGTCATCAAAGGGAGCTTCCTAACCGCCATCACACGCCCCCGCAAGGTGGGTTCACAATCTCACTTTACCGCCAAGTCTGCGCCACTTTACATCAGAAGCCCGCCCGCTGGCGGGCCAGGGTTTGCCCTGCAAGTTGCCAATCAACACTGCCGCAGCGTTACTGCCATGCTTCTTGATCGGGCTATTATGCGATAAATCGGCGATTTGCGCAAGCCCACTGCCCGATTCCACTGCGCGCACCGGGTTAGAATTTGGATAATTCAGGTGGATATCTACAGAGGGAAAGATCATCCCTCTGACTACCGGGTGCTGATGGCTGAGAAAGTGTTGAAAACCTGCCACATAGACAGGGTGCTCCGACGGCCCTCATCCCCTTCCCCCTCTCCCTCATGAAGAGGGGGAAGCACCGAAAGGTGACAATCTCCTGCGCCGATTCTCATGGCGTGCGCCAGTCCATGCTCATGCCGGTCACAAAGCTCAGCGTTTGGGTGTTCGAGCCGTTGAAGTCCATGAGCATCAGTTGCGTCGTCGTGCCAGTAAACTGGTTATAGAGAATCAGGCTCCCGTCCGGCGACCAGGTCGGGCCGTAGTCGATGCCAGAAGCATAGGTCAGGCGGGTCTGGTTTGTGCCGTTGGCAAGCATGGAGTAAATCTCGTCGTTGCCGTCGCGGGTCGAGACGAACACCAGGTAGTCGTTGGTCGGCGACCAGACCGGATCGGTGTTGTTGCCGGCGTTGGTGCGCTGCGCCTGGCCGGCGCCATCCTGGGCCATCGTCCAGATATGATACGGCCCGCCGGGGTTCGGCCCGCGCTGGTAGGCGATCTGGCTGCCATCACGTGCCCAGGTGGGATTCACCTCGTCGTCGCCGGAGGTCGCCAGCGCCACGCCGCCGCTGCCATCAGTCAACATCCGGTAGATGTCATAGTTGGCGCCGTTCCAGGCGGCATAGGCGATGTAGGTCGTGCTGCCACTTGATCCGCCTGCCGGGTAGCGGTCGTCGGCAAGGCTGGCGGTCAGCGGGCCGGTGGCGCCGCTGCCGTCGGCGTTCATCAGGTAGATGTCGTAGTTGCCGCCGGCGTTGCTGGCATAGACGATCCGTCCGTCCGGCATCCAGTCAGGATCGACCTCGCTGACGCCGGGCGTGTTGGTGAGGTTGACGCGACCCGTGCCGTCGGCATTGACGCGGAAGATGTCGTAGACGCCGGGCGAGGCTTCGTCTGAGGCGAACACGATGATGCCCGTCAGCGTCCCGCTGACGACGTTAAGCGTGATCGTGCCGTCGTCGGTGGCGGGGGCGGCGTCGTACACCGTCCAGGTGAAGCTGTCCTGGCCGACGAAGCCTGTGTTGGGGGTATAGACCACATTGGGCGGTGTGCCGCTCAGCACGCCGAAGCTGGGCTGGGTGTAAGTGATACTGTACGGCGGCGTGCCGCCGCTGGGGTTCAGGGCGATGTTAACCGCTGTCTGGAACGGAACGGTGATCGTCTGGTCCGGCGCCGTCAGCGACGACTGCGCGACGGTGATGCGCACCACGCCGATGTCACTGTTGCGGGCGGAATCTTGCGCCAGGAAAGTGAAGGTATCCGTGCCGACAAAGCCGTTGTTGGGGCGGTACTGCACATTGGGCGGAACGCCCAGCACCGCGCCGTTGGCCGGATAGCTGTTGATGACAATGCTGTAGGGCGGCGTGCCGCCGCGCGCACCCAGCGTGATGCTGGCGGTGGTCTGATAGGTGGTGGTCAGCGTCACGTCGATGGCCGAAAACACGCCGGGGATGCCCGGCAGAGAAGTGCCCAGCGCGATGGCGGTCGCCGTCCCGGCGGCGGCCTCGGAGGCGGAGGTGGCGGATGCCTCGGAAGCGGTGCACTCCGACACGGTGATCTGCTGCGTGGCGCTGTTGGCCCACTTGCCCCAGTTATCCGCCGCCGTCACCCAGTAGGTAATCACGCCCGGCGTGCTATACGGCCCCAGGTCTGCCGTGTACAGGTCCTCGCCCGTGTTGCGCATCGGCACGACCTGGCCGGGGCCGTTGTTGAACAGGTAGTTAAGCCGGATGGTGTACAGCCCGACCGGCGCGATTACATGGGCCGTGATGGTGGTGGTGGTGGGCGCGCAGCGCGGGTTGGCGGGCACCACCAGCGCCCCGGCGCTCGGCCCCAGCGCCACGATCTGCGGGCCATCCCGGTCCTCCGTCGGGGTAAAGCTCGGCGGCGGGGTACGGGTAAAGGTCGCCGTCGGCGTCGGCGTGTCCGACGGGGTGTAGGTCATACTGGGCGTGTAGGTGAGCGAAGGGGTATCGGTGACGGACGGCGTATAGGTCGCCACGATGACGATGGGCGTCCAAGTCGGGCTGGCTGTCCAGGTCGCCGTCGGAGTATCGGTCAGGGTGGGCGGCAGAGTCAGCGTCGGTGGGAAGGGCGAGGGCATGTCGGTGAGGGTCGGGATGACCGCCACCTGCGGCACGTTGGGCGGCGGCGCCGTTTGACAGGCGGCTAACCCGATCAGCAAAAGAACCCAGCCCATGTTGCGCCACATGATTCGGCCCTGCATCCTCCGCCTCCAACACGCTCATGGATTCGATGCTGCCCGGATCATACCACAAATGCTTGTCTGAGAATTGTTACAGAACAAGCAGGCATGTTTTTTTCTTTCAACGATACAGATGCTCTGGATCGCCCACCACCGACCGCGACGCCTCGTGTTGCCAGGCCGGGATTTCGCATGGACACGGCAAAGTCCAGCTCTGCTACCAAGTTTGTAAGGGCGATACAGGCCAGTTGTTTGGAACTCCTTACAAAATGTTTATGTTTTTGGGTTTTTCCCTTGCGAAAACCTTGCTATACTTAGAGTGGTAGCCGAAGCAAGGCCGTTTTGCCCGCATTGGCGCCTGTTGAGCGCCTAAAAGCGGGCGTGTTTATTACCGTGTAGCGGTTCTCTGTCCTGATAGCAAGGGAGATGTAACGGATGAGCACCCGTTCCGACGATAAGCTGGATAGCCAGGAGCAAACGCCTGCCCCTGGCGACGGCACCTGGCGACAACCTCGCCCGGATCAGGATGCCAGCGCCCACCTGCTGGGGCAGCGCCGCCGCCAGTTCTTGATGGAGATGGTAGACGACATCGGGCGGCGAATCAGTTCGATCCTCGACCTGGATACGCTGCTGTGGGAGGCGACCAAGTTTGCTCGGCAGACGTTTAACTTTTACGGTGTAGCGGTTGGCTTGCTGGATGGCGGTGAGCTGTCCCTGCGCATCACGCTGCGGGGGGCCGGCCCCTACGAGCGTCAGGAATCCTTCCGCCTGCCGTTGAATGGGCGCACGTTGGCCACGCGCGTCGCCACCGTGGGCCAGGCCGAAGTTGTGCCGGATACGACCGCGCAGCCCGATTACCTGCCGCTCGACTTCCTGCCCAATACGCGCTCGGAGATCGTCGTGCCGATCACCCATGGCGAGCAGATCGTCGGCGTGTTGGTGGCCGCCAGCGACCGCGCCGACGATTTCGCGTCCGAAGACCTCAAACTGCTGGAAACGCTTGCCCGGCACATCGCCGTTGCCGTGACGAATGCCCGCCTCGTAGCGGCCCAAAACGCCGAAACGTGGGGGTCGGCCATTCTGCTGCGGGTGGCCCGGCTGCTCAGTCGCATCCCCAGCCAGCAGGAAATCGCCTACGCCGTGATGGGCCTGGCGCTGGACCTGACCGGCGCGGAACACGGTGCGCTGCTGGTGTGGGACACCTCCGGCATGGATATGGGCCAGCGGCACATTTTCCCCTCCAACGACCGCGTTAGCGCCGCCCTGGAGGAACTCGGCCCCGGCTGGGAGAACATGTTTATGCGCCGTGTGGCTGACCTGGACCAACTCCAGGTTTCTTACCTCCAGGCCGCCGACCCGGTCATCAAGCCGCTCATGACCGACATCGGTATTGAGGTGATGCTGCTGGCGCCCATTCAGTGCAGCGATCAGATGTGGGGCACGCTGGCGCTGGGCTACCCGTCGGTGCACCGCTTCACCCGCTATGACTTCAGCCTGATCGCCGGCCTGGCCGCCCAGACCGCTGCCGCCATCGAAAACGCGCAGTTGATCAAGAAGGTGCAGGACGAACGTAGCTATCTGGAAGCGGTCCTTTCTAGCACGGGCGAGGGTTTGTTCCTGATCGGCGTGGACGGTCGGGTGCGCTATTGCAATTCGCGCCTCAAGGACCTGACCGGTGTGGATTTTGCCGATGTGCGGGACAAGCCTTACGATGTTCTATTCCATCACTTTGCGGAACTCAGCAACGACGTGCGCCAGGTGGAATATGACCTGGAACTGGCCGTCAACAATCTGGACCAATCCCCCATCGTCAATGTGCTCACGCGCTACACCCTGATCGGGCGCTTGCAGGTCAGCCTGTTCCCCATCCGCGACGAATCCGACTATGTGATCGGCTGGGGTGGCATCGTGCGCGACGTGACGGCGGAATGGGACGAGGTCTCCCAACGCACCGAACACCTCTCGCTGCTCTCGCACGAACTGCGTACGCCCCTGGCGACGATCAAGGGCTTCGTCAGCACCCTGCTCAGCAATCACCGCTACTGGGGCGAGAAAGAGCGCGAGGAATTCCTGGAGAGCATCAACGAGAGTGTGGATCAGCTCAGCCGCCTGCTGGAAAACGCGCGCGAGATGTCGCGCCTGGAACTCGGCGGCGTCAAGCTGTATCGGCGGCCCACCGACGTGAAGCGGCTGGTGCAGCGCGTCATCCAGAGCCTGACCTTCCAGACCAGCGGACGCTATTTCAAGGTCGATGTGCCCGACGACCTGCCCACCGTCGAGGTGGACCCCTTCCGCATCGAGCAGGTGCTTTACAACCTGCTGGATAATGCCATTAAGTATTCCAGCGCAGATAAGCCCGTGCGCATTGCCGCCCAGAAGAAGGGCGACGAGGTGATCGTCAGCGTGGCCGACCAGGGCGTGGGCATTCCCAAAGAGCACCTGGAGCGCATCTTCGAGCACTTCTACCAGGTCGACTATGGCGGTGCAGACCGGGGACGCGGCGCAGGGCTGGGGTTGTATATCTCCCGTGGCCTGATCCACGCACACGGCGGGCGCATGTGGGCCGAAAGCACGCTCGGCCAGGGCACCACCGTGTACTTCGCCCTGCCGGTCGAGGCGCGCCTGATGGAGCAGCCGCTCGAAAAGCTGCCTGCCGTTTCGCAGGCCAGGGCGGGCCGCGCCAGGGGCGACGGCCACAAACAGACCGAAAAGGTGCTCCTCGTCGAGGACGACCCGCAGATGCTGCGGCTGCTCAAGATCACGATGGAAGCGGACGGCTACCGCGTGATCAGCGCGGCGCGCGGCAAGGCCGCCATCGACCTGGCCGCCTCCGAATTGCCGGACGTGATCCTGCTGGACGTGCACCTGCCGGACGCCAGCGGCTTCGACGTGTGCGACCAGATGCGCCAGTTCACCAACGTGCCCGTGCTGATGATCACCGGCAACGCCACCGAAGACGACATCGTGCGCGGGCTAGACATGGGCGCCGACGATTACCTCGTCAAGCCGTTCAGCAACAAGGAACTCCTGGCGCGCGTGCGGGCCAGTCTGCGCCGGGCGCGCCTGCCGGAGAGCACCCAGACAGAGCCGTTGTTCCGCGCCGGAGACCTGGAGATCGACTTCGCGCAGCGGCAGGTGACGATGCGAGGCAAGCCGGTCAAGCTGACCCCGACCGAGTACAAGCTGCTCTACCATCTGGCCGTCAACGCCGGGCGTGTGCTCACGCACTCGCAACTGCTGGCTAAGGTGTGGGGCACCGACTGGGACCAGGAAACACAGTACCTCTGGGTGAACATCAGCCGTCTGCGCAAAAAACTGGAGGTCGATCCGGCCAAGCCGGAATACATCATGACCGAGGCAGGTGTCGGTTACTACCTGGGTCACACGCACTAAAACGCCCCTCGCCGTCTAAAAGCGACTCCCCCTCTCCTGTGCCGTCGGCGCGGGAGAGGGGGCTTCTCCTTACAATCCCCTATGCAGCAAGCCGGACATTCGCTATACAAACACGATTTTTTAGGTTGTAATTAGTGTTTTACAGGGCATCTTGATAGATCGGATATGCCCTCGTAAGGTAATTGAAAGGTGAACCTGAAAATCTTTTATGGTCGTGAAAGGTCGCCGGAGTATGATCAGTCGCAAGACGCAGGTGTATATGCGGCCTGTTGTCTGTTGCGCGGCATGGTAGAGCAGGTTGTGGCAAACACCAGATGACCCAACAGTCAGAACGATTCATCGGTAAGATCGTTATCGTCACAGGCGGCGCGTCCGGCATCGGACAATCCGCCGCCGAGCTTTTTGCCGCCGAGGGCGCGCAAGTCGTCGTGGCAGATGTGCAGTCTGCCGCCGGGCAGGTCGTCGTCGCCGGAATTCGCAGCCGGGGAGGACAGGCGATCTTCGTCCAGACTGACGTTTCTAACGAGGACGACGTGCAGCGGCTGGTCCAGCGGACAGTGGAAGCCTTTGGCGGCGTGGATGTGCTGTTCAGCAACGCCGGAATCGGCATTTCCAAGACGGCAACAGAGACAACCTCTGCCGAATGGGACCGCCTGCTGGCGATCAACCTCAAAGGCGCGTTCCTGTGCAGCAAAGCCGTGATCCCCTTGATGCGTCAGCGCGGCGGGGGCGCGATTGTCATTAATGCCTCGGCCAACGGCGTGCTGGCCGAGCCGGCCCTGGCGGCCTACTGCGCTTCTAAAGGCGGGCTGATCGCCCTGACACGCAGCCTGGCCCTGGACTACGCCAGAGACAACATCCGCGTTAACTGCATCAATGCCGGGTACATCGACACGCCGATCAACACCGAATATTTCGCCGCGCCCGGCGCGCGGGAAGCGGCGGGCAAACTGCATCCGCTGGGCCGCATCGGTCAGCCGGAAGAAGTCGCCCGCGCGGCACTGTTCCTTGCCTCCGCAGACGCCTCGTTCATTACCGGAGCGGCCCTGGCCGTCGATGGTGGCCTGACGGCGGCGATTGTCGGGCCGGGATAGGCGTTACAGAAAAGAGTACGTTTTGTGTGTTTTGAGATTGTTGAAGTGAGGATGCGATGCAGCTGACATCTTCCTACAGCAGCGCGCGAGCCTGGAAGGCAAACGGCATGGATGCCCAGCAAAAAATTCGGCAGAGTGAACTCCGGGAAAAGCGCGAGCGGGTGCATCGCTTCCTGGAGGAACACCACCTGGACGGCCTCTGGCTGGCCCGCCGTGATAATTTTGCCTGGTACACCGGCGGCGGCGAAAACTGCGTGATCGAAGACTCGGTTGAGCAGGCCAGCTTGTTGCTGACCCGCACCAACAGCTACCTGATCGCCGACTACGTCGAGGCCGAGCGCCTGCTGGCCGAAGAACTGGTTGGCCAGAACTTCGAGCTGCAAACGCATCCCTGGTACGAAACTGACGCGCGCGCCAACCTGCTGTCTGAACTGACTCACGGGTTGCGCATCGGCGCAGATACCCCCTGGCCGGGCTTCCGACTGTTGGACCGCGCGATTGCCCGGCTGCGCTTCGTGCTGACGCCCAGCGAGCAATATCGTTATCGCACCTTGTGCCACGACGCCAGCGCCATTGTGCAGTCGATTGCCCGCTCGATTGTGCCGGGGCAGACCGAGCGCGAGGTCGCTGCCGAGATCACGCGGCGCTGCATCAATGTCGGAATCACGCCCAGCCTGCTGCTGGTCGGCGCAGATCGACGTGTGCTCAACGACCGCCATCCGCTGCCCCGCGACAACTCGATTTTTAACTGCGCCAGTCTGATGCTGGTCGGCGCACGCGGCGGGTTGCAGGCGGCGCTGGCCCGGCTGGTGGCGATAGACCACCTGCCGGCTGACCTCGACGCCCGCCACCGCGCCGCCACCCATGTCGAGGCGGCGTATATCCACGCTACACGGCCTGGCGCCCGACTGTCTGACATCCTGGAGATCGGGGCGCGCGCTTACGCTGCCGAGGGCTATCCCGACGAATGGCGGGTGCATGTCCAGGGCGGTATCATCGGCTACGCACCGCGCGAGTTCAACGCGACGCCTGACACCGACCTGGTGATCGAGCCGTTCGAGGCCGTCGCCTGGCTGCCGAGCATCGGCGGGGCCGTGTCTGAGGATACCTTCTTGGTGCTGCCAGACCGTAACGACATGCTCACCAACTCCCATGACTGGCCGATGGTCGAGGTGCAGATCGAGGGCGAAACGTACTATCGCCCTGACATTTTGCGATTGTAAGAATCCAGATTTTCGCGGTATCGTCTTTGCGCAGGGGCACGGCACGCCGTGCCCCTAGCAGTGATTGTGTGCAGCGGGTGTTTTTCAACGGTGAGGGGGAAACGATGAAACGGATGCAAGTGCCCTTTGCGTTGCTGATCGGCGATGGCGTGGTCAGCTTCGGCGTGAATAAGGTCGTCTGCGAGCACGACGAGGCCCTATTCGAGATTCCGCCCGAACTGGCAGCACTGGTGGACCAACAAGTGAGCGAGCGCCAGCGCATGTTGGGCTTCGAGCTGACCAATGAGCCGTCCTACCGATTGGGGAATTTTGCGGTGCAGTCCGGCGCCAACGGCGCGGCCCCCACGCTCCGCCTGCACCTCCAGCGCAGCAATTACTTCAACTTCGTCGCCACCAACCTGTCGCTCGACCGGCCCATTTTGCCGGGTGGGGCGACTATCCGCGAACGCTATGTGCACGACATCACCCGCCTGTCAGACAGCCCGCTGGCGAGTTCGATGTCGGTGATGGTGTTGCTGATCAGCACGCCCGACAAGATGGCCTTGCTGCCCCGGCGTAGCGAGCACGTGGCCTTCGACCAGGGCTGCCTCCAGGTCTCTGGCGGTGGCGCAATGCGCCTGGCGGTAGACAGCGATGAGGCGCTTAACCCCAGCCCATTCGTCACCGCACAGCGCGAGATGGCCGAAGAGTTGGGCGTGCGCTTGCCCCTGGATTCGATCCGCTTCCTGGGCCTGGGGGTGGATACGCGCACAGGCGAACCGGAACTGCTGGGCGTCGCCGAGACGCCGCTCACGGTCGAGCAGATTCGGCACGCCTATAGCGAGGCCAAACACGGCAACGACGAACTCGACGACGTGGTCTTTGCGCCGTTCACGCCTGAAGCGGTGGGACGTCTGTTGATCGAAGACCAGTGGTGTCCCGGTGACTGGGTGTGCGCCTGGCTGGCCCTGGTAGAAGCCTTCGGCCAGGAGCGTATGGCGCAGGTCCTGACCTGGGAAACCTGTCATGGCGTCGTCTTGCCGTTGCCGCCCGGCGCGCAGGCGGTCCTGGCGGCCCAGGCGGGCGAAGCGATCCCCGAACCGGGCTTGCTGGAAAAGCTGCGTCAGTGGCGCAAGGGATTGCCCCTGCCCGTGCGCATGGCCTATGGCTGGATCAAGCGTCAGAGCGGGCGTGGGCGGCATTGGCTGTGGGATAACGCCGAGTTCAAGCAGTGGTATACCGATCTGATGGAGACGCAGTGGTGGTCGCGCGAGCAGTTGGAAAACCTGCAACTGGTACGGATGCAACATCTGCTGCGCCACGCCTACGACAACGTGCCTTACTATCGCCGCCTCCTCGACGAGCGCGGCCTGAAGCCCACCGATTTTACGGCACTTTCGGACCTGCAAAAGCTGCCCATCCTGACCAAAGAGGATGTCAAGCGCAACCTGCGCGAACTGGTGGCCCGTAACGTCGAGCCGAGCCGGCTGTATTACATGATGACCGGCGGCACAACCGGCACGCCGGTGGGTTTTTACCACGAGCGCGGTATCACCTATCCGCACGAGGCAGCCTTCCAGTACCGTCAGTGGACCTGGATGGGCTATCGCTTCGGCGATCCCATCGCCTATATTCGCGGGCGCGACACCAAACACCGCGACTGGGCCGGGCGGCCTGCCTGGTGGGATTATGAGGCAGCGGACAACGCCCTGTTGCTGCCCGTTTACAACATGAGCGAGGCCACGCTGCCGAACTACGTGCAAAAACTGCGCGAGTTCCGCCCGCGCTTTCTGGAAGGCTACGCCTCGGCCTTTGAACGGCTGGCGCGTTATATGTTGGCCGAGGGCATCCGCGACATCCGCCCGAAGGCCGTCATTTCCGAATCGGAAAATCTTTATCCTGCCCAGCGCGCCTTGATCGAGCAGGCGTTTGGTTGTCCGGTGGTGGCCGGCTATGGCCTCAGCGAGCGCGCCGCCGACGCGGTGGAATGCGACCGCCGCGAGGGCTATCACATTAGCATGGAATACGGCATCGTGGAACTGACCGACGAGGACGGCAACCCCGTCCCGCCGGGCGAAAGCGGCTTCATCACCGGCACCGGCCTGGATACCCACTGTATGCCCTTCATCCGCTACCAGACCGACGACGTGGCGCGCTTTGCCGACCACGAATGCTCGTGTGGGCGGCACATGCCCATGCTCACCGACCTGGTGGGGCGCTGGCAACACGAGGTGGTTGTCACCGCCGACGACCGCCTGATCCCGATCACCGGGCTGAACGTCCACACCGACGCTTTCGACAATGTGGCCCAGTACCAGTTCTATCAGGAAAAGAAGGGCGAACTGATCCTGCGCGTGGTCAGGCTGCCGTCCTATACCGAGGGCGACACACGGGCGATCTTGCAGGCGCTTCAAGCCAAGTTCCGCAGCGGCATGGAGGTGCGCGTGGTGTTCGTGCCGGAGATCGAAAAGACCCGGCGCGGCAAGCATCGCATGTTGGATCAAAAGCTGAGCGTCGGCGCGCCGGCTGCCCAAGAGTCGTAAAGCCATCGGCGTTGCCACCCGCCTGCGCCCGGCCCCTCCCGATGGGAGGGGCTTTTGCTGTCTAGCGACCCTATGCCCAGTGTGAGGCGGTGTTTAGGCAAAGGCGGGCATATTTGTACTTAATTTATCAAAATTTAGGTGTTTTGTTGTGTTTTTAATAAAATTGTGCATTGACATATAATAGAAGAATATGCTTAGATCATGAGGCGCGATGCTTTGGAAGTGTTTTAGCGGTCGATTTGTTGTGTCTCGGACGGTTTAAGAATTTTAACGTCCCTTAAAGAGCCTTGACAACCGTTTGAGGGATGTTGCTAACCGCGCCCATCAGGACCGCCTATCGAAGAATGTAAGGTGATTGAAAGGACAGGCTTGCAAGATGTTATGCCCGCGTAAGGCGAGGCAGGTATGATGTAGGTGTAACGGAAGTTGAGGGGGTAGCCGCACGCCAAAAAGCAACAACGTCATCCCGGCGGCGGCAGGTTTATCAGACAAACGGGTCCGACTTCAACAGAGACTTTATCAGCAGTTATACAAAAAATAAGGGGATCGATCATGCAAACGAGCAAGCAGCACCACTCTGGACTGGTTTTGCCCACAAGGTTGGAGTGGCGCATCCCACAAGAATTTAAACGTGAACTTTACTTTATTTTGAAGCGTCTGATGGACATCACCGGCGCGCTGGTAGCCCTGCTGATCGCTGCCGTGCCGATGTTGATCGTCGCCCTGGCCGTCAAGCTGGACTCGCCCGGCCCGATCATCTTCCGGCAGCAGCGCGTGGGGGCGCGCCGCCGTCGCGTGGGCGACCGCGAGGTGTGGGATGTCTACACCTTCACCTTCTACAAGTTCCGCAGCATGACGCACAACGCCGACCAGAACGTGCACCGCGAATACATCAAGGCGCTGATGCACAACGACCAGGCCAAGTTGGCCGCGCTGAACGGCGAAGGTGAGAAGAACGGCACGCACAAGCTGGTCAACGACCGCCGTGTGACCCGCGTGGGCCGCTTCATCCGCCGCACCAGCCTGGACGAACTGCCTCAGCTCTTCAACGTGCTCAAAGGGGACATCAGCCTGGTGGGGCCGCGCCCACCCATCCCTTACGAGGTCGAGGAATACGACAACTGGCAGCACCTGCGACTGGCAACCAAGCCCGGTGTGACCGGCTGGTGGCAGGTGACGGCCCGCAGCAGCGCCGATTTCGACGAGATGGTCAAGCTGGACATCTGGTACATTCAACACCAATCCCTCTGGCTGGACCTGCAAATTCTCGCCAAGACGCCCAAAGCCATCCTCGGCGGCAAGGGCGCCCACTAACAAATGCCTTCCCCCCTTCCTGGCCGAGGGGGACGGTCAGGAAGGGGGACCGCTTGAACGTTTTAACCCCTTTACTGTACTGTGCTCATCGCCTCGTCATTGAGAAAGGTAAGTCAGACGTGAACCAAGTGAACGTTGGTGTGATTGGGGCCGGGTACTGGGGACCGAATCTGCTGCGTAACTTCACCGAACTTGCCAACGCCCGCGTTGTGGCGCTGGCGGACCTCAGCGACGAACGGCTGACGCACATGAAGTCGCGTTATCCCGAAGTCGAGATGATTAAGGATTACCGTGATTTCTTTCAGATGGGGGTCGAAGCGGTTGTAATCGCCACGCCGCCCACCAGCCACTTCGACATCGCGCGGGACTGCCTGGAACACGGCCTGCATGTGCTGGTCGAAAAGCCGCTTACCCTCAACAGCCGCGACGCCCAGACGCTCGTGGACATCGCCGACGCGCACGGCCTGACCCTGATGGTCGGCCACACCTTTGAGTACAACGCGGCGGTGCGCGCCCTCAAGGAGATCATCGACAGCGGCGAACTGGGCCAAGTGTATTACATCAACGCCGTGCGCCTGAACCTGGGCTTATTCCAGCGTAAGCTGAACGTGCTGTGGGACCTGGCCCCGCACGACATCTCGATCATGCTCTACCTGCTGGGGCAGGACCCGCTGACCATCAGCGCGCAGGGGGCCACCTGCATCTTCAAGGACCTGCACGACGTGGCCTATATGCACCTGGCGTTCCCCAACAACGTCGTCGGGCACATCCACACCAGTTGGCTCGACCCCAACAAGGTGCGTAAGATCACCGTCGTCGGCAGCAAGAAGATGGCCGTCTACGACGACGTTGAGCCGCTGGAGAAGATCAAGATTTACGACAAGGGCGTGGACGCCCCGCCGTATACCGATACCTACGGCGATTTCCAACTCAGCTATCGCTACGGCGACGTGGTCATCCCGCACATCCGCTTCACCGAGCCGCTGCGCCTGGAATGCCAGCATTACCTGGAATGCATTCTGGAAGGCAAGCGACCGCTGAGCGATGGGCGCGATGGGCTGAAGGTGGTGCGGATTCTGGAAGCCGCCGAGCAGTCGCTCAACAACGGCGGCGTCCAGGTGGCGTTTGCTTACCAAGAGGAAGGCGAGCATGAGCGCGTTGCCGTTTGAAGTGCCGGAGACCGTCCATTTGGGCGAGGGCTACGAGATCGATCCTGGCGTTCTGTTGGGCTATCTGACGGGCCGGAAGATCGCCGACTTCACCCTGACCATCGGCCCCAAAGCCCGCATTCGCTCCGGCACGGTGATCTACGGCGGCACGACCATCGGGGCGGGACTGCAAACCGGGCACAACGTGATCATCCGGGAGCAGAACGTCATCGGCGATAACCTGAACATCTGGAATAATTCGTGCATCGACTACGGGTGTGTCATCGGCAACGGGGTCAAGATTCACAACAATATCTACATCGCCCAGTTCACCACCATCGAAGATGACGTCTTTATGGCTCCCGGCGTCATGGTCGCCAACGACCCGCATCCGTTGTGCGGGCTGTGCATGAAAGGCCCGACCATCAAACGGGGGGCGCGCATCGGCGTCAACGTCACCCTGCTGCCGTTCGTCACCATCGGCGAATATTCCCTCATCGGCGCGGGCAGCGTGGTCACGCATGACATCCCGCCCTACACGGTGGCTTACGGCAACCCGGCCCGGCCTCATCGTTCGGTCAACGATCTGGAATGCCCGTTCGACCTGGTGGACAAACCCTACGTCAACGGGATCGATGTACACGCGCGCGGCGACGCGGCCAAGAAACAGCGTTGATCGCCTTGCCGCCGCCCGGCGGCTCGCCTGCAAAAACGGATCACAAAGAACGCAGGGGTTGTGGCGGCCTTCTGCGTTCTTTGCATACTTATCGGCTCGCATTTTATATTGGGGGGCGTGCGCGGAAAATGGTTCTGGATGAGAAGGAAGAAAAAGGATGTTTTTGAAATGGTTAGCGCCTTTGTATCCGGCGCAGCGCGCGCCCCTGGCCGGCAGCGCGATGATGGCCGGCCTGTTGCTTTTGCTGTTCGGCCTCAGTGCTTTTGGCGTGACTTCTGCAACCCCCCTGGACGCGCTGCGCGGCAACGCCTGGCAGGTTTCCGGCACGCCGACCCCCTTTCCTCCTACCGAAGCTGCCGCCGTCCGAATCGTGTCGCCGGTCAATATCCGGCTCACCCCCGGCACGGCTGCCGGCGTGCGCACCGTGCTGCGCAGCGGTAGGGTCGGCGAGGAATTCGACATCCGGCCCGGCGTGGCTTGGGTCGAGGCAGAAGGGTATACCTGGGTGCCCGT
>CAZGXI010000025.1:0-84822 GCA_964529715.1 uncultured Anaerolineae bacterium | reverse complement strand
CCTACCTCAAGATCGCCGATGGCTGCCGCCGCCCGTGCGCTTTCTGCGCCATTCCCGCCATCAAGGGTACGGCGGTCAGCCGCCCGCTGGAGGTGATCCTGGACGAAGCACGCCGTCTGCGCGATTCCGGCGTGCAGGAAGTCATCCTCATCGCGCAAGACCTGACCGACTACGGCCACGACCTCGGCCTGAAGGATGGCCTAGCGCAACTGCTCGAAGCAATGGCGCGCGCTGTGCCGGACCTGCCCTGGATTCGCCTGATGTACGCCTATCCCGGCGCGGTGACGCCCCGCCTGATCGACGTGATGGCCGATTCGCGGCAGGTTTTGCCCTATCTAGACATCCCGCTCCAGCATGGCCACCGCGACACCCTGTTGCGGATGCGCCGCCCGGCCAACGTTGAGTGGGTGTATCGCACGCTGGAGACCATGCGCGCCCGCATCCCCCGGCTGGCGATCCGCACCACGTTCATCGTCGGCTACCCCGGCGAGACCGAGACCGAGTTCCAGACCCTGCTGGATTTCGTGAGCGACCTGCAATTCGATCGCGTGGGGGTGTTCACCTATTCGTTCGAGGCCGGGACGCCCAGCGCCGACCTGCCCGGCCACCTGCCCGAATCCGTTAAGGAAGAGCGTCGCGCCCGCCTGATGGAATTGCAGCAGGGCATTTCCCTGGCGAAAAATCAGGCGCTCGTCGGGCAGACGCTCGACGTACTGATTGAAGGACGTGGCCAAGCCGAGGCCGAAGACGGTAGCGCGCTGGACGACGTAATCAGTATCGGGCGGAGTTTCCGTGACGCGCCGGAGATCGACGGCTATGTGCTGGTGGAGGGCAGCACGCCCATCGGCCAGATCGTACCTGTGCATGTCACCGGGGCGATGGTCTATGACCTGACAGGAAGAGTAGACGACGGCATGGTATAGCTCATGGCACCCAGCGCAGAACACTCATCCGAACCCCGTCACATGCCGCCCACGCCTTAGACGCGCGGTCGTCTATCATCCCCCGCTCTCTCGCTGCCTGGCCCTGGCCGGGCGCGGCGCTTTTTCGGAAGCGCCGCAACGCCGCTGGTTCCCTGGTTAAACGTTGATGAGAAAACGTTTTCGCGCTAAAGAAACAGCCTATAATGACATTTGTGATCCTTTTCACCTATATATTCTGGAGGCTACCGTGTCTATTCGCCGGATGATCCTGGCGGTCGTCGGGATCGCAATTATCATCTTTGTTGTTTTGCAGCTTGTCCCAGTCGAAGGCCGGACGAACCCCGAACCGCATGGCGTTGTCGTGCAATGGGATTCCGCCCAGACCGAAGCCCTGATGCGCCGCGCCTGTTATGACTGCCACACCAACGACACCAACTGGCCCTGGTATGCCTATGTCGCCCCCGTCTCGTGGCTGGTCGCGCAAGACGTGCGCGAAGGCCGCGCTGCGATGAACCTGTCCACCGGGCGCGGGGAGATCGAGGGCGAAGAACTGATCGAGCAGATCGAGCGCGGCGCAATGCCCCTGCCCAACTACCTGATCATGCACCCAGAAGCAAACCTGAACGCCCAGGAAAGGGCGCAACTGATCGCCGGGATTCAGGCCAGTCTGGGCGAAGGCGAACGATAAGGCGCAACCATAGGCAGCGGCGGAGGCGCTTCCGCCGCTGCGATAGCCCTTGTTCCAACCTCAAGATTCTGAACTCAGCACGGCCACGAGCATCCCGTCGCCGATGGCGATCACACTGCTCACCAGGCGCGGGTGGCGGGCCACCATTGCGTTGAAGCGGCGCATGGCATAATCCCCGTCGTTGTGGGGGTTCACCACGCCGCCGTTGCGCAGGGCATTGTGCGCCGCGATCACCCCACCGGGCCGTAGGTGCGCCACCGCCCATTCCAGATAGGCAGGATAAGTGTCCTTGTCGGCATCGATGAAGACCATGTCGTAGCGCACGCCGCCATCAAGCCGTTGGAGACTATCCAGCGCCGGGCCTTCCAGCACATCTACCCGGTCCGTCAGCCCGGCGCGGGCAAATGACCGGCGGGCAACAGCGGCATGGAGGGGGTTCGCCTCCAGGGTGTAGAGCCTGCCGTCGGGCGGCAGGGCGCGCGCCAGCCAGATGCCGCTGTATCCGGCCAGCGTGCCGATCTCGACGATGCGGCGCGCCCCAGCGGCGCGGGCCAGCAGGTGCAGCAGCATCCCGTCGGTGGGACGAATCTGGATGGCGGGCATTCCCGCACGCGCGGCCTCGCTTTGCGCGAAGCGCAGTGCGTCATCCTCAACGGCAAACAGCCCTTCAATATAGGTTTCTATCTGGGGAAGCAGAGCAGGATCGAAGTAGTTGCGTAGCATCTCAGCTTATCCAGTCCCGATGTACGGGGTCCCAGCTACGATGACGATAGGCATTTTTACATTCCAGGCAAATACGAGCCGAATCCAACTGGCCATCTTTCTTCCAGCGCCAGCGCACCGTACCCAGGTGAAAACGGCACGCAGGCCGATGGCAAACCGGGCAGTATTCGCCATCCTCCAGGCCGCTATCTCCATAGCGGCGTTTATCAGCCGGTCTGGTGTCACACACATGACAAAAAGGCACTGCCATCCACAACCCTGCCTGAACAGTAAGGCGCAGTAGCGCATTATAGCGCACTTCGCTTGCGGGCGTGCGCTGAAATTCATTCTATTACCTGAACAATTTCCTGACAAATTAACCCTAGCGGATAAAAAAGGTGCAGTTGCGGCCTATTGTCACCACTCCCAATGACAACCGTCACTTGAGGGAAAGACGACAGTAGATTAGCCTCTAAATAGCATAAAACAAGACAATTGAGGCCGGAATTCCAACCCGCCCAGGAGCACAGCATGGAAATCACCCGTCAAGCCGATTACGCCGTTCGCGCCGTATTGCATGTGGCGCGGCTGGTAGATGGCGAGCGTCTTGCGACCTCGGTCATTGCCGAAGAGGAAAATATCCCCTTGCCCTTTCTTGCCAAGATCATCTCGCAGCTTTCGGTCAAGGGGATTGTGGATGCCATGCGGGGGGCCAGCGGTGGTGTGCGTCTGGCACGTCCGCCGGAAGAAATCAGTCTGCTGGAAGTGGTAGAAGCCATCGACGGCGAGATTGCGCTAAACCGTTGCGTCCTGAATGCAGACGCCTGCCCTTCGACGTCCACCTGTCCCATCCGCGAAGTATGGTGCGAAGTCCAAAAGGACCTCGTCGCACGGCTGCGCAACACGAACTTCGCCATGCTGCTAGAACGCCAGGCTGCTCTGGAAAACAGCACTGCCTATCAAGCGGCGTAGGGGAATCGCCGCGCCGGGCTACCGGGCCGTACCACTCTGCCGACCAGAAGCACCGGGACACGCAAAGGGCGCAGAGACAGGTCATCTCCGCGCCGTTGCCGTGTCACAATTTTTCGGATATAAAATATCCGTTTTTATCCGCACGCTGCCTATTCCTCGGCAGGTGGTGTTGTTTTCACCCGCGCCAGCGGCTTCCCCTTAACCACACTGAAGTGGTCAAAATCGCGGGCGACAATCACCTCTGGGAAAATTGCGCGCGCCTCGGTTAACACGTCCCGCTCACGGTTGCGCCGGGACAGGTGTGTAAGGATCAACGCCTTGACCCCGGCCTGCTGTGCATAGCGGGCCGCGCGGGCAGCGGTCATATGGCCGAAATCGGCGGCCATGTCATCCTCGTCTTCCAGGTAAGTCGCCTCCATCACCAGCACATCCGCGCCGTGTATTTCCTCCGGCAGGTTATCCGTCCGGCCAATGTCCCCGATGTAAACGAGCTTCGCGCCGGGCAACACCGGCCCCAGCACATCGTCGGGAGCGATCACGCGCCCATCCGCCAGCCGGATCGACTCCCCGCGCGTCAGCGCGCCGCGCTCCGGCCCGGCAGGAACACCCAGCGCCTCCGCCCGCTCGACCAGAAAAGGCCGCCGTGCGCGCTCCTCGAACAGAAAGCCGAAGTTATCCGGCCCACGATGCGACACCGGGAAAGCGGTCACGGTGAACTTTTTGGCCTCAAAGAACGTGCCCGGCTTGAGGTCGATCAGGTGGATGGGCATTGGCGGCGTGGCCCCGCCCAGCGTCACATCGTATAGCAGGCGTTGCACGCGGTCCAGGGTGCGCCGCCCGCCCCAGATTTCCAGTTCTTGCACCGATTCCCAACGCATATAGGTCGAAAGCAGCCCGGCCAGTCCCAGGATATGATCCAGGTGGCCGTGCGTGAGCAGAATGCGCGTCAGGCGCTTGAATCCCAGGCCGCTCTTGAGAATCTGGCGCTGCGTGCCTTCACCACAGTCGATCAGAAAACGATACTCTTCCGCCAGGATAACCTGCGCCGACAGCCCCCGGTAGACCGACGGGGCCGAGGCCGATGTACCGAGAAAAACGATCTCGAACATCGCCTAGTCCTCCGCCGTCACGGTGATCTGATAGAGGAACAGCCGGTCGCCGCGCCGCTGCTCGCCGTCGAAGACAGGCAGGCGTGCCTGGCTATCAGCCAGATACGCCCCGATAGAAATATCATACGCGCCGGGCGGCACCGACTCGGGCAACACGACATACATCACCTGGATGAACACATCACGGTTACGCAGCGTGGGCGCCCAGACGTTGATCGCCTGGGTTTGCGCCACAATGGCAACCGGGTCTGACAGCACGTGGGCGAACAGGCGCACATCCGGCGGCACCGCGCCATCCACACGCCAGTAGGTTACAATAGGCACAACATCGCCGGGCGCGTAGTTCAGGTCGCGCTCTGGAACGTAGCCCAGAAACGATAGATTGCCACCCATCCGCACCGGTAACGCCGCCGCGCCGGGCCCACCGGGCGATTCCGGCGCAAAGCCGGTGGGGGCAGTTGTCAGCAACCGCCCCACCGTATTTTCCAACTGGCGCTGCACATTCAATTCCACCACACTTGATGGCGGCAGGCCGGGCACCGGGATGTTCGGGCGTCCCCGCAGCCACGACTGCAAGACCGCGTGCATCCGATTGAAAATGGTCGGGTCGGTAAAAGCGAACTGCTGGCGCGCGCCCCCTGCCGCGACGATCAGGCCGTTGGCGCAATCCACGTAACGCAGCGGCGCGTCCTGGCGCTGCATCATCCAGTCCAGCAGGTGAGGGTCGCCGGGCTGAGCATCGGTGTCGAAAAGCTGCGGACTGCACACGGTGGTCGGCAAGGACACGGCGGTGCGGTCTAGATGATGGGCCAGCAAGCCCCGGCTGGCGTGGTAAGCCTCCTGAACGTCAGGACGAGCAGGCCAGCGGATGAACAGGTCGCCTGCCGTCCAGACCAGGTTCGCCGCCACTAGCGCAGCCATCAGCCAGGGCGCAGCGCGGTGAAAAATCGGGCGGCGAACAGCCAGGGCAGACAGCCCCAGGTCGGCGGCGCGTCCGATCACTAAGTAGATCAGGGGCAGCGCGCCGACCAGCGCCCGAAAAGAACCTGCCTGCGCGCCGAGCAGTAACGGAAGCAGCCCCACCAGCACGGCCATCATCGGGATAAAACCGGTCGGGTGGCGCCAGTGCCGCAGCCCGACGATCATCCCGCCAGTGAATAAGAGCGCACTGACCGGTTCCAACAAAGGACGGCCCGGCAGATTGAAGACCGGATCGAAGTCACCTCGGAAGAAGAATGCTGCCAGGCCATCAATGATCGAGTCCGGTGCACTGGCCGGTGTGAGGGCCTGGCGCAGGCTAGCCAACCCACTGAGAGCAGGTGCGCGCAGCGTGGAGATGACGTAAGGAACCACCGTGATGATCGAGACGAGAATGGCAAAAGCACTGTACCCAGTGGCCCGCCGCGAGATGCGCTGGCGCGTCAACAACAGGTAGGCCGTCGCCAGGGTAATCACCAGGGCCACAAAAACACCGTACCAGTGTACATAGAGACTGAGGGCCGTCAGTAGGCCGAGTGCGGTATACGAGGCTGTCACCGGCGGATCGGGAGAGACCTCTCGACGGACGTGGAAGGCGTTGAAAAAGGCCAGCAGCGCCGCCAGCACCGCCAGCGGCACGAGCGTCTCCCGGATTGCCAGGCGCGACAACAGCACTGGCCAGAACCCCACCGCCATCAGGCCAAACGCCAGTAACCCTGCCCGCCGACCATACAACCGCCGGGTTATCGCATAGGTCAGACAGAGCGTAATCAGACCGATCCAGACGGCAGGCAGCCGCAGCGTGATCAGACCATCGCCGAAGAGTACGGCAGCAAATGCCTGGATGACGGAAAACATCGCCTCCTGTCCTGCCGTACCTGCCCGATGAAAAACCACCACTTCGCCAAGCTGCACCCGCCCCATGATATTCAGCACGTCCAGTTCGGGATGGCTGAAGCCCGGCGGCAGTGTGCCCAGATTCCACAGGCGTAACAGCGCCGCCAGCAGCAGCAGGACGGTCAACAGGGCGAGATGAGGATGGCGCTTGTTCAACGCGGGGAAAACTCCTCAGTGGACGTAGAGAACACCACACTGCCGGGACCGGTTCAAGGTCCTTCAAATAAGCATCTTAACCCTGAAAGCGGAGAACCGGGCGATCCCGGCGTTTTGACGGCAAAACGATTATAACGCGGTTGCCAGGGCGGTAAAAGCCAGCACCAACCCGCCCAGAAGCAAGTTCGCCATGTTAAGCAGGCGTTCCCGCCGTTCCAGACGTTCCAGATCGGGCACATCCCTGCCGCGTGCCTGCAACAGGGCAGCCCGTTCCTGCGCAGGGAGAATCCCCCATTGCAGCGTCGCGCCGACAATCACCATGCCGAGGATCGCCAGGTGTTTGAGCAGGATTGCCCGACTCCAGTCATTATCGAAGATGAGCAGGCCATCGTAGTTCGGGTCGCCGCTCATCTGGATCATCCCGGTGACGATCAACACGACCAGGCTGAGATTCGCCAGCGGATTGAAGCGACGGCGCAGGTCGGCCAGCAGCACCGCCTGCTTCGGATCGCCGTCCAGGACTCGCCGCGCCGACGGCCATACCACCAGCGCCAGCAACGCCAGCCCGCCGATCCACACGACAGTGGCAACCAAATGACAGAAGTAGCTAATCCCTAGCGTCCAGGGGGACATGGTTCACCGCCTCTTCGCTGCCGGGGTCGCGCGCCGGGATGACCCGTTCGCCCATATACTTCGCCATGTTCGCCAGATCGATGTAGGCCGGGCGCACGTGGTAATTCGGGCTGAACGCCGGCAGCGTGATCGCCCACCAGTATTCCTCGTCGTCTTCCGTCCAGTCGGGCGCAGCGATATAAATCGTGCTCATCAGCCCGACCCAGGGCCGCCAGTACTCGGCAGCATAGGCATAAGCGCCCACCAGGTACTCCGCCTGCGTCGCCTCATCTACAGCGTGCCAGGCATATTCGGGATGCAGCGGGTCGGTTGTCCAGCCGAATTCCAGCAAGGCGACCTGTCGCTCCGCATCGCCGTTGGCAATCATAAGGCGGCGCATGTCCTCTACATGGCGGAAAGCCATCCAGCGATGACCGTCGTTCGCCGCCGCCACCGCTTCTGGCGAAATAGACGGCGGATTATGGTAGCCCGGCGCGTGCAGCCCCAGTACGTCATACACCTCGCTCAGACCCGCATCGAACATCTCCTGTAAGTAGCGTTCGTCCGGCACAGCAATGGGAAGATCGGTCCCGGTGGGGGCTAGTCCCGCCGAGATGACAATAGAATCCGGGTCGGCGGCCTTGATCGCGGTGTAACAAGCGCGCAGCAGGGCCACATACCCGGCGGCGTCCGGCGGGTAGCCGTTCCACTCGCGCTGAAGGTTCGGCTCGTTCCACACCTGATAACCCGCGATGCGCCCCCGGTAACGTTCTGCCACCGCGCCGCAGAATGCGCCGTAGGCTTCCACATCGAAGGGCACGCCGTCGGCACGCAAGGCCGGATCGACCAGCGCCCACGTCGGCGGATGGTCCAGCCGCGCGACGAGCGACAGTCCCCGGTAGGCTACCTCATCTACCACATCGTCGGCGCGACTCCAGTCGTAGCGCCCGCGTTCCGGCTCGATGTCTTCCCAGCCGAAAATCTGCTTGACGTGAGTGAAGTTCATCATGCGGATCATTTCCAGGTCCCAGGTGCGCGAAGACTCATTCCACCACAGGAATGCCTGGATGCCGTAGCTCAACGACTCGAAGTGCGGCGCAGTGATCGGCACGGGATACAGCGACGTGATCGGAGTGGGCGTCGCAGACGGCTGTACCGCCGCAGCCTGCTCACCAGCCAAACGAGCGGCGGACAGCAGCAGAAGAATGACAAAAAAGGCCAGACCGAGCGCAGCAGCGCCCAGTCTGACCCATATCTTGCGAGACATACTCATGAATTGCCGCCGAAGTGTTCCATGCGGTAGCGGGCGATGGCATCCCACGCGGGCGCGGGGACGCTGTTCGGGCGCAGGATGGAATAGGGCACGTTGTCGTTCGTCGGATCCCAGCCGGCCTGCGCGCCGTAGTTCAGATTCCACACCCAGGCCAGCCAGACGATATCGGACTCTTCCATCCACTGCACCGCTTCAATGATGTAATCGGCCTGCTCTTGCAGCGTGTTATCTTGCGCGAACTCGAAGCCGCGCGGGTAGCCGCCCAGGTCCTCGGCAACGGCCCAGCCGAATTCGGTGATGCACAGCCGTTGATTCCCGCCCGCCAGTTGAATCTTGTTGGCGTAAGTCGTCAGGGTGCTGTAGAGACTCCAGGAGTGATGCGGGTTATCGAATGGCCCTCGGAAGATCGCCGTCGCTGCCTCCGGGTCGCGGGGCGCTTCGTCCCAGGGAACCGTCGGGCCGATGTTATAACCGTTGTGGTGCGCCCCCACGCAGTCAGAATATTGCAGCAGACCGTTCTGGATCAGGCCGTCCATGTACTGAAAATCGTCAATCGCGCTGACCACGCCGTTCGGCTCAACCCATCCCCCTGTTGGGGAGAGCGCGCCGCTGATAACGATGATGCCCGGATCGATAGCCTTGACCGCCTGATAGGTCATCTGGAGCAAACGCATGTAATTCTGGGTCGAAAGCCCATTGACCGACGCCCACTCCCGGTCGATGTTCATCTCGTTCCAGACTTCGATGGCGCTGACCATGCCCGGATAGCGGTTCAAAATGGCCGTCACAAAGTTCACGTAATTCTGAAAGTTGGCAGGCGGGCCGTGCTTGGTCAGGTCCGCGCCGGGTTCGCGCGCCCATTCCGGCGCGGTGACGATGCTTAACATCACGCGGACACCATGTTGCTGCGCCGTCGGCAGAACCACATCCAGCAGCGCCCAGTCATACTGCCCCTGCACCGGCTCGATGTTTTCCCAGCGCACCTGCTGCTTGATCCAATCCAGGTGAAGCTGCTCGCTGACCACCGTCATCCAGTAGTCATAGATGTCGAAACTCTCCTGCACCTGGATGCCGAAGTCAAAAGCCGTGCTCTGCATCGCCGTCAGGGTCGGCGTGGCGGACGGCTCTTGCGTCGGCGTGGAGGTCACAGCGGCAGCCAGTGCCACCGCCTGAGTCGGGGTGGGCAAAGAGGGCGTAGATGTGGGCTGCACAACACGCATCTGGATCGGTGTGGGCGAGGTAATGGCTGCTGCCGCCGCGTTCACCGGAAGCACCCCTCCTGAAGGCAGGAGAAAGCCAGTGGCGACGAAAATGGCAACAAACGCTGCTGCGCCGACTACCAACGTCACCCCCAGCCAGATCAACACAAACATGCGCACCTGGCGGGCACGTTCGGAGTTTGCAGAAGCAGGATGTGTGGTTTGCGGGTATTCCAGCGACATGAAGAACGCTCCTTGTTTGCACACGCAGACCGGGATGCGGCAGGGGCGCTCTCGCGCCCCCGCTGAGGCTGATATTTATCGGGCAACGGCCCCCAGCGTATCGCAGGCCGGACAGCCGCCGCCGGGTCGGATAATCGCGTACCCGCCCATCGGATCGGCTCCATAATCGGTGAAATTGACATTCCACACGATCATCAGGCGCACTTTGCCGCTGTTGCTGGCGATCACCGCCGCTTCGGCCAGCCAGGCAGCCTGCTGTGCAACGGTCACATTGGCCGCCCAGGCAAAGCCGCCCGGCAGCGGCCCGAAGCCCTCTGGCGACAGATAGCCCAACTCGGTAAAGCACACCGGGCGCTGCCCACCGAAGGGTGCCCAGGCGCGGTCGATCATCGAGGTAAAGAAGTAGGTCGGGTAGCCACCGCGTGGGTCGCCGCCGACCTGGCTGGGCGGAATGATGCCCTCGTTGTAGTGCGCGCCGATGCAGTCGGCATACTGCGCCGCGCCCGCCGCCGCCATACCCGCGTAGTAACGGTCGTCGTTCCACACGCGATCCGTGCCGAACGCGCCCTCCGCGCCGGTAGGGGCCAACGCGCCGCTGATGACCATCACGTTGCCGTTGGCAGCCTTGATCGCGTTGTAAGCCGCTGCCAGCATCCGCACGTACATGGCCGGGTCGATACGGCCCTGCGGCCATTCGCGGTCGATGTTCATCTCATTCCAGACTTCGATGGCGTCCGGGCCGAGCGAAGCCACGCCGCCCAGAAAACTGGCAAACTGGTTGAAGTAATCCTGCTCAGACATGCTGGCGAGTTCGTTCGGGTAGCCGACGATGCCCAGCAGTATCTTGAAGCCCAGGCCGTGCGCCTCATTGATGCGCCCGGCCACATCGTAGGGACTCATGCCCAGGCTGTAGCGCACCTGTACCTTGACCCAGCGCATCCCGGCACGCCGCATATAGTCCGGCGCGGGCGCGCTCAGACTCGCCACGTGCCCGCCGATCTCAAAACTGCCGCCGATATGCCCGGAGGGGGCAACCGGCGCCGGATTAGCCGCAGCGGGCTGTTGGGTAGGCTGCTGGGCGGGTTGCTGGACCGGAGCCTGCACCACTGGACGCGGGGTCGCAGTCGGCGTCGGCGTGGGCGTCGGCGTGGGCGTGAGCGTAGGAGTCGGCGTCGGGAAGGCCACCGCCACCTGTTGGCCAGCGCGGGCGCTCTCCTGCCCGCCGCCGATCACGGCCACGTTGATCGCGTAATTACCGTCCGACCCGGCAGCGTCCCAGCGGAACGTCTCGCCGACAGCAGTCGTCGCCTCGGCCACCACCGCGCCAGAGGCCGAAAGCACCGTCCAATGCAGCGCCAGTTCGACTGGCTGCCCCGACGGAGCCGGGCTATTGAGCACGTAGTCGGCGGCGGCCTGAAACACCTCCGGCGAGACGCCGGGGGCCATTAGGTCGCGCAGGGCCACGCCGCCCACGTTTAGGGAACGCCCCACGC
Source organism: uncultured Anaerolineae bacterium (assembly GCA_964529715.1). Taxonomy (GTDB): domain Bacteria; phylum Chloroflexota; class Anaerolineae; order Aggregatilineales; family Ch27; genus CAZGXI01. The sequence goes on along the minus strand of CAZGXI010000025.1, from coordinate 73,577 downwards.
TCATGCGATACAACAAAGCCGCGCGTGTGGTCAACCAGATGCGCCCTGCCCCGCCCTCGTATTCGATATACGGCGTCTGGGCGTTCGAGTCGAAACCGGTCGTCGCGCCGTAGCCATTCAACATGGCCTCGATGGTCGTACCGGGCAGGAAATAGGATTCCTGGCTGGCCGTCGCCACTTCAACGTTGCCCAGGCCAGAGACCGCCTCTTCAAAGCCGATGGGCACGAAAGACGGTTGATCCTGCCCGACCTGGCGGAAACTCAACGCCGACAGGCTGAGTTGAATCTTGTAGCGGCTGATCTCGCCCACGCCCCAGCGCAACATCCGCTCCACCAGACCGCCGGGTACAAAATCCACCGGGTTATTGCCGAGCAGAATCTGCACTGTATCGGCATGGCGCCCGATGGCGCGCCAGTCGTAAGCGCCTGTATCCCAAGGCTGGCCCTGGGCGATCTCCTGCGCGGCGGGCACGACCACCGTCAGGCTACGCCCGCTGGCGTGCAAAACCCGCGCCAGTTCACGGATAAAGCGGGAGAAATGGTCACGGTCACGGACATCGATGCCCCGATAATCGATGGCGATCCCGTCCGCCGCGCCCCCCTGGAAACAGCCCTGCACACAGGCCGCCAACTGGCGCACGTGTTCGGCCATCAGAAGATCGTTATTGAGGATAGCCTCAACAGTGCTTACATCGAGCGCATTCGGATCGCTGAAGTTGCGCACAGTGAGCACGACGGCATACCCCGCCCCGACCTGGAAGTTGGCCGCCAGGCTACCTTGCAGCGTACCCTGAATAGTCGGCTGAAGGCCGGCAGGCATGACCACATTGGCAATCCCGGCAGCGGCGGACGAGAGACCCTGTGTCACATCTACCGGAACGGCCACCAATGGAGCCGGGGCACCCGTCTGAAAGACCGCCACGCGGTCGGGAATGGTGTCTAGGTCGGTAACGATGGTCGTCTGGTCCTCGGTCAACTGCGAGGGAATAAACTCCCATTCGCCATCTGCCGCGTTCCAGGCATAGAGGTCCATCGTCTCATAGGGCTGCGCGTCCGGGGGGACGGCAATCTGAAGGGCAATCGCGCCGGGGGGAGTGCCCCGGTAGCGGATGTCGTAGATGGGACTCTTGAGCTGCAAGACCGGCGGCAACGCGCGCCGCGCCGCCAACACCCAATCCTCGACGCCCGTGCCTGTCAGGAAGACATCCCTCGGCAGCGTTTGCAACGCAACAGCAAAGTCCTGCCCCGGCTGCGCCGTGTCGATGGTCAACGTCAGGCCGTCAGGATGGGCCAAGCCGGGCGTATTGGCATCCAGGGAGGTATAGGCCGGGCCAGTCAGTTGATCTAGCAGCGAAAACGGCGGCAACAGCAGGCCGATGACCACCAGGACCACGACAACCAAGCCGGTGAACACCGCCGCAATCACACAGCCGCCCCGCCCGGACCGACGCGGCGCCGCAGCCGCCTTCATCGGATGCGGCGGGGTCGGGGTCGGCTGGCGGCCCTTCGGTCCCGACGGTGGAGTCGCGCCCCGCCGTTGCTGCGCTCCCTGAACAGAAGAGCCAGGCGGCGGGGTCGCAGGTCGCTGGGGAGGCAGCGCAGCCGGTTCGAGGTCCCCAAAGTCGTCCTCTTTTCGGGGATCGTTATTCGTCACAAAGGTCATACACACATCCTCCGCGAAAGGCCGGCCTCTCTGGGCCGCCTCCGTGTCCTGCTAGGAAAGTGAAAGACGGGCGACTGGTCAGCCGCCCTCGGTGTTTACACCAACAGCGTGGGTATCATGATCCCACCCGCTGTAATTTACCCGGCTTTGCGCCGGATGTCTACTTTTACCGCACGCCCCTGTCAACGCGCCAGCGCCTCGCACGCCGGGCATGAGCCGCCGGGCCGCACGATGGCATAGCCGCCCATCGGGTCTTCTCCAAAGTTGCCGGTAAAGTCCACGTTCCACACGATCAGCAACCGGACACGCCCGCTGCCCCGCGCCAGGGAAACGGCCTCGTCCAGCCAGGCAGCCTGCTGCGCGACGGATACGTTCTGCGCCCAGGCGAACCCCGACGGCAGCACACCATAGCCTTCAGGACTCAGATAGCCCAGTTCGGTAAAGCATAGCGGTCGCTGCCCGCCGAAGGCATTCCAATAGGTATCCACCATACCCCAAAAGTAACGGGTGTAGTAGTTGTCGCCGCGTGGATCGCCGCTACGCTGGCTCGGTGGGATGATGCCTTCATTATAATGAATACCGATGCAGTCCATATAGCGCGCAGCCCCGGCAGCCGCCATGCCGGCCACATAGCGGTCGTCGTTCCACACGCGCGCCGAGCCGAACGCCCCTTCGGCCCCAGTAGGCGCAGGCGCCCCGCTGATCACCAGGGTGTTGGGGTTACGCGCCTTGATCGCGTTGTAGGCGGCGGCAAGCATCTGCGTGAACCAGCCCGGATCGATCCGCCCGGTAGGCCACTCGCGGTCGATGTTCGGCTCATTCCAGACCTCGATGGCATCCGCCCCGGCGGCAGCCACATCGCCTAAAAAGCTGGCAAACCGGCTGATGTAATCGCCCACACTTTCCAGTTCGTGTGGGTGGCCCGGAACGCTAACCAGGATGCGGAAGCCGTGCGCGTGCGCCTCCGCAATCATAGCCGCCGCGCTGCCCACGCCATCGCCGACCGAATACAGGTACTGTCGCTTGACCCAGGTCATCCCGGCGGTGCGCATCCAGGCTTCCTGGCCGTAGCCGAGGATGTGCCCGCCCAGCTCAAAACTGCCCGACGGCGCGGGGTTGACCACGACCGGCGCGGCAACAGGCTGTGAAGCCGCAGGCGCTGCGGGCGCGCCGGAAGCGGTCGTCACCGGCAGGCTAAACACGATGTCCGGACTGACCGTCAGATAGCGGGCGGCGACCCAGCCGCTCGCGCCGGTACTGGCCGTGCCGTAAGCCCAGATGCCGGTCGAGTCGCGCCCGGTCAGGGTGAACGGCGTGCCGTGCCGCAGCACGCCCAGCGAAGGATACTGCGTGCCGGGGCCGCTGCGCAGATTGGCGTTGTTCGAGATGGAAGCCGTCACGCCGCCCTGGGCCAGCGCCGCCGGGGCGAATGCCCCCAGCAGAGCCAACACAATCAAGAGAGATAAGCAGGTTTTGAGGCGGTTCATCAGATCGTCCAACCTTGTCCTTTAAAAATGCCGGGCGGGAGTTCCCGTGCAGTGTAGCATTTGAGCGGAGGCGTGTGCAACCGTTTTTCGCCTGACGCCTGTCTTGCAGGGAAGCAGTCAGCCGTCAGCCTTCAGCAATCCGTGATCGGCTTCAAATCGACCGGCGTGTATAGCGCGGTTGGGCAGGCGGTGTTACAAAAGACGATGCCTGGCTTCACCTTTGAGGAAAGACGTTGCCATGTTCGAGCCGACAACCTCGCGCGAGTTTTACCAGACGGCGGCGCGCTACTACGATGCCGAAAACGCCGCCATGACGGACGACCTCCATTTTTACAGCGCCCTCGCGGCGGAGCACGGCGGGCCGGTGCTGGACGTGGGCTGCGGCACAGGCCGCGTGACGCTCCACCTGGCGCAGGAAGGCGCGCGCGTCGTTGGCGTGGACTACTCGCCCGTCATGCTCGAACGGGCCGGGCGCAAACTGGACGTGCTGCCGGACCTGCGCCCACAGGTCCGGCTGATCCAGGGCGACGCCGTAGACCTTTCCCTGACGGAGCAATTCAGGCTGATCCTGGTGACTTACAACAGTTTCATGCATCTCTACACGCCAGAGCGACAGCTTGCCATGCTAGAGCGACTGCGCGCGCGGCTGCTGCCCGGCGGCGTGATCGCCATCGATCTGCCCAATCCCAGCGACCTGTTCGCTACGGCAGACACCGGCGCGCTGGTGCTGGAACGCACCTTCGTCGAGCCGGAGAGCGGCCACGTCGTGATGCAGCAGTCAGTGAGCGCGCTGGATCGCGCCGAGCAGATGATGAGCGTGACGTGGATCTATGACGAACTGGCCGAGGATGGCACGGTCCGGCGGTTGGTGGCCCCGATGCAGCTGCGCTACGTCTTCCCGGCGGAAATGGACCTGCTGCTGCGACTGGCCGGGCTGGAACGCGCGGCGCGCTACGGCGATTATGACTTCAGCCCGTTCACTGACGGCGCTCCCCGGATGATCGTGCTGGCGCAGGAGGCAAAACGATGAAAGCGGCACAGCGGCAGGCGTCAAAGCGTCGAAGCGACATTGCTTCTGCGATGATTTTTGTTTTCTTTACCGTGAGCGTATTCATCCTGGCAGCGTGCAGCGGCCCGGCAACCACGCCGACGCCCTCTCCGCTGCCCCCACTGCCCGCCAGCCCGACGGCTAACCCCGTCGTTCCGACGACCGATCCCAACGAGTCGGTCGGCCTCAACGAGCCGACGGCGGCCTCGGTCGCCAGCGGCGGCGATGTGGGCAGCGTGCCCTTCCCGGCGGAAGAGCCGTTTGAGGTAGCGGCAGACGATGGCCTGCGGCTTCGGGGGACGCTATACCGCGCGGCAGTCGAACCTGCCCCGGCGGTGCTGCTGCTGCACATGCTCGGCGGGCGCTCTGCCGACTGGCTGCCGCTGATCACGCCGTTGCAACAGGCGGGCTACACCGCGCTGGCGATGGACCTGCGCGGGCATGGATCGACGCACGGCGCGCAGGACTGGGAGCTGGCCCGGCAGGATGTCGCTGTCATGCTGGCGGCGCTGCGCGCTGTGGACGGCGTGGACGCGGAACGGGTCGGCGTTGTCGGGGCAAGCATCGGCGCGAACCTGGCGCTGACTGGCTGTGCAGCAGACACGCTGTGTCGGACGGCGGTGCTGCTCAGTCCCGGACTGGACTATCACGGCGTGACGACCGAAGGCCCGCTGGCGGCATTGGGCGAGCGCCCGGTGCTGATCGTCGCCAGCAGCGAGGACCGCGAAAGCGCCGACTCCAGCCGCACGCTCGACGGACTGGCGCAGGGCGAACATCAGTTGATTTTATATGACGGCGCGGGACACGGCACACGCATGTTCGGGCCGCAACCAGGGCTGGTCCAGACGATTCTCGATTGGCTGAGGGCGCACTTGTAGCTCACCCTACCATCCCTCCCCCCCACCTGCTATAATTGCCCATCATGGACGACGCTGCCGGGATGCGCCTTGCGCTGGACGAAGCTCGCCGGGCGCTGGAACACCGCGACGTGCCCATCGGCGCCGTCGCCGTCCTGGGGGATCGGGTTATCGGCACGGGCTACAACCGCCGCGAGGCCGACCAGGACCCTACCGCCCATGCCGAAATGCTCGCCCTGCGCGAGGCGGCGCGGTGGATCGGCTGCTGGCGGCTAGACGGCGTGACGCTCTACTGCACGCTGGAGCCGTGCGCCATGTGCGCCGGGGCGATGGTCCTGGCGCGGCTCCCCAGGCTGGTGTACGCAACGCGCGATCCGAAGGCCGGCGCGGCAGGCAGCGTGATGGACCTGCTGAACCACCCGAAGCTGAATCATCGCGTCGAGGTGGTGGATATGGCCGGTTCTTTTGCCGCCGAAGCGGCGCGCCTGTTGGTGGACTTTTTCGCCGCGCTGCGCGCCGAGGGACAAAAATAGCCGTTAGCAAAGGGACTAAAAGCTAACTGCTAATGGCTCATAGCTTACTCGGAGAGGTGCCGGAGTGGACGATCGGGCCTGTCTCGAAAACAGGTGTGGCCCTTGTGGTCACCGTGGGTTCGAATCCCACCCTCTCCGCCAAGCAGACCGCCGCCCCAGTGCGGCGGTTTGCTTTTGGCCGCCGCGCGGGTATGATCGCACGGCGGAAAGGATATGTTGCAATGCGCACACCGTTGCGCCTGTTGCTGGCGTTGTTGTTTGGTCTGTATCTGGCTGCCTGTGAAACCCGTCCCGTCGGGCCGACCGATCAGCCCACATCGGCAGCTTCCCTCAACCCTGCTCTGCCGGTCGGCCTGCTGGCCCGCTCACAACCGCTCCCGACGCCGATGGCCGTACCAACGTCCACACCTGAACCCGTCCAAGCGCAGCCCCGACTGGTGATCTGGTGGGCGGCAGAGCTTCTTCCTGCCCCCGGATCGGCGGCAGAAACCGTGTTGAACGCCCAGTTCACAGGTTTTCGCAATAGCCCAGACGCGCCATTGCTGGTAGTGCGGGCCAAGCGCAGCGAAGGCGTGGGCGGGATTCTCTCGACGCTGCGCAACGCCAGCCGGGTCGCACCGGGCGCACTGCCGGACCTCGCGCTGCTGCGCCGCGCAGACCTGCTGGCTGCCACGCGCGACAGACTGATCGCGCCCTTGAGCGCCTCCATGCCAGCAGAACTGCGCCGCAACCTGACTCCGGCAGCCCTGGCGCTGGGCACAGTCGAGGATGTGGTTTACGGTGTGGCTTACCTGCTCGAAGTACAGCACATCGTCTACCGCCCTGCTGCCTTCGAGACGCCGCCGCTGACCTTCGCTGCCGTGCTCAACGCCGGGCAACCGTTCGCTTTTCCGCTGGGCGGTGAAGACGGCGTCAACACCGCGTTGTTGATCCCATATGCGGCGGCAGGCGGGCAGCTATCCGACGAGGCAGGCACACCTGTGTTGGACGAAGCCCCGCTGCAAACTGTGCTGGAATTCTACGAGCAGGCCGTCGCAGCCGGTCTGATCGGCCCGGAGGCGCTGGCTTACCACGCCCCTGCAGATTATTGGGATGCCTTCCTCGACGGCGCCTTCGACCTGGCGCAGGTCGATTCCAGCACCTATCTGGCATCGTCCTCACAGCAGACGGGCCTTGTCGCGGCCCCGCCGATCACCACAACGGGCGAAGCACTGACCTGCCTGGACGGCTGGCTTTGGGTGATCACCACGTCAGACCCAGATCGGCAGATTGGCGCGTGGCGTCTGCTGGAATGGCTGATGCAGGCCGAACGCCAGGCCGCATTCGCCCAGGCCATGAACCGGGTTCCTTCTCTGGAACCTGCTCTGGCGCTGTGGAACGCGGGCGACTACGGCGCGTTGATGGCTACTCTGCTGGCCAATGACACGCCGATCCTGGCGGGGGACAGCAGCCCGGCGTTGGAGACGCTTCAGGCGGCGCTAGAGGCGGTGCTCAACGGTGAGCAACCAGCGACAGACTCCACGCCGTCTTGAAATCGGCGTTCGAAAAGCACAGGTGGCCCTTCAGGTCTGGCTGTAGATCGCCTCGTCAATGCCGCGCAGCAGCACCAACGACAGAAACGCCGTCAGCAACAGCAGCGCGCCGACAACGACGAACACAATCCGCGTATCACTGACGGCTTCGACGGCGAACCCCGCCAACCCGATTGCCAGCGCCAACGGCGCCGAAAAGACCAGGTTAAACGCCCCCTGCACCCGCCCACGTAGTTCTTCCGGCGGAATGGCCTGCGTCAAAGTTCCCAACACGGCGCGCGCCACCACCACGCTGAACCCGATCAGCGCAGCCAGCAGCAGCACCAGGTTAAACACCGGGCCGAAAATGAACACCAGCACCGCAACGCCGTTCACCAGCAGCGAGATCGCCACCAACCGGTTGGTGGGTAAAAAGCGCGACAGCCGCTGAATCAGCACTCCGCCCACGATAATCCCCAGTCCCAGGGTGGCGATCACCACGCCGAAGCCGGTCGCATCGATGCCCAACGCCTTGAAGATGTACTCGAACACCAAGATGATCACCGCGCCCAGCCCCGCCGCCACCACGACGGACAGCCCCATGATGGCACGCATGGCGCGTGTGTTCCAGATATACATCAGTCCGACGCGCAGTTCGTCCCACACGGCGCGGGCGGATCGGCCAGTGGGGGCGTTGATGACCTTAGGAATCTGCAAAGTCAGTTCCAGGAAGCCCGAAACTGCATAGGTGAACCCGTCAAAGGCGAAGGCGGCGGCGCTGCCAAATCGGTCCACCAGCACCCCCGCCAGGCCGGAGCCGAAGATCAGCGCGATGACAAACCCAGCCTCCAGCAGGGCATTGGCCGCACCCAACTGCCGCCGGGTAACAATGGCAGGCAACGCAGCAGCGCGGGCCGGAAAAAACAGCGTGCCACACAGGCCAACCAGAAACGCCGCCACATAAAATATCCAGATCATGTCGGCACTGTTGACGAAGATCAACGAGCCGACAGCAAATGCCCGGATGAAATCGGTGACCACCATCACCTTGCGGCGATCCAGGCGGTCCACGAAGACGCCGCCGATCAGCCCGAAAATGATCTGCGGCAACGCCAGGGAAACCGCGACACCCGCCGCCGTGAGCGTGCTCCCGCCGGTAAGCCGGTCAATGGCGGGAATGGCGGCGATCATGGTGAACTGGTCGCCAATGTATGAAGTCCACTGGCCCAGCAGCAAAGCCAGGAAGTTCCGATTGGTGAATAATTCGCGTAAGGTGCGCGCGTTGATACTGGCCGCGACGCTGAGCATTTCCTGCTCCGGCGGCGCGGGTTCTTCAAAGGCCATCACACTCCGCCCGAACGAAACCGGTTCAACTTGGCCCAATCATACCAGTGTGCCGGGTAGAGGCCAAACGCAGGCAAATCATCGCCGGGAGCGCAGCGCGCTGTGATCCCTACAATGCCACACCCCACACGTCCAGCGGATAGCCATCGGGTTCGGCGTCTGGGCCGAGGGGCACCGGCTGGCTGCTCACCACGTAAGCATCCAGGCGGCGAAAGCCGATCTTGTGCGCGCGGTCGCTGATGGCAGTGAGCATCGGGCCGGTAAGCGCGGTGGAAGTCCAGACACGCACCTGCGCGCGGCGGGAATCGTAGGACGAAGCCTCGTACATCACGAAGAAGTTGGCCGGCCCCATCGTGAATCTGAACCGCTCGATCCGCCGCGCCTGGATTTCTGGCACGCCAATCCACAGATCGGTCCAGCGCGTGACCCATTCCTGCCGCGCGCTTTGGTAACGGCCTAACGGCATCATCCAGCCTTGAATTTGCGCCGGGTCGTCTGCCGGATGGGGCGTCGCCTGATAAAAAACCTGGCCGCTCTTTACGGGAAAGGTCATGTTCTGAAGGCTGGCTATCGTGCGGAAACCGAACTTGGCATAAAAATCTGGCGCTTCCGGTTGGGTCGTCGTCACGCGCGCGCAACCCAGTTCGCGCCCCAACACCAGGATACGCTCTAGCAAGGCGCTACCCAACCCTGCGCCGGTATGATCGCGGTGAACATGGAGCACAGATACATTGAGATGATCGCCAAACGGCTTCGGCTCAACGCTACGGTATACTTCTGCATTCGCCAGCACCGCCCCGTCGATCTCGGCTACCAGTGGCGTGCCCGCCCCACGCAGCAGATGTGTCAGGTACACAGCGCCCATCTCGACGGTCATCCAGGGGCCGCCATGCAACCAACGCTCGTAGACGGTCAGCTTCGCATAGGGCACGTCCTCGACCTGCCCCTGGGCGTTAAGGCGCTGCCAGCGTTCAATATGCGAGGTGTGGATGGCTGTGATGGCAGCCGCGTCGTCCAGCGTGGCCGTGCGGACGGTGATTTCACTCATAGGCATCCTTCCCCAAAGTTTTGAGAAAGTGTTTAAAAAACCTGCCACATGGACACAGGGTGCTCCGACGGCCCTCACCCCCTGCTCCCCTCTCCCTCATGGAGCGGGGAAAGCACTAGCTTCTTAAGCCCCTCGTCCTGAGGAAAAGGGGTTGGAGCGAGGACCACAGCCGTTGCCCAACGCCATCTCTGGCTGATGCGTAGGGTTTTAAACACACGCTGAGTTCTAGGTTGCTTTATCTACCCCGGAAGTATACGCCTGACCGGACGACTTGAATTCAAAACGCGGCACGCTGAACTTTGAACTTACAAAATGTCCGCCATACCGATGCGCGGCTCACGCTTGGGAAACAGGACACGCAACAGGGCACGGTGACGTTTGTCGTAGCAATCGCTCGATAGATCATCGATGCCAAACCAGCCGGTGAAGAGCCGCACCAGGTCCACTGCCGGCGCTTCCAGCGCGACCTCGTCGCGCCCCTCGCCCAGCAGAATAGACGTCTCGGCATTCTCGCTGGCGATGTAAAGCTGGCAGCCGCGCCCAGCGAAGGGGGAGCCTTCCAATCGGATTTCCAGGGTAGGGCCGAGCAGGTTCATCAGGCCAGGCAGATCGTGCAGCCGCAAAAAAGCCGCCCCAGTAAAATCCCGGCGCGTCCCGCCATGCGCCAGGATATGGCGCATCATCTGGCTTTCGGGATGAACGTGCACACCGATGCGCGGCGCGTCGAAATCCCTGGCGAACTGGGCGACGGCGGCCAGCAATGCTTCGGTCGCATCAGCGTCGTCTCCGGCGCTCTCGATCATCGAGAAATTGGCCGCCTCGTTACCGGTGAACCAGTTGACCTGTCCTCGACTGACCACGCGCACGTAGCCCAGAACGTTCCCCTCAGCCTCCGCTACCAGGAAATCATCCGGCTCATAGCGACCCACATCGGCCAGGTAGGTCAACTGCCACGCCCACGTCTTGAGGTCACGCCCGATCAGGTAGTGCCCACGCGCCGCCTCAACATCATACAGCGCGGCAACAGACTCCAGGTCGCCGTTGTAGAAAGGACGCACCACCACCTCGCGCCCACGCATCCCCAGGTAAGCGGCGGTGCGGCGCTGCTGGCTATGCCGGACGAGGTCCCACTTGCCCGCCGTGAGCGCCCGTTCGGTTTCGATCTCGGATTCGTAACTGGTCAGATACAGCCCAACGGCATATTCGTAACCCCACTGCTCATAAAAGTTGGGGATACCCAGGATCAGCCCCAACACGTCACCGCGCTCGGTCATGCGCTCCAGGGCACGCTCGATCAGGGCATGAGCATAGCCGCGCCCGCGATAGGTTTCCAGCGTGCCCACCACGCCGATCTCGCTGGACGGCACCTTTGCCTCTCCGATCTGGATCAGGCGCGGGATCAACATGGTATGGGCAGCGATCTCCCCCTGGTCGCCCTCGATCACGAAGCAGTCACGGGAATCAAAACCGGGATAGTGCCCGTACCAGCGCATCAGCAGATCGCTGTCGCCGGGGCCGTGCACCAGGCGGATGTGTTCGGCAATCGCCTCCTGCTCGGCAGGCCAACGGATATTGCGAATCTCCACGCTGCGCGCCTCCTCGTGGCGTTATGAATGCACTGCGGCTACGATCATAGTCGCACCACCTTTTCTGCGCCACAGAGGAGGGACGTTGTGCGTTTTAAGTCGCATTCCGAATTTTGAACCCCTTAGAACTCGGCGCGGGCCACTTCGGCGCGGTCAATGTAACGACGGACCGTGCCGTGCCCCGCTGCCCAAACCCCGGTAGCAAAGCGGTCTACGAAATAGCGGTCATGCACCACCGCCAGCACCGTGCCCGCGTAGGCGCTCATGGCCTGCTCGAACCGTTCGCGCGAGGGCACGTCCAGGTGATTGATCGGCTCGTCCAGGATCAGCAGGTTGCAGCCCTGCGCTGCCATCAGCGCCAGCATCAACCGGGCGCGCTCGCCGTAGCTCAGATCGGCGATGGGCACAAACACGTCGTCCCCGCTGAACAGGAAATAGTGTAAAAAGGAACGCGCCTCTGTTTCGCTCATCTCCGCCATGTCCAACAGCGCCGAAAGGGCGTCATCGTCCGGGTTGAGGGTCTCCTGCTCCTGGGCCAGGTAGCCAACACGGATGTTCGCTCCCAGCCGGATGCGCCCCGCCAGCGGCAGAAGCTCGCCCACGATGGTGCGGATCAACGTGGTCTTGCCGCAGCCGTTCGGCCCTAACAAGGCGATACGCTCCCCGGCACGCAGCGTCAGGTCGATGTCGTGCAGCAGCGGCGCGTGCGGGTCGTAGCCGACGGCCAGACCCTCCAGCCGCAGCACATCTTGGCCGCCCGGAGGCAGCTCAGCAAAGTCCAGCTTCATCTGCCAGCCCTGGCGGGGCTTTTCCACGCGCGCGTCATCTTCCAGGTAACGTTCCAGGCGCTTTTCCTTCGCTTTGGCCCTCTTGGCGACCTTCTTGGCATAGCGGCGCTGGGTGCTGTCTCTGGTGGCGTTCTCCTTGCGCACGGCGCGGGCCATCGTCTGCTGCACGTCGCGCCTGAGCCGCTCGATCTCGACTACCTGATCGCGGTACTGCGCCCGCTGCTTCTCCCGCGCCTTTACCACTGCGTCGATGTAGGCGGTGTAGTTGCCAGGATAACTGGCCGCCGTCAGCGTGAACGGATCGAACGCGACCACGCGGCTCACCGTGCGGTCGAGAAAGGTGCGGTCATGGCTGACGATCAGCGCCGCGCCGGGGAAATCGACCAGCCAGCGTTCCAGCCATTCCAGGGCAGCAATGTCCAGGTGATTGGTCGGCTCGTCCAACAGCAGCAGATGCGGATCGTTCAGCAGCACGCGCGCCAGGCCGAGGCGCGTCTTTTGCCCGCCGCTTAAGTTGTCCGCTGGATCGTCCAGACTCAGGTCGGTCAGCCCTAACCCGGCCAGAATCGGCTCTTGCGCAGCAGGTTGGTAAGCTGCCCCTAGCCGTTCGATCCGGTCTAGCACGCGGGCATAGGCATCGCGCGCGCGCCGGTCAGCAGGCGAATCGGCCAGCCGCGCGCTTAACTCTTCCAGTTCGGCTTCCAGAACAGCGAGCTGCCGCGCCTGCGGGTAGAGCACATCGCCGATGGTCGCGCCGGGAGGCAGTTCTAACCCCTGCGGTAGATAACCGAGGCGCAGGTCAGATGGGACAAACTGCACGCCGCCGAAAGTAGGCGCTTCTTCCCCCGCGACGATACGCAACAGCGTGGTTTTGCCGCAGCCGTTTGGCCCGATCAGCCCCACGCGCTCGCCGGGATTGACCACAAGATTGACATCTTTAAAAACGAGCGTGTCGCCGTAGCGTTTGCTCAACTGGCTGACGGTCAGCATGGCAGGCATCCTTTCCTCATCAATGCGGGGGCCGCCTGCCGGGAGTGAAGGAGTGGCGGATCGAACGCCGGGGAATCAAAAAGCCGCAGGCAGGCCGCCCGCGGCTCATGGTTTTCAGACGAAAAAATGCAACGGAACTGCGAAGCAAACGTGCGCAGTCACGCCACGTCATCGAAGGCGCGGGAGGCGTCTCTAACGTTGGGCGGCGCTGCGGGTCACCTGACCCCTCCTACTCTGTGAACGATGCCGCCTATTTTAAGCGCGGCGAGCGGCGCTGTCAATGCCGCGTGAAGGCGGCCTATCGTCGGCCCGGTCAGTTTCGATTTGCATCTTGAATCAGAACAAAAGTTCTCATAAAATAGATTTACGAAAGGTTAGCATACAGAAAAGGAATACCATGCCGCGCGTCATCAGTTGCAGCCGCCGGACCGACGTTCCCGCGTTTTACAGCGCCTGGCTGGTCAACCGGCTACGCGCGGGTTATTGCCATATCGCCAACCCCTATAACGAACAGGTCTTTGAAGTCTCCCTAAAGCCCGAAGACTGCATCGCCCTGGTCTTCTGGACACGCAACCCTGCGCCGCTGCTCCCCTATCTCGACGAACTCGATGAGCGCGGCTACCGCTACTACTTTCATTACACACTGCTGGGCTATCCCAGGCCGTTGGAGCCATACAATCCGGCCTTTGAAGCTGCCATCGACACCTTCAAACGCCTGTCGGATCGGGTATCGCCGGCGCGGGTGCGCTGGCGCTATGACCCGATTGTGTTCAGCACGGCCACGCCCCCGGCCTATCACTTGCAGCAGTTCGAGCGCATCGCCTGCCAACTGGAAGGGTATACCCACCACTGCACATTTTCGTTCACCACCCTTTACGGCAAGACGAAGCGCAATCTGGGCGCGGTCGCAAAAGCAACGGGCATCACCTTTCAGGAACCGGCGCTGCCGGAACAGCAGGCGCTCGTCCGCGCACTGGCACAGATCGGGTCGGCTCACCATATGAGCCTCCACACATGCTGCGGCGACGCGCTGGCGATTGACGGTGTGCAAAAAAGCCGCTGCGTCGATCCTGACCTGGTGCGGATGCTTGCGCCCGGCTTGGCCGATAACCTGAAAGCCGAGCCAACCCGCCGGGAATGCGGCTGCTTCGCCTCGGTGGACATTGGCGCCTACGATACCTGTCTGTTCGGCTGCGCGTATTGCTACGCCACCAACAGCCGAACGATTGCGCGCAAAAAGCACGCCGAACATGATCCGGAGGACAGTGTGCTGTGGCGTCCTGAGGCGCTGACCCACACCGATCTGCGCGCCATTGCGGCGGTCATCAAGAAGTGATCCTGACATTCACTCCTGCCTTTCCTCCGCCGAGCGAGCTACCTGTGGAACGCCGTAGAACCCTTCTGCCCGACGCGCGTATACAATAGTGTTCAACATTCAATAGGTCGTGGGGACTGCATAGGAGTCGTTCATGCGTATCATCGTCCACACCGGCAAGGGCGGCGTCGGCAAAACCAGCATCTCCGCCGCGACGGCGCTGCGCTGCGCCGAAATGGGCCTGCGAACCATTGTTATCAGCACCGACACGGCACACAGCCTGGCCGACTCGCTCGACGTGAAGATCGGCCCGGAGCCGATCCAGATTCACGACAACCTGTGGGCGCAGGAAGTGGATGCCCGCTATTCGATGGAGAAGTACTGGGGGCGCTTTCAGCAGTACATGGTGTCGCTGTTCACGCAGCGCGGCGCACAGGACATCATCGCCGAGGAAGTGACCATCCTGCCAGGGCTAGAGGAAGGCGCACACCTGCTGTGGATCAACAAGTTTGTGGAGGATGGCCAACACGATGTACTGGTGGTCGATGCTGCTCCGACTGCCGAGACGCTGCGCCTGCTCAGCCTGCCCGACGTGAGCCGCTGGTGGTTCGAGAAAATCCTTAATCTCGCGCGCGGCGCGGGGCTGCTGTTGCGACCGCTTGGCAAACTGGCGCTGGGCGCAGACCTGCCCGACAACGACGCCTGGGGACAGGTGAACAGCCTGTTCAAGACGCTGGACAAGGTGCGCGGCATCCTGGCTGACCCCGACATGAGCAGCCTGCGGTTGGTGATCAACGCCGAAAAGATGGTCATCAAAGAAACGCAGCGCACCTACACCTATCTCAGCCTGTATGGCTATCCGACCGACGCGGTGATCTGCAACCGCATCATCCCTGACTCCGTCACGGATCCTTACTTCGCGGCCTGGAAAGATTCCCAGGCCCAGAACCTCAAGCTGATCACTGAGGCCTTTGGGGAACTGCCGCTCTTTAAGGCGCCGCTGTTCCAACATGAGATGGGCGGCTTCGATGCGCTGCGCACCCTGGCCGACGCTCTCTACGGCGACTCGAACCCGGCGCAGCTTTTGTTCCGGGGACAGACGCACAGCATCGCCCCAGACGGCCAAAGCGGGTACTATCTGCGCGTTCCGCTGCCCTTCGCCGACAAGACGGACATGGACGTGTTCCGCTCGGCAGACGAACTGACTCTGCGCGTGGGACCCTATCGCCGCAACATCGTTTTGCCTTACGCGCTCCATCACCTGGAAATCGTCGATGCAAAGTTTGATGAGTCCATGCTCAGTATCCATTTTGCCGCCGCCTGAGGGCGCGCCGCCTGCCGCGCCGTCGGGAACCGCAACGCCTTACCGCCTGAACCCATTGCGTTACCTGCGCATTGTGTTCTTCTTCGTCGGCCTGTTCGGACGGATCGTGTGGTGGTATCTGATCGTACGGCAGGTGTTCGGGCCGGGGCTGGTCAAAGTCGGGGAAATGGGGCGCTTTCGCGGCTGGGCACGCGCCTTTCGTGAGCTGGCCGTCCGGCTGGGTGGGGTGATGATCAAACTGGGACAGTTTGTTTCCACGCGAATGGACATTCTGCCGCCAGAGATCATCGGCGAACTGGCCGGTCTGCAAGACGAGGTGCCCACGGTGCCCTTTCAACACATCGCGCGGACGCTCGTCGGCGAGCTTGGCCCCGACTGGCGCAGCCGCTTCGCCTGGCTGGATGAAACCCCGGTCGCAGCGGCGTCGCTGGGCCAGGTACACCGCGCTCAACTACCCGACGGCAGCCGCGTAGTGGTCAAGGTGCAGCGCCCCGGCATTGAGAATATTGTCCACACCGATCTGAGCGCGCTGAGTGTGGTAGCGCGGCTCGCCATGTATTTTCCCTTCATCGCGCGTCGGGTCAACGTGCCGATGCTGCTGGATGAGTTCGCGCGCGTGTTGTGGGAGGAACTGGATTACCAGCACGAGGCGCAAAACGCCGAACGCTTTGCCGCCATGTTCGCCGATAACATGGGGGTGTATATCCCTGCCGTCCACCACGACCTGACCACCCGCCGGGTGCTGACCCTAGAAGACGTGACGGCGATCAAGCTGAACGATTACGCCGCCCTGGAAGCCGCCGGGATCGACCGCCGCACGGTTGCGCAGCGGCTGCTAGACACCTATCTGGAGCAAATTTTCGTCCAGCATTTTTTCCACGCTGATCCGCACCCTGGCAACATCTTCATCTATCCTCTGCCCACCGGGGCTAACGGGACGAAGCCGCAGGCAGGCAGGAGCCGCCCCTTCTACCTGATCTTCGTAGACTTCGGCATGACCGGCCGCCTGACGCCGCAGATCGCCGCCGGGCTGCGCGAAACGCTGATCGCCGTCATCACGCGCGACGTGGGGCGCATGGTGCAGAGCTACATGCAGTTGGGCGTGCTGCTGCCAGGAGCCGACACACACCGTATTGCCGAGGCCACCCAGGCGATTTTCGACCAGGTGTGGGGGCTGAACATGAGCCAGCTCTACCAGGTAGACTACGCCGTCATGCGCGGCATGGCCCGCCAGTTCAGCGACATCCTCTACACCCTGCCCTTTCAGGTCCCACAGGACTTCGTCTACCTGGGCCGAACGGTAGGCATTCTGAGCGGCATGTGCACCGGCCTGGACCCAACCTTTGATCCCTGGAAAGCGATGCAGCCGTTCGTACAGGGCCTCCTGGCCGAGGACAGCGCAGACACGGCGCGGCGCGGCTGGGATAGCCTGCTGACCTGGGACAATGTGCGCGCCCTGCTCACGCCAGAGACCGTCAGCGCCGCGCTCGATACTGGGCGCAAATTGCTCACCCGCGCGGTCACGCTGCCCCTCCAGGCAGATACCGTGCTTTCTCGCGCCGAACGGGGTGACCTGTCCTTTTACGCCAAAATGACCGAGGATTTCGAGCGCCGTCTGGCGCGCCTGGAACGCACCGGACGACAGATCGTGCTCAGCCTGATCTTCGCCAGTCTGCTTCTGTGCAGCACCCTGCTATATGTGAACGCCGAACGCGACCTGGGCATGGCGGGCTTCGCGCTGACCTTCGTCGCTTTCCTGATCCTGATCACGCGGCGCGGCGGGTAAATGCCCTACGCCACATACAAGGGAAACCCGGTGACCACAAATCCGTCCGACGACTTCACCACAACCCTACCTGGCAAACGCATGGCGGCAGGAGCCTTGTTTTTCGATAAAACGGGCGGCATTCTGATCGTCAAGCCGACCTACCGCGACGGCTGGCTGATTCCCGGCGGGACGGTGGACCGCGACGAGTCGCCCTACACGGCGTGCAGACGGGAAGTCCGCGAGGAATTGGGGCTTGATCTGCCCGTGTATCAGCTCTTGTGTGTCGAGTATCAATCACCGCAGGGCACGAAAACCGAGAGCCTCCAGTTCATCTTTTACGGCGGCGTGTTGACCAACGATCAGATTGCGGCGATCCGCCTGCCCACAGACGAACTCGCCGGATACCGCTTCTGCTCGCCGGACGAGGCCGCGCACCTGCTCACCCCCATGCTTGCCCGGCGGCTGCCCTTCGCTCTGGCCGCCCTGGAAGAAAACCGGACGATCTACCTGGAAGACAAGGTCGAAATCGGGCCACCACGCTGAAGAAGCAAGCAACCGCCGGACCCTAAATCTGAGTCCGGCGGCTGAGTACGCTAACCGCTAACGACCAACGGCTTCTAGCTGACTTCGACGCGCACCTTCGTCTTGCCGGTGGTGCTGGGGGGTTCTTCCTCAGCGGACTCGGCGGCCTGCTCGAACTTTTCGGCCAGGCTTTCGGCCACGACCTTGAGCGACATCAGGAATGCGCGGCGCGCCTCACGGCTGTGCACCTTGAAGCCCTCCGGGATCAACGCCTCGATGGCCTGGCAACTCTCGTCGAATGCTTTGCGCTGGTAGCGCGCGAAGGCTTCCATCACGCTTTCCCCCTCCTGGCGCAGCGGTTCTTCCTGGGCGGCCTGGGGTGTTTCTTGCTCGGTCATGTTCTTCTATGCCTCCAACCAATTCTTACGAGCAACACGGGCCGGGTTGTGCCGGACTCTATCTGATTATACGCAAGGCAGACAGACCGGTTGCGCGCCCGGCTCAATAACCATGCTCCCAATCGACCACATTGAGCAGATCGTGCCCGCGCAGGTAGCGTTCCAGGTTGGCTGCGAAAACATCCAGCGCCTTGCCGATATAATCCGGCATGTTCCCGCCGATGTGCGGGCTGATAATCAGGTTTGGCGCGTTCCACAATGGGCTGTCCGGCGGCAGGGGTTCGGTCTCGAATACGTCGAAGGCGGCCCCGCCCAGCGCGCCGGATTGTAATGCCTTGAGCACCGCCTGTTCGTCCACCACCCCGCCCCGCCCCAGGTTGATCAGCACCGCGCCGGGCTTCATAGCGGCAACGGCCTCAGCGTCGAACATGCCCAGCGTTGCGGGCGTGCGCGGAAGCAGAATCACCACATAGTCACACTCTTTGAGCATCGACTTCAGGGCTTCTGGTGGATACAGACGGTTCACCAGGGCGCCTTCTGGGTCGCCCGTGCCCGGCTCGATATAACAGGCGCGGTCCTCCGGGCGCATCGCATCGCGCTTGGTCGCCAACACCTCCATGCCGAACGCCTGGGCCAGCCGGGCCGTCTCCCGCCCGATACTGCCATACCCGACGATGCCGAGTGTGGCGCCGCGCACAGGACGCGGCTCAAACAACTGAAAGCGGTCTTTGGGCCAATCGTGGGCCGCCTGCCGGGCGATCATGGTGGGCAGGCGATGGGCAAAGGCCAGCACCATCGCCAGTGCATACTCGGCCATCGTGACGGCATGAATGCCGCTGGCTGTCGTCAGGATGACATCTCGTTTTTCAAAGAGTGGGTGTTTGAGGATATGATCCACGCCGGCAGAGGTTGCCTGCACCCAGCGTAACCGGGGAGCCAGCTCGCGGTCCGGCAGCACGTCCGGCGTGAACAACACCTCGACCTCGGCCCACACATCTGGGGAGATTTCCCCCACCGCCTGCGCCGGGTACAGGCGGATGTCTAGGCGTGGGAACTGCGCCCGCAGCCGCGCCAACTGCTCATCCCGCAGGCGGACCGTCACCAGCACATTGATCTTGTGATTCATCCGTTCGTCTACTCCAACAGGCAATCAGGCCAGGCAGCGCACCCACCGGGCCTGACAACAGGCTAACACAGGGCAGGCCCAGGCCCGACAGCACCTAACAGTACCCAACAAGATTAAAAACAGCATAAAGCTGCGCATCTTCTCAGACAACAGCGTAGAGATTCCGTAGGGAAATCGTAGGGAATCCGTCAGGTAAATCGACGGAAAAGGCCTATGATATAGCATGAAGGGCGAAATCTCTTCTTTCTCCTCCTTACGAACGGCCCGGAGTCGGCGTCTCCGGGCCGTTCGCATTGCCGCCACGTTCCCAGTATACACCCAGATTGCGGCCCGGATCATCCCCTACACCTGCCACACCAGAACGGGTAAACTCTGCATCGGGCCTGGCAATGCTGCTGTATAGCGTAAGGAAGTTGTCATGCACACTCCGGAGCCAACCATCTACCGCTCATGACCGCCCTTCCCCACGCTTTCTACGGCGCCTCTGGATTGGGGGCGATTCGCACGTATCGAAAAGCCGTTCAAAGCGTTCTATTTGCAGGCCAGACGGGACGCGATTGGGGGCGTCTCCGGCGGAAAAACAGGATACAATCGGCGCTATTCTTTACCAAAGGAGTCGATAGACATGGGCCTTATGGACGGCAAGACGGCGCTGATCTTCGGCGTCGCCAATAAAAATTCGATTGCCTGGGGGATTGCCAAAGCCTTACACAGTCAGGGGGCAACCATCGGCCTCAGCTACGCCATCCCTGAACTGGAGAAGCGCGTCTTTCCCCTGGCCGAAGAAATCGGCTGCACGTTCGTCGAGCGCGCCGACGTGAACCAGGATGACGAGCTAGACGCCGTGTTCGCCAAAGCCGCCGAACGGCTGGGCCGCATCGACACGCTGGTACACGCCGTCGCGTTCGCCCCGCGTGAAGACCTGTCTGGGGAATTCGTAAACATCAGCCGGGAGGGCTTCCGCATCGCCTTGGAGACGAGCGCCTACAGCCTGATCGCTCTGGCGAAGCGCGCCGCGCCGCTGATGACCAACGGCGGCAGCATCATCACGCTCAGCTATTATGCGGCGGAAAAGGTGATGCCGCGCTACAACGTGATGGCAGTGGCAAAGGCCGCCCTGGAATGCTCCGTGCGCTACCTGGCCGCCGACCTCGGCCCCCAGCAGATTCGTGTCAACGCCATCAGCGCCGGGCCGATCAAGACGCTGGCCGCCAGCGGCATTGCCGGCTTCCGCGTGATGCTCAAATACAGCGAAGAGGCCGCGCCGCTGCGCTCATTAGTCTCCCAAGAGGATGTGGGCAACGTGGCATTGTGGCTGGCCTCTGACCTGAGCAGCAAAGTCACCGGCGAGACGATCTACGTGGATGCGGGTTACAACATCCTCGGCCTCACGACCACGGAAGAGCAGCGCCAGGCGTTCAATTTGTAGCTATCAGCCGTCAGCTTTCAGCGGTCCGTTTGCGGCGGACGGTGTCCGTCGCTATGATCTTGCAGCGTTCAGGCCGTTTTTGGAGAAGGATCGGGATCGATGCGGCAAATGCGTTTGATCAGCCTTGTCCTGCTGATCGCCCTGGGACTGACCACCCTGCCTATGTTGCAGTCGGCAGCCCCGGCAGCACAGGCGCAGGACGGCGCCACGTTTACCATCGAAGAGACTACGTTCGAGTCGCATTACCCACGCGGGATGGTGTTCACCATCAAGGCCAGCAGCAGCGGTGGGGACATCGCCCGCGCCGTGCTCTTTTACCGTCTGCGATCCGGCACACGCAGCCGCGAGAACGCAGACTTCGACGCCGCCACTGGTACGTGGATCGCCGATCCCTATACCGAGGGCGGCGGCCTGCCCCCCTGGGTCGATTTTGATTACTGGTGGATGCTGACCGACAGCGCGGGCAACATCTTTGAGACCGAACCGCAGCATGGCGTCTACGCCGACCATACCCGCGAATGGTACAGTGTGGATACCGAAGACATTACGGTGTACTGGTTCGGCTTCGACGAGAGCTTCGGCCAGATGGTCGCCGACACGATGGCCCGGATGCGCCCCATCTTTGAAGAAGGCTGGGGCCGTCTGATCAGCTACAAGCCGCTGGCGATCATCTTCCCAGAAGGCAACGCCTGGGATGAATACGTATCTGGCGGCAACAACCCCGACGCAGCAGGCTTCACCAGCCCCGAAACCGGCTACACCCTGCAACGCCTGCCCGATTTGCGTACCCCAGAAGAATTGATGGAGCGCCTGTCTCGCTGTGGACGCAGACCGGAGGTCATCACCTCCCACGACCCCGCAACTTGGCGGCTGCAAGACCTGGCGACTGTGATCGTCCACGAGACGACACACCTTTATCAGTCGGATTTCAACCGCAGCGGCCCGGCCTGGTGGCAGGAGGGACAGCCGGAATACTTTGCGCGGCAGTCCGGCTACATCACCCGCGACGCTTTCGGGCGCATTGCTGCCTATGCGCAGCAATACGACCTGCCCACCATGCAGGGCGACGGCCCACCGCTGGGCGTCTCCACCACGTCGGCAGATGGCTGCAACGGCCTGGGCTACAACATGGGGGAGGTGTTCATCACCTGGATGCTGGATAACTACGGTGGCCTGGAGACGCACCGCCGCATCCTAGAAGCCATGCCCGGCCACAGCATGGGCGAGACCATCGAAATCGCTACCGGCGTCCCGTTCCTGGACCTAGAAAACCAATGGCGTGCCTCACTGGGCCTGGACCCGGTCGGCCCGCCCCCGACGGCCACGCCGTTCCAACTGCCGAATCTGCCGAACCTGCCCACGCCGCGACCGGCAGGCGGGTCAGGGAACTAAGCGTTTTGTTACCGGTAGGGACATGTCCCTACCGGTTTCTTACAACGCCTCCACACGCGCCTCGACGAAACGCGGCGCAAAGCGCAGCTTGTCGTGCTCGTCGTCGATCTTCTCTTCGTGCGCCTGCTCCACCAACGTGACCATCACGCCCAAGGTGGGTAGGCGGTAGCGTGTTTGAATCTCGCTCCCGACCCCCACGCGCCACATCACCAGCTGGCTTTGCTGGTCCAGGCGGCGCACATGATTTTTGGCTTTGTCGAAGGGCATCTTGATCAGGCGCTCCGCAAGTTCCTGCATCTGCTGCCGGGTCATCCGGTGCGCAGTTTTGACCATGCAACATTGCTCCTGCCATTGGAAAGAATTAGGTCATCTGTGGTAGGATTTTAGCACAGCGTCGCCCATTCGGGAATGTGAGTGGTCGCCATGTCTGTTGCCGCGTACAGCGTATCCGCCCTTACCCGCCACATCCGCGCCCTGCTGGATGCCGACGGCTCTCTGCGCGACGTGTGGGTCGAGGGCGAAGTGAGCAACCTCACCCGGCACGGTTCCGGTCACTGGTACTTTACCCTCAAAGACGACCACGCCGCGCTCAAGTGTGTGATGTGGCGCAGCGAGGCCGCCCGCCAGACCTACATCCCCGATCACGGCGACGCGGTGCTGGCGCACGGGCGCATCGACGTGTACGAGACGGGCGGGCAGTATCAGCTTTATGCGGACCTGCTCCAGCCTGCCGGGCGCGGCGACCTGCACGCGCGCTTCGAGGCGCTCAAGACCAAACTGGAAGCCGAGGGGCTGTTCGACCCGGCGGGCAAGCGCCCCCTGCCGGCCTTCCCACGCCGGATCGGGGTGGTCACGTCGCCCACCGCCGCCGCCTTCCAGGATGTGCAAAATGTGCTGCGCCGCCGCTATCCCCTGGCCGAAGTGATCCTCAGCCCGACGGCGGTCCAGGGCGAAGACGCCCCGCCGCGCATCGTCGCCGCCCTGGACGCGCTCAACCGCTATGGCGGCGTGGACGTGATCCTGCTGGTACGTGGCGGCGGCAGCCTGGAAGACCTGTGGTGCTTCAACGACGAGCGCGTGGCCCGCGCGGTTGCCGCCAGCGCGATCCCGGTGGTGTGTGGCGTGGGGCACGAGACCGACTTCACTATTGCGGACTTCGCCGCCGATGTGCGCGCCCCGACGCCCTCCGCCGCCGCCGAGATCACCACACCGGACGTTGCAGAACTGGTCTATGCGGTTGAGGATTTGGGCGGGCGGCTGGCCCTCGCCATGCGGGAACAGCTGGTGGAAGGCCGCCGCCGGGTGGAAGCCGAAGTGCGCGCCCTGCGCCGCCTCTCGCCGCTAAACCGCGTGCGCGACGACCGCCAGCGCGTTGACGATCTGATTTTGCGCGCGGCGCGTAGCCTGAGCCACACCATCGAACTGCGCCGGGAACGCCTGGATGCGCGCCGCCAGGCCCTGGCCGCCGCCGACCCACGTGCGATTCTGGCGCGCGGCTACGCCATTGTGGAGCGCGCCGGCGATGGCCTACGCCTGACCGACGCCAGAGACGCTGCACCGGGCACGGCGCTCAACGTGCGGCTGCACAAGGGCCGCCTGCGGGTTTCTGTAAAGGAGAGGGACATTCCATGACCGCTTCTTTGCCCGATGACCTGACCTTTGAGGCCGCCCTCGCGGAACTGGAAAGCATCGTGGGCCGCCTGGAAAACGGCGACCTGACGCTGGACGAGTCGGTGGCGCTGTTCGAGCAGGGGCAGCGGTTAGCCACGTTCTGCCAGGGCCAACTCGACGCCGCCGAACTGCGCGTCCGGCAGCTCGTGCCCGACTCCGGCGGCGGGATGCGCATCGAGCCGATGGAATAACCGTTGTCCGATGCACCCTAAATCTTTGCTTAACGACCGGCATACAATATCCCAATTTATCCCAAAACGACATTTGGGATAAGTCTGGGAATAGCCGAACTGCCCGGCGTGGAAGCCATCATCGCCGGGCCAGCCGCCGCAGGACCACCGCCGGCATCGTCCGCGCCTCTTGCAGGCCCAGCAGCCATGCCGCGCCGAAAAACACCCCCACCCCCAGCGGAGTTCCCAGGATGATGCTTTGCAGGGGCGACTCATGAGTCGCCTCTACGACGATGAATAACGCCACCCCCATCGCCGCCGATGCCGCCAGCGCCCGCCAGGCCAGCCTCCACACGCGCACGCCGTCCATCCCACCGACGCGCCGCGTCAGGATAATCCACAGCGTCGCTGTTTCGACCGCCGTCGCCAGGGTCATCGCCAGGGCCAGCCCGCCAAACGGCCCGCGCGCCAGGCTGCCCGGCTCGCCGATGACCGCACTCAAGACGAAGTTCAGGCCGATGTTGAGCAGCATGGTCAGCACACCCACCTTGACCGGCGTCCAGGTGTCGTGCAGAGCGTAGAAAGCGCGCGCCAGGATTTCCAGCACGGCGTGACCGGCCAGCCCGGCGGCAAAGAATTGCAAGGCCCAGGCAGTGCCCGCCGTTGCCTCTGAGGTCCACGCCCGCCGCTCGAACAGCGCCCCGACCAGCGGTTGCGCCAACACGATCAGCCCCACACTGGCTGGGATCGCCAGGAACAACACGCCACACAGGGCATTTCCCAGCGTGCGGCGGTAGGCGGACCAGTCTTCCTGTGCCGCCTGCGTCGCCAGCGACGGAAAAACGGTCGTGCCCACGCTGCGCCCGATTACCCCCAGCGCGGTGAACATCAGCATAAAGGCGGTGTTGATCGCCGTCTGCGCGCCCGTGACCATGAAGGAGGTAAAGGCAGCAATGACCACAAAATTGATCTGCACCACACTCTGCCCGACGATGCGTGGCCCCATCAGCGCCAGCACCTCGATCACGCCGGGCGTGCGGAAGTTCAATGATAGCCGCCAGCGCGCCCGGACATGCGGCAGTTCCGGCAGTTGAATGCCCAGGTGCAACAGCGCGCCGATCACCGTGCCCCATGCCAGCCCGTAGACGCCCATCGACGGCGTGAGCGCCAGTGCGCCGAAGATGATCCCCAGGTTGTAGAGGCTCATCGCCGCCGCCGGACGCCAGAAGTGCTGGAAAGCGTTGAGAATGCTCATCAGCAGGCCGCTGACGCCGAACACGATCACCGTACCGAGCATGATGCGCAGCAGTTGCACCGTGAGTGTTTGCTGGTCGGGTGGATCGCCGGGGCGCAGCAGCACCGAGACGACCCAGGGCGCAAAGACAAAGGCCAGCACCGCCAGTGCCGTCGTGATCGCCGTCAGCAGCGAAACCACCGCCCCCGCCAACCGCCAGGCACCTTCGTCGTCGTCTTTCGCCAGGAAGGACGAAAATACCGGCAGAAAGGCTGATCCCAGCGCACCGCCTGCCACCAGGTTAAACAGCAATTCGGGGATGCGCCCCGCCGCCACGTAGGCGTCGAATTCCACGCCTGCACCGTAGGCCGCGCCGATCACCGCCTGCCGGATCAGACCGAGCGCGCCGCTGGCGACGTAAGCGACCATGACGACAAGCGTCGCACCGAGCAAGTTCGGAGTTCGGAGTTCTGCGTTTTGCGTTGAGTCAGGCATAAACCGCTACTGAAACCCATCAGGGCAAGGTGAGCACGCCCGGTGAATGATACCCCTCCGCCCGGTTCGCACAAGGGCTATTGACGCCGGCCCTGGCCAGACTTCCACATAAACCGATCCGCCGTGCAGAGCGGGGATTGGATAAGCCGGGCATACCCCTGAGCAGCGTGCTCCGGTCAGCGAACAGTCATGCGTCCCAAAGAGCATCACCGCCCCGCCGGGACCTTTTGTGCAGCAGGGCTGAAGCGTGGGTCAAGTTCTACGGTGCGGCGTAGGCCATCTTCCAGCGAAATCCTGGGCGTGTAAGCCAGCTTTTCCCGCGCCAGCGCCAGATCGGCACACATCCGCGAGACGCCGCCGGAGGTCTGCCGCGAATACAGCGGCTCGACCAGTTTACCGATCACGCGCCCGACCAGGTGCGCCAGCGCGTCGGTGCTGGTCTCTACGCCGCTGCCCACATTGATTACCAGCCGGTCCACGCCTGGCGCAGTTGCAGCGGCGACCAGAGCGTCCACCACGTCGTCGATATAGACGTAATCGCGCGTGTTGCTCCCGTTGCCGTAGATCACCAGGCTGCCGCCGGTCAGCGCCTGCCGCAAAAAGGACGGAATCACCGGGGGAAAGGACGGTGGCAATGGCTGGCCCGGCCCATAGGCGTTGAAGATGCGCAGGCTGACCGTCTCCATCCCCCACAGCGCGCCAATGGTGCGCACATAGAATTCGGAGGCCAGCTTGCTCACGGCATAAGGCGAACGCGGGTCGGGCGGGAGGTTTTCAGACAGCGGCTGTGCAGCCTGCTCACCGTAGACCGCGCCCGACGAGGTAAAGACGACGCGCTTGACCCCCACGTCGCGCATGGCCTCCAGCACGCTCACCGTGCCACCGACGTTAACGGCATTGTATTCGCGGGGATATTCCAGGCTCTCCGGCACACGCACCCGCGCTGCCAGATGATAGACACACTCGATGCCCTGGAGCAAACTCCACAGACGGGGCTTGTCGTTCACATCGCCCCGGACAAACATCACTTTGGGCGAAAGGTTGGCCTCGCTGCCCGCACTCAGGTCGTCGATGACGCGCACCTCGTGACCACCCTCAGCCAAGCGATTCGCCAGTGCCGATCCCAAAAAGCCCGCCCCGCCGGTAATTAAACAACGCATCCGGTATTTTCCTCAATCTTGATTTTTGCATTTCGATTATAGCAGGCATCCGCCGCCGCGTAAGCTGCTATAATCCGACAATAGCCTAACGAAAAGCTACCCAAGCGAACGCCCATGCTTGACTCAGAACTCAAAACTCAAAACTCAAAACTTTTTCGCCCCTACCGCCGCACAACGGTGTGGCTGATCCTAGCCCTGACTGCCCTGATCCTGGGCCTGTGGTGGATGGGCACGCCAGACGGCATCTGGGGCAAAGCAAATGCCATCGGCTACGCCGTGTGCCACCGCATCGCGGATCGATCCTTTCTGCTACACGGCACCCCCTTGCCACTGTGTGCCCGCTGCACGGGGATGTACATGGGTGTGATGATCGGTTTGGGGATGTTGATCGCGGGTGGACGGGGCCGCGCAGCCCGTCTGCCGCCACTGCGCGTACTGGCATTGCTGGGCATGTTCGTCTTGCTCCTGGCCGTCGATGGGATCAACAGCTACCTGCACCTGTTTCCCGGCTTCACCGGACTATACGAACCACAGAACTGGCTGCGGCTGATCACAGGATCACTGACCGGCGTCGGCATGATCGGTTTGCTGCTGCCTGCCTTTAACTCCACCGTCTGGGCTGCGCCGCAAGACGCCCCGCCGATCAAATCGCTGGCAGAACTGGGTGGTCTGCTGATCGTGATCGGGCTGGCGGACACACTGGTGCTGCTGAACAGCCCGGCGGCGCTGCTGATCTTCGGCTTGCTCAGCGCGGCGGGGCCGCTGGTGGTATTGATGATGGTCGGCGCGGTCCTGTTCGTCAGCCTGACCCGGCGCGAAAACAGCCTGCGCTCCCGGCGTGATCTGCTGCTGCCCATCCTGGCGGGCCTGGCGTTTGCATTTGCCGTCGTCGGCGGGATCGACGCGCTCCGCTTTGCCCTGACCGGCACCTGGGACGGCTTCGACTTCAGCGCCCTGCTCCACAGATAAGCGGCTTGTTCATCTCAACAATCCAATATCTTAACACTACATTGTCTTCCTGACGATCCTTCAGGGATAATCGTACATGTCACACAATCTTACTTGACAAGCAATGGTGCATGATGCACAATTAAAGTAGGGTAAGGGATTCGCTCACAAGGTAATGGGAACATGACCTATCGACAGATTGTTGTACCGCTTGATTGTTCCACCTGGGCCAAAGCCGCTATCCCCCAAGCCGCCCAGATCGCCCGCAAACACCACTCCGAACTGATTCTGCTGCATGTCTATCAATCCCCGGTTATCGAGTACGCCGACCAGATCGCGCTGGCCGGCATGGGCCGCATCGCCGAGCAGTCCAGGGCGTACATCGAAGGGTATCTGGTGAGTTTGCGCAACCAACTGCGTCAGGAAGGCGTCAACGCGCGCTATGTCATCCTCGAAGGGCGCTCGCCCGCCGACGCAATCTGTGATTTCGTGGACGCGGAGAACATCGACCTGGTGGTGATGTCCACGCATGGGCGAACGGGGCTTTCCCGGATGCTGTTCGGCAGCGTGGCGCAAAAAGTGATGCAGAACGTCCGCGCGCGGGTCATTTTGATCCGCCCGGACGAACTCGAAAACGTCCAGATGATCGACCGGGCGCCGGAGGCCATGCCCGAACGGTAAGCAGGTGATCGAAAAAGAGCAGCGGTGGACCAAACCGCCGCTGCATTGTGTTCAGAACCTTCCCGGCGTGTCGAAAGGCGGTTCCCGCCGGGCAACCATTCGTCGCAGCGCATACAGCGCCGTCAACGCCGCCGCCCGGTCCGTTTCCTCCAACGGAAGGGCGGCGAATTCGTCCTCGTCCAGCACGACCTGCCGCCCGTCCGGCCACACCAGCAGATCGAGCGCCAGGTCTTCCGCGCTGATCTCGCCGTCGCCCAGCCGGGCCGGACGGCACACGTTGCAATACCAGCCTTTGAGTTGATCGCCGTCCCGATCGTGAATCTCGAAAATGTTATACCAGCGGTCGGTGTAAAACCACTCGACAAAGCGATCCCCCTGCCGAAAGATCATGCCCGCCACATCGACTTCTGGCAGGTTAAAAGACGCCTCCAACTGCACCCATGTCTCGCCGCACGCCAGCACACGCCCGCTATAGCGCCGCTGCTCCACCCCGGCGTGATCCAGCTTGATCACCGTGATCGCGCTCATGGGATCGGCTTCCCTGTGTCGTGTGACAGACCGTTCATCGACAGCACCTCCAGCAGACGCGCTTCTAGGGCAACGAACGCCGGGTCCACCGGACGGCGCGGGCGGGGCAACGTCACCGGCACTTCCAGGGTCACGCGCGCCGGGCGCGCACTGAGCACCAGCACGCGGTCCGCCAGCAACACCGCCTCCTGAATGTCGTGGGTGATGAATAGAATGGTCGGGCGGAACTCGGCCCACACATCCAGCAGCCAGGTCTGCAAACCGCCGCGCGTCAGGGCGTCCAGCGCGCCGAACGGCTCATCCAGCAAAATCACATCCCGTTCACAGAGGAAGGTGCGCAGCAACGCGGCCCGCTGACGCATCCCGCCGGATAACGCCGCCGGATAGGCCTCCCCGAATCCGTCCAGCCCAAAGCGCGGCAACAACGCCCGTGCCCGCGCCCTGGCCTCCTGACGGGAACGCCCGGCCAGTTCCGGCCCCAGGATCACGTTATCCAGCACCGAGCGCCAGGGCAGCAGCAGGTCGCGCTGCGGCATATACCCCACCCGCCCCGTCCGCCCGACGATGGACTCGCCATCCAGCCGAATGTCGCCTGTATCCGGGCGCAACAGGCCGGTGATCAGGTTGAAGATAGTGCTCTTGCCGGAGCCACTCGGCCCGATGAGCACAACGAACTCCCCCCTGCCCGCCTGCAAGCTGAGCGAATCCAGCACGGGCAGGGGTTCGGCCCCATCGTAAAAGGTCTTGCTAACCTGGTAAAGCTGCAAGCTCTCAGTCATCAGCACTCCGCTTTCAGCGATTAGCCGTTAGCGGTTGGCTTTTAGCCGTTTTTGCCTCAATCGCAAAGCCAACAGCTAACGACTAACCACCAAGCGCTATTCCGGCAGATAGGCGTTACTGAACGCCGCCACCGGGTCAAACTCGCCCTGCAACACACCGCTATTCAGCAGGAAATCGGCGTAGCGCCGCCACACGTCGAGCGACTGCTCGCCCCAGCGCGGCGCGTCGTCCTGGAAGCGCGGCCCCAGCCATTCCAGACTGGCCCGCACCAAATCGGCTTCGGCTTCCAGTTCGGGCGCAGCAGCGACCAGGATGTCCGCCGCTGCTTGTGGATTTTCTGCGGCGAAGGTGTATCCCCGCGCCACCGCCGCCAGGAACGCCCGCGCCAGGTCGGGATTTTCTTGCAGCAACGGCTCCCCCGCGATCAGCACGGGTGTGTAGTAATCCGGCACACAATCGGCGTAATCGGCCAACATCAGGATGTCTAGATCGATGCCCTGCTGTTCGGCGCGAAGGCCGTCCCAGGCATAGAAAATCCAGGCGAAGTCAATCTCGCCGCGCTCCAGCAGCGGCATCAGATCGTAGCCCACGTTGATCATATCGATGGTCGAAGCATCCGCACCGAAACAACTTAACAGCAACCCCAGGGTGGCATCCTCGATAGGCGAGCCGAACGCGCCGTAGCGCAGCCCAGCCAGATCGGCGGGGGTTTCGATGCCCTTCTCTGCCAGTGCCGCGAAGCCGGAGGTGTTGTGCTGAATGACAGCAGCCACCGATACAATCGGCACGCCCGCCGTCCGGCTGAACGTCACCTGCTCCTGATAGCTCACGCCGAAGCCCGCCGCGCCACTGGCAACCACCTGCTCCACCGGCGTATCGGCGGGCTGGATGATCTCGACCTCGAGGCCCTGATCGGCAAAGTAGCCGTTGGCCTCTGCCACGAACAGACCGATGTGATTGGTATTAGGCACCCAGTCCAGCATCACTGTGACCGGCATCAGGCCGCCGGGCGTGGCAGCTTCCGGTTCAGACGTTTCTGCCACTTCCCCGGTTGGCGACTGGACCGCCGGCTGCCCACAGGCCGCCAACAGTAGCGCCGCCAGGAACACGATCAATGCAAAACCGTTGTGTTTCATCCCGCTATTCTCCTCCGATGTTGACACCCCTCTGCGGACTCACCCCGCCTCCCAGGGTAGATCATCGAACACGGCCATCGGCGCATAAGCCACGCCGACCAGACTGGGGCCGGTGTGCGCCCCAAGCACCGGCGCAATCGGGCCGACCGGCAGCCAGGTACACCTGAACAGGTCGTCTAGATATTCACGCAGCATCGCCGCGCCCGCCGGATTGTGGGCGTGCATCACCTGCATCCGCAGCGCGCTGCCGGGCGGGTGATGCCGGGTGATCGTGTCGGCGATGGCTTTCAGCGCCTTGCTAAAGGTGCGCGCCTGTCCACGTTGGCCATACTTGCCGTCGGGCTTATCCACACCGATCAGTGGCTTGATGCGCAACACCGAGGCTAACAGCCCCTTGAGGTGGCTGATGCGCCCACCATGAATCAGATATTTGAGGTCATCGAGCGTGAACACCGTGTCTGTGGCGGCCTCGATGCGCTCCAGCAGTTCGAGAACGCGCCCTTTCGACCAGCCCGCCTTGATCGCGTGAGCTGCCGCCTCCACCTGCCACCCCTGCGCTGCCGAAAGCGTCTTGGTGTCGATGATGGTGACGTTGGCTTCGGGGACCTGTCTTGCTCCTGCCCTGGCCGCGTTGATCGTGCCGCTCAAGCCAGATGAGATGTGGATCGAGAGGATGTCAGGATCGCTCTCGGCCAGTCGGCGATAGACATCGGCGAAGTCGCCCGCCGACGGCTGGGAGGTCGTCGGGAAACTGTCGGTCATTTCGAGCAGGCGATAAAACTCCTCCGGCTGGATGTCCTCGCCGCTGCGGTACGTTTTGCCGTCCAGAGTCAGCAGCAGCGGCACCAGATGGATGTTGTCCAGACCGAACATCTGCTGTGCCGACAGGTCCATGCCACGATCACTGACAATGTGCATTGCTGTTCTTCCTTGTTTAGATGCTATGTTGTGCGATTTCACACCACATGGTTGGGTTCAATAAATCCCCGGCTCTGTCCAGGCTTCTTCTCGTGCAGCAGAAAAATACCAGGGCAAAGCCAGTCGCTCGATCAACAAGATCGCGCCAAACAGAGCCATGCTCAGCGCGGCGATCACGACGATGGTGGCAAAGACCTGATCCGTGAGACTGGCGCTGAACGACCGCTGAAGATAAATCCCTAGGCCGCTGCGTGCGCCGACCCATTCTCCGAAGATCGCGCCGAGGACACTATACGTCGCCGCGATGCGCAGGCCGCCGAAGAAGGCAGGCAGCGCACTCGGCAGACGCACCTTGGCCCAAATCTGCCGCCGAGACGCCCCCATCGCCTTGAGCAATGCCACCAAGTCCGGGTCGGCGCCGAACAGGCCGTCTGCCGTGTTGACGGCAATGGGGAAAAAGCACACTAGTGCCACCACCACGATTTTCGGCTCGACGCCAAAGCCCAACCAGATCACCAGCAGCGGCGCAATGGCGAACGGCGGGATCGTCTGCGAAACGATCAGCAGCGGGTAGAGCGCGCGACGCAACGGTCTCCAGAAATCCATCAGTGCCGCCAGCGTCACCCCTACCGCCAGCGCCGCGCCCAGGCCCAACACGGCTTCCCACAGGGTTTGCAGCGTGTGCTGCCATAGGATCGGCCAGGTGCGGGCCAGCGCCGCCGCGATCCGACTCGGCGCGGGCAGTAGCCAGGCAGGAGTTTGCGTCACGTGGACGCCGATCTCCCACGCAATCAACAATCCCACCGCCAGCGCGGCAGACGGCGCAACATGCAGCGCCAGGCGGCGATTGCGACGGCTGTCTTTCATGTGCGGTATTTGCCTACCTTATCCGCGATGGTGCTGCCGCCGACGGCATCCCCGATCTTGATCAGAGTGACGACGCGCGCCGCCCCGGCCTCGAAACAGGCCAGATGGGCTGCTTTGGCCGCCGCCAGCGCGGAATCGATGTCGCCCTCGACCGTCGTCTCCAACGGCCCGACTTCATATTTGATGCCCGTCGCGGCAATCGCGGCAATCGCATGATCCACCACCGGGTAGGGATCGTCACACAAGGGAATAACCTGGACAGCAACAGTAACAGTACGTTTGTCGTTCATGCCTGCTCCTTCAGGCAGCCGCTGGCTGGTCTGGCTGCCTATGCCCTTCCTAAGGTGTGCACGGCCAGCAGCAGGCCAGAGTTCAGGCACACGCGGGCCGTCGAACCGGCGAATACGTTGCTCATGCCGCGCGCCGGGCCGAACAGCAGCGGCTCAGTCCGCAGCGGATAGACTAACCCGTCCGTCTGCACGCCCTGCGCATCTCCACCGAGCGGGATCAGCGAGAGGGTGTCGCCGGCGTTCCCCTGCAAGAGATGTTCCCCCGGCGGCAGCAACCAGGCTGCTTGTCGGCCTGCCGCCAGCCGCACATCCCGCCCGGCCAAGGCCGGCAGCGTGAGCAGCAACACATTGCCCAGCGTTTGATCCAGCCTGTCGCCGGAGGCGCCGATCACGCGCAGCCAGGCCGCACCTTGCTCCGCCGCATAGAGGAGCGCCAGTTCCAGGTCGGTCTCGTCTTTGGCTGCCGGATAGCGCAGAATCGCCGCGCCCTGCGCCTGACAACGCCTCAGGTCCGATTCGGCCAACGAATCCATATCGCCGATGACCACGTGCGGCGACAAACCACACGCCTCGACATGCCGCAGGCCGCCGTCCGCCGCTACGATCAGCGCCTCCGAAGCGAACGCCAGCGCCGCGTCCACCAGCGGGCCGGGGTTGAGATCGCCGTTGGCGAAGATCAGTGCACGCAAGCCCTCTTCCCTATCTACGTAAAACGCCGCCCGGCAGGGGGCGGCGTCTTGACACACACCTGAGTTGACCTCGCTCCCTACGCCGGCATTACCCGGATCAGGTTCTCCAGGGTCGGCGCCGCATTGAAGCGCCCTCTCAGCCTGGTTGGCCCAAGCTCCCCTGCGAAAACTGCTGGATACCTAGATTATATCTCGACGTTCCCAGATTGCCAAAATAAAGGGCGCTCTGTAGAACGCCCCGCGTGAACACTGCCCCCGATAAGCAGTGGCAGAACGATTAACGAACCTTGCGTACCCAACGCTCTTTAAGTTCGAGTTCGTCCACATCGGCGATTTCGAGAAAATCCATCACCAGCCGTTGGAAAGCCGCCGGTTCGCTCAGCATGGGAAAGTGGTTGACCTCAGGCCAGACCACGCAACGGAAGTTATCTTTGCCGTAGCTCAGGTAGTTGATCAAATTCTCGCTCGGCGGCGGCATAAAAGCATCCCGCTCGCCATGCACCAGCAGCGTGGGCGAGGTCAGGCGACGCACGTCGTCGGCCAGATCGACCCCGTCGAACGAGGCGGCGCTGGCAGATAACGCACGCGCCGAGGTCTTAGAGACTTCGGCCATCAGCTTGTCGAAGTCAGGCGTATCTTTGGGTAGGTGTTTCTCCAGCAGTTGGCGCGGCTCAACGTTGGTCAGGCGCTCCAACAGCGGATTCGGCCTGGCGTCCGAGGCGGGTGTGGAGGGCGGCGCCGCAGCAGACGGCAATCGCACTTCCGGTGCAGGAGATGGCCTGCCCGTCAGCGGGATGTCCAGAGGCGGACGGCGCAGAATGGTCGGGCTATCGTGCGACCACAGACTGCGCGTGACGGGCGTCTCCGGTGTTTCGGCGGCACCCTGAGCCGGTTTGGCGTTATCTCCCGGCGCAGCGTTGGTATCGCCCGCCTCAGGACGTTTGAGGATCGTAGGGGCAGCGGCTTCGGCAGGCGTGGGCCTGGCCGGGACGGAGGCGCTACCGCCCTGCTGCTCGAACAGCGGCGCGCTGATGGTCATCAGCCGGGCCACCCGCTCCGGCTTCTGCAGGGCATAGCGGATGGCGACTGCGGCGCCCAACGCATGCCCGACCATGGCAACTTTCTTGCCGATGCCCAGCTTCTCGATGAAATCGTCCACCAATTTGACCTGAGCATCCAGGCCAAGCCGCTGGGTATCTTTGCTCGAATCGCCATATCCCCATAGGTCCAGAGCGTAGGTGCGGTATTTCATAGAAAGCTGCTGCATCGTGGTGATCCAGTAGCGCCACGACGACAGCCAACCGTGCACCAGAATCACGGGGCGTCCTCTGCCCAGAACCTCGTAATGAACCAGATCATTTTCAATGGTGATGGCGCTCATACCGGCTCTCTACGCGACTTGCGCCGCTAACCTATGCCCAATTGACGCAGAATTTCAGCCACACGACGGGTCAGTTCATCAGGCGCAAACGGTTTGAGAATATATTCGACTGCTCCGGCCTCCATGCCGGTTTGCATCTCCACATCCTGTCCTTTGGCCGAAAGGAACACGACCGGAATGTGGCGAGTTTCATCCATTTCCTTCAAACGACGGCAGGCTTCATACCCGGTCATCTTGGGCATCCGCACATCCATCATGATCAGGTCCGGCTGGACGCCCGGCGCCAGTTCGACTGCCTCTGCGCCGTTCGCCGCTTTGTAAACCTCGTGCCCGGCATACTTGAGGGTAAACTCGATCAGGTCTCGGATGTCGCGTTCATCTTCCGCAATCAAGATTTTCGCCATAGCATCTCCCGTCCTCGACGGCCACGACCTGCCCGCCCCCGGCCAGGGAGACGGCGGGCGGCAGGCTACTCAGGGCTGGCTTCCATCTGCGACGGCTCGTCCTCACGCAACGGCAGGGAGATGTAAAAGGTCGTCCCCCGCCCTTCAAAACTCTCGAACCAGATGCGCCCGCCGTGCATCTCGACCAGCTCTTTGACAATCGCCAGGCCCAGGCCGGTGCCCGGCGTTTCCATCACCAACTGCTGCTCATCGACCCGGAAGAAGCGGTCGAATACACGATGTTGCACCTTTTCGGGGATACCAATGCCCGTATCCCCGACCTTGATCAGGAAAGTCGTTTCGCTGTCCTGCTGAACACCCACCGTAATCTTACCACCTGGCGGGGTATACTGAAAAGCATTGTCCACCAGGTTGGTGATAATCTGGGTCAACTTGTCGAAGTCGGCGTAAGTCTGCGGCAGGTCGTCTACGATCTCCGAGACAACCTCGATAGCTTTACCCTCGGTTTCGATGCGCCCGCGCAGGTTCGTCAACACCATGCGCGCCACCTGCGGCAGCGACACCAACTGGTACTTGAGCTTCACCCGCCCGGCGTCGAGGCGAGAAATATTCAGCAAGTCGTTAAGCAGGTTGGTCAGTCGGTCGGCGTTGGACTTGATGGTGTTCAAGAACTGGCGCTGCCGCTCTGTGATCTCGCCTGCTGCGCCCAACACCAACAGGTCGGCGTACCCCTTGATGCTCGTCATGGGCGTGCGCAGTTCGTGCGACACATTGGAGATGAACTCCGTCTTCATGCGATCCACCTCGACATCTTTGGTGATGTCGCGGAAGACGGATACCGTCCCCAGGAACTGGTCGCCCATATGCACCGGGGCCAGTGTCACGTTGATCACCTTGCCGCCCAGGTCCAGGATTTCGGACACGTACTCACCGCCGTAAATCTGCGTCGGGTCGGCGGTCCACTGCTCGATAGCTTCCATCCACCGTCGCCCGCCGCCGCCATACAGACCGCTCAGGCTAGTAATCGAGCGGCCCAGCAGGTTGCTGCGCTTGAGGTCGAGGATGCGTTCGGCGGCAGGGTTGAACAGGATGATCTCGCCCAGTTCGTTCGCCACCATCACGCCGTCGGCCACGCCTTCCAGAATGGCGGCGTTCTTAGACGCCTCGATCTGCTGCTCGTGCACCATATCGCCCAGGCGCTCGGCCTGCTCGCGGATGTAGCGATACAGTTCGGCATTGTTGATCGAGGTCGCCAACTGACGGGCTGCCGCCGTCACCAGCCGCAGATGTTCCTCGTTGAAGGCGCCCGGACGGCTGCTAAAGAGAGTCATCACTCCCTGCACGTCGTCGCTGGTTTCCAGCAAGACCGCCAGCGCGCCACGCGGAACGTCATCCAAAGCAGAAACGCGCAGCCAGCGGGGATCGCGCTGCACATCGTCGATCAGGACCGACTGGCGGTTCTGAACAACCCACCCAGCCAGCCCTTCGTTCAGACGCAAACCGCTGACGGCCAGTTCCGAGCCAGAATCGCGGCCCAGTTGAGCACGGACGCGCAATAACTCTTCTTCCCGGTCGATCAGCAGGATGGCGCCTTCATCAGCGCCGACCGCGTTCGCCAACAGGTCCAGCGCGCGTTCCAGCACACGGTCCATGTCCAGCGTGGCCGACAGTTCGGCAGCCACCGTGTACAGGGTATCGAGGCGGTCGCGCTCAGCGCGCACCTCTTCGGTGCGCTCGCGGACGCGCTGCTCCAGTTCCTCGGCAAAGCGCCGCAGCTCATCGAACAGCCGGGCGTTCTGCACGGTAACGGCCAACTGCCCGGCGACCGTCGTCAGAATACGCTGCTCATTGAGGCCGAAAGCGCGCGGGTTGTCGTCATCGCCTACTGCCAACACACCAACGACTTCCTGCCCCACTGCCAGTGGCACGCCGATAAAGCTCTTGATGTCCGGCAAAATCGTCTCGATGCTCAGGTTACGGCGCACATCGGCCAGTTCTTCGCCGACCAGGAGCAAAGGACGTTTGAAGCGCATCACCCACGAGAACTCGTCGCCGCCCAACGAACGGGCTGGGATAGCAACTTCCTCGCCGCGCTGGATCACCACCGGGAATTGCAGCATTTCCGTGTCGGGGTCGTACAGCGCCAGGTAGAGCCAGTCGGCTTTGGTAAGCGACGGCACCTGTGTGCGGACAATCGGCAGCAGTTGGTCCATATTGACCGCCGCCGACACTACCCGGCTCAGTTCGTTGATGATAAACAGTTCTTCGAGCTGGCGAGCCGTTTCGGTGTTCAGCCGGGCGTTCTCAATGGCGATGGCTGCTTGGCCGGCCAGCGTGCGGGCAATACGCTGTTCGCTGAGGCCAAAACTGCGGAACGAGGCGCGCAATTCTACCTTCGCCAGGCCGGTCGCCTGCTCGCGCACCACCAAGGGGATGAGCATCCGCGAGAAGACGCCGCGCCGGGCCATGTCCTCCCGCTCGTGAGGATCGGCCTGCTCGTCATCCGAACGGATGACCACCGCCTGGCGCATCCGCAGGGCATACGCCCGCGCCGGATATTCCTTCAGGGCATAGGCTGTGCCTGGCGGATCGCCCTGCTGCGTATCGCCCTGACGGTTGAGGTCGGCGTAGACGACCAGCCGGTTTTCAACATCGTCCCACAGCATGACCGCACAGGAGTCTGCTTCTAGGGCATGGATCATCTGCTGGCTGACGCCGCCCATCACCTCGTCTAACCGGAGGGTAAGCGACGTCGCCTGCGACGCCTCGAAAAGCGTCTCCAGTTCGCGTGTGCGCACCACCGACTGCTCGAACAAGTTCGCGTTCTGTACGGCAATCGCCGCCTGCGTAGCGATAGTCTGAGCCAGCTCGACCTGTTCTGGGGCAAAGTTCCACGCCTGTCCCACCGATTCAAGCATCAACACGCCGATGACCTGCCCGCTGACATTCAGCGGGACCATCGCCAGTGAAACGACATTCCGCTCTATCAGGGTACGGCGCAAAGGTTGAAGCAGCGGATCGCCCTGCGCGTCCTCAACCACCAGCGGCTGCAACGTGCGTCGCACATAGTCCACCGCCGGGTTGCCTTCCAGTTCGATCAGGTCGCTGGGTGGGGCGTCGCCACGTGGCAACTCGACCACCACCACACCCACCTGCTGATCGGGGTTGAACAGGACGGCCCGTGCTGAACGGACGCCGAGCGCCTGGGCGCTCTCCTGTAAAGCCACTTCGAGCGTGTTTTCCACGTCCAACGACTGCGCCAGCATGATTGAGACGCGGTTGAGCAGGCCAAGGTTCTCCGTCTGATGGGCCAGTTCAGCGGCGCGGCGGCGTGTCTCGGCGAATAGACGAGCGTTCTCCAGCGCCGCTGCGGCCTGGTTGGCAAAGCCCTGCACCAACTGCTCGTGGCGCTCGTCGTAGTAGCCGGCCTCGATCTTGTCCAGCGCCAGCAGGCCGATGATCTTGTTCTCGCGGATCAGCGGCGCGCCCAGCCAGTTGCGCGTAGGTCGTTGCGCCCCGCCGGGGAAGCGGCTGTCCTGCGCCACGTCCGGCACATTCAACGTGCGACGGCGCTCGGCCATCTCACGGAACAGGACGCTATCCTCAATTGCCACTCGCAGCCCCACCAGTTCATCCGCGCCGCCATCGTAGCCGCGCGCAGCGGCGATACGCAGGTCGTCCTCATCGCGCAGCCACAGCGCCACACCGTCGTAAGGCACCACCCGCTCCAACTGATCCAGCACCAGCGTCAGCACCTCATCCGGTTCCAGGCTGGCCGTGAGACGGTTGGAGACCTCGGTCAGAGCCGTCAGTTGAACCGCCCGCTCGCGCGTTTCCTGGTACAACCGCGCGTTCTGAATGGCAACGGCGGCCAGATTGGTCATGCGCTGGATGAGCGACACATTCTCGCCGAAGCCAAAAGCGTGGGTCAACGGGCTGCCGAGCCGCAAGGCACCGATGATACTGCCGCCGGCGATCATCGGGACGATCAGCGTGGTCGCCTCGCCCTGCCGCTTCCAGGCCTGCAAATCGATGTCGGCCGGCTCGTCGCCCTCGTCCAGGAAGTACGTCGCCGCCTCGCCTTGCCGATAAGCCCGGCCCATCGCCGTACCTTCGACGGCCAGCGGCGGCCCCGGCAACACTTCGACCTCTGAAGCACTCACAAAACGCACCTGTAAGGTGTCGAAGCTGTTGCGGTTGGGGTTATACAGCGCCACGCTCATGCGGGTGAACGGCATCAGGCGCTGAAGGCCGTCGGTCACCGCCTGCACAATGGCATTGATGTCCAGGGTGCCGGCGATCGCTTCCATCACCTTGTTGAAGCGGATTTCTTGCTCGGTCGCGTTCACGCTGTCGAGGTAGAGGCGCGTCATCTCGATGACGTTAGCGGCCTGCGTGGCAAACAGTTCAATCGGCCTCAGGCTGGCCTCGGTTGGCGCGAGATTGTCTACCGGGCGATCCATCCCAATCAGGCCGATCAGGCGGTTGTTCGCGCCGTAGATCGGCAGATAAAGCTGGTCCTGCGGATGCCAGCGGTCTTTGGCAACCGGGACCGGCGCGGTATCCAGGTACGATTCCTCGCCCCACAAGTGCTTCATCACCCAGGGGGCGTCGTAGCGCAAATAATATGCCGATCCCAGACGCAGCTTGTGAAATTCCGGATCGGCCAGGCGGCGACGCCACTCCTCGCCGGAGATCAGGTGCGCCTGCAGGTCGTCGGCCTCGTCGCCTTCATACCCGGCATAAATCAACGCCGTTGGCTGGAGGGCCTCGTCGCGCAGGGTAATGTGCACCCGCCGCCAGCCGGCTTCCTGAATGGCCCTGGCGACCACCTGCAGACGGGTCGGCACATCCGCAACCTGCTGAATCTCGCTCGACACCCGGTACAGCCGCTCCAACAGGTCGCGCTCGCGGCGGGCAGCCTCGGCCTCGCGCTGTATGGCGTGCACCAGGTGGAAATTCTCAACACTGATGGATGCCTGATGCGCGAAGATCTCCAGTGTTTCAATCGTCGTGCGGCTAGGACGCCGCCCATCCACCGGCGCATCGACGGTCAGGACGCCCAACAGTTGTCCCTGCGAGTCGCGCAGCGGCACCAGCAGCACATCGTCCTCGCGCCAGATGTTGGCCTTGCCAGGCGGGGCATACTCGCGGTGATAGTGAAAATATTCCTGCGGAAAATCGCCCTGCCATTCGTCGGCCCGATCACCGGGCAGGAAATAGGACTCGCTGATGCGGAACTTTTCCACAAACAGCTTTTCGATCTGGCTGCGCGGAATCATCACGCGCTGCATTTCCTGGAACTGCGCCAGCGGAATGCCCGCCTGCGCCGTGCGGCGGAACCGCTTGCTGCGCTCGTCGAGCAGGCTAATCAGCACAACGGCAAAACCGACCGACATTTGCACCGCGTGGGCCACTGCTTCCAGCACGCCTTCCAGCCGTGTCTCGCTGCGGAGCACCTGGCCGAGTTCAAAAATCTGGTTCAGTTGCT
The DNA here is from genome assembly GCA_964529715.1 of uncultured Anaerolineae bacterium. GTDB lineage: Bacteria > Chloroflexota > Anaerolineae > Aggregatilineales > Ch27 > CAZGXI01. The sequence goes on along the minus strand of CAZGXI010000025.1, from coordinate 32,605 downwards.
CCACACGCTTGGTAAGCTGGGTATTGCTGGTTACCTGCTCGCGGTAGCGCGTCGAGTTGGTGTAAGCCATCGCCGCTTTAAAGGCCAGCGCAGTGGCGAACGCTTCCGTTTGGGCATCGAACGCATCCGGCGCGCCGCTGTACAGGTGAATAACCCCCACGACCTGCTCGTTGTACAGGATCGGCGTGGCAAGGGCCGACACCGCTGTGGACGGAACAGCCTGAAGATCGCTGTCGGCATACTGCCCGATGCGAACAGGCTGCCCCTGCTGCATGGCCCGCCGTTCGATGGGAACATCGTCGTTCAGCACGCCCTGCCCGCCGTGACGCCGCATCACCTCCGGCTGATCGAAATCAGCCCATTCCTCGCGCGGCGACAGCAACAGAACCGAGCAGTCATCCGCGCCGGTGACGCGCATGGCTTGCTGCCGGATCACATCCATCACACGTCCCAGATCGACGGTGAGTCCAAGCTCGTCGCTGACACGGCCCAGGGCCTCCAACTCAGCCAAGCGGGCCTGCAAGTTCTGATCGGTAATGGCGCGCAGACGGGCGTGTTCCAGGGCGGCACTGAGCGGCGTGGCGACGGCAAACAGCAGGTCCAAGTCATGCTCGTTATAGTCCCGATCACGCGGATTGGCGACGATCAACTCCCCTACCCCGCGTCCACCAGCATTCAGGGGCACGATGACGGCTTTGCGCACCCGCAGTTGCTCCATCAGCGGGCGATAGGCAGGCAACAGGCGCACATCGGCAGCAACACTGTTGCTCAAGAAAGGCCGACCGGAAAAGAGCACGCTGTTCTCAAAACCGCCGCTGTACGTATCCATCGTCAGGGGAGCCGCCAGGTCCATCCCGACCACGTGCAGAGGTTCCAGCCGCAGCAGACCGGAGTCGTCTAACAGATCGACCAGGGCCAGGTCGCTTTCAAAGAGAGCGGTCGCCTCCTCCAATACACGCCGGATGATCTCGTCTAGCGGCAGGGATGAACCAGCCACACCGGAGATACGGCGAAGCGCCTGCGCCTCCTCGATATGGGCGTGTATTTCCTGCTGTGTGTGATAGCTGTCCAGCGCCGCCGCAACCTGCGCCGCACAAATGCTCAACAAACGCGCGTCGTTGTCATTAAAAACGCCCCCGCCGCGCCGGTTGCTGACCTGAAGCGCCCCGATCCGTCTCCCCCTGACCACTAACGGCACCAGGAGAATTTGCGTGACTCCAACCCAGGTGGTCAGTTGATCCAGGCCCATCCGAGCCGCCTGAACATCGTGGGCGAGATCGTTGCTGAACCAGGGTTCGCCCTCCTGCCACCAGGCAGCCGCGCCACTCTGCGACACAGGAATCTGCATGTAGCCGAGCAACTGGTCGTCCACACCGAAGAACGGCGACTGGCCGAGCAGCACCTGCTGGTCGGGGTCATAAAACAGCACGCCGCTCATCTCCACATCCAACATCACCGAGAGGCGCACTGTCGTCTGGAAAATCAGGTCCCTCAGCGTCGTCACGCGCGCCGCCGCCTGGCTGATCTCCTGTAAGGCTCGGAACTCGTCCAGGTGCTGCTGCTGGGCATCCGCCAGGCGCACACTTTCCACCACCACAGCCGCCTGAGCGGCAAACAGCGATAGCAGCCGTATGTCTTCTGGTCCCAGGTCGGCGCCGTTGCGCTTGTTGCTGATCTGGATCGCGCCGATGCGCTTGCCACCAACGCTCATGGGAACCAGGGCCAGCGTGCGCATCCCGATCACATCGATCAATGCCAGGCTGCGCGTCTCGGTGATGTCCACCATTTCTAGCAGACCCACCTCGCGCACCAGAGCCTCATCGCGCACGTGGTTCGAGTACCACCCCTCGCTTTCCCACACACTGCGGGCGACTTTACCCTCACTAAGATCGAGGTGATAGTCCAGCGCCACCGAATCGGGGATGCCATAGAACGGGAGCTGGCTGACCAGGCGCTCATGCTCCGGCTGGTATAGCAGGATGCCGCACATCTCCACATTCATCGCGCGCCCGATGTGCGCTGCCAACTGCTCAAAAACCTGCCGTCGGTCGGCGGAAAGCGCCATCGTCTGGGCAATGCGACGCACGCCGGCCAGCTCACTGGCGCGGTCGGCCTGTTCGCGGGAGAGGCGATCCTTTTCGACGGCGATGGTGATCTGGTTGGCGACGGCTTCCAGCAGCGTCAGAGCTTCAAAATTGAAGGCGCGCGGGGCAGCGCCCATCAACTCTACCGTGCCGACCAGCCGGTCGCCGCTGAGCAAGGGCGAGCCGAGATAGCTGCGGAACGGCACGACTGCATCGCCCCAAATCTGCAGATCGGTGCGCAAGTCCACGTCTTCGATCAGCAGCGATTGGCGGTAAGTCGCCACCCATCCGCTGTACCCCTCGCCTTCCCGATACACGCCGCCTACATTATCCAGAGCGCGCAGACAGGCCGGGTCGCCGCGCCGGGCGCGCGGCTTGAGCATCGGAGGCGTTCCTTCCATCAACCGGATTTCCCCCGCGTCGTGCGGGATCGCCCGGCTGATGGTATCGAGGATGGCGTCCAACAGATCAACCAGCGCGTTGTCTGCACCGGTCATCTGAGCGATTTCGCTCAAGACGGCCATCGTCCGTCCGGGATCGAGTTCGTGTTCAGACCGCCGGGCGCTAAGGTCGCGCAGCACCACGACCATCTGCCGCTCGTCAGACGAAGGCAGCCAGTGAGAAGTCGCTTCAATGCGCCGGTAGCCGATCTGAAAGGCAGCCCGCCCTTCTTCCGCGAACAATTCGCGGAATGCATCTGACGGATGCACCTTTTCGGCCATCAGTTCGAGGTTCGGATCGCCGCCATCCAGGCCGAACCACTGACGGGCCAGGTCATTGGCAAAAACGATCCGCCCGTAGCCGGCAGCCAGCACCATCCCGTCCGAGGGTCCGGCCAGGTTGATCGGGGATACCGTCAGCGTAGAGGGCTGACCACTCAGGTCGGCATGACCGCGCTGGCGGAGCAATAGATAGATCCCCGCCAACAGGATCACGCCGACGCCGATCAGGTAAAAAGCCAGGTCCATAGTAGCAGCGGATTCTTACCCCCAAGCCGTCAGATCACCACTCGGTCTCATACTCCTCGACGGCGCCGGCCCCGGTGCGGCGGTCTTCGGCAGCCAGTTCGGTAATCTCGCGGATGTCAGCAAACGTCCGGTTACGCGCCGACACTGATCCAGCCGACAGGGTCATCAAGGGCACCTGCCGTTCCACACCGTCGGCGTCCGGCACGATCATGTAGCCACGCTCGCGGTCGATGAAGGAATAGTGCTGCTTGACCTCCTCAGCGAACCGCTTGAGCAGGCGTTCCTTAAACTGGTCCACCTGGGCCGAATAGGTGATGATCACGAAGTTATCCCCGCCAGGATGACCGACGAAGTCATCCGGCGTGCCCAGTTCGTCCACCACCTCGCCCAGCAGCAGTGCGGCAAACCGCTGCACCTCGTTGCCCGCCACAAAGCCATAGACTTCCTTAAACGGCTCCAGGTTGTTGATCTTCAGATCGATGTAGGACCAGTTGTTGTTGTCGAGATTGCGCATCAGATTGCGCAATTGGTCCTCGATCAGCCGACCACTAGGCAGGCCGGAATTGGCGTCGGTGAGGGAGATCATCTCCGAACGCTGGATCGCATTCTGGACGCGCAGGCGTAGTTCCTCAATGTCAAAGGGTTTGGTAATGTAGTCGTCCGCACCCAGTTCCAGGCCCTGGATTTTGTCGCTGCGCTCGTCTTTCTGAGTCAGGAAGATAATGGGAATGTGGCTGGTGCGCGTGGTGGTGCGCAGTTCCTTGCAGACGGCGTAGCCATCCATATCCGGCAGCATGATGTCCAGCACGATCAGATGCGGCAACTGCTTCCGCGTGAAGCTCAGCGCGTCGCCGCCACGGGGAGCGACCTGGATATCATATCCCTGGCCGCTGAAGTAAATCCGCAGCATGTTAGAGATATCGACATCATCTTCGACTACGAGAATTTTGGCTTTGCCCATAGATCGTCACCCCGGCGTTATGGCCCCGCTTAAAGTTAAAAAGGCGCTGCTCTATACTATACATGCGAACCGGAGGACATGCCACCTGAGATGGCTAACCTGCCTCTAACGCGCTCTAACGGGTGCAGCGGCCCAGCTCACTGGCTTTGCCATACACTTTACTGAATTTTTGGCAATCTTTTGAACCCAAGAAGCGCCCAGCAGCAGGTCGGCAATATATCAGAGCAGCATATCCAGGCGCATACCGGTTAGAAGAGTTAAAAAAGTCTTACCGGCCTGCGCGCCGCGCCGCCGCACGCTCCCACACGTGCGCGATCTGCTCCGCCGTAACCGGCCCGCGCTCATAGCTGCGGAAGTAGCCCAGGCGGAAGCCATGTCGCCCGGCGATCTCGCTGATCTCGGCCACCTGCGCCCGTTGGATTTGCTTGCCGAGACTGTAATCTTCGTAACGGCCCTCCAGCGCCAGGGCCATCGTCTCGGCCATGCAAGCGAAGGCCATGCGCGGCGGAAACCCAAAGTCGAAGTGAAAGTCCACCGGCCCCGGCACTTCCACCATACCGCCCTCGATCACCAGCACATCATCGCGCTGCGCCGCCACACGCGCCGACACATCACGCGGGCGGGCCACATCGCAGACAACCGCGCCCGGCCTGAGATGCTCCGGCTCAATGATGGCATGAACGGCGCTGGAGACGGTGAGGATCAGGTCGGCGTTATAAATGCTGGCGATGTCTGTACTGGTATGAAGCTGCGCCCGCGCCCCTACCGCACAGCGCGCGCGCACCTCTTCCAGGGCGTCAGGGCGGCGGCCCACCAGGGTCAGTTCGGCCACTTCTCCGGCCAGTATTTCGGCGCATACACTGCCGATAGCGCCCGTCGCGCCGACGACGGCGGCGCTGGCGGTTTCTAGCGTGATCTCCATCTCCCGCGCAGCCGCCCGCACGGCCTGCACGGCCATGTCAATGGTATAGGAATCGCCCGTCGTCACGGGCACGTCCAGCGCCTTCGCAATGGTGATCCCGGCATCGCCCACGACGGATGTATATGCGCCCAGCCCCAGGATGCGCGCGCCCAACTTCTCTGCCATGCGCCCGCAGGCGATGATCTTGTTGTACACCTCCTGCACCGGCAAAGACATCATCCGCTGCGGCGTGAACGGGCAGGCGATGAACCAGCCGCGCAGTTCCCGGCCCGTGCTGACCGAACGGATGCCCGTGATCTCGGAGATGTAAACCGGCGGGAAAAAGCGCGAGAAAAAGTCCACCTGGCGCTCGGTCAGCAGACGGCCCAGCCAGGGCCATTTGCGCTCGACATCCTTCTTCGGCTCGATGGGGTGGATAATGAAGGCAAAGGTATCTTCAGGGAAGCCGGCAGCCATGCTGAGTCCTCCCGTGCGTGCAGCCCGCGCCGCAACGGATTAAACCACAAAGGCTACAGGAACACAAAATCGGTCACCCTTTTCGTCGGGCTTGCCGGGGAATGCATTCCCCGGCGTCACATACACCAACTTAAGCGTTTCCGGCGGCTTTGTGCTTGCCTCGCCGACCGCTGAAGTGGTTGGCGAGGCCGACAAGTCCTTCCGTTGGTGCACATCCCTGGCATCCCTACCGGGTTCATGACAGCCGCTACCCACCGCCCGGTGGATTAAACACCGCTGTCGGCAGGCTGAAGACGGCCAAAGTCGGTGTCGGCACCAGTGTGGGAGCCGGCCCCGCGCCCAGCGAAGCCCGCCACTCCGCCTCGAGGTCTGCAAACGCCCTCCCGGTGACGGCCTCAATAGCCTCATAGATTCCACGATTTTGCGCCACCAGCCGGGTGATCTCGCCGTGCGCCGCATAACCGCCATAGTGGTCACGCAGGTAGCGCAAAAAGGCCGCGCCCACATCGTAAGCCAGATGCGTGCAGCCATCTGGACCGAGCGTACCAGCGCCGGGGAGCGTGTCGCCGTAAAGCAGCGAAGGCAATTCCCCCATCGCCGCCAGTCTTGCCACGCGCGCGTCGCCATCATACTCCTGATATTCGTCCTCAAAGAACGTGGCCTGCCCCTCGATCCACCACGCCGGGCCTCGGTCCGAGTTCATGGCGTACTGGTGGAAATGAGTCAGCTCGTGGGTGACAGTGGCACGCGCCAACGCCCGCACGACGTGGTCAAAGTCGGCGACAATGTCCAGGCCACCGCAGGTGCGGTCTAGTCGTAGCTGATCCGGAACACGCTGCACCGTGCCATTCCAGCTTTCGCGCAGCGTACCCACAAAGCGGATGCTGTCCTCTGAACCCTGCGGCAGTTCCCCTTGCCATTCCATAAAGGAATCGCGGTCCGGGTAAATCACCACCAGCGGGCGCGTGGTCAGTTCCACGCCGGGGAAGCCCAGCCGCCAGCGTTCCTGGGCCTGATTCACGGCATCGATGGCTTCTGTCCCGACCCAGGCCGGCAGCCCGAACCAGTAGATGCGCACCAGGTCGCTTTCGGCATGTTGCCACTCACGGCTGTGATCTGCATAGACGGCGTGCTGCACCGGGGTTTCGATGGCGTTGCCTGCCGAATCGATCAGCCGCCAGTGATAATTCACTTCCAGCCAGGGGATCAGACCGCCCGCATCGGCGCGGCGCACGACGGCGGTGATCACGCCGCTCTGGTTGTCCATTGTCTCTGCCGGAACACGCCCGCTGGGCTGGATGCCAAAATCGTAGAATAACGAGGCGCGCGCAATTGGCCCGGCACTGCTGGTCGCGTGGACGGTAAATGTCATCCCTTCCGGGTAATTGGAGATGAACGTCTGCTCACCAATGGTGAACACGCCAGGGTTGACATCTCCCCCACCCTCTTGGGCCACAGCGTCGCCGGAAAACGTTAACACCAGAAGCATGAACAGCAAAAACAGTCGAAGCAGCCGCATTGCACCCCACTCCTCTCCACTATTTCAGGCCAGGCGATTGTAGCGCATCTCCACCGATCCGGGCGGGCCGAAGTCGGCGCCAGAAAGGGCACGTGTGCGGGCTGGCGGCAGGCAAAGCCGTCCAGGTGAACGGGCAGAAGCCGCCTACGCGCTGCATTTCTACCGGCGTTGGCCCACGAGTTTCCCTCTTTTCAAAAAGCTATATACTTAAAACATGGTGGAGAATTACGAGGGAGCGCCATGCAAGTCGGCGACCAGATCGGTCACTATACCATTGTCGAGCATATTGGGCGCGGTGGCATGGCCGACGTGTGGTCCGCGCGCGACGAGCGGTTGCGCCGCACGGTCGCCATCAAGACGATTGCCGCCAACCTGACCGATCCGCGCGCCCGCGTCAGCTTCGAGCAGGAAGCCCAGACCATCGCCGCGCTGGAACATCCCAACATCCTGCCAGTTTACGACTTCGGCGAGTTCGAGCGGCAGCTCTACATCGTCATGCGCTACATCGCAGGCGGGTCGCTGCTGGACCGCCTGATCGAGGGGCCACTGCCCGACTCCGAGGTGATCCGCATGGGCGAGGCCCTCGCCCATGCCCTGGCGCGCGCCCACGCTGAACAGGTGGTACACCGCGACCTCAAGCCTGCTAATGTGCTGATCGACCAGTTCGAGATTCCCTACCTGGCTGACTTCGGCTTGGCTTCGATGGCCGGCGCGAGCGGCGATGAGGGAATCAGCGCCGGAACGCTGCTCTACATGCCGCCGGAACAAATGTACGGCCTGCCGGTCGATCACCGCGCAGATATTTACGCCTTTGCCATCATGCTATTCCAGATGATGACGGGCGAATTCCCCTTCGAGGGCAAAGTGCCGCTGTGTCTGCGCCAGGCCCAGGATGGCACCGAACTCCCCGACCCGCGCCAATATCGCCCGACGCTGCCCGAACGCATCCACACGATCCTGCGCATCGCTACCGCCATCGAAGCGGAAGCCCGCTACGATAGCGCGCCGCTGCTAATGGCCGAGATCGCGTCGGCGCTGCAAGGGGTGCCGCTGGTCGTGCCAGATACGACCCGGCCTATCACCGGGCCGGTCGAAGAGCCGCCGCCCTACCACGCCGAAACCGCCGCGCCGATTGAAGAAGATCTGATCATGACCCTGCCCGGCGTCACCGACGAAAACCTGCTGCTGACGATCAAGACCGACTCCGAGCAGGTCGCCAAAGCGCAGTTGGGTCAGACGGCGCCGGCAAAAGCCGGAGAACTCCCTGCTGCCTCACCTCCTCCGCCAGGCGGCGGTGAGGAAGACGAAGAAGAACCCGAAGGCGAGATGATGGCGCTGCGCGAGGCGCGTAGCCTGTTTCAGCGTATGACCCGCGCCTGGGCGCACGGACAGGGCCGCTTCCTCACCGGCGCAACGCACTTCGCCGCCATCCACGCCTACTATAGCCAGGCGGAGCAACATCACCTGAAGATCGGCGACGATGGCCGCGAGGCCATGCTGCGCGGCGCGGTGGAGCACAACTACGAGCTGGCTTTCTGGCAAAACCAGCTTCCCAACCCGGCAGCACAGCGCAAGGTCTACCTGCATGCCCTGCGCAGTGCCCTGGCCTCGGCGCGCGCTTTGGCCATCCGGCTGCTGGGTGAACTGCCCGAAGACGAACGTGCAGGTGTGGCGATCACGGTGGGCCGCTTGCTGCACAGCGAGACCAGCCCCGACGTGCGGCGGGCCGTGGTGGACCTGCTTGGTAAACAGGCCGAAAAACCGGCGGCGTGGCGTCCTTACGTCTACGCCGTAGACACCGACCTGCTGCTGGCCGAACAGGCCCTCCGCACCGATGCGCCGGATGTGGCAGAACGCGCGGCGCGGGCCATTGGCCGCCTGCGCTCGGCGGCAGCAGTCAAGCATATCGCCGCCCAGGAAACCCATTCCCCTGCCCAGGTGCGGGCAGCCCTGGCCTGGGTGCGCGACGAGGCAGACGGCCTGCCGCCCGATATTCCGCAGAGCCAGCGGGCGCGCGCCTTCCGCCGCCTGACCGCTCATTATCTGTCCACCGACATCGGGCAATTGGGCCTGCGCTTTATCTCCTCGGTCCTGGGCACGGCGCTGGGCATGGCGATCTACCACATCGTGGCCTTCCGCACGACGACCAGCTTGCTCCAATTGTATTACGTCTACCGCGTGATCGGCGTGGCGCAGACGTTCGGCCTGGTGGCCGGGATCGCCGTCGCGCTGGCGGCGGCGTTGCCGCTGCGGCTGGCGGGCAGCAGCGCCCAACGCAAGGATGGCGCGACGCTGTGGCGCGGCTGGGCGCGGCTGTTGATCGGCCTGGGCGTGGGCGGCTTTTTGGGAACGGTCGCCTATACCAACTTCCAGGTCGTGGCGCTCCAATACCAGTTCAGCGACCTGCGAGTAGAAACGCTGCTCCTGGGCGGGGTCGGGTTGGCGCTCGGCTGTGCGGCAGCTTCGACCTTCCGCTGGCCGCTGGCGGTTCGGCTGTTGGCAGCAGCCGCGACCGTGTTCGGCTCGCTGCTGCTAGGCTGGGAACTGTACAAGGCCGGGACGACCGACGCCATCATCTTTTTGAGCAGCGACGACCAGGTCTGGACCTTCCTGGCGCTGGCGATCCTGACGGCGCTGGGAGCCTATGCGCCAGAGATCAACGACTGGTCGCGGCGGCTGTTTAGGCGAGCGGGTATGTAAGAGAACAATTCAGAAGATATGCCCCCCTGACTTTTCGCATATAGACAGCCCGTCGTTTAACCTGTAAATTAAAGAAGACGTTGGTAAGTCGATCCCATGTCGGGCTGCCCACGTTCACATCCGCGCTGTACTTCACTTCAGGGGGAGCAAAATAAATGTGTGTCTTTTCCGCTTTTCGCCGGATCATTCCGCTTTTCATCATTGCCCTGCTTCTCAGCACCGTCACCGTCGCGCTGGCCCAGGGTGGGGTCACGGTCACGACGCGCGATAACGCCACCCTGCGCAGCGGCCCCGGCAGGGAGAACGCCTCCCTGGCCGTCGTCCCGTTCAACACCACCATGCCCGCCACCGGGCGCAACGAGGATAACTCTTGGCTCCAGGTAGACTACAACGGTCAGAGCGGCTGGATCGCTATCTTCCTGCTGAACTGGGTCGGCGACCTCAACAGCCTGCCCGTCGGCGGCGTGCAGCCCGCCGCGCCTGCCGGGGGCGCCGCTGCGCCCGCCGCGCCTGCGGGGGGCGTCACCGCGACCAATGCCAGTGTCATGAACGTGCGCTCCGGCCCGTCCACCAGCAGTAGCCAGTTGGGGCGTCTACCCGCCGGCTCGACGGTGGCGCTCAACGGGCGCTGGGGCAGCGGCAACAGCGCGTGGGTGCGCTTCGACTTCAACGGGCAGGTCGGCTGGCTGGCAAGCTGGCTGCTGACCATCAACGGCGACCTGAACAGCCTCACCGACGTGCAGGCGGAGCAGGCCGCCCAGGCAGCCGCGGCGGCGGCGGCGGCAAACGCGCTGCCGACAGTCTGCCAAGGCGGGGCCGTCCCACAAGCCGCCGCTTATGTGCCCGGCACCGGCGTTCACCCGGTGGCGCTGTTCTACGAAGATGGTTCGGCGCATCCCTGGAGTGGACAGCTTGGTGCGTGGGCGCCTGCAACTCCGTTGGCGGCGCAGTTGGTTGCCTGCGCCAGTCGCCAGTCGGACAACGTGATTCAGGAATGCCTCTATAACGGCCCCAGCATCTTCCGCCACATCTACGCGATCAACGTGCGCGTGGTCGTGGCGCAGACGGGCCAGGTACTCGGCACAACTACGATCACCGGCACGCCGCCGCGCGAGTGCCGTTACTCCGAACCCTGGTCGCTCGTCCGGCTGGATGGCAGCTCGGTGACGTTTGCGCAGCTTCAGCAGTGGCTGGCACCGTTCGTGACGCAGTAAGCCGCGACCGGACGGTTCAACAAAACGTGGCGGCGAGACACCCTCCGCCGCCACAAACAGGCCCATGTAGTAGCGACGGACTCGGTCCGTCGCTACGTTTTTCGGACGATTACTCGCCCATAAAGGCGCTCACCCAACCCGGACGCGGCGGAACTTGACCGCCTTCCACCTGGGCGCGCCACTCGTCATCCGTCATGCGCCGGTTGATGTCGCCCACCCACTCGTAGTAGCTGAACACGCCCCCGCGCACCAGTTGCAGTTCGCCGTTGGGAGCCGGCACCACGACGTAGATGTAATCGACGCCGCCGACGGCCTCCTGCAATGCCGTCCCCGCGCTGGGATTGCTGGCGACGTCCGTCACCAGCGCCACCGGGTCGGGGTCGCCCGCGCCCTGGTAGAGCGTTCGCAGCAGCACATTCAGGTTCGTGCCGTAGCCCAGGATGCTCCAGTAGTCGTCCTCAGTCAGGGCCTCGCCTGCCAGTTCGCGGCGGGCCGCTTCGGCAAACCCGACCGCCAGGAAAACCAGCTTCTGTAATTCCTGGTCTGAGGTGGACAGCGCCATCCGGTCCGGATCGCCGCCCATGTAAATCCCCAGGTCGGGGCTGATGAACCCGCGCTCCACCAGGCCCTGGTGCAACGTCGCGGCGACGACAGCGACCCGGGCGAAGACCAGCGGATTCGGCTCGACGTAACCGAAGCTGGTCAGCGGCGAGCCGCCGCCGCCAAAGCCGGTCGGCTGCTTGGCGTAAAGCACCGTGTCGTGCTTGAGCGTGGTCCAGCTTGCCAGCCCGGCCTGCAGATCGCGGCGCAGCCAGGCCTCGGTCTGCATCAGCGGCGGATAAGCCGCCGGGTTATCGCGCAGCCACAGCGGTTGCAGCGCCCATAGCCAGCCGCCGTAGACGTTTTCCAGCCAGTGCCCCGGCGTCAGTTGGGCCAGTTCGCCGCGCATCGCCGCCATCTGCGCGTCGTAGTTCACATAGTCGGCTGCGCCTGCATCAGTGGCCAGCATGTAGGCCGTATCTGACCCCATCGCGGCGGGTACGTCCAGGCCCAACGGCAGCAGGCGCGGGTTCTCCCGCGTGCCGACGTAAGGATACATCAACTGGCCCAGCACGTAGCCGTCGAAGGTAAAACGCTGCCCCATGAAGCGGAAGCCGCGCGTGATCTGCGTCAGGTCTTCCGCCGTTGTGTCGTCGGGCACGATCAGGCCGTTGACGCGCGGGCCGGGCAACGTCGCCAGGCGCGCACGGAAAGCCGCCAGCAGGGTCGGATCGGCCAGGGCAGCCAGCGACAGGTCTGCGCCGAAGACCTCTTCTGCCAGCGGGTTGTATTCCGCCGGGCCAGGGTCGTCCGACGGGCCAACCAGGAAGCCGAGCGTCTCGTGTATCTGCTGCCACTGGTCCAGAGCCGTGAACGCCGCTCCCTGCCGACCGGGCCGGGCATAGAACTTATCGCCCTCCATGCCGAGCGAATGCGTCCAGTCCTGGCGGCCAGGCGCCAGCCGCAAGGCGCGCAGCAACAGCAGAGCGGTCTGCATGGCGGCGGCGTCGTTCTCCAAAAAGGTGATGCGGCTGAGCCACATCATGCCCCGGAAATACGCCTCCAGCGCCGGATCGCCCGCATAATGGCCGCGCGGACGGTACTGGCTGAAGTCCTCCACGTAGCCCGCCAGGAAGGGAACTGCATACTGCCCTTCCCCGGCCAGCGCCATCTGGACGATAGGTTCGGCTTCAGCGGCCAGGTTCGCCGGGAGAGTTGCACCGGGGCTGAGCAGCTTCAAACCGACGGCCAGGTACAGCGCGGCGTTGCGCGCCGATGACTCCAGCGGCGTTCCGACGGCTTCCTGCGCCTGCTGTACAGCAACCTGCAAGCTAGAAGAAACCAGGCTCGCCATCGAAGGATAGAGGCCGATCTTTTCCAGGTCGGTGAGCATGTTATCGAAGATGTAATGCAGCGCCCACAACATCGAGTCGGTGGTAACGAAGAAGCCGTGACCGATGTCCTGCGTGGACGGGTCAGTAGACGACCAATCGTAATCCGGCGGAACCATCGACCAGTTCGCGTCTTCCCGGTAAGGCTCGTCGAAATAGCGGAAACCGCCGGGCACGACCACGAAACCGTTTTGCGCCAGTAGCGCCCGCTGCGCGTCGGTCAGCGCGGCGTCATCCACAAAACGGACCCCGCTCACGTTCACCGGCAGGGGCGGCAAATTGCCCGCGTAGACCGGCGGTGGGGAAATGGTCATCGGGTCGGGCAGGCCTTCGGCCCAGCCGGAAAAGCTGGCCCCGCTGACGAAGGCGTTCCAATCCCAGGCGACGAACGCCTCCGCCGGAACAGGCGCAGGGCCAGGTTCGACGGTCGGCAGAGGGACGGGCGTGGGCAGCATTGCCGCGCCGGGCGCAGCCACCGGTTCGACGAAGTATTGGCCAGGCAGCCCTTCGGCAACCCACCCGGCAGTCAACCCCGCCTGGATACGCCACCAGTAGATGTTGTCGGCACAGACCGGACCTTCCAGCACGAGGAACGCCGTACCTTCAGGGAGTTGCGCCACGCGCGCGCCGCTCAGCCCGGCGCTGTCGCGGATGTTGAGCGGCTGGCCATCGGTAAAGGAGACCCTTCCCCCTTGCCCCACAACCAGGCGGGGCAAGGGCGCATCGCCGCAGACGCCCTGCGCGGCAGAAAACCCCGGCACGGCGGCCAGGACGACCAGCAACACGAGTACACCCCCTAATAACTGATGCTTCATTGCTTCCAAGACCTCCTTCAATAACTGTAACTACCGCTTCTGGTCTTTCCCCCCCACAAAGGCTATCCACCACCCTGCTGCACGTGCTCGTCCAGCAGGCGTTCCAGGTATTCCCACTCCTCCGGCTCGACCGGGAAAACAGTGGCGTTAGGCCGCCGGATGATCGCCATCCGGCACAGCACTGGGTCTTCTTTCATCACCCGGCGGGGCAGCGGAAAAGCGTAGGCCCGGTCATAGCTTACGTGCAGGCGCATGGTCGGGGCGTCAGGATCGGCGGGGCGCTCGAAGAAATAGGGGTCGGTGCGCCCGTCGCCAGGCCGGATGTACGGCGCATCCTGCGCTGTCCCAATGCCAACGATGCCGCCTTCCGGCCCGGATTCCCAAAACAGGATGCGGTCGCCGCGAGCAATGCAATGAATGTAGCGGTTGATCGGCCAGAAATCGCCGTCTAACTCGCGCAGGGCGGCGCGCAGCCGAAAACGATGAGGATTCGCCTGCAAAATCCAGGTGTTCAACAGCACATGACTCCTTCATCTGTATCACAGCGTCAAGAGAATACTGCGCCGCCACGCTGGGCATTCTGCTGAAAACCATATCCCTGCCAGGCTGATCGCGCCAGCGATTTTGAGGGAAGGAATCTGACGATTACTCTGCGCTTAGCGCACTGAAGTCTGACGGCACAAGCTGGAAGAAGGTCACACCCGGCCTGAGGCACAGGATCGCGCCGTCATCGGTGCGCAGCAGGAACATCTCCTCCGCGCGCGGGCGCTCCCACGTACCGTCGTAGCGCAGGCCATCTCGAAAGACAACAGCACGCCCTTCCCCCCACAACTGGATTTCAATGGAGTAGCTGACACTGCCCTGCCACTCGCTCTCCACGATGTCGGTCAGGGTGTGGTTGGCGTAGAGCACCACCACGTTCGCCGCCGCAAGCTGCCGGTCGGTGTTGGCGTCGTAGTGCGGCTCACCGTCGGTCCAGCGCCAGTAGACGCCTGCCGCCGCGTCGTAGCGGTAGAACACCCCCGACACCGCATAGCCCAGGTCGATCCGTTCAGCGGGTTCGCCGCCGGGAGGCGGATCGGGCGAAAAGGCTAGGGCGCTGTAATTGGGCGCGGGCGGCGTGTTGACTCTCAGCCGGGCGGCCAGTTCGTGCGCGGCTACCAGGTCGGCAAAGAGGTTGTGCGGAACAGGCAGCGCCGGGTCGCGGTAGTAGACGGGCGGCCCGATCTCGACGCCGTAGAAGGCGCGCGGCGCAAAAGCCGTCGCCTCGATGCGGTCGCGCACTCCCTGGCTGGCCCCAGAATAGACCAGGTAGCTCTCGAACATCTCCGGGATTTCCACGTCGATCAGGCGCGCGCTGCGGATCGATCCCACGCGGCGGGGAAGCTGGCTGAGGAACAACGCCGTAAAGCGCGTAAGGCTGCCCTCGGTATAGTGCTCAAACACCACATCCGCCTGCCCGATGCCGGCCTGCGGGCGCACCAACGGCGGCGCGTTGGAGATTTTCACAGCCATCGGACGAAAGGACTGCCGGGCCGGGTCGTCCAGCGGCAGGCCTGTCAGGGGATTGATCCCGGCAGGATACGTATAGGGGCCAATAGCGTTTTGCAGGGTCGGCGTCGCCACAGGGCCAGCAGATGGGCGCGTTGCCGGCGGGGACAATGTAACAGGCGTCGGGAAAGCCGACGTTGCCACGAACGCCCCGGTCGCATTCACGGGCGCGCAGGCGGCAACCAGCAGAAACATCAGAAAGGCCGGCAAACTCAGACGAACGGTATGCATCACGCCTATTATAGCATACCCCTTTGCTAATCCGGCTGGCGCCTCAGTTGACTTGCCCTGGAGACGGGAGTATAATGCTCAACGATCCATAGACAGTTGGCGGTGAGGATGGCCGTTTTTTTGAACTTCTTACATGGACATGCGGCAATCCACCCGTTTTTTGCCTCATGATTTTGTAAACGTTCAATCGGCATTCAGGGAAGCCGCCTTGCTCCTTTTACTCAAGTATGCTATCTTAGGCCCATACGGTTGGGCTACCGGTGTCAGCAGGAGCACGGCCTCTGCACGCACCCGATGCGGCTCTTTACCAACTTCAGGTCATCGGTTGTGCGAGATAGGCCCGCGTGTGAACTCTGAATTGCGCCAAGAGAACCTTTTTCTTTCCAGGCTCGCCGCAGATAGGCCGGGCTATCGGAGCGTCCGGCAAACCGCCAGGTCAGGCGTGCGCTGCGACCCGGCATGGGCATACCGGGCAAGGGGGACCGCCGCGCAAAGGCGGTAATGTTGTTATGTGTATCAGGAAGTCTCAATCTTCACTCGCTGACCGAGCCTCACAGAAGTAGGAACCATGGATGGCGCTTAAAGGCAATCTCAGGAACTTCAGTACGACACAGCTTCTCAACCTGATCAATCTGGCCCGCAAATCGGGAACGCTTTTGATCTATGAAGGGGTGCCAACGGGGGAGACGGACGCTCTGGGCGAACCGAAGTTCCAGCCTGGTGCAGAGCGAGCACAGGTTTCCTTTAAAGACGGCAAGCTCATTCACGCCCACGCCGGCGGGCAAGACGGCAACCTGGCCTCGGTGCTGCACAAAGCGGGCAAGCTGAACGACCGGCAGGCGCAGGTCATCCGGGAACGCGCCGCCAACACCAGCGACAAGGCCCTGGCCCTGCTGCTGATTCAGGCTAACTATGTCACCCAGGCCGACATCGTCAGCAGCGTGCAACAGCACACGCTGGACATCGTCTATGACCTGCTGACCTGGTCCGACGGGCCATTTATTTTCGAGGATGGCCGGCTCCCCCCCGAAGACCGCATTACCGTTCCTATCGACCTGGAAAACGTCATTATCGAGGGCAGCCGCCGGATGCGCGAACTGGAACAGCTCGCCGACGAACTGCCCAACCTCGACTTCGCGCTCAAGTTCCCAGAAGACCCCGGCGATAAGTTCAAGGGTATTCATCTCAGCGTCGAGGAATGGCGCGTCGTTTCATTTGTCAACCCGAAGAACTCCATTCGCCAGATCGCCAAAGCCAACAACATGAACGACATGGAAATCCGGCGCATCGTCTACGGGTTGCTGCAAGCCGGGCTGGTCGAACTGGTCAAGCCGCCGGGGATGGAACAGCAGCGCATGACGGCTGGCGCGCGTAAGCGGAAGGAAGCGCCACAGATCAAGAAAACTGTGGTCAACAAGCTCATCGACCGTATCCGTACCCTTTAGCATCCTGGGTCGCCTGTAGCGCACGACGGCAGGCGCAACACTTGGAAGAAGCGAGACGGCTATGCAAACAGTCAAGATGGTCATCACCGGTCCTTTTAGCTCCGGGAAAACCGAATTTATCCGCTCGATCTCCGAGATCGAAGTTGTTTCGACCGAACGTGACATTACGTCTCCCGCCGAGCAGGTGAAGGACCAGACGACCGTGGCGATGGACTTTGGGCGCATCACGGTGGACGACGACCTGGTGCTCTACCTGTTCGGCACGCCCGGCCAGCGGCGCTTTGACTTCATGTGGGAAATCCTGGCCGAGGGTATGCTCGGCTTCGTGGTGATGGTTGATAGCTCCAAGCCCGAAACCTTCCGCGAAGCCAAAAGTATCCTGGAAACCTTCCGCGCTTATGCGCCGACTCCCTATGTGGTGGCAGCCAACAAACAGGACCACCCCGACGCCTGGTCGCCCGAAGACCTGCGCATTGCCCTGCGCATCGAAGAGGGTGTCAAACTGCTGCCCTGCGTGGCTAAAGACAAGGAAAGCGTCAAGAACGTCCTGCTGGAACTGCTGTATTCGATTCTAGAGGAGATGGAAACCTAGGCTGTGCCAGCTGGCAGCCCGTAATAAGAGGGCTGAAGCCCGCATCGCCTGGCATATCCCTTGTGGCGTGGAGGAAAGCCGCCTGCCGTGCCTTCGCTGGTCACTGATCAAGGAATCGTCCACTACGAGACGTATGGCCGGGGACGGCCCGTTCTGTTGCTACATGGTTGGCTCGGTTCCTGGGCGCTCTGGCGGGATACCATCGAGGTTCTCGGTCGGGAGTTCAAGACCTATTCGCTGGATTTCTGGGGGTTCGGTAGCAATCCAGTCGAAGAGGGTTTCAGCTTTTCGGTCGATAACTTTGTCGAGATGGTCTACCAGTTCATGGAGCGGTTGGGCATCCGCCGCGCGCCTCTGATCGGGCACTCAATGGGCGGCACGGTGTCCCTCGGCATGACAATCCGTTACCCAGAACGGGTCGTCAAAGTCGGCGTGGTCGGTTCGCCAATTGTCGGATCGTCGCTGAACCTGCTGCTTAAGCTGTCTGGCTATCAGGCGGTGGCCCGTTTTTTCTTTATCTCACCGCCGCTAGTCAAACTCTTCCTGCGCGGGTATTCGTATTTCATGGCAAACGATGGGCGCAAAATGTCCCGCATGATCGCCGAAGATTTCTCGCAGGTCACGGTCAACTCGTTCTTCGAGAGCATCGGCACACTGCGCGAAACGGACCTGCGCCCGCGCCTGAGCGAAATCCATGTCCCCACTCTGGGTATCTATGGGCGCAAGGACATCATCGTCGATCCCCGGCAGCATGATGTGTTGCTCAAGGGCGTTCCTTCTGCTGAAGGACACCTCTTTCAAAAGTCCGGCCACTTCCCGATGTTGGACGAACCGGAACACTTCCATGCCACGCTAATACAATTTTTGCACAACAACCAGGTAAACTCGTGACCGACACCCAGCCGCAGACAGCCTCTTCGCTCCCGACCGTGCAGCCGCAATACTTTTATCCCAACCGGATGGGACGTGTGCTGCTGCTGGCCTTCGAGGACGTGCTCGGCCATAACGCGCTGAATGCCCTGCTCAAGCTGGCCGATTACGAGAATTACATCCACCAGCCGCCACCTAACAACTCCGACCGGCAGTTTTCGTTCACCACCGTCGGCGCGCTGACCGAAGCTATGCAGCGGATGTACGGGCCACGCGGCGCACGGGGTGTGGCGCTGCGTGTGGGCCGCGTCTGTTTCAAGTACGGCATCCGCGAGTACGGCCCGATGATGGGCATTGCAGAGTTGACGTTTCAGCTGCTGCCCTTCAGCCTGAAACTGGACAAGGGCGCAACGGCCTTTGCCGACCTGTTCAACCACCATACCGATCAGATCGTCCGCCTGCAAGATACGCCGGACCGTCTCTACTGGCACATCGAACGCTGCCCGGTGTGCTGGGGCGTCCGATCCGAGCAGCCATGCTGCCACCTGGCCGTCGGCTTGTTGCAAGAATCCCTGCAATGGCTCAGCGGTGGCAAAAACTTTCTGGTCGAAGAAGAAGCCTGCATCGCGCGCGGCGATAGCGCCTGCACAATATCGATTGTCAAAAAACCCCTTGATTGATGGCTATGACGACCCAACCCCTGCGGCATTTCCTGCTCCAAGACGATCGCTTCATCCCGCCTTTTAATGAGCCGGCCAGCGAGTTGTCTTTCCTGGGCAAACCCCTCAAGCTGCACCAATCCGACCTGTTGGCAGACTACTTCGGCGAACGACTGGAGCTGCACATCCAGCCGTTGGAACGGCTGGAAGACCTGCCCCGCGACGGTGGGCCATGCATCGTCTTTCGAGAGAGTATCTACTTCGACCGTCCGTACCTGGACCTGTTTTACCGCTCCGCCGAAGCCCTGGCCCGGAAAACCGGCCGTGGCCTGCGCGCCGCCTACGCGCCCGACGACCCGGTGTTTAAAATCTACGTCCAGCCGTTGACGCGCGGTTTTCCCCCCGCCCTCGACGCGCAAGGCAATCCGTCGTGTTACCTGGCCGACCTGTGGTACTTTCCCAACGGCTACACCGAAGAAGTCGATCCGCTGATCGTCCCGGCCCAGGGGGTGGAAAAAGGGTTTTACTCCGTCCCCCATTACATGTCGCAAGACGGACAAAACCTGACCCACCGCCTCTCTGAGCGGGTGCTGTTCTCCATCGAAAGCTGGATGCACGTCTATTTCGCCAACACGGTACAGGGCGTCTTCGCGCGCGGCAGCCGCTTTGAGGAGTACATCAAAAAGCACAACCTGTACCAGCTCAAGGTGCTGTGGCGGGCCATTCTGGAGCAGAAACAAATCCTGTCCTGCTCGGAACTGGTTAAGGTGGGGCCGGGCACGCAGATTCACCCGGCAGCAACTGTCCTCGGCCCAACGACCATCGGCGCCAACTGCTACATCGGACCGGGGGCGGTCATCGACAACTGCCACATTGGCGATAACGTGACCATCGACCAGGGCTGCGTCCTGATGTTGAGCGTCATCGGCAACAACTGCTTTTTCCCCTTCCGCGCCTCATCTTACCTGAGCGTCTTCATGGATAATTCCATCCTGGCGCAGAACACCTGCGTCCAGATGTGTGTGATCGGGCGCAGCACGTTCATCGGCGCGGGTAGCACCTTTACCGACTTCAACCTGGCCTCCGAGCCGATCAAGACGATGGGCGTCAACGGCCTGGCTTCGACCGGTCAGATCGTGTTGGGAAGTTGCGTGGGCCACAACTGCCGCATCGGGGCGGGCTTCATCTTCTATCCGGGCCGCATGGTCGAGTCGGATACCATCCTGGCCGTCACGCCGACGGATTGGGTCGTGGTGCGCAATATCCGCTATGACCACAGTGCCCATCACAACTTCCGCAAGGACCTGGCCGAACGTCACAAACGCTACTATCCGCGCAAAGGCGAAGCCGCCCAGCCGGATGAGTGGTAAAGGCCCCGGCGACGCGCCGCCGATGAGGCCCTATTTTGCAAACAGCGCGATCTTCTGGCGCAGATACGGCTCCGGCAGTGCACCGACGATTCGATCCGCGACGTGCCCGTTTTTCACCAGCAACAACGTCGGGATACCTTGCACACCATACTGCGCGGCCCACTGCGGGTTTTCGTCCACGTTCACTTTAGCGATCTTCAAGCGCCCGCCGGATTCCGCCGCAATCCGATCCAACACCGGGGCGATGGCACGGCACGGCCCACACCACGCCGCCCAAAAATCCACCACCACCGGCACAGGGCTTTCCAACACCTCCCGACGAAAGGTGGCATCGGTCACAGCAATGGGCCGCGCCAAGTCTGACCGCTCAGATGGGCGCCCTGCTCCCCCGCTAGAGGAAGCAGAAGCAGGACGCGGACCACGCCCCAGCACATATGCGCTCAGCGCGTGCAAAGCCTCTGCCGACCCGATTCGCTCTGCCTCCCCCAACGGCGCACCATCACGATACAACATCACAGCGGGTAGCCCCACCGCTTTCCAGCGCGCCGCTGCCTCTGGATTGCCAGCCGCATCGATCCGGGCGACCAGTAATCTTCCCGCTTCAGCTCTGGCGATCTGACGCAGGGTGTCGTCCAGGCTGCGATCCATCCCCTGGCGGCTGTCCCACACCACCAGCACCACCGGCAGCCCAGCGTGGATCACGCGCTCCAGGCTTTGATCGTTGGTCTGTAAGGGCGTATCATAAACCGGCATCTTGTCTCCTTCTCAACTCAAGGTGTACTCGCCATTTTTTGATGCACCCAACAACCTAACCGTTACGCCAGTGGCGTTGATTTCGATCCCCCGGCTCGCCCGAACGACTCGTAACGCCGTCGTTGCGCTTACCCGCTGAAATAGGCCGGGCATGATACAATAGAGACAATCACTGACATTTATGCTGGCGTCTGCCACGCCGGATTCACCGGGGTTTTTATGGCCCTGCCCCTCACCGATGCAAACTATACCCGCTTCCGCGAATTGATCCTGCTGCGCACAGGATTGGATTTCCCGCCGGCCCGGCGCGATGACCTGGCTTCTGGCCTGGAACGCGCCCTCGAAACGCTGGGCAATACCTACTATTCCCGCATCCTGGACGCGCTGTATGCGGCATTGGTGGCCGACGATCCCCCCACCTGGGATGCCGTCATTGACGCCTTGACCGTCTGCGAAACGCACTTTTCCCGCACCACGCCGCAGTTCGAAACGCTGCGCGAGCACGTCCTGGCGCCGCTGATCGCTGCCCGACGCAAACAGCGCAATCTGGTTCTGCGACTGTGGAGCGCAGGCTGCGCCAGCGGTGAAGAAGCCTATACCCTGGCGATCCTGGTGCGGGAAATCTTGCCGGATTGGACGGACTGGCGGCTCGACATCCTGGGAACCGACATCAATCAGCGGGCGTTGGCGCTGGCCCGGCGCGGCGTCTACAGCGATTGGTCGTTCCGCGAGGACCGCGCCCAGGAATGGCGCGCGGCTTACTTCCGCCAGGTGGGCACGCAGTATCACCTGCGCGAAGACGTGCGGGCGATGGTGTACTTTGAGCGCCGCAATCTGATCGCCGACGCGCCAGGCAGCCAGGGCGAGCCGGCATACTTCGACCTGATCCTGTGTCGCAACGTGACCCTCTATTTCGGCCCGGAAATCCGGCGCATCGTCTATCGCCGCCTGTACGACGCCCTCGCGCCGGGCGGTTGGCTGGCGGTCGGTCATGCCGACCCACCGCCGCCGGAATTCGCGCCATTCGTCAGCCAGACCTTCCCCGGCGTCACCCTTTACCGGCGACCTACCGGGCAGGCAGTCCCAACCAGCCAGCCTGCCCCTGTAGCCTCCGAACTCCCGGCGCCGCAGCCTCCGCCTAGAGTAGAACAGGAGGCCGAGATTCATTATCGGCAGGGCCAGTGGTATGCCGACCGGCAGCAGTGGGCGCAGGCGCTGTTCCACTGCCAGCGGGCCGTCGAATTGAATCCGGCGCACAGCGAGGCGCACTACACGATGGCGTTGATCTATCAGAATCTCGACGCGCCCGACCGCGCCATGGAGGCGCTGCGCCGCACCATTTACCTGGCGCGCACCTGGGCGCTGCCGCACTTCACCCTGGCCGGACTGTACCGCCAGGCAGGCCAGCACGCCGAGGCACGCCGCGAACTGCGCAGCGTGATCGCCCTGACGGCCAACCTGCCGCCGGACACACCCATTCCCGGCACCGATGGCCTCACCGCCGCCCGTTTGCGCGCCGCTGCCGAACGCCAGTTGCAACAGCAGCCCTAAAAGTCGGCCCCGGCGAAGATGTTTATAGAGAGAGTGGGTCCCACCGTCCGCAATATGCCGCGTGCGGCTATAAGGCGAACTTGCGCGCGAAGTAGCCGCTGAACAGACGCAACACTTCCAGCGCAGAACGCGGCTCGCGCCGGGCCGTTTCCAGGTCGCGGCCCAACGACGTGTCCCTGACTGCCCGCTCGTCGCCCTTGTCGCTGATCAGACCGATCAGGGTTGCCAGGGCCTGCGCGTCCGCCGCGAAATCATTGATGATCTGCCGCTGGTCATAGAGCCGCAAACTCTCCCACAGGCTCGCCACCTCTGCCCGGAACGCCTCGACCGTCAGCGTCGGCGGCCTGGTCGGTGGAAAGGCTTCCAGCAGGCGTTCCAGCAGGCGGCGGACGACGCGGGCCTCGTCATAAAGCATGTTGGCCGAGCGTTCCCCGGTGACATGCCGGATGGCCTCACGCTCCAGATTCGGTGGGATCGCGTCGCCTTTGGCAAGATACCCGCCGATCCAGCGCAGCGCATCTACCCCGGCGGCGGGCGCTTCGCTGCCC
Organism: uncultured Anaerolineae bacterium; assembly: GCA_964529715.1. Lineage (GTDB taxonomy): Bacteria > Chloroflexota > Anaerolineae > Aggregatilineales > Ch27 > CAZGXI01. Next base: position 9,465 of record CAZGXI010000025.1, on the reverse strand, counting down.
TCTAGCAGCCGCTGTTCGACGTTGGCCCTGCCCCGCCCACGACTGCGGTCGGCACCCAGCGTAAAGACAGAGCGGGCAATGCTCAGCAGATCGTCGCTCAACTGGCGGCGTTCATCTTCCGACAGGCCACCGCCGAGGGCATCCAGATCGCTGCGCAGGCGCTTGAGCGTGGGATAGGGCGTCTTCTCGTAGGCTGCGGCCAGGTCACATAGCAGCGCCGCCGCCAGATGCACCTCGTGAGCATACGACAAAAGGCCCTCGCCGCCCGTCATAATATTCAACGTCACCGTTGCCTGAAGCATCTCCTGCACCCGGTCGCCGAGCTTGCGGCCTACCCGCACAGGGATACGCACTGCCTGTTCCGGCGAAGCCTGCCGGGCATAACGTCGCAGCATCTCCAGCGCCGCCTGCCGCACGTCCTTATTCCAGTTAAGCAGCGACCAGATGCGCCCGACCACGTTCAGCCCATCCTCCGCCCCGCCCAGGCTGTCGGTGATCGACGTTGCCAGCCGCACGGCGCTATCGGCTTCCTGCTGACGGGCATAGAAACGCAGCACGTTGAGCGCCTGGTCGTACCCGACCAGCGGGATCAGGCGCGGGTCCTGGCTGAGCGCCACCATCAGGCGGTCGAGCAACGGCTTAAGCGACGGATCGAACGCCTTGTTGACCAACGCGCCCCGGTAGGCCATCGCGCGCGGAACGGATTTCAACCCCAGTTCGGCCACGGTGTCGAGCGCATTGAGCAGATCGACGCCCTGCAAGGCCGTGTTTTCAAAGACTTCGCTCACCCAGGGGGCAAAGTTCACCTGGGCGTCGCCCCGGAACAGGTTGGCAGAAACACGCTCCATCAGGGCGATCACCTGCCGGTAATCCCCCAACATCAGCAGAATTTCGACCAGCAAGCGTGGGCCGGGCGGTTCAAGCTGGACGAGCAACGCAGGCCGGCCCAGGTCTTCGACGACCTGGCGCAGCATTACCTCGAACCGCTGCCGCCGCTCTGACCGGGCCAGCGCCGCCAGCCGGACCAATACCCCCGTTTCGATCAACTCAGAGCGGTTGAGCGCCACAATCCACTCGACCAGCCGTGCCAGCACCAACAACTCCCAATCCGGGCCGAACGCGGCAGCCGCGCGCACCAGCACTCCCGCCGGGGCAGGCGCAGGTGGACCGGGTTGAAAATGCGGCAGCGCCGTCTGGAGCGGCTCCGGCAACTGCCGGACAAAATCCACCATGCGCAGCAACCGTTGAAACGGCGCCGATGGCAGATATTCCGCCGCCAGCACAAAGAGCGCACGCGCCAGTTCCGGCGACTCGTTCGCCAGCGGCAAGGCAATCTCCAACAGGCGGGGCGCGGCCTCGCCGATCATCAGCGTCGGGCCGGCAACCTGCACCTCGCCCAAGAAAGCGATCATGCCCGGCACATTCCGGCTGCTCGCCAGACTTTGCAGATGTGCAGCAGCGGCCTGGTGCGCGCGCAGCCGCCAGTTGTAGCCTTCTGGCCCCAACGGATTCGCCAGCCAGCGCGCCAACAACCGGTACGCCGGATATGCCTTGCCCTCCGCGATGGCATCGTCCAACATCGCCAGCGTTTGCTCGGCCACGTCCAGGTAACCGCGCGCCAACAAAGCTACAATGTCGGCAGGTTCAGTCTCTTCCAGGGCCAACACAAAAGCCAGCAGGTGACGCACGTAAAAAACGCGCAGGTCCTCCGACAGCGTTGGGTCTTCGCGCAACACGGCGGCGGCCAATTCGCTGTCGGCAGGTTGCCCCTCCCGCACCGCCGCATCCAACGCCACGCGCCGGGCCGCATAACCCAGGGCATCCGCCAGCGCCTCGCCGCGCGTCAGCCGCCAGGCCGCCGTACGGGTGAGGGCCACCATCTGCTGCACGGCAACCGTTGCATCCAGCCGGAGTTGCGAGACAATAAAGCGGCTATAGGGGTCCTCTGGTGGCTGGCCGATCAGCCTGCTCGCCTGCCAGTCGTAAATCAGGCGACCCTCCGGTGGCGCGTCGTTCGCCAGAAAAGCAATCTGGACCGGCGTGGCCTCTGGGCGGCGGACAAACGTGGCAAAAGTCACACCGAAACGGGCCGGGACTGGTAACAGGGCCAGTAACCCCTGCAAAAAAGCCAGTTGTGTCTCCAGATCACGCGGTCCTTGCACAATCCCCAGCGGGATACCCTGCACCAGCGCCGCCAACATCCCCTCGATGGCCTCGAAGTTATCCCGGACGGACAGCGTAAGGGCCAGCAAATCGCCGGTCTGTTCGGCCTCGGTCGGTGGCGCATCGATGGTGAATCGCTGGGGAGGCAGGGTCTTTTCCGCCGGGTCGGGCAGCGCATCGACCTGGGCGAGCGGCAACAGCAACCGGACGCGCCCCGCCGCCTGCCGTAGAGCTTCAGTGGTCAGCAGCACGTAATGCACCAGCGGCTGTCGCGCCGCCGTCACACAGGTATAGGCCAGAATAAAGTCCACCGTCTGCCCCCGGAACAGCCCCAGCGCGCCCTGCGGATATTCCTGGGAGGCCGGGATCGGCAGGGGGGCCAGACGGCGCGCTTCGTCCCAATGGACGCGCGTCAGGCCGGGCGTCGCTGCCAGCATTTCCCCGGCAGGCGAGGTCTGATTATCTTGCCCTGCTGCCGGGCGGTGATACAGACGGGGAAGATTAAATACAGGGATAACATTCACCATGTTCAAAACCGTCGGCTAACTTCTGCCACCGCCATTCTATAGCGATTGGTCAATCTGGGGAAAGTAACGGCAGTGTGAAAAAGAAAACACTTCCCTGCCCGCTGATGCTTCGCACACCCACACGACCGCCGTGCCGCTCCACCACCGTCTTGACGATGGTCAGCCCCAGGCCGGTGCCCTCGACATCGGAATTGGGGTCTACCCGATAGAACCGCTCGAAGATGTGCGGCACATGCTCCGGCGGAATCCCTACCCCGTCGTCCTCGACAAACACGGTCAGCTCGCCGCCCACCACCGCCGTGCGGATGGTCACGTGCCCACCGGCGGGGGTGTATTTGATTGCGTTGCTCACCAGGTTCGAGACAGCCTGACGCAGCCGCGCAGCGTCGCCCCACACCGTCGGGCCGTCGGCGATCTTGCAGATCAGCTCGATCTGCTTGGCCTCGGCATTGAACTTCAGTTCTTCGACCACGTCGGTGATGATGGCAGACATCGAACACTGTTCTTCCAATAACTGCTCCCCGGCTTCCAGCCGGGCCACGTCCAGCAGATCGCCGATCATGTTGACAGCTCGCCGGGACGCGCTGCGCAGCCGTTCCACGTAGTTCCGCTGTTGCTCGTTCAGTTCGCCCGACCGCCCGATCAGGCTGGCGATCACGTCAATAGCTGCCAGAGGGTTTTTCAGGTCGTGTCGCAGGCTGCTCAACAGTTCCAGGCGCAGCTTATCCATCTCATGGAAGTAGGTCATGTCCTGCATCACCACGACCAGGCCGATGTATTCCAAAGGAACCATATTCACCAGCAACATCCGATTCTGTTCAGGCATAAACAGGTTGCCCGTCATCGACGACGTGCGCACCGAGTCCTTGAGAAACTCTAGCAGAGGTGAGCCGTGCAGAGCCATCTCCAAAGTGACGCCTGGCATCGTGGGCAGTTTGATGCCCAATAGCCGTTCTGCGGCGCGGTTATAGAACATCAGGTGATCCTGCGCATCGAAGGCCAGCACACCGTTGGTAATGCCATCCAGCACGGTGGTGAGCTTGAGCCGTTCGTTCTCCGACTCGTTGTACAGTCGGGCGTTGATCACCGCCTGCGCCACCTGGTCGGCAAAGATTTCCAACTCTTGAATGCGTGCCAGGCTAGGACGGCGCCCGTCGCGCGGCGCGTCCACCGAGATCCAGCCCAGGTCGGTGCCTTTGTAGGTCAACGGAATGATCAGGAAATCGTCAGGATACCACTGGTTATGCTGCGCAGCGTGGGACAGGTTGGAGGTGCTCATCTGCACCAGCCGCCGTTCGGAACGCAGTGTTTCCAGCACCCAGGCCGATTCCGGCTTGAGGTGATCGCCGTAGTAAGAGCGACTGACCTTGAGTTCCGGGTGACGCCAGGGTTGATCGCCGATAGGTGGAAACAGGTCCACACGTTGCACCCGCTCCATGTAGGCATTAAAACTCCGGTCGTGCGAAACCCACGCCGCCGGGCGCATGACCCCGGACTCGAAATCGTTGAGCACCACTGCCACCGTCTGCCAGCCGAGCGTATCTGAGATGGTGCGCACTACGCGCTCCAACACCGAGTCCAGCGATTGATCCACCTGAAGCACCTCGCTGGTGCGCAACACCTCCGTCAGAAAGTTGGCGCGGTGATGCTCGGATTCATACAGATAGGCATTTTCCAATGAGACCGCCGCCAGGCTGCCCAACAACGAGGCGAGGATTTGCCGCCGTCCGGTAATATCTGCCGCGTGGCAATAGAATACCCCCAGCACCCCCAGCAGGTCACCTTTACTGGAGAGTAGCGGCACGCTCACAAAGGCTTCTTTGGTCAGCATGTCTTCGGCAGGATGTTCTTCTTCCTGCCGAATCTGGTCTGCCCAGTTCTCGACGATTTGCAGGTGAGATAACCAGATCGGGTTGGCGCGCGCGCGGCGCGTGAGCGCCTGGGTGGCCTGGATTTGCGCCTCCAGGGATAGGTTGCGTGCCGTCTGCAATGAGAATGTGTTGTGCACATCGTCGTAACCGAAGATGGCGCTGCCGTCAGCCTCCAGCAATGCAATGGCCGAGTCGGCGATCCCGGCAAAAACGCCACGTGGGCCAATCGAGGAATTAATGATCGTAAACAGGCGCTGTAGCAGCGCAATAGACGTATCGGTGCTCATAAAAGTCCGTCTTCCGCCAGACCGGCAAATACCTGCATCTATTATGTGGCAAATTACGCTGCTTGCCCAATAGAGTTCCTTAACTTCAGCCCCGGTACAGAAACCTAAATCTTTTCTTTTGGGGGGTTTACAAATCCTCAATGCGCAGTACAATGTTATCGTCCGGTGACAACTACCGAACAAGCAAGCACGAGGTTTCAAGAGGACAATGACCGAGGGTAGTAGTCCGAACGAACAGATACCTGCGTTATCCGGCGGCGATAGCGCGCCCCTGGGTTAATCCCCCCTCCTCCTCACACGGCCATCGGGGGTAGCGCCTGCGCGTTATTGCCGACCCTGCTAGTGGCAGGGCGCCCCCGGAGAACCGGCGCTGTTCACCAAACGCACAAATCAGATAAGCGACCGTGTTACGGGCAGCAGCGGAATCAGGCCCCAGGCTTTGCCGCATCTCGCCCGGCTTAAGCCGTATACGGAGGAAGCGTCATGATCACCATCCTCAAGAGCAGTGAGCTTGGTCTCGAAACCGTCAACAGCTTCATCCAGGGAAGCTGGATCAACGTGGTCGATCCTAGCCCAGAAGAAATCGCACGCCTGCAAATCGAGCTGAACGTTCCCCAGGACTTTCTGGTTTCTCCCCTAGACCTGGATGAACGCGCCCGGACCGAAAAGGAAGAAGGCGCCATCCTGATTCTCATCCGCATCCCTTACTACCAGGGCGAAACGTCGGACGTACCTTACAGCACCATCCCGCTGGGCATTATTTTGACAGAACGGTTCGTCATCACCGTGTGCAAGGCCAAAAATGATATTGTCCCGGAACTTCTCAATGGCCGGATTAAAGGGCTGTCTACCGGCAAGAGGAACCGGTTTCTTTTACAACTGCTCATGAGCACGGCCAATAAATATTTGCGCTATTTGCGCGAGATCAATAAGAACGTGGACCTGTTGGAAGACAAACTCCAGGCGTCTATGCGTAACCAGGAAGTACTGGGGCTGCTCAAATACGAAAAGAGCCTGGTGTATTTCACCACTGCCCTGCGTTCTAACGAACTGGTGCTGGAACGCCTGCAACGCAGCCAGTTGTTCAAGGCTTACCCGGAGGACGAAGACCTGCTAGACGACGTGGTGATCGAGAACCGCCAGGCCATTGAAATGACCAACATCGCCAATGACATCCTCAGCGGCATGATGGACGCCTTTGCCTCGATCATCTCGAACAACCTGAACGGCGTGATGAAGTTCCTGGCCTCCATGACCATCTTGCTGACCATTCCGGGCCTGGTCTCCAGCTTTTTTGGCATGAACGTCACGCTACCGCTGGAAGAGCACCCTGTAGCTTTCTTGGTCATCGTGGCGATATGCATCGGCATCATGTCCCTGGTAGCACTCGTTTTCGCACGTCGAGACTGGTTCTAATCTCCCCCGTTTGACAACCATCCCCCACCCTACTACGATTGAACTACCATAGGGGCGAGGCACACCTTGCCCCTTCAACAGTCGCTTCCACAACGCCATCCCCAATGTGCTGCATGTCTTACGCAAAAAGGATAGCCCCGATGACCCGTTATATCCTCGCCCTGGACCAGGGCACGACCAGTTCGCGCGCCATTCTGTTCGACGAGCAGGGCGCTCCCGTCGCCAGCGCCCAACAGGAATTCCCGCAGCACTACCCACAGCCGGGTTGGGTCGAGCACGACCCTCTGGACATCTGGAACAGCCAACTGGCAGTAGCCCGTGCAACGCTGGAAAAAGCAGGCACACGCGCAGCAGACGTGGCTGCCATCGGCGTGACCAACCAGCGCGAAACCACGCTGATCTGGGATCGCACCAGTGGTCAGCCAGTGTACAATGCCATCGTCTGGCAGTGCCGCCGCACCGCCCCACTGTGCGATCAACTCAAAGCGGAAGGCTTCGACAAAATTCTTCACGAGAAGACGGGCCTCGTCACCGATGCCTATTTCTCCGGCACGAAGGTTGCCTGGCTGCTGGACAACGTCCCCGGCGTGCGTGCCCGTGCCGAACGCGGCGAACTGGCTTTCGGCACGGTCGATAGCTGGCTGATCTGGAAGCTCAGCGGCGGGCGGCTGCACGTCACCGACGTGAGCAACGCCAGCCGCACGCTGCTCTACAACATCCACACCGGCGCATGGGATGACGACATCCTCAAGCATCTGAACATCCCGCGCTCCCTGTTGCCCGAAGTGAGGCCGTCCAGTGCGGTCTACGGCGAGACCGATCCGGCCCTGTTCGGCACGGCGATCCCGATTGCGTCCAGCGCGGGCGACCAGCAGGCGGCCACCTTCGGGCAGTCGTGCTTTGCGCCGGGCATGAGCAAGAACACCTACGGCACAGGCTGCTTTATGCTGATGAATACCGGTGAGCAGGCCATCCCCTCGCGCGGCGGCCTGCTGACCACCATCGCCTGGCAGGTGAGCGGGCAGCCGGTGGTTTATGCCCTGGAAGGCAGCGTGTTCATCGCCGGAGCGGTGATCCAATGGCTGCGCGACGGCCTGGGGCTGATCCAGAGCGCGGCGGAGACGGCGCCGCTGGCCACCAGCGTACCGGACACGGGCGGCGTGTACTTCGTCCCGGCGTTCGTGGGGCTGGGCGCGCCGTACTGGGACGCCTATGCGCGTGGGACTCTGGTCGGGCTGACGCGCGGCACGACGCGGGCGCACCTCGTGCGCGCGGCCCTGGAGGCGATCTGCTTCCAGACGCGCGACCTGCTGCAAAACATGGAGACCGACGCCGGGTTGAAGCTCGCGGCTCTGCGCGTGGACGGTGGGGCGGTGGTGAACGACGTGCTGATGCAGATGCAGGCGGACCTGCTGGGCGTGCCAGTGCAGCGGCCCGCCGTCACGGAAACGACTGCTCTCGGCGCGGCGTATCTGGCCGGGCTGGCGGTGAACTTCTGGCCGTCGCTGGACGACGTAGCCCATCAGTGGCGCATGGCGCGCGAGTTCACGCCGCAGATGAGCGCCGACCGCCGCGAAAACCTGTACGCGGGCTGGCTGCGCGCCGTCGAGCGGGCGAAGGGCTGGGCGGAGTAAACGGACTGCGCCGGGGAAGGGTGTGCATCTTAGTTATTTCAACGTGGACGCCGGTAGGGATACAGCCTGCCGTGTCCCTACCAAAAGGCGCTTACCCAGATCAAAACTGTCGATAGGCAATCGCCCCGGTACCGGGGTGGAAACGTGCTCCACCCCGGCGATTTTATGCTATTATTGAACTATATATGACGCGCGCAGAGGGAGTGATGTGTTATGAACCGCTGCCGACTTGTTTTACTTCTTACCCTCGCCGTCGTCCTCGTCCTGATCGGCCTGCAAATCGCTCTGGCGCAGGGGCCGGTCTCGCTGACTCTCTACGCCGACGCCAACAGCCTGACTCTATATGTGCCTGACACAGGCGGGACGGTCTCGCTGCAAGGGCTGGCGTTTGAAGTAGACATCGGCGGAGCCAGATACACCTACCGTCTGGAAGACTACCAGAACTTTAGGGTGTTGGGACTTGGTAATCTGGAAACACCTCTCTGTTTCCAACTGATCAGGCAAGGCACAGCGCCCATCCTCCCCACAAATTGCCTGCGTATTTCGCAAGAAAATGTTTTCACTCAAGACCTTTTTTCAGGCGAAAGTGACATCTTCTGGTTTGAGACGTCTACTTCTTCTACCAGGACTCTGTTCCTACTGCGAGGAACAGAGCGGTTGTCGGAACAGTGCCCGTCCAGACAACAGTCGGCAGAATGCGCATTGACCTATCTTCCCCCGACTCCATCGCCTGAGACGGACACGCCGACTGCTACCCTCACACCCACCCCAACCCTGCCCCCGCCGCGCGTGCTGTTCATTCTGGACGACTCGGTGATGATGGCGACACTCTTCGCCCCCGGCCAGACCCGCTGGCAAGCAGCCCTCGAACAGGTCCAGCGGCAGCTTCTACGCTATCCCAACAAAGAGGTCGGGATCATGGTCTACGGCGCGCCCGAATCGTTCAACTCGCCCGATCCCGTCGGCGACCCTGAGGACGCCTGCGACGACTTCGAGTGGCGGGCGAATTACCAGCGCCCTTCTGGTATCAATCTGGAAGCCGTTGGTCTACGACCGGACGATGCCCCCAGCGGCGTCACCTCGCTGGAACGAGCGGTATTCGAAGGTATCCATTGGGAAGATACATCCACGCTGGTCGCCATTGTTCTGTTCTTCGGCGGGCTGACACCGGACACGACCGTGAACTGCGGACTGACGCCGGGCCTGTTTCAGACTATCGTGGACGACCTGAGCGACTTGGTCCCAGATGGGATGCGGGTTTACCTGATCGGTATTGCGCAGGAGACAGTCGAGCTGGAATCTACCGAAAACATCGACGTGATTCTGGTCGAATCGCCGGAAGAACTGGTCGCCGCCGCCGAAACCGTCGGGGAAGCGATAGAGCAACAGGTGATCGAAGAGCGCCCTGACCTGGCGACGCTGCCTCCTTTGCCCGCCAACAGTGATATTGCGTCGATACCTTCCCCCACACCGCCGCCGCATCCTGTTGTTCAGGCCACCATAAGAATTGGCGCAGGGGACTGTCGCCTCACTTGCCCAGTACGCAAGTGCTGGGTTAGGCGACAGG
>CAZGXI010000024.1:79902-86498 GCA_964529715.1 uncultured Anaerolineae bacterium | reverse complement strand
GGCGACCCACGATCTGAGCACAGCGCGCCAGTTCGACAAACTGCTGCTGCTCAAGCAGCGCGTGATCGCCTACGGGACGCCGGAAGCGGTCTTTACGCCGGAGACCCTCGGTCTGGCCTACGGCGGGCGAATCGGCATCTTTCCGGGTGTAGGGCAGACGATCATCATCGCGGACGAGCATGGGTGTCCCGAATAGCGGTTGACAGTCAGCCGTTGGCTGGCGGCTGAATGCCGACGGCAAAGGAGTTACCATGAGCAACATCACGCACTATAGTAAACACGTCGGCGCGCGCAGCGACAAACACTTCAAGACGACCCTGTTCCTGGGCGACCACCTGATGGTCGGGCTGAACTGCCTGGAACCGGGGCAGGTCCAGCCGGTGCACGACCACGCCGATGCCGACAAGGTCTACGTGGTGGTGGAGGGGCGCGGCTGGTTCATCGTGGGCGACGAGGCGCGTGAGGCCGGGCCGGGCGAGATCGTGTGGGCAGCGGCGGGCACGCCGCACGGCGTGGAAAATCGCGGCGACGCGCGGCTGGTGCTGCTGGTCGGGATCGCCCCGCCGCCGCAGTAAAGCAGGGATACCATGAGTCCGATTGATTTTCTCCTCACCCCCCTGTCGTATACCTTTATGCAGCGCGGGATGTTGGCTGTGATCCTGGTAGGCGCGATCAGCGGCGTGCTGGGCTGTTACATCGTGGTGCGCGGCATGGCCTTCTTCGGGGATGCGCTGGCGCACAGCATCATGCCGGGGGTGGCGGTCGCCTACATCGCCGGAGGCAACCTCTTTCTCGGCGGGCTGATGGCAGGCGTGATCGCGGCGCTGGGCATCGGCTGGCTGACGCGCGGGCGACAGATCAAGGAAGATACCGCCATCGGCATCGTGTTCGCCGGGATGCTGGCGCTGGGGGTCGCCATCATCAGCACGGCGCGCAGCTACAGCGCCGACCTCTCACACATCCTGTTCGGCAACGTGCTGGGCGTGGGCGACGGCGACCTGTGGGCAATGGTCGTCTTGAGTGCGCTGGTGATCGGCGTGGTGCTGCTGTTCTACAAAGAGTTCCTGGTGCTCAGCTTCGACCCCGGCCTGGCGCAAACGCTCCGGCTGCCGGGCGAACGGCTGCGATTGCTGCTGCTGGCCCTGATCGCCGTGACCATCGTCGCCAGCTTGCAGACGGTCGGCGTGGCGCTGATGGTCGCCATGCTGGTGACGCCCGCCGCGACGGCGCAGTTGGTCGTGAAGCGGTTACATCACATGATGATCGTCGCCGCTATCGTGGGCGCGATCAGTGGCGCGATGGGCCTCTACGCCTCGTATTACCTCAATGTGGCTTCGGGGGCGGCCATCGTCCTGACGACGACGGCAGTGTTCGGGATCGTACTGGGGATCACACGGCTCCGTGAACGGCGAAGAAAGGGGTAGATTCAATAGCGCACGGATAGCACGGATCGGGCGGACTCCCACAGATCGAACACAAAAGGATTCATGGGGTGAACCCACAACAACGGTGGAAACACGGCGATCTTACTGAAAAGATCATTGGCGCATTTTACGATGTTTATAATGTTCTCGGATACGGTTTTTTAGAAAAAGTCTATGAGAATGCGCTTGCTCACCGCTTGCGTCAGGCCGGTTTACACGTCGAGACACAGCACCCCTTGAAAGTTTACTTTGACGGTATTGTGGTTGGAGAGTATTTTGCCGATTTAATCGTGGAAGGCAAAGTTATTCTTGAGATCAAAGCGGTTGAGCGGTTAGCAAAAGAGCACAGTGTACAGTTGCGCAACTATCTGCGCGCAATCGACTGCGAGGTAGGCCTGGTATTGAACTTTGGCCCCGAACCCCAGTTTGCACGGCAGATTGTGGATAATGCCCTCAAACCCAAAAACAAAGCCTGATTAATCCGTGCTGATCCGTTCAATCCGTAACATCCGTGCGCTATTCACTCCTTTCCGTCGTTCTATAGAGCCTTCCATCGCAAAAATCACTCGCCTGGCCGCCAATCGTACTCCATGTAGCGGGCCGTCTCCCAGGCCTCGGCTTCGCCCAACAGCCGCGCCACGACGTGCAGCGCCATATCGATGCCCGCCGAGATTCCGGCGGAGGTGATCACGCGCCCGCTATCGACAAACCGCTTCTGGCGTTCTACCATCACCTGAGGAGACATTTCGGCCAGCAGGCCCAGCGCGCCGTGATGTGTGGTCGCGCCCAAGCCATCTAACAGCCCGGCCTTTGCCAGCAACAACGCCCCGGTGCACACCGAAAGCACCAGTTCCGCCGATGCCGCCTGTTCCCTGATCCAGGCGATCAGGGTGGCGTTGCGCATCTGACGCCGTGTGCCCATGCCACCGGGAATCAACAGGATGTCTGGCGACGGGCAGCCAACCAGCGTGCAGTCAGGGTTGACGCTGAGTCCGTTGCGCGTCAGCACGGGACCTGCTTTTTCTGCCACCGTCAACACCTGAAAAGGACAAGCGTCGCGGGCACGCCCTGTCACCGAAAAGACCTCGAACGGGCCGCAGAAGTCCAGCACTTCCACATCATTGAAAATCAAAATCGCCACCGTGCGCTGGCGAGACATCCTGACCTCCCGGATCGTCCGATCCCTATCCTCAATCATATCCCCAAATCGGCTTCCCGATGCCGTGTTTCCCGTCGCTCAACGCGCCGATTCTGCGCTATACTCCACCATAAGATATTGCATCCGCGAACAGGAGGCGCACGCATGGACTACGGAGCCGTCATCGGGCGCGCATGGCAGATCACACGCCAACATGCCTGGTTGTGGATTCTGGGCCTGCTGCTGGTAGGCCTGGGCAGCGGCACCCTGGACCTGGCCCTGCCCAGCGGCTTCGACATGACGGGGAACGCGGCAATCCCCCTGTACTCCATTGAGTCGGTTGCGGCCATCGTCGCCCTGGTCGGCGCCAGCGCCCTGATTGGGCTGGCCCTGTGGATCATCGGCGTGGCTGCGCGCGGCGCACTGATCGCCGCCGTGAATGCCGTCGAAAACGGCACCAAAACCTCGCTGCGCGCGGCGTGGGCCACTGGCGAGGAGCACTTCGGCAGGCTGTTCCTGATCGGGCTGATCACGGCTGTACCGGGCCTGCTGCTGACCTTCCTGACATTCGTAGCGGCTTTGCCTGGCGTCGCAGGGTCGGCGGGCAGTGAGGTGATTGCCATGACGGTGACAGCGTGCCTGCTGCCGCTGTGCTGCGTGCTCGTCGCGGTGGATGCGATCCTGGGGCTGGTGCAGCACTTCGCGGACCGGGCCGTCGTGATCGAGGGGCTGTCGCCGCGAGCGGCGCTCCGGCGCGGCTGGCATGTGCTGACCGGACACCTGCCGCAGGCGGGCATGCTGGCTGCGATCTGGCTGTTTTTGCTGCTGGTCGTGCGCCTGATGATCATGTTGCCGCTGGCGGGGGTGGTGATGCCGGTGCTGTTCTTGGGGGTAGTCATGCCGAGCGTCGAGGCGGGCGCGCTGGGCGTGACCTGCCTGACCAGTTTCGTGCTGGCGGGCGGGCTGATTCTCTTCGCCGTGATCGGGGCTTTCACCTCGGCGATGTGGACGGTCGCTTACCGCGACTGGGCAGGGCTGCCCTCAGCCTCACGCCAGACGCGCGAGATGCCCGCCCCCGACCTGGACCTGCGCAGCGCCCCAGACGATGCCCTGATCGCCGCCAGCCGGGACGTGACCGGTGACACGGGCGAACATGCGCCGGTCATGGCCGCGCCGCCCAGCGTGCCGCCGGACCCGTTCGCCGCGCAGCCCCCACCCGCCGCCGAACCCGAAAAAACTGCCGCGCCGGATGAGCCGCCGGGCAGTGAAGAAGAAAAACCCTAGACCGCCAGGTGCGCAAGGGACGCCGCGAATCCGCTGCTTTTCCTGCGAGCCGGACGTCCCTTTGCAGTGAGTATGTTCGAGGAGCAACGAAGGTGCGCCGTTGGTTGATGTTGTTGCTTGTCCTGATCGTTCTGTTGCCGGGCAATGTTCCCTCTGCCCTGGCCGATCCGCCTGCCCTGGAAGTGGCCTTGAATTTCCAAAACATCAAGCAGGGCGGCGTCGGCGTGATCCGGGTCAGTGCGTCGGGGCTGGCCGGCGCACGGGCGCGCTTCCTCAACCGCCTGATCGACTTCTATTCCCGCGACGACGCCTGGTATGGCCTGCTGGCGACCAGCATGGAACAGCCCCCCGGCGCTTATCCACTGGAGATCATGGCCTGGTTTGAGGACAACACCCGTCAGACCTGGGAAGGCCAGGTCACCATTGCCGACGGAGGCTTCATCCGCCAGGATGTGACCATCCCCGGCGAACTGGGCTATCTGCTGGATCCAGAGATCGACCGGGCAGAGCGCACCCGGCTGATGGGTCTCTTTGGGCAGGTGACTCCAGAACACTACTGGGATGGCCCGTTCATCGCGCCGGCGGCGGGCGAGTTCACGTCGCCGTTCGGGGCATGGCGGCTGTACAACGAATCCCTCTGGGCGCGCCACACCGGATTGGATATTCGCGGGCCGGTCGGCACGGCGCTGGTCGCATCGGGGGCAGGCCGGGTCGTACTGGCCGAATGGCTGGATGTGCGCGGCAACGCCGTCTACATCGATCATGGCCTGGGCATCTATACCGGCTATGCCCACCTGACGGAGATTCACGTCACGCGCGGGCAGATCGTGCGCCAGGGCCAGATCATCGGCATCAGCGGCAACACTGGGCGCAGCAGCGGCCCGCACATCCACTGGGAAGTTGCCGTCGCCGGGGAGTGGGTCGATCCGGCCCAGTTCCTCGAAGTAACCCTGCCCTGAAAGGGAACTGCCATGCCTGTCGAAACGTACTGGCTGGAGGAGCCGATCCTCTTTTACCAGAAACTCTCCGGTGACCTGGACGCCGATACGGTGCGCCAGGCCTTTGATGCTTCGATCACCCTGGCAGCGCAATCGCCGCTGGACAAGGTGCATCTCCTGCTGGACATGCGGGAACTCAAGTCGGTGCCACCAGACATTCCTCTGCTGATCGCGCAAACCCGCCGCCTGCAAAATTCCAAGATCGACCAGTTTTCCATCCTCGGCGCCAGCCGCCTGCTCAAGTTTCTGATGGAAGTCGTCAGCCACACCACGCCATTTCACTACCGCACCTTCGAGACCTATGAGCAGGCCATGGCCTTTTTACAGGAGATCATCGCGCGCGACCGCCAGATCGCCCGGCTACAGTCATCGGATAGCGGGGACGCCGCCGATGCCTGAAGCCTGGCGCGTCTTCTCCCGCACGCCCGTGCTGGACCTGCGGCCCTGGCTGTCGGTGTGGACGGAGCACATCCAGCTCGGCAACGGCACGGAAATCCCGAATTTCATCCGGCTGACCCTGCCCTCGTGGACGGCGGTGTTCGCCCTGACGGACGACGGGCGCGTGCCCTTCGTCGAACAGTACCGCCTCGGCGTGGACACGATCACGCTCGAACTGCCCGCCGGGGCGATTGACAACGGCGAAGACCCGGTCGAATGCGCGCGGCGCGAACTGTTGGAAGAGGTCGGCGCGGCGGCGGACTCCTTCATGTTGATCGGCAGCTACGCGGTCTTTCCCGAACGCAGCAGCATGATGATGCACGTCGTGCTGGCGCGCGGGGCGCGGCAGGTGGCGGCGCAAACGCTGGAAGATACCGAAGACCTGGCCGTGCGCTGGCTGACGGTTGCGGAGGCGCGCGACGCCTGGCGGACAGGCCAGATTCTGTGCGGCACGCACGTCGCGGCGCTGGTGCGCGCGCTGGATTTCATCGGGGCGCTGTAACAGGCCTGTCCCTGTTTTGGTGAACGATTTTTGTAAGGGCGCAGCATGCTGCGCCCTTACCACGTTCCCACACATGCACGCCATTTGCGCCTGATCCCATTTTCCTGATAATATCCTTTCAGGCGTGAACCACACAAAAAGGATTCTCCCATGTCCCCGGATCAACCGACGGCTGCTCCCGGCCCGAACCAGACCGCCTCGAACGCTCAGAACGTCGTCCAGATCAACTCCGCTGCCGGACCGGTAGACATCACGCAGATTCTTCAGCAGCGCCCCCGCCGCGAGCGCGCCTGCCCGACCGCCCCGCCGCCCCCGCCTCACTTCACCGGGCGGACCAAACAACTCGCCGCCCTGCACGCCCGCCTGCGCGCCGGGCAGACGACGGCCATCACCGCCGTGCAAAGCGCGGGCGGCCTGGGCAAGACGACCCTCGCCAAAAAGCTGGCCCAGGAAGCCGCGCAAGACGGCTTTACCGCCGTGCTGTGGGCCGACGTGACGCCCAAACCCATCCCGGCGACGCTGCTGTCCGCCTGGGCGCGGTACGCCGACCCCGACTTCGTCCTGCCGGACCAGCCGCTGGAGCAGGTTGCGGACCACATCCGCGCGCTGCTGACCGCCCTGATCGCCGAGCAGTGTCCGGGGCGCGCGCTGGTGGTGCTGGACGATGTGTGGGAAAGCAGCGTGGAGACGGCCCGCCTGCTGCTCCGGGCCGCTCCCGCCGACGCCGTGTCGCTGATCACCACGCGGCAGCTCGCGGTGACGCAGGCGCTCCGCTGCGGGCAGCCGCTGAGCGTACACAAACTGTCGTCGGA
>CAZGXI010000024.1:78458-79892 GCA_964529715.1 uncultured Anaerolineae bacterium | reverse complement strand
GCCGAGGCGTTGCTGGCGAAACTCGCCCCCGCCGCGCCGGAAGCCTGCCGCCGCGAGGCCGCCAACGTGCTGGGCGGGCATCCCCTGGCCCTGGAACTGGCCGCCGCCAGCCTGAACCAGGCCCTGGACGACGAGGAACGGGAGGCCCTGATCGCGCGCTATCGACGCGGCCTGCGCGAGGGCGCGCCTTTCGCCGACCTGGACCTGGGCGAAGAAGGCGAGGGCATCCGCAAGGAAGACAGCCTGGCCGTGACCTTCCGCGTGAGCACGGACGCGCTTTCTGACGAGGGACGGCGGCGCTTCCGCGCGCTGGGGGCGTTGGCCCCGGATGCGCCCTTCGACCTGACCCTGGTCCGCGCTGCCTGGGACGACGCCGACGACGAACCTGCCCACGCCGCGCTGCGGGACCTGCGCAACCGCGCCCTGATCGACGCGACGGCGACGGCGGGCTGGTTCGAGCAGCACCCGCTGCTGCGCGCCTACGCCCGCGCCCTGCTGCGGCAGGCCGGCGAACTCGACGCCGCCGAGGGGCGCGTCTGCGCCGCCGTGACCGGGATCGCCGACGCGGGGTTCGCGCGCCCGCTGGAGGAGTGGCCCGCGCTCGAACCGTACCTGCCGCACGTGCGGCACGTGGGCGACGCGCTGTACGACCGGGCGGCGCGGCTGGTGGACGTGGAGGCGCTGTCGCAGCCGGACGTAGGGGCAACCGGCCGGTCGCCCCTGCCTGCCGCCGAAACGGAAAATGGGGTTCTTGCCGCCGCCAGCGACTTCGCCAATGCCGTGCATGACTACGTCCTCCGCCGCCCGGAGATCGGCGAGAGGGGCCGCCGCTGGCTGGCGCTGGGCCTGGCCTGCGCGCGGGTGCTGGATCAGCGCGGGCGGGAAAGGCTGTTCACAGACCAATTAGGCCAATGGCACATCGCTCGTGGGCAGCCAGAGCTTGCCCTCGACTACTATGAACAATCCTTGTTAATCGCACGCGAGAGAAAAACACAGGACGGCGAAGCCGCGACCCTGAATAACATGGCTGAAGTATATTGGAGAATCGGCCAGTCGAAGCGAGGATTGGAGCTACTTGACCGGGTTCTGATTTTGGACCGGGAAACGGGCAACCTTGCAGGCCAAGCGCAAACACTCAACAGCATGGCGGTGATGTACGACGACCTGGGCGAGCCGCGCCGCGCCCTGGACCTCTACGAACAGGCCTTGCCCATCCGCCGCGCCGTCGGCGACCGCGACGGGGAGGCCACCACGCTCACCAACATGGCCGGCGTGTACCGCGCCCTGGGCGAGCCGCGCCGCGCCCTGGACCTCCTTGAACAGGCCTTGCCCATCCACCGGGCAGTGGGCAACCGTGCGATGGAGGCCACCACGCTCACCAACATGGGCGAGGTGTACCGCGCCCTGGGCGAGCCGCGCCGCGCCCTGGACCTC
>CAZGXI010000024.1:62473-78358 GCA_964529715.1 uncultured Anaerolineae bacterium | reverse complement strand
CAACATGGGCGAGGTGTACCGCGCCCTGGGCGAGCCGCGCCGCGCCCTGGACCTCTACGCACAGGCCTTGCCCATCACCCGCGCCGTCGGCAACCGTGCGATGGAGGCGACCACGCTCCACAACATGGCCGGCGTGTATCACGCCCTGGGCGAGCCGCGCCGCGCCCTGGACCTCCTTGAACAGGCCTTGCCCATCCACCGGGCAGTGGGCAACCGTGCGATGGAGGCCACCACGCTCACCAACATGGGCGAGGTGTACCGCGCCCTGGGCGAGCCGCGCCGCGCCCTGGACCTCCTTGAACAGGCCTTGCCCATCCACCGGGCAGTGGGCAACCGTGCGATGGAGGCCACCACGCTCACCAACATGGGCGAGGTGTACCGCGCCCTGGGCGAGCCGCGCCGCGCCCTGGACCTCCTTGAACAGGCCTTGCCCATTCACCGCGCCGTCGGCGACCGCGCCGGGGAGGCCACCACGCTCTATAACATGAGCTTCCTGGTCGAGCCGCCGCAGGCGGTGGAACTGGTCCGGCAGGCGCGCGACCTGTGGCGGGCGGTCGAGTCGCCCAACGCGCAGATCGCGGAGCAGCGGCTGGCGGAACTGTCGGGACAGGCGGGCGGCGGGTAGGGGCGCGCGGCCCACGCCGGGGACTCAAGTCCCCGGCTACGGATGAAAAGCGCCTTTCGTGCGCTTCTTGCGCCTCAGCCGCAGGCTTGAGCCTGCGGAGACTCAAGTCCCCGACGGCGGCCCTCCCCGCCGAATCGCGGTACAATAGGAACAGGTGAGCGAGGCGTATCGGCGGTGGAGCGATGGTCGCAACGGTCAGAGCGGTGTACGAAGGCGGGGTGTTGCGCCTGTTGGAGCCGGTCGATTTGCAGGAGGGGCAGGTCGTCGAGTTACAGATTCCACAGGCAACGTCCGGGCAGGTCCGGCAGGAAAGCAGCCGAACGTTACCGGCGTTGATCGACGAGTGGCTTACCCATCTACATCTGGTCTTTGAAAACGAGGCGTCCTGGGAAGAGTTCGACGCCTTCTTGGGCGCCAACCGGTTCGATCTCCCGGAGCGCGATCTGGGATTGGACGGCGAGTAAATGCCCTATTTCGAAGCCCTGTTTGCCAGATTCGAGTGGCAGAATTATACCCGCGCCGATCGGGAACTGGCCGCCGCGTGGTGGGCGCAGCGGAAAGCGCAGGGTCGCCCCGTCGGCGACGCCGACCTGCTGATGCGCGCAGTCGCGGCGCGGCGCTGGTCACGGATAATGCGAAGGACTTCGACGGCCCGGACGTATCGCTCGAAAACTGGCTCAAGGATTGATCCGGGCATTTTCCAACTGGCCGCTGAAAACTGAGAACGCAAAACTCCCATGGCAAAAACCACCACCAAGTACGTCTGCCAGAACTGCGGGCGACAGTCCCCGCGTCCGATGGGCCGCTGCCCCTCTTGCGGCGAATACAACACGATGGTCGAGGTCGTGGAGGTGGCCACGCCCGCCGGGCGATCCCAGGCTGCGCGCCCGCCGCGCTCGAAGCCGCAGCGGTTGGGCGAGATCAGCGCCGACGCGGGGGTGCGCCTGCCGCTGCCCATCGGGGAGTTCGCCCGCGTGCTCGGCGGCGGCATCGTGCCGGGCAGCGTGATCCTGATCGGCGGCGAGCCGGGGATCGGGAAATCGACCATTTTGATCCAGGCCGCTTCTGCCCTGGCGAATCACGGTGGCGGGCCGGTCCTTTACGTCAGCGGGGAGGAGTCCGCCCACCAGATCAGGCTGCGCGCCGACCGGCTGGGCCTCCAGGCCGAGTCGCTGTACGTGGTCACAGAGACCAACCTGGGCGACATCCTGGAACACGTGGCGACGCTCAAACCGCAAATCCTGATCGTGGATTCGATCCAGACGACCTACATCGACGAGATCGAGTCGCTGGCGGGCAGCGTCTCGCAGGTGCGCGAGTGCGCCAACCGTCTGCGCGAACTCGCCAAGAGCACCGGGATCGGCATCTTTCTCGTGGGGCACGTCACCAAAGAAGGCGCCATTGCCGGGCCGCGCGTGCTGGAACATATCGTCGATACGGTGCTCTACCTGGAAGGCGACCCCTTCCAGGCGTACCGGCTGTTGCGCAGCGTGAAGAACCGCTTCGGCGCGACGAGCGAGGTGGGCGTCTTCGAGATGCAGGGCAAGGGCATGGTCGAAGTGATCAATCCCTCGGAGGCGTTCCTGGCCGAGCGCATGGTCAACGCCTCTGGCAGCGCCATCGCTGTGACACTGGAGGGCACACGCCCGCTGCTGGTCGAAGTGCAGGCGCTCAGCAGCCCGACCGCGTTCGGCAATGCGCGCCGCACCGCCAACGGCATCGACATCAACCGTCTGCTGCTGCTGACGGCGGTCCTGAGCCGCCGGATGGGTCTGCGGCTGGCCGAGCAGGATATTTTCGTCAACGTGATCGGCGGCCTCAAGATCGACGAACCCGCCGCCGACCTGGCAGTGGCGGTCGCCATCGCCTCCAGCTACCGCGACGTCCCCGTGCCAGCGGACCTGGCTATCGTGGGCGAGATCGGCCTCAGCGGGGAACTGCGCGCCGTTAGCCAGCTTCCCATCCGGCTGAACGAAGCGGCCAAGCTCGGCTTCAAGCGCATTCTGGTGCCACGCACCCGCCGCCAGGACGCGATCAAGGCCGCCGGGCTGACCGTGCTCCCGGCGCGCAACCTGGCCGAGGCGTTCAAGGTCGCGCTGCCGGAGAAATAGAGGCCAAGATGCCCCTCGAACAGCAGGCCCTGGCAACCTTTCAACTGATCCTGGCCGGGTTTTTGAGCATGGTGATCGGCCTGGACCGCGAGCGTCGTCAGCGTCCTGCCGGGCTGCGCACGCATATGCTCGTGGGGCTGGGCGCGTGCCTGTTCACGGTGCTGTCGATGTACGCCTTCCCCGGCACCGACCCGGCGCGCATCGCGGCAAATATCGTCGTCGGGATCGGCTTCCTGGGTGCGGGCACCATCGTCCAGCGCAAGAGCGACGTGAAAGACCTAACGACGGCGGCAAGCATCTGGACGACGGCGGCAGTCGGCATGGCAGTCGGCACGGGCGCGTGGCTGCTGGCGACGGCGGCAGCGGTGATCGTCTGGATCGTCCTGGCCGTCATCCGGCGCTTCGAGCCGGAAAAGCAAGAAACCGCCCGAAATATCCCAACCAGAGAACATTAACCGATTCGGAAAGACCGACGCGCAGCGGTTTCATGTCGTCGTGGCCGCGTTTACAGACATCTTTTCGAGACCCGGTCATGCTGCCAAATAGCCCAAAATCGGCCTGAGTTGTTGTACACTAAAAGTGACCATTTTGCCCGCCTGAAATCTTAGAGGAGGTGAGGAATGTCCGTCATCACCATTTCTCGACAGATTGGCAGTGGGGCCGAGGAAGTCGCCCGTCTGGTGTGCGAGCGGCTGGGATATGCCTATTTTGACAAAAACTTCCTGGTCGATGAAGCCATCAAGATGGGCCTCTCGGAGAGCGAGATCGTCGAACTCTCCGAGGAGACTTACAAGGCGAAGACGTTTTTGGAGAACCTGTTCTCGCCGGGCGCGCGGACCGTCGCCAGTGTGGCGATTCGGCGGCGCGACGAGACGGGCATCGAAAAGAAGTACATCCGCCACCTGGACGAACTCGACTGCATCGACACCATCCGCACCGTGATCGAGGCTGCTTATCGGCGCGGCAACATCGTCATCGTGGGGCGGGGCGGGCAGGTGATCTTGCAGAAGAAGCCAGACGTGCTGCATGTGCGGCTGATCGCGCCGCTGGAAGTGCGCATCCAGCGCGTCATGGGGCAAGAGGGCATGGACGCGGACAAGGCTCGCCAGTATATCCAGGAGCGCGACCGCGCCACGTTCGAGTACCTGGAACGGTTCTTCAAAGTGCGGTGGGACGATCCGACCCTCTACAACCTGACCATCAACACCGGCGAGCACAACTACATCGGGGCCGCCGCGACGATCATCCACGCGGTGGAGCAGCTTGGGGTGCGCGAAGCGGCCTAGTGCGGCAGGCGGCTGGGCGCATCTCGCGCGCAGAATCGGTAGCGGCGGACTCAGTCTGCCGCTACTTGTAGTAAGTTCATACTTAAAGAATAAACACCCATTATGGTATTTCCATGATTTTGCTTGACTCTTCTTAACTTCCAATTTAGAATAATTAATGAAACATCCTGTTTTTAGGAATGAGGTAGGGGGAAAATGTCTAACCCGAATGCACCTACTGATAAAAAGCAACCTCAAGAAGCAAAGGGAAAACGCGCAGCAGGTATGTTTCCACGCGTCCCTTTGAGCAAAGTACTTGACCTAGCAGAAGCTATGTATGCGGAAGGACAGGGTGAACGAGTTCGGAGGCTGGACGCATTTCATAGGTTAGGTAAATCACCTGAAAGTGGGCCAAGCCGGATGCTGGTAAGTACAGGGAATAGTGGTTATGGCCTTCTAACCGGCAGTTACCAAGCTGATTACCTCGGTTTCACGGAGCGCGGTAGAAAAGTAATGGAGGCAGGGAATGAGGTTGAAAAACGTGCTGCTATTTATGATTCCCTCTTCGCTAACAGTATTTTTTCGGCTTTTGTCACTCGCTTCAAAGATAAAACTTTACCTACTGACAAAGTAGCCATGGACGTTCTGGAGTCAGAACTTGGAGTTCCACATGCTGATGTTGAGCTTTGTTGGGAAGTAATCCGAGATAACATCAACGATTTTGGGCTAATACAGGAAGTATCAGGAAAGCAGTTGCTTGTATCCCGTGATATGGCACTTGAACGTTTAGGAAAATCCCTAGGTCAACAGACAGAACCTTCGATTGACACCACACCATCCCAGGTACAGGAAACGCACTTGTCTATACGAGCGCCTAAATTCAGTGCTCCATACAAGTCCCCAACACCAGAGTTCCACTTCAACATCCAGATTCACCTTCCTGAGAACGCATCACCAGAAACGTACGAGGCTATATTCAGAAGTATTGCAAACAACCTTCTCCCTCGCCCTGGAAATGAAGAGTGATTTGACAGATGGGTATCTTGCGCGATCTGCAAGAGGCACAACGCAGGATAGATAGTGCCAGGGCAGCAATAGAGCACCTCGCTGGCTATACTCCATCTTCCGCTACTTCTGTTGAACAAAGTGGTACGAAGACAGCAATCTTTGTCTCCAATGAAATATATGAGACTCTCCTGAAACTATCCGAACCCTTAGCATGTAGCTACGCCCAGGTTAAAACTGACATTCAGGACACAAGTCGTTCGTCTTGGGCTGGTACTGCTCATGAGATCAGGGAGATACTTGCTCAGACTTTAAGAATAATGGCCCCCGATGAAAAGGTAAAAGCTCAGAAGTGGTATAAACAGGAGACAAATGCATCTGGACCAACACGAAGACAAAGAGCAAGATACATCTTGGAATCACAAGGAGCAGGTTCTAGGGAACAAGAAACTGTAGAGAATATTTTGGCACTTGAGGACGCCATTAGCAAGTTGATTGATGGAATGTATGGGCGCGCAAGTGATGCAGCACACCGATTCAAGGATAGAAAAGAAGTGCTTCGCGTCCTTGATCACATCGAAATCGGACTGAAGCAGTTACTTAATCTCGACTAACTTGTATTTATCACCCCAGGTTGGCAAGTTCTAGTGCGCCTCGTTCTTCAGCGCGTGACGCGCGGATCGGTTACAGTGAATGGCGAAGTCGTCGGCGCGGTGGGCGTGGGCTTCGTGGCCCTGATCGGTGTGACCCACGCCGATACCCCCGCCCAGGCCGATCTGCTGGCCCGCAAGACCGCCCATCTGCGCGTCTTTGAAGACGACCAGGGCAAGATGAACCGCTCCGTGCTGGACGTGGGCGGCGGGGTGCTGGTCGTGTCGCAGTTCACGCTGTACGCGGATGCGCGGCGCGGGCGGCGGCCCGACTTCATCGACGCGGCCCGGCCCGAAGTCGCCGCGCCGCTGGTAGAGCACTACGCCCAGGCACTGCGCCGGGAAGGCGTCGCGCGCGTGGAAATGGGCGTCTTCGGCGCGTTGATGCAGGTCGAACTGCTCAACGACGGCCCGGTGACGATCCTGCTCGATACGGCGGAGTTGTAGCGGCAGCGGTACAATTCAACCGCCAAGTCGCCAAGTTCGCCAAGAAATCGTGACCCTTGCCCAAACTCAAAACTCAGCACTCAAAACTCAGCACTCTCCTCGCCGCACTCATCTTGCTGGCCTCGTCCCTCGCCTGCGCGATCTCGCCGGGCGGCGCGGGTGTGACGCCGCTTGCAGCGGTCACGTCGGCCAATGCCACGCCGACGCGCATCGCCGGGGGCGGCGCGCCCTTCACGCCGACGCCCACCATCACGCCCACCATCACGCCATCGCACACGCCCACGTCCACCGACACGCCGACGCCGACCTTTACCCCCACCCCGACGCCGACCTACACGCCGTCTGTCACGCCGACGCCCACACCGGACGTGATCACGCTCACACCCGCCCGCCCCGCCAATGACGCCCCGCCGCCGCTGGGAGGCGCCGTCGAGGCGGCGCTCGCGCCCACCGCCGGGTGGGGCTGCGGGGATTTTCCCTGTGAGGACGACGTGGCGGGCTTTCTGGAACGCATCCGGGTTCCGGCAGGGTTCGCGCTGGCGCACGTGGCGCGACTTCCGGGTCAGCCGATCAGCATCGCCTACGGCCCGGACGGGCGGCTGTACGCGGCGGTGCTGGTGGAAGGCACGCGCATAGGTGCAATCGTGGCGCTGGACGAGGCATCGGGCGACGTGGAGTGGATCGCGGAGAACCTGCCCTCGCCCGGCGGAATCGCCTTCCGTCCCGGCACCGACATTCTGTACGTTTCCGGGCGGACCGAGGCGGGCGGCGGCGCGCTGTGGAGCATCCAGCCGGGCGATCCGCCGCGCCTGCTGCGCGACGACCTGCCGTGCTGTCAGTCGGCCATCGCCGGGCAGCCGAACGGGATCGCGTTCGGGCCGGACGGCTACGTCTATCTGGCCGCTGGCGCGCGCTCCGATCATGGCGAAGTCAGCCCGAACCTGCCGCTCACCTACGCCACACCGACGCCCTGGGAAGGGACAATCCTGCGCCTGCCGCCGGATGGGAGCGAAGTCGAGGTGATCGGGGACGGCTTCCGCGACCCTATCGACCTGGCCTTCACACCGGACGGGGCGCTCTATGTCAGCGACACCGGGCTATACATCGGCCCCGGCGACCGTGTGATGCGCGTCCAGCTAGGCGGACATCACGGCTGGCCGTACTGGCGGCTGCGCGGCTGCGCGGAATGTCCGGTTATCCCGCCGGACCTGACGCCTGTGCCCGACTGGCTGCTGGTGCGGGAAGATTCCAGCCCGCGCGGGATCGTCGCCTACACGGGGGCGCAGTTCCCCGCTGACTTCTTCGGCAACCTGTTCGTGGCGCTGTGGAACGGCGTGCCGGGCGCGCAGCGTGTGATCCGGGTGCAGGTGCTCGCCAGCGGGCAACCATCGGCGCAGCCGTTCGTCACCGGTCTGATCCGCCCGATTGACGTGGCGGTCGATCCGGACGGCGCGTTGGTAGTGGCGGATTACATCTACGGGCACGTCTGGCGCGTGCGCTACGTGGGGGAGTGACGTTCCACCACCCGTAGGACCAAGCGCAGGTTTGCGACGCGGCGAAAATGCGCCACAATAGAAATGACAAGACAAAAACACGCCAACGAGGATTTTTACCATGTCTCGTCGAGTTCTTTTATCCCTAGTCGGCGGAGTCGTCGCCCTGGCCCTGCTGCTGACGCTCTCCCCCGCCAGCGCCAACGTCAGCAACCTGCGCCTCACCACCGCGACCTGCTCCGGCGTCACTGTCACCGTGTACTACGATAACGTGGTCGGCGGCACGGCCCCCAATCGGCTGCGCTTTACGGCGGCGCGCGTGACGGCGGGCGGCGACGTGCAGTTGGCCCAACTACTGGTGAACGCGCCTGCCGCCGCACAGGACGTGATCGCCGCGCTGGGTTGGGTCACAGAACCGACCGGTCAGACCATCCGCGTCACCGTTGATCAGATCGACTCTGCTGCCTCGCCGCTGGTGATCTCGTCAGTCAGTGTTGCCTATGCCTGCGGGGCCAGCGGGGGCACCCCCATCGGCGGGACGGCCACACCCACCCCCACTCAGACGCCCGTCCCGGCCTCGCAGCTTGAAAGCGCAGCAGGCGTCTCGCGCCTGTATGACGATCTCCTGACCGCCGTTGTCTTCCGTATGGCGAATGGCGACGTGCAGTTCTACCACATCCGGGGCGGCGAAGGCGTATTCGTGGGCAATGTCCCTGCCGCGCAAATGAACCCGGCCCTCTATCAGCCAGGGCAGCGTGTGGGGCAGTTCACCAGCCCGATCACCTCATGGCGGGTAGATTTTTACTATCACGGCTGGGATGCCTGGCACGCCGTCTACTTCGACAACACCGGCGCACAGCGGGCCGACGCCTGGTTCCATTACGGCGATCCGGGCGCCGGGCGGCCTCCCAACGAACAGCCACAGGCGCAGCCGGGCCAGCCGGGAGTTATTCCCACCGTTGCGGCGGGGCAGGTCGTCATCCCCTTCCCCACCCTGTTCCCGCGCGGCATCCCCACGCCCACCCTACCCGCCATCGTTCAGATGGGACAGCCCATTGCTGTGCCGCTGGTGGGCACGCTAACGGCTTATGCGCGCGTGCCGCTGAGTGTGCGCGTCGGGCCGAGCACGGCCACGCGGCGTGTGACGGTTATCCCGGCAGGGATGGCAGTCTCGCTGAGCGCGCGGGATGCTTCTGGGCAGTGGGCGCTGGGCGTGCTGCCGAACGGACAGTACGGCTGGATGGCGACGCGCTATCTGTCGGTGAACCTGGCACAGGTGTTGGGCCTGCCGGTGGCGTCGGGTTAGCCCCGCGCACGCATTCACCTTTGTGACGATAACATTGGGGCGGCTCCTAAGGGGCCGCCTTTTTTTCCAACCGCAAATTTAGAAACCTGACGCTCTTTGGTCTTGATAGTTGGAATAAATCGACCAATCCGAACAATATAGGAACACCGGGCGATATTGTGCGAAAACGAAAATGGATTAGGATGAAAGCAAGAGGAGTCAGAGGAGCATGGCAATGATCCGTAAATCTTTTCTCGCGGCTGGCCTCGTCGTCACCCTGATCCTGTCATTGGCGGGCACGCAGCCGACGCAGGCGATCATCGACGATCTCAACCTCAGCTTCACCACCTGCGCTTCCGTGATCGCTACCATTAACTACATCTTCGGCGGCGGACCATATCCTCCCGCGCCGAACACCCTGAACTACAGCGTCTTCGTGACAGGCAGCCCCGGCACGGTGCTGGCCTCCGGCTCTCGCCCTGCCCCTGACGCCGACGACATCATCAGCATCCCTATCGCCTGGACGGCCCAGCCCAACGGAACCAACATCTCGGTGCGGGTCGTGCAGGTCGATAATGGCGGCGGGGAGCACGACGAAACTATCCGTTCCTACAACAACTGCACGGGCGGCACCACGCCCGGCGGCGGCACCCCCGGCAGCGGCGGACAACCCTCTACCAGCACCGGCCCCAACGCCCCCACGTACACCGATGCAGCAGTCGCCAGCGAAACGCAGCGAGGCATCCAGCGCCTGTTCAGCAGCGGCACGGCGGTCGTCTACCGGATGCCCAACGGCGACATTCAGTTTTACCGCATCACCCCCCAGGCGGTTGGTCGCTGGATCGGCACGACGCCCGGCGCGCAGATGAACCCCAGTCTCTACCAGCCGGGGCAGTACGTGGGTCAGTTCGGCTACGGCGACGGTTGGTATGCAGACCTGTACTTCCACGCCTGGAATACCTGGCACGCCTTCTACACCACCGAAAGCGGCGCATTCGGCGCGGACGTCTGGTTCCAGTACGGTAATCCCAACACCAATCCGGGAAGCGGTGGCGGGTCCGAAGTTCCGCGCCCCCGTCAGCAAGGCACCACGCCGCCGGCCACACAAAACACTGCCCCGCAGGTGGTCCAGCCGCCCCAGGGGTACATCAACGCCAACCCTGCCGTGCCCTGGCCGTTCCTGGACCCTTCGATTGCCGGGATCAACCCGGCCACTGCCGGGTCGCTGGCGCAGCCGCAGCCCGGCTACATCACGCCGGCCAATCCCGGCCAGGTCCAGCCGCCGCTTCAGGTTCCCTCGCAGGTCCAGACTAACCCGAACACGCCCCCGGCGGGGATCGCCTCGCCCGCCTTCTGGCAGACAGTCCTGGCGCGGTATGGGGCTACCGTGCGCGCCGAGCGGAACGAATCCTCGGCGCTGCTGGCCGCACTCGATCCCGGCACGCTGGTCACGCTGGTCGGACGCGACTCGACCAGCCAGTGGGTGCTGGCGATCCTGCCGAGCGGGCAGTACGGCTGGATTGCCGCCTCGGTGCTCGCCGACGTCCTGCCGCAGATCGCGGCGCTGCCTGCCGTGCAGTAGCGCCACAAGCAAGGAGGAGAAGATGCAGCCCGCGTCATCCACATTACAACGCCTGGGCGCGCTCCTGTTGCTGATCACCGGGACGGCGGGCGTGCTCGCCGGGAACGTCTGCCCCGTCCACGCAGCAGCAATCCGGGGAATCACGTTGCACGCTTTCGACTGCACCGGCCCGGCCCTGGAACTTAGTCTAACCGGCGACTTCACCACCGACGACGGCGGCGGCATGGACAACGTCAACATCCGCATCACCGATGGCGTCGGCACATTGTTATTCAACATCATCGGCGGCAGCGCAGGCAGCGCGTTGGACTGGCAGTTCGCCGTTTCTGACGAGCACGGCCTGGCGCCCGATCCCAGGGCTAACCCTGTCCGCATCGAGGTCTATGAATACGTCGGGGCATATCCCGGCGGTCGCGCAGCAGACCTGCTGGCCTCGGCCACATTCAATGTGCCCTGTCTGGCCCAATCGGCTGCAACGCCGGGATTGCCGTCTTTCGCCGGCCCGCGTATACCCGTCGGCGCGGCGCGCCTGCCTGCCACCACGCGCTTCACAGCCTACCTGTACAGTGCGCCGAGGGCAACCGCCCAGCGGATCGAAACCATCGGCCCCAACACGGCAGTCGTTTTGTTTGGGCGAGACCTCTACAACCAGTGGGCGCAGGTCGTGCTGCCGGATGGCCGCGCCGGGTGGATGTCGATGAATATGCTGAGCGTGACGCTGGACCAGATTCAGGTCTTGCCGGTGCGCTGATCCCAGCCTTCAGATAAAGCCCTTCCCCTCTGCATCCATCAGGGGAAGGGCCGCTCATACAAAGAGAAAATCACGACCGGCCTGCGCTCAGGCCCATTGCGGGGGTGTCTGGCAGCGGGCGCTGATAGAGCCAGGCGTCGAAAAAGGCATCCAGGTCCTGTCCGCCGATCTCCTCTGCCAGGGCGATAAAATCTTCCGTGCGGGCATTGCCGTTACGGTAGGTGTCGGCATACGTGCGCAACAGGGTGAAGAACGCCGCGTCCCCGATGCGCTCGCGCAGGGCGTGGAGCGTCAGCGCACCGCGATAGTACACGTTCAGGCTGAACAGATCGTCGGGCGAGGGGCGGCCCGGCGGCTCCTGGAACTGCGCAACCCGTCTCACATAGGCATACAGCTCGCCGATCCAGGCGTCAAAGGCTTCACGCCCATGGGCGTGCTCCCGCCACAGCCCCGACGCATAGGTGGCGAACCCCTCGTTCAGCCAGATGTCCTGCCAGCTTGCCAGCGCCACACTGTCGCCGAACCATTGGTGGGCCAGCTCATGGGCGATCACCTCCTCCGAGTCCCCTTCCAGCACCTCGCTGCCGTACTGCACCAGCGTCTGGGTCTCCAACGCGAAGCCCAGTTCCGTACCGGCGACCACCACACCGTAAGCCTCGAATGGATACGGGCCGAACACGCTGCTGTAGTATTCGAGCATGTCCACCTGCCGCGCGAAGACCGTAACCCCTTCTGCCCCCCGTCCAGCAGGGTAGAAGCTGCGGATCGGCAGTCCGCCCGGCCCTTCATCCTTCACCACGTCAAAATCGGCGATGTTGATCGTGACGAGGTAGCTGGCCGTCGGGTCACTGGCCTCCCAGACGTAAGTCCTGGTGTCGCCGCTGTCGCTGGCCTCGACCAGCAGGCCATTGGCAGCGACCTCGTAAGGCGGCGGCACGGTGACGCGGATGGTGTAGGTGGCCTTATCCAGCGGGTGCTCGTTGACCGGGTAGACCTGCGACGCGCCGACCGGCTCCCCGACGACGTAAACGCCCCCCTCATAGGTGTTCCAACCCATCAAGAGGGGAACCGCCTGCGGCTCAAACGGCCGTGGCGTGCCGCTATACGTCACCACGACGACAAAGGCTTCCCCATCGAGCAGTGGTTCCGCCGGAATGACGGTTAGTTCGCGCCCGCTACGACGGTAGTCGGCAGGCGCACCGTTGACGGTGAGCGCGTGGATCGTGAAGCCAGAAAAATCCAGGTTGAAGGCGCTCAAGTCCTGCGTCGCCTGGGCATTGAGGGTCGCCGTCGCGTCGAGGGTGTTTTCGTCCGGGTTCACGTTCAGATCAAGCGTGTAGTGCAGGGCGTCGTAACCGCCGTTGCCCAGGCCGGGATAATACGGATCACCCAGACCGGGCGCGCCCGGCTCCGGCCCCTGCGCCCTCGCCGCACCCGCAAACGCCAGAACGGCTGCCAGCAGAACCATCATACGCCGCATTTTTGCCACCTTTTCACTACCCTTCCTGCCGCTTACGGCACAACCGCCACAACCTCGATCTCCACCAGCGCGCCGAGCGGCAGGTCCACGCCGGGCACGGTCGAACGGGCCGGGGGCGAATCCTTGACCCAGTCCAGGTAAACCCGGTTCATGGCAGCGAAGTCTTCCAGCCGGTGCAAAAAGACGGTGGTCTTGACGACGTTCGCCATACTGGTGCCCGCCGCTTCCAGGATGGCGGACAGATTGCGCATGACCTGCTGCGTCTGCTCCTCAATGCCGCCCTCGACCAGCTTGCCGGTCTGCGGATCGAGGCCCAACTGCCCGGCAGTGAAGACGAAGCCGTTGGCCTTGACGCCCTGCGAATAGGCTCCTAGAGCAGCAGGCGCGTTCGGCGTGCGGATAATTTCGCGGGACATGGTTTCTCCTTCCGGTTGGCTATAGGAAGCCGCGCCCGACCAGGTGCGCGACAGGATCAGCGCAATCATACCACGTTAAGCGCCAGATGCGGGCAGGTAGCCGCGCGCCGCAAGGCGGCCCTGCCCGTCCACGCCGTAAACCAGCGGCACGCCGGTACGGATGTGCAGATCGGGCACGTCTGCCGGGGCGATGCCGTCCAGCGCCATCACCAGGGCACGCAGGCTGTTGGCATGCGCCACCACCAAGACGGTTTCTCCGGCCAGCACCGGCGGTCTAATGTGCGTCTCAAAATACGGCAGCACCCGCGCGGCGGTGTCTTGCAGGCTTTCGCCGTTAGGCGGGCGCGCCTCGTAGGTGCGCCGCCAACGGTAGACGAGATCGCGGCCCAACCGTTCTGCCATCTCGTCCTTATTCAAGCCTTGCAGGTCGCCATAATGCCGCTCGTTGAGCGCCGGATCACACATCACGGGCACATTGGCTTGCCCGGTCACGGCGAGGATGATCCGCAGGGTCTCTTGGGCGCGACGCAACGCCGAGGTAAAAGCGCGGTCAAACCGATAGCCACGCAGCAGATCGCCGGCGCGGCGCGCCTCTACGACGCCCTGAGCCGTCAGCGGTACATCTACCCAGCCGGTAAAGCGATTTTCCAGGTTCCACTGCGACTGCCCATGCCGAACCAGAATCAGCGCGCCTTCCGAAGCGATCATGCGGCCCTTCCCCCGTCCTCTATGATATAAAATCCAGCCTTGATTATGCCCCAGGCCGCGCCGCCGGGAACAGATCACCGCCATGAGCAAAATGTTGCGCCGCTGCCTGCCGCTGCTATAATGCACCCAGATCACCTGCGCAAGGAGGTACATCGGTGGATGAGTTGAAGGCGCGCATCCGGGCAGAAGGGCAGTATCTGGGCGACGGCATCCTCAAGGTAGACAGTCTCCTCAACCACCAGATGGACCCCGGCCTGATGCTGCGCATGGGTCAGGAGATCGCGCGACGCTTCGCCGGCACACGAATCGACCGCATCCTCACCGCCGAAGTCTCCGGCATTGGCCCAGCACTGACGACCGGCCTGGCGCTCAACGTGCCGGTCGTGTACGCCCGCAAGCAAAAACCCCTCACCATGTCTGGCCCGGTTTACCTCGAAGTAGCCCCCAGCCACACTAAAGGCGGCGAGGTGCTGCTGCTCGTTTCGGCAGAATTCCTGCCTGCCGGGGATCATGTCTTGATTATTGATGACTTTCTGGCCTCCGGCAAAACCATCGACAGCCTGGTGCGCATCGTGCACAGTGCGCGTTGCCACCTGGCCGGGATCGCCGTCGTGATCGAAAAGACGTTCGAGGTAGGCCGCGAAGCCCTGCAAAAATACGGCGCGCCCATCGAAGCCCTGGCAAGCATCTCGGCCATCGGCGAAGACGGCAGCGTGTCCTTTGCGGATTAACGCCCTTTCTCTGCCCCCGGCTATTTCAGAATCCATTGGGATTGTTTGAATTTTGAGATTTCCGGGGCGAAATCATTGACATTCGCTTAATTTTATACGATCATTTATATGGTACTGTTCAGCCAGGTAATGTGCAGAGTCGCTTGCCTGGAAATATGTTTATTACTGAAATACTCCTCATTGTGTAAGTCATTGTTAGTCACGATTCAGTCTGCGTCGCGGTAGAAACAGGTGTCCTCTATTGGTACATGCTCTACCGGATAGTTTCGCCTGTGGCAGGGACAAGAGGCAGTGCGCATATCGACTCGAAGGACAGGCAGATTGCCTTAGGAGGGAAACGTGGCTAACGAGTCAAAACTGCAACAGCGCGTCGCGGAGCTAGAGGAGCAGCAGGCCGAGGTCATGGCGCTCTATGAGATTAGCCGCCAGTTGAGCACAATCCACAACGCCGACGATCTGCTGCATGTGGTCGCCCAGACTGCTATCGAGAACGGCGCAAACCGGGCCGTGTTGTATTACATCGACCTCAACGACGCCGGGGAACCGGAATGGGCCGAAGTAGCCGCCGTATGGCAGATCAGCGGCGCAGCGACGGTGACAGTCGGGCTGCGCCTGCGCCTGGCGGAGTTTCCCATTGCCAGATTGTTCCTGGCAACCCAGAATGAAACCCTGTTCATCTCAGATGTCGGACAAGACAGCCGTCTAGACACACATTCTCGTCAATTTGTTCTTCACTTGGGCTTGCAGACCCTGGTGGTTATTCCCCTCTATCAAGCCGGTCGTTGGATTGGCGCACTTATCTACGAGTGGATAGAGCCGCACATCTTCAGCAAACGCGAAAGCAACATCTACGTCGGACTGCGCGTTATCGCAGCCCCCGTAGTGGAAAACCTGCGCATGTTGAAGCAGTTGGAACAGCGGGTGGCCGAACGCACCAGCGATCTGGCCGTCTTCCGCGCCCTAGCCGACAACGCGCCCTACGGCATCTCGCTGTCTGACATAGATGGAAGACCCGAATATATCAACCGCGCCATGTACGACATGCTCGGCTACGACTACGCCAGCCGCGAACTCGACAGCACCAGCCTGTCCGCCGTTTTCGCGGAAGATGTATTACAACAGGTCGTGGGCGAGGTCATTCCGCAGGTGCTCCAGACGGGAAGCTGGCAGGGCGAGCTTTCATACACCCGCAAGGATAAGACAACCTTCGATGCCATTGTCATGGCTTTCTTGCTGCGGGACTCAGACGGACGCCCCGCTAAAATCGCCAGGCTCACACTGGACATCACCGCACGCAAGCAGGCCGAAGAGGAGCGCGAGCGGCTGCGCCAACAGG
>CAZGXI010000024.1:57962-62373 GCA_964529715.1 uncultured Anaerolineae bacterium | reverse complement strand
AGACCATCGTCGATCTCGGCATCGACTGGAGCGGCATCGAAACCCTGCGCGACCTGCAAAGCGGTTTGCTGGCTGCCCTCGATAACCTGGGCATCAAGCTGAGCAGATGAGTCATCCAGACCATGCAAGGAGGAGCATTCTATGTCTGTGACCGCTGATTCAAAAACATATACAGCTCAGTTGGAAACACAGTTGGCTGCGTTCCGCGCGCTGGCAGAAAACTCCATCGACGGTGTGGTGATAACCAACGTCAATGGCACCCTCACCTATGCCAATCGCGCTGCGCATGAACTCTTCGGCTACGACTACAGCAAGCAGGAGATGATCGGGCTGCCCGCTACGACAGGCTGGCCAGAAGACAAAGTCTCTTTCCTGACGGAAGTCATCTCGCCGGCGATCTTCGCAGGTGGCTGGCGCGGCGAAGCGCCTCAAAAACGCAAAGACGGCAGCGTGTTCGACGCCCAGATGAGCACCTTCGTGATCACCGACGAAACAGGCAATCCTATCGGCGCGGCGAACATCCTGCGCGACATCACCGCACGCAAGCAGGCCGAAGAGGAGCGCGAGCGGCTGCGCCAACAGGTCATCGACGCCCAGCGTCAGGCCCTTCAGGAACTCTCCACCCCTATCATCCCCATCATGGACCGCATCATCGTCATGCCCCTCATCGGCTCCATCGACACTATGCGCTCCAAAGACATCATGCGCGCCCTCTTGCGCGGCATCTCCGACTACCGCGCCAAGATCGTCATCCTCGACATCACCGGCGTGCCCATCGTCGATAGTGGTGTGGCCGGTCACCTCGACAAGACCATCCAGGCCGCCCGTCTCAAGGGCGCCCGCACCATCGTCACCGGCGTCTCCGACTCCGTCGCCGAGACCATCGTCGATCTCGGCATCGACTGGAGCGGCATCGAAACCCTGCGCGACCTCCAGAGCGGTTTGCTGGCTGCGCTGAACAGCCTGGGAATCAAGCTGAATAAGTAGCGCATCGGCAAACCTTGTGGTATCATTGAGATGATGCCGCTTCTAAACACGGCATTCACCATGGAGGGGGGTAGCTTGGAAACAACAACGATCCACAAACTGGAAAATCTGCTGCTGGTCTCCGTTCCGCGCGACCTGATGGACACAGAGGTCCTCCAGTTGCGTCGTCAGGTCTTACAGGAGATCCGCCGCTGCCAATCGCAACTGGTGCTGCTGGATTTCTCGCAGGTAGACATCTGCGACAGCTTCTTCGGGCGATTCATTCAAAGTATGGCGAAGATGGCGGAACTGATGGGAGCCGAGGTGATTGTCTCCGGCTTGCAAGACGCCGTCGTGGAAACGATGGTCGAACTGGGCATGACGTTGCCGAACCTCCAGGCTGTGCTGGACCTCGACGAGGCCCTGGCTTTTAGCCGGAATAATCACCGGGCCGCCCGATCCGCTGACCAGGCAGAAACCGTTCAGCCTGAAAATGTCGCCTGGGCCGATGATCTCGATCTGGGTGCGCTGTGAGCGGCCCGGCAGACAGAGGTACACCATGACCAGCCAAACTGAGATCATGCAGGTCCACAACATGATGGACGTGGCCCGCGCGCGGCGGCGTGGGTTGGAAATGGCCTGCAACCTGGGCTTTGAATTGCCCGACGCCACGAAAATCGCCGTTGTCATTTCTGAACTAGGGCGCAACATCACGCTCTACACTTCCGGCGGGACGATCACCATCGTCACCGAAGACGGCCCGAAAAAGGGCATCAAGATCATCGCCCAGGATCGCGGACCGGGCATCCCCGATGTCAAATCGGCCCTGACAGACGGGTATTCAACCTCCGGCGGATTGGGATTGGGGCTATCCGGTTCCAAGCGGCTGGTGGATGAGTTCGACATCTGGTCAGTGGTCAACGTAGGAACAACCGTTACGGCCATCAAGTGGCTGCGCTGAAGCCTGCCCGGCGACAAACGCCGGGCAGATTGGCCACCGATGTGGAAAGGGGATTTCATTATCCTGACACTGCCCTCCGCCGGAAAAAGGGATATTCGTAAAAACTTAAAATTACCACTACGAGACCCAGTGAGGATGCAGTGGAGGGGTGTGGTGTGATCGATGAGATCATCACGGAAACTGAAGTTGCCATCAGGCAGGAGGCTGACGTTGTGGTCGCCTCGCAGCAGGGGCGCACTCTGGCGGCCTATCTGGGCATGTCGCCCAGCAGCCAGACTGCCGTGACCATCGCCATTGCCGAAATCGCGCGTAACATTGTCTGGTATGC
Source organism: uncultured Anaerolineae bacterium (assembly GCA_964529715.1). Lineage (GTDB taxonomy): Bacteria > Chloroflexota > Anaerolineae > Aggregatilineales > Ch27 > CAZGXI01. Next base: position 60,118 of record CAZGXI010000024.1, on the reverse strand, counting down.
CTGGCATGGGCAGATCACGCTGCAAGCCGTGCGCCAGGGCAACCGCCAGGGCATCGTCGTTCGGGCCACCGACGATGGACCGGGCATTTCGGACGTGGGACGCGCCATGCAAGACGGCTACTCAACGGGCCGAGGGTTGGGATTGGGCCTGCCGGGCGCCCGGCGGTTGATGGACGAGTTTGAGATCGTTTCTGAGGTCGGCAAGGGAACGCTGATAACGATGAAGAAATGGAAAGCATGAACGACGAACCGCTTGAGGCGACCCCGGCGTCTGGGCCAGTAGAATGGGCCGTCGCCTGCCAGTCCCTGAACGAACAGTTTCCATCGGGCGACCAGTACATGGTCCGCATCTTTCCTGACCGCGTCGTCGTGGCCGTGATCGACGGCCTAGGGCACGGCAACAAAGCTGCTGAAGCTGCCCTGGCTGCCGTTCAATCGCTCCAGACCAACACGCTGTCCTCAGTCATCCCGTTGATCAAACGCTGCCACGAGGACCTGCTGCGCACGCGCGGCGCGGTGATGAGCCTGGCGTCGTTCCACCCGGCAGAAGACACCCTGACCTGGCTGGGTGTCGGCAATGTGGAGGGTCTCCTCTGCCGCGCCAACGGCAGCGAGTCGCGCGAACGGCTGCTGCTGGCGGGCGGCGTGGTCGGCTACCGCCTGCCGACGCTGCGCGCCGTTATGCACGCGGTTGCGCCGGGTGACACGCTGATCTTCGCCACCGACGGCATTCGCAGCAGCTTTTCCGACGACCTGCCGCTCAACCTGTCGCCGCAGGCCATCGCCGACCACATCCTGGCGCAGCACCGACGCGGGACCGACGACGCGCTGGTGCTCGTGGCGCGGTATGTGGGACAGCCCAGATAGACAGCACTTTCCACAAGAGGTGACACAGCGGCGGGAAATCCGCCGCTATCGTTATTTCGGCATCTCGGTAACATTTTCCGACCGGAGTCACCTAAAACTCTGCTTGTTCCGGGTCTGATTTGGAGCTATTTTAGAGACACGCTCATCAAGGATTCGCACACTGGCTTAAGAATGTCATGACCGACCTCAAACACGGCGGCCTCGTCATCCTCGATTACGGATCGCAGTACACGCAGCTTATCGCACGGCGCGTGCGCGAGCAAGGCGTTTACGCAGCCATCGTCCCCTGCGACGCGGATGAGACAACGGCGCGCGAACATACCCCGCGTGGCGCGATCCTCTCCGGTGGGCCGAGCAGCGTCTACGAACCCGGCGCGCCGGGACTGCCCGCCTGGGTGCTCGCCAGCGGCCTGCCGGTGCTGGGCATCTGCTACGGGATGCAGCTGCTCACCCACGCCCTCGGTGGAACGGTAGCCCCGGCGGGCGCGCGCGAATATGGCCCGGCAGACGTCCGGCTGGACGGCAGCGATCCGCTGTGGGCCGGGCTGGACGCGCTCCAGCCGGTCTGGATGAGTCACGGCGACCGCATCACAGCGCCGCCGCCGGGCTTCGTCCCGCTGGCGCATTCGGCCAATTCCCCCTACGCAGCCATCCGCCACGCGGAGCGTCCCCTGTACGGTGTGCAGTTCCACCCAGAAGTGACCCACACCCCGGCGGGCGCAGACATCCTGCGTAACTTCGCGCTGGGCGTGTGCGGCTGTGAACCACGCTGGCAGCCCGGCGCGTTCGTCGAAGAGACCGTTCAGGCGATCCGGGCGCAGGTCGGCAGCGGGCGTGTGGTGCTGGGGCTGAGCGGCGGCGTCGATTCGGCGGTAGCGGCGGCGTTGCTCCACCATGCCGTAGGCGATCAATTGACGCCTGTCTTCGTCAACACCGGCCTGCTGCGGCGTGGTGAGCCGGAACAGGTCGTTTCCACCTTCCGCGACGGCCTGGGGATGCATAACCTGTTGGCAGTGGACGCCACCGAAGTCTTTCTGGACGCCCTGCAAGGCATCACCGAGCCAGAAGAAAAGCGGCGCGTCATCGGGCGACTGTTCGTGGAGACGTTCGAGCAGGCCGCCGGGCAAACCGGTGCGTTCGACTGGCTGGCCCAGGGCACGATCTACCCGGATGTGATCGAGAGCGCAGGCACAGGACGGCCCGGCGCACAGGTGATCAAGAGCCACCACAACGTCGGCGCACTGCCGGAGCGGATGCGCGGGCGGCTGGTAGAGCCGCTGCGCGATCTG
>CAZGXI010000024.1:46281-57952 GCA_964529715.1 uncultured Anaerolineae bacterium | reverse complement strand
CATGCAATTCAAGTTAATCGAACCGTTGCGTTACCTGTTCAAAGACGAGGTGCGGCGTGTGGGTGCGGCGCTGGGCCTGCCGGAGGAGATCATCTGGCGGCAGCCCTTCCCCGGCCCCGGACTGGCCGTGCGCTGCCTGGGCGAGATCACGTGGGGGCGTCTGGAAACTCTGCGGGCGGCAGACGCGATCGTTGTGGGCGAACTGGCGGCGGCAGGGATGTTGCGCGGCGACACGGCCCAGGCCTTCGCGGCCCTGCTGCCCGTGCGCAGCGTGGGTGTGATGGGCGACCAGCGCACCTATGGCGAGGTGGTGGTGCTGCGCGCCGTCACGACGGACGACTTCATGACCGCCGACTGGGCGCGCCTGCCCTACGACCTGTTGGCGCGCATCAGCAACCGGATTGTCAACGAAGTCAAAGGCGTCAACCGCGTCGTCTATGACATTTCCTCCAAACCGCCGGCGACTATCGAGTGGGAATAATCGAGCACCCACTACTCGAAAAGGAGGCAAAACGTGGGTATTCATGTCACGTGGGATAACGAAGCGAAAACAGTCATCCGCTTTGATTTCGACACCATCTGGACCTGGAGCGATTTCTCCGCAGCCATCATGGAAGGTCGCGCGCTGATGAAAACCGTCAGCCACAACGTGCATTCCCTGCTCAATCTACCGACCGGCATGACAATGCCCGGTGGTAACGCCCTGAGCAATTTGCAGCGCATCATCAGGACCATGCCGCCCAACATGGGCATCTCCGTGATTGCCAACGGCAGCACACTGGTGAACGCGCTCGCCAACATCGTCACGCGGGTTTACCGCGCCCAGCAATTTATCACCGTCAATTCGCTGGAAGCCGCGCGCGCCCTGTTGGAAGAATACGACAGGACGCACGCCTCTCCACCACAACCGGACCGGCAAGGGTGATTGCCCCGACAAACCGAAAATGCAATGTGCAGGTCTCGGTTGCCAGGGGTTCAACACCCCCGCCAAGTCCGCCAAGTCCGCTTCGGCGGACGAACAAGGCAGGTCGAGACGGCGGATGGCAGTCCACTTCAGGAGACTTTACATCCGTAGACGTTGAAAACCTGCCCACTGCGTCAGAACGTTATCCTGTCTATCTGGTCTGAAGGCGCCACCATGTCCCTTATTCGCCAGATTCCCTTTTTCCCCCGAAGGTTGACGTTCTTATACCTGCTGGCGATTCTGCTGGCCGGGTGTGGACCGGCGATCCCGCCGACGGCCACACCATCCCTCACGCCCGTCCCAACCGACACGGCCACGCCGTTCCCAACGGACACCCCCCGCCCCACGGCCACGCCGACTCGCACGCCGCTGCCGACCCTGACGCCTACCGATCCCAATGCCCCAACGCCGACCTCCGTGCCCTCGGCCACACCGATCACCCTGCCGGAAGGTGTCCCGCCGCCCTTCGACATCACGCTGCCGCCCGGCTGGGGCCAGGCATATCGCATTGCGCCGGTGCGCGACCAGCTCACGCGCGGCGGCGTGCCCCTGGCAATTTACGCCGGGCCGATTCCCGGCCAGGAGGACGTCACCGGCTGGATCGTGGTCTTCTGGGGCTACGCCAGCCTGAGCGCCACCGGCACGCCCGATCCCTGGGCCGACGGCCTGCGCTTTTTGCGTGGGGCGCTATTCGATTCGTCTTGTAACATCGGCGTGGACGTGAACGGGCGGCGCAACTTCACCCTGGGCGAGCGCAATGACGCCGTCGGTACATACTTCTCGGCAGTGGGCTGTCACGGCGAGCCAGACACGGCGGGTTGGTTCGCCGGGCTGACCGAGCAAGGCGGCAACTACATCTTCTTCGTCTACGTCGAGCCGATTGACCGCTACGAGCCGTCTATCCCGGCGCTACAGGCCATCCTCGATTCGGTGTCCTGGCACATCCTCCCCACCCTCACGCCAGGGCCGAATGACTAGACAGTGCGTGGCAGCAGTAAAACGCCCGCCGCTGCTGCCACGCCCTTATGATATAATCGTTTCCAAACTGTGAACTTACCCCCGAACGGAGCAAGTCTGATGAGCGGAGAACCCTGGCAGATCGGCCCTTTGCGCGTCGAGCCGCAGAAAACCCTGCGCGGCGTGTTCCAGGTCGATGTCGGCCCGACGCGGATCAACTTCCCCATCGCCCTGATCAACGGCACGGAGCCGGACCCGGTGGTGCTGGTGACGGCGGGCATGGACGGCGACGAGTATGCGGGCTGTGAGGCGGCGCTGCGGCTGATCGACGCCCTCGATCCGGCCACATTGGCCGGGCGGGTGATGGTCTGCCCGATCCTGGACCCGGTCAGCTTCGAGGCACTCAGTAGCCAGAATCCGCTCGACGGATTGTTCCTGAAGAACGTCTTCCCCGGCGACCTGGAAGGCAAGCCGACCCAGCGGCTGGCCCACTTCATCCACCACTACTTCATCACACCCGCCGACGCCTGGATCGACCTGCAATCCGCCGACGTGGTGGGCGACGCCGTGCCGTTCGTGTGGACGGCGCAGGTGGCCGATGCACAGATCAACGAGCAAAACCGCGCCCTGTTGAGTTATTCCGAGGCCGAACTGGCTCTGCTCACGGCCCCGCGCGCCTGGGACCCGCTGGAAGCGGCAGCGGCAGCCAGCACAGCGGTGCTCGTCTCTCAGGCGGGCCGCCGTCTGCGCACCGAAGAAGATGCCATCAACTTCCATTTGCAGGTGATCCGGAACGTGCTGGCCGGGCTGGCGATGTTGCCCCCAACATCCAAAGCGCCCCCGGCGCAGGTCATTTATCTGGATCGAGAAATCGCCCTGGCGGAACATACCGGCCTGTGGTATCCACAGGTCAGGCCGGGCGACGAGGTGACGGTTGGCCAGGTGCTCGGCGAAATCTACACCTTTGACGGCGACCAGGTGATCCAGCGGGTGGAGTCGGCGGTGAATGGCCTGGTGCTGGCGGTGCAGACCGGCCTGGCGACCCGCCCACGCCTGGGGCTGGCGCTCATCGCCCACCGTAAGCAGCAGGGCTGATCTCTCTGCCTTTTTCTCTCCCCTTCCACAAGGGCCTGTCCTGGCGCAGTTAACCGGGGAGAGAGAGCCGCTGGCAGGAATAGGTTTTGAACGCAACGGCTGAGCATCTCGCCCGCCGGGGACTCAAGTCCCCGGCTACGGATGCGGAGCCTGCTGAAGCAGGCTGAAGTCGTTTTGCCGGGCCAGGCTGCCCCGGTCCACTTTAGTGGACCTTGCGTCCATAGCCCGGCATTGAAATGCCGGGCAAGCTATCCAAAACAAAACCGCCTGGCGGGTTACACCATCCCGCCTTCCAGCTCTTTCTTCAGCGTCAGCCCAGACCAGATCGGCACCGCCACCTGGATCACCAGCACAATCGGGAGCAGGCAAAACCCAAAGCCGCAGGTCACGGTTCCGGCAATGGCATACCCGACCCACATCAGCACCACCACGATCAACCAGGCAATCAGGCGGATAATGCCGTCGTTGGTGCGCCCGACGTACAGGTAGCCGATCCCCAGGAAGCCGAACAGACCGGGAATCAACTCGACCAGCATGGCGGTATTCGGATCGTACTGCTTGGCAGGCTCGTACATGGTTTTCCCCCTATCCAACTACGCAGCGTACCTCAACATGCGGCTCATTCTACGTCCCCGGCGACAGGTGTCAAGCCGCCGAGCAACCAGCCTCCGGCGAGGTTGCCCATCCGTGCGCTTTCGTTCATAATCGCTCAGGGAAGACAACGCCGATTACCCCCGAACAAGCTAGAGGAGAGAGACCCTATGGACCTGCCGCGCGCTTTTACCTATCCCTTTGAAGACGAGGAGTGGTCCAACAAGCTGCCGATCACGCTGATCCTGGGCGTGATCCCTATCGTGAACCTCACCGTCGTCGGCTGGGCGCTGGACCTGATCCGCAACATGCTGGCTGGGTCAGCCCGCCCCATGCCCGCCTGGGACGGCGAAACACTGGTGGACCGCTTCGTCGCGGGCCTCACCGTCGCCGTCGCCATGGTCCTCTACTACCTGCCCATCGTCGTGATCATCTGCCCGCTGGCGGTGATCCAGGGCTTGATCGCCGCCGGGTCGGGAAGTGGAAGTGGGCTGGTCAGCACCGCGTTTGACCTGTGCATCCGTCTGGTAACGCTGCTATACACGGCGGCGGTCTGGCTGCCGCTGTCGGTCGGCGTTATCCGTTTCGCCCGCACGCGCGATTTCAACGTTTTTTTGCAGATCGGGCAAAACCTCAGCCTTGCCAATCAACACTTTTCAACGTTCGTCGTGCTGGCGCTCTACATGTTCGCCGCCAGCCTGGTCATCTCGCTGCTCGGCCTGATCCCGTGCGTGGGCTGGCTGCTGACCCTGCTGGCGTTTGGCGTCAACCTTGTCATCCAGGCACACCTGATCGGGCAGGCCGGGGTAGACGTGATGAACCGGACTCAGCGAGGCGCGGCCTAAGGCCCCGCCCTGTGAGAACGCGGCGATGACAGGCCAGGACCCCGCGCAAGGCAGGTTGTTCAACGGCTGGTGGCTGATCGGCATCGGCCTGCTGTTGTTCGGTTGTATGGCGCTGTTTCTGGCGGCGGGCTGGCTGAGAAATCTGGAAGGGTTCGCAGTGGCGGGTGGGCTGGGCGTTTACGGCGCGCTGTTCCTGGCCTACTTCCTGGCAGATCGCCGCAACCGCCGCTGGGCCGTGTGGGCAGCCTATCTGGCCTTCAGCGCCGCGACCCTGCTGGCCTGCGGGCGGCTCTACGGCGGACGACAGCCGATCTCGACCCAGGCTGCGCTAGGGCTGGGCCTGGTGGGACTGCCGTTTCTATACCTGTATTTCTACAGGGTATGGTGGCAAAAGAAAACGGTGTTCTGGTGGCTGCTGCTGCCGGCGGGCATCCTGATCACTGTGGGTCTAGCCGTGATCGAGGTACAACTCCACTGGCTGCCCTCTACCAGAATGGCCGGCTTACTGACGATGACCTTCATGGGCGGCATGGCGGTCACGCTGTTCTTGCTGTGGCTTCCCAACCGGGAGAACAGCAACTTCGACTGGACGCCGATACCGCTGATTATCGCCGTCCTGCTGGCAGGGCTGGGCTTCTTGATCATGATCGACCAGGTGCGGTTGGCGCCGGCCCTGCTGTTGCTGCTGATAGGGGCATCAGTAGTGGCCGGTCTGGTGCTAGAGCCGTCGTTCAAGCCCAAGACCATCCGCCTGACCAGCGCCGCTTTCATGGACGGCGAGATGTTGCCGGCCAGATACACCTGCGACAATGACACCGGCCAGATCATCTCTCCCCCCCTCCAATGGGAAAATCTCCCAGAGGGGACGCAGAGCCTTGTCTTGATCTGCCTCGCGCCGGACACGCGCAAACCCGTGCACTGGCTGCTCTACCACCTCGCGCCGACGACCGCCGAACTGCCAGAAGGCATCCCGCCGGGTGAATTCGCGCCGCCGGAGGTGATCCCCGGCGAGGCCAGACAGGGCATCAACAGCTTCGGCAGCCTGGGCTATCGTGGCCCGTGCCCGCCGCCCGGCGCGCCGATGCGCTATGTGTTCCGCGTGTATGCGCTGGATCGCAAGCTCACCTTGCCGCCCCGCGCCGACCGCTGGCGGCTGCATCTCGCCATGTGGCGGCACATCCTGGCGACGGGCGAACTGACGGGGTATTACAAACGGGGATAGCGAAATTCACCTGTCCGAACCAAAACACGCCGCGACCACCCGCCGGATGTCGGCGGCATCCAACGCAGGTTTAATGCCTGTCTTCACTGCGCGCCCTCGAAGGGGTTGCTCAGGCTGCGCAGCCAGGCGGTGAAATCGTCCGGCGCGGCGAAGGTCTGCTCACGCACCAGCACGCCGGGCGTGTTCTGCCGGAACCAGGGCACCATTGAGCCATCAGGCGTGCCCCACTCCGCCGGGTTGATCACCAGCACCAGGCGCTTTTCCCCGGCGATGGTCAGCCCGGCCTCGCCCGGACTCCAGGTGAACGTGGCGCCCTTCGGCCCGGTCAGGCCCGCTGCCAGCACCGCCCGCGCCCAGCGGCCATCGTCGGTGGGCGGCAGCAGAATCACGGCGCGCTCCTGGACCGGATGGCGCATCCGGCCCGGCCCGGTTGGCCAGGGGAAGCTCTCGCCCGGCTCTTCCGGCGGCTGGACCGGGCCTTCGATCTCGTTGAAGTCCACCACCGGGCTGCGGTTGGGCGCGTTCGTCACCACTAGGTTACGGAAAACGTGGAAGGCCTGCTTGGGGCGCGTCAGACCGGGCGTATAGAGGCCATACAGGCGGCCAAAGTCCTCCGCGCAGAACAGGGATGCCATCGCCACACGGTCGTCCTTTGCCAGCATCTCCATGCCGACCGGGATCAACCGCGCCTGGAAGTCCTCCCCGTTTTCCGAAGCCCAGCCAAATTCCGAGACCCACAACTTCTTGCGAGTGTTCGGCTCGTACTTCTGGACGACGGCCCATATCTGGTTGAGAAAGAGCGCATACGTCTGCCGGATGTCCTCCGGCCTGGCCGAACCATCTGTGCCGGGCGGATCGTCCGGGCGCTCGCCGACGTACAGGTGGTAGCCCACGCCGTCCCAGGGCACATCCGCAGCGGCCCAGTTGCCCGCGCGATAGACGCTGTTGAGGTAGATAGCCGCCTCATTGTTGTTGACGTAGGTGGCTTCCAGTGGGCCGCTGATCAGGCGCATTCCCCGCTCGCGGGGACGGATGAGCTGGTACAGGGTATTCATCAAGTAGGCGAACCACCGGGGGTGGACCAGCGCCTTGCCCCCGCCGTGCCAGCCGTTCGGCTCGTTGACCGCCTCGTAGACGAATATCTTGCCCCGGTAGCGATCCACGATCTGCGTGACGCGGGCCGCGTACCGCTGAATCCAGGTCGCAGCGGTTGTGCTGTTCGAGTCGCGCAGCGCGTCGCCCATCGGGATGTCTGCCACCGCATCCTGCCCGACGGTCGCGTAGATTTTAAAGTTCCGGCTCAACAGCCCGTTGACGATCTGATCGTAGCGATCAAGCTGGGACGGATTGAACAGCACAAAGTTCAGCCGCACCCAGTGCGCCCCCGTGTTGGCGAGATAATCCGGGTTTTGCAGGCGCGGCGCGATGTTCCCGGCCTGGTCGATGGGCTGATTGGCGTCGATTCCGAACTTGCTGTACTTCACGGCCATCGGTCACGCTCCTGGGAAGGAAGGATAAGCAGCAGACCCGACCCGATCATAAGGCGCGTCACCGGATCGTGCAAACGCTATCCGCGCAGCACCAGCGTTAGTGTTGTGTCGGTGATCTGCACCTGGTCCAACGTGTAGCGCCCGCCGCCCGCCTCGACGGTCAGTTGATCCAGGATGTCGTTGCCAGTACGCTCGACCTCGCTCATCAGGCCGCTCACGCTCTCGAAGCCGCCCGGCAGCGTGCTGTAGCGCGTCCCGGCAATGTCGATGCCGATCACCTGGAAGCGGCGCAGGCTGTCGTCGAGCCGCAGGATCAGCCCGGCGGTCTGCCACACCTCCACCCCGGCGGCGACGGGCACACTCACGTCGGCGTAGACGATAGCCCCGCCGGGGCGCAGGTCGAAGCGCACGTTGCGGTACTGGCTGTTGCCCTCGCGGCACCATTCGCTGCGCTGGCGGCACAGTTGGAGCAGACTATCCTCGGTAAAGGTGACGGTCGCCAGCGGCGCGCCTGCCGCACTGCTGCCGACGGTTACAGCAGCGTTCGCCTCACTGAGGTTGATCGCCTGCTGCCCGCCGTAGCTGCCCAGGTCCACCACCACCGCCGTCGGGGGCAGGATCACGTTCTGCACCTGCACGGTAGGCGGCGGCGTGACGGCCTGAAAGACCTCGTCGGTCTGACCGCTCGGCGCGGCCCCGGCCAGGCTAAGGGCGATCTGGGGCAACGCCGGGCGCAGGATTAGCGCCGCCAGCCCGGCGAAGACGAGACAGATCGCCGCCAGCGACGCGCAGCCACAGCCGACGATCTGGGTCCGGCTGCGCCGCCGCAGAGGACGATAAGCGGGGTAGGGTGGGCCTTGCATACGCATAGACGTGGGCCTTTCAGCCTGATTGCCAGCATTGTCCTGACCGGCAGGAGCACGTCCCGTCCTCCTGTCGGAACGCCGGGATTTTACCCCGCCGCCCCGCTATTTCAATCCGGCGCACGATCCGGTAAGATCGGACACCACGACCAGTCATCACTCGTCGATTATGTAGGGGGAAAGCGCCAACCATGCCGACCGTTCAACTGGCCCAACTGGACCTGCCCGAATTCGGGCTGCCGACCGTCGAGCCGATCATCCCGGCAGAAGTGTACCGGGCGCGCATCGCCGCCGCACTGGACCGGGCGCAGCAGACCGGCCTGGATGCGCTGGTTGTCTATGGCGACCGGGAGCACTTCGCCAACCTGACTTACCTCACCGGCTACGACCCACGCTTTGAGGAAGCCCTGCTCCTCCTGATCCCGGACCGCCCACCCACACTGCTGATCGGCAACGAGGGCTGGGGCTACGCGGCGCTCAGCCCGGTGGAGCCAAAGCGCGTGCTCTATCAATCCTTCTCGCTGCTGGCCCAGCCACGCAGCGACAGCCTGCCGCTGGAACACATCCTGCGCGACGAAGGGCTAAAGCGCGGCGACCGGATCGGCGTGGCCGGGTGGAAGTACTTCGACGCGCGCGAAGCGCCCGCGCCGGACCTGTGGTTGGACGCACCCGCGTTTATCGTGGATACGCTACGCAGCATCGCCGGGGACCGCACGCGCGTGATCAACGCGACGCGGCTGTTTATGCACCCCGCCGACGGCCTGCGCGTGATCAATGATGTGGATCAACTGGCCGCTTTCGAGTTCGCGGCAACCTTCGCCTCGCAAGCCCTGCGCAATGTGATCTTCGGGCTAGAAGTCGGCATGACCGAGTACGAAGCCGTCCAACTGATGCAGCTCAACGGCATCCCACTCTCGGCTCATGTGATGCTCTCCGCCGGGCCGCGCGCCGCCATCGGCCTGGGCAGCCCGTCGATGCGCGAAATCAAGCTGGGCGACCCCTTCACGATGGCCCTGGGGCTGTGGGGCGGGCTGAGCGCGCGCGCCGGGTTCGTCGTGCGCGATGCCTCCGAACTGCCGGAGGGCATCCGCGATTACGTAGAAACCCTGGTCGCGCCATACTTCGCCGCGATTGTGGCCTGGTACGAGACGGTCGGCATCGGCGTGACGGGTGGCGCGCTGCACGACGTAATCCGGCAGCACCTCGGCGATCCGTTCTTCGGTGTGCGGCTGAACCCCGGCCACCTGATCCACCTGGACGAATGGGTGCACTCGCCCATCTTTGCCGGGTCCGACATCCCCCTTCGCTCCGGCATGGCCTTGCAGGTAGATGTGATCCCCGGCACGGGCACGCCGTACTTCACCACCAACATCGAAGACGGCATCGCCCTGGCAGACGAGGCCCTGCGCGCCGCCTTCCAGCAGAAGTACCCGGAGGCGTGGGGACGCATCCAGGCGCGGCGACAGTTCATGGACAAGGCGCTCGGCATCCACCTCAAGCCAGAAGTGCTGCCGTTCAGCAACATCCCGGCCTACCTGCCACCCTTCCTGCTCAACCCCGGCGCGGCCATGCGCGCGGCGAAGAGCGTCTAGCGCGTGTGATGAACTCTTCGCGTTCGCGCCGTCGGAACGCCGGGGACTGAAGTCCCCGGCTACGCAAGAAAAGTCCGCTGAAGCGGACTGAAAACGGGTCCAGCGTGGAGACTTCTGCGTCCACTTCAGTGGACTTTACCCCCGTAGTCAGGGAATGAATTCCCTGGCGAACGCGCGACAGTGCATCACACCCTCCAGGCGGCGAAGCGGCCAGGCGCAGACGGAAGCAATGTGGTAGCGCCGCAACCGGTTGAATGCTACAATGCTGACTCAAAGTGCAAGTTTCAAAAACAGCAGCGTCTGGTCGGTCGCCGGGGATTCCCCCCCCAGCTAAGTCCGCAAAGTCCGCTGAAGCGGACCGCGCTGCTGACCGAGGCCGAGGAAGGCAATCCACTTCAGTGGACTGCTCATCCGTAGCCGAGGACTTGAGTCTCCGGCGCCGAAAACTTGCACATCGGGTAATGCTGTTAAAGCCATTACCGATCATGCGCCGGGCATCTTGCCAGGGGGCGGCATTATGTCCTTTGACATTCACCAAACAGCGACCGGTGGGCAGAACGTCACCCAGATCGGCGTGCAAAACCTGCACCTGATCCCCGTCCAGCGCGCGTGGACGCGCCCCGCCGAAAAGGACGCGCTCAACCGCTGGCAGGACGCGGTCGGGCGGCGCGCGGACCTGGACGCGCTGCGGACCCGCCTGGCCCACGATTCCAGCGCCGCGATCACCGCTGCCGTCGCGGGGATGGCGGGCGTGGGCAAGAGCACCCTGGCCTCGATGTTCGTCCACGCGCACGGCGCGGCGTACTCCGGCGGCGTGCTGTGGGCCGACCTGGGCTACGCCTTCCGCAGCGGCGATCAGTGCCAGGCCATATTGGAGCGTTGGGCGTGCTATGCCTACGGGGGCGACCCGCAGTTCATCACCCAGACGCTGCGGGAGAACCGCCTGCAACTGCAACCGGAAGCCGTGTGCGCGCTGCTGAGCGGACACGGGCCGCTGCTGGCCGTGCTGGACGACGTGTGGACCCCCGCCGCCGTCGAACCGCTGCGCCGCGCCCTGCCCGCCGACGCCCGTCTGCTCGTCACCACGCGCGACGCGCGCATCGCCGAGGAGTTCGGATTGCAATCCCTGGACGTGCTGACGCCTGACGACGCGCTGGCCCTGCTGCGGCAGGACCTTGACGACCTGCCCGCCGACCTGCTGGAACGGCTGGCCAAAGGGTTGGGCTACCACGTCCAGGCGCTGCGCATCGCCGCCAGGGACGTGAAGCGGCGCGGCGACCGCCCCCGGCGCGAAAAAGCCATCGCCGACCTGCTGGCCCGCGTGCAGACCGGGGAAGGCTTCGGCGACCTGCCGCCGCTGGATCAGGCCAACCGCCAGAGCGCGGTGGAAGCCGCCCTCAAGTTCAGCTACGACGACGTGGGCGCGCAGATGGGCGCGGATTACCAACGGCGCTTCCGCTTTTTGGGCGCGTTCGCCCCGCCGGAAGCCGACTTCGGCACAGAGGCCGCCGCCGCGCTGTGGGACGACCAGGCGGACGCCGCCGCCGAATTCCTGGACGTGCTGCGCGACCGCGCCCTGCTGACCCAGACCACCGAGGGCCGCTGGACTCAGCACGCCCTGCTGCGCGCCTACGCCCTGGCCCTGCTCAGGCGGGAAGGCGAAGAGGCCGCCGCGCGCGGGCTGCACCTGGCGTTTTACCAGGCGCAGGCGGATTACTGGATCGACGAACGGCACGAATTCGCGCCGCTGGAAGTGGACCTGGCGCAGTACCGCCACGCCTTCGCCTGGGCGCGCGACCATGCCCCGGACCTGCTGCTGCCCTACGTGCGGGACGTGTGGCAGTGGTTACTCATTGCCAATGAACACACCATCCTGCGCGAGTGGCTGGACGCGGCGCTGATCGTCGCGGGTGAACGAGGCAACCTTCAGGGCCAAGCCAACACCCTGCAAGCGTTGGGCGACTTGAGCCTGCGCCTGGCCGACCTGTCCGGCGCGCGGGAGTACTACGACCGCGCCCTGCACCTCTTCCAGCAGACGGATTCCCGCCTCGG
>CAZGXI010000024.1:0-46181 GCA_964529715.1 uncultured Anaerolineae bacterium | reverse complement strand
CCAAGCCAACACCCTCAGGGCGTTGGGCGACTTGAGCCTGCGGCTGGACGACCTGGCCGGCGCGCGGGAGTACTACGACCGCGCCCTGCCCCTCTACGAGCAGATCGCCGACCGCCTCGGCCAAGCCAACACCCTCAGGGCGTTGGGCGACTTGAGCCTGCGGCTGGACGACCTGTCCGGCGCACGGGAGTACTACGACCGCGCCCTGCCCCTCTACGAGCAGATCGGGGCCCGCCTCGGCCAAGCCAACACCCTGCAAGCGTTGGGCGACTGGTATCAGAAACAAGAACAGTGGCCGCAAGCTCTGAGTTACTATGAGCAAGCCCAGGCTGTTTTCACCGCAATCGAAGATGCCTACTCGCTGGCTGTAACACGGCGGCGCATGTGGCCGACACTGGTTGCCCTTGACCGTCTTGAGGAAGCGATTCGAGGTATCCTGTTCGCCCGCGAGGTTTATCTGCGGATCGGCTTGCCCGAATACGCTGAATATGCACACCAGAGTATGCGCGCCGCACGGGAGCAGGTCGGCGCGGAGGCGTTCGGCGCGGCATGGCAGGCAGTCGTCGGGGAGCCGCAGCCGGATTGGCTGATGGAGTGACGCGCCCCATGCCCGACACGATCCTCGTGGTGGACGACGACCCGCACATCATCGAACTGGCGACGCTGTACCTGGAACAGGACGGCTTCCGCGTGATCAGCGCCAGAGACGGCGCCAAAGCCTTGCAGCGCATCCAGGCCGATTCCCCCGCCCTGGTGGTGCTGGACCTGATGTTGCCGGAGATCGACGGCTGGGAGGTGTGCCGCCGCGTGCGCGCCGGGTCGGACCTGCCGATCCTGATGCTCACGGCGCGCGACGACGACGTGGATAAGATCGTCGGGCTGGAACTGGGCGCCGACGACTACCTGACCAAGCCGTTCAACCCGCGCGAACTGGCGGCGCGCGTCAAAGCCATCCTACGCCGGGCGGAAAAGAAGCCTCCCGATGCGGGCGGCAGGGCGCGCACGCTGGGCAACCTGACCATCGACCCGGCCCGGCGGACGGTCACGGTGGCGGGGGGGCCGGTCGAACTGCGGGCCAAGGAATTCGACCTGCTGCTGGCGCTGGTCGAAAACCAGGGCATCGTGCTGAGCCGAGAAAAGCTGCTGGACCTGGTGTGGGGCTTCGATTTCTACGGCGAGACGCGCACGGTGGACGTGCACGTGGCGCACTTGCGGAGCAAACTCGGCCCGGCCTGCACCGCCGTGATCGAGACGGTGTGGGGCGTGGGCTACAAGCTGGTCGCGGCGGGGTGATCAGGAAAACGGGTGCATTTAAAACTTGTGGCGGGGCGACCGGCGGGTCGCCCCGACGGATTCCATCGAGAATCGGCGCAAAAAACGATATAAAGGATATGAAATATTATATTACATTCTCCTGAGTAACTTTGCATGACAGGCTGTGTTTTCACGCTATAGTTGGCGGAATTTCTACCAAAGAAGGATTATTCAGGAGGTTACGATGCAGCGACCGCCATTTAAACGCAACATGTACCGCTTCCCCTGGTCGATGAACGACAACCCCATCGGCTGGCTGGAAATCACCGACAAGTGCAACACCTACTGCCGGGGCTGTTACCGCCGCAACATGACCGGGCACAAGTCCTTGGAACAGATCAAAGAAGAGATCGATTTTCTCAAGGAATGGCGCAACTGCGACAACATCTCCATCGCCGGCGGCGAGCCATTGATTCATCCCCAGATTATGGAAATCCTGGCCTACATCCGGGAGCGGGGCATCAAGCCGCTGATCCTGACCAACGGCATCCGCCTGGTGGACGATGAGCCGTTCATGCGTGAACTCAAGCGCGCCGGGGCCATCGGCTTCACCTTCCACATCGACAGCGAGCAGAACCGCCCGCACTGGAAAGGCAAGAACGAACTCGAACTGTGCGAGCTGCGCCTGGAATATGCCCGCATGGTGGCGCGGGTGGGGGGGCTGTTCGTCAGCTTCGGTTCGACCATCTATCCTGGCAACCTGCACCTGGTGCCGCAGATCGTGCAGTGGGCTAACGATCACATCGACATTGTGCACGGCCTGGTGTTCATTACTTTCCGGGGCGCGCCGACGGACGGGGTCTACAACTACTTCGTAAACGGCCAGCCGGTCGAGGTCGAAGTCAGCTACAAGACCGAAGACAGCAGCGAGATCGACATCTATTCGCGCGACGTGTACGCCGAGATCAAGAAGGTTTACGATCACTACGAAACGTCGGCCTACCTGGGCGGCACGCAAACCCACGACGCGATCAAGTGGCTGATCGCGGTGCAGTTGGGCGCCAAAGGCCAGATGTACGGCTCACTCGGCCCGAAGGCGATGGAACTGGTGCAGGTCTTCCATCACCTGTTCAAGGGCACCTACCTGACCTACACACCGATGAACAAGCTGCCCAAGATCGCCTTTCTGCTGGGCGCGCTGGACCGGGGGTTAGGCCGTGTGCACCGCAACTACTGGAAGGACATCCTACGTCACCCGGCGCGTCTCTTCCAGCCGGTGTACATCCAGAGCATCGGCATCGTCAACGCGCCGGACCTGCTGCCGGATGGTCGCCAAGACATGTGCGATAGCTGCCCAGACATGACCGTGTGGGACGGCAAGCTAATCCACTCCTGCCGCATGGACGAGTGGCGTCTGTATGGCACTTACGTCGTGGCGCAGCGCAACGTGGGCGAAGGCGAAAACGCCCCGCAGGAAACCGAAGTCCCCGTGCCGGACATCGCCGTGAACCGGTAAGGGATCGAGCTTCAAAAACGGTTCGTGGGGGCGACACATGGCATCGCCCCCACGTTTTTAGACCCTGGCCGTCTGCGCTTTCGACTGGCAGGCAAACCTCTTCTACCGCTACAATCCTCTCCACGACCATCACACATCGTTTACATTTTCCCCCTACCCTGGAGACATGCTCGTGAACCGCCTGCGCGTGCGCTTGATGGCCTCCTACCTGGTCGTGCTGCTGGTCACGCTGGCTGTGATCAGTGTGCTGGTCGTGCTGCTGCTGCGTGCCCGGCCCGTGCCGGTTGAGCCGATTGTGCAGCGGCTGGTCACCATTGCGCGGACGGTCGAACGGGTCGGCAGCGGCGCGCTCGGCGGTAGGCTGCTTAATCCCAACCGCCCGGAACTGATCGCCCGCGCCCTGGACGAACTATCCTCGCGCCAGACGGTGCGCGCCCTGCTGGTCGGGCCGGAGGGCGTGGTCATCTACGACTCGCTGGGCGTTTTCGAGGCCGGGGGAGTGGTAGACCTCCAGCGTGAGGGCGTGCTGCCGCCCGCGCCTCTATCTGGCTCGGCGGAACCGCTGTTCCAGGGTCGCTTTACCCAGGGTGATGGCGATGTCTGGCTGTTCGTGGGGCAAATCCTGCCACAGCCGTGGAACGGCGCCGTGCTGCTGCTGGCCGCGCCGCGCCCGCAGTCATCATGGGGAGAGGTGCTGAACACATTCGGCGCATCCCTGCTCGGCCCGTTGATCGAGGCCGGGCTGGTCGGTCTGGGGATCGCTGCCGCGCTGGCCTGGCTGACCAGCCGGGGCCTGGTGCGCCATCTCCAGCGCCTCCGTGACGCCGCCCATGCCGTCGCCGCTGGGGACTACCGTCAGCGCGTGCCGGTGCAGGGGCCAGACGAAATCCGCGATGTGGCGACCGCCTTCAACAACATGGCCGCGCAGGTGCAGGCGACTCAGGCGGCGCAGCAGGACTTTCTGGCAAACGTCAGCCACGACCTGCGCACGCCGCTGACGAGCATCCAGGGGTTCTCCCAGGCGATCATCGACGGGGCGAGCAAAGACCCTGCCCACCACGCCCGCATCATCCACGACGAGGCCGGGCGGCTGAACCGCCTGGTGAACGAACTGCTCGACCTGGCGCGCCTTTCCAGTGGACGGTTGAGTATGCGACACGAGCGCGTGAACCTGGCCCTGATCGCAGACAACGTGGCCGAACGGCTGGCAATCAAGGCGGCGGAAGGGGGTGTGCGGCTGGTGCGAGATATTCAGGACGCGCCGGACATCGCCGGCGACGGCGACCGGCTGGCCCAGGTGCTCACCAACCTGCTCGACAACGCCCTCAAGTTTACGCCGTCCGGCGGCGCGGTGGGCGTAATGGTCGGCCCGGCGGCGGGCGGCGTGCAGGTGACGATCAGCGACACCGGCCAGGGCATCCCGCCGGAAGACCTGCCGCGCATCTTCGAGCGGTTTTATCAGGCAGACAAGGCGCGCGGCCCCCGGCGCGGCACGGGGTTGGGGCTGGCTATCGCGG
The DNA here is from genome assembly GCA_964529715.1 of uncultured Anaerolineae bacterium. Taxonomy (GTDB): domain Bacteria; phylum Chloroflexota; class Anaerolineae; order Aggregatilineales; family Ch27; genus CAZGXI01. The sequence goes on along the minus strand of CAZGXI010000024.1, from coordinate 41,894 downwards.
CGGAGATCGTCCAGGCGCACGGCGGGCGCATCCGCGCGGACAGCGGCGGGGAGGGCCGGGGCGCGACCTTTACGCTGTGGTTCCCCGCCCTCGGCGCGAGCACGGTAGCGCGGCGGGCGCGGTAACTCGTCGGCGAGTCGCCGCTTCTCCCACGCACTTTTGCCCACCCTATCTCCCGATGGACTGCAACTCCCTGGGGAACGTGGTCAGCGTTTCCGCGCCGTTCTCCGTGATCAGCACGTTATCCTCGATGCGCACCCCACCCATGCCCGGCAGATAGACGCCCGGCTCGACGGTGAAGGTATTGCCCGGCTCCAGCGCGCGGTCGTTGCCCTCGCGGATGTACGGCCCTTCGTGAATATCCAGGCCCAGGCCGTGCCCGGTGCGGTGGATGAAGTAATCGCCGAAGCCCGCCCGGACGATCTCCCGCCGCGCGGCGCGGTCCACCTCCTGCGCGGGGACGCCCGGCCCGGCGGCCTTGCGCCCGGCTTCGTTGGCGTTCAATACCGCGAGATAAGCATCTCGCAGGCGCGAGTCGGTCAATTCGCCCACCACGAATGTGCGCGTGATGTCCGAAGCATAGCCGTCCACCGTCGTGCCATAGTCAAAGAGCAGCAGTTCGCCCTCACGGATGGGCCGGTCGCCAGGGACGCCGTGCGGCAGGGCACTGTTCGGGCCGGACAGCACCGTCACGTCGAAAGGCAGCGCGCCGCCCCCGCCGCGTAGCATGGCGATGTGCAGGCGGTTGGCAATGGCGCGCTCGGTCATGCCGGGGCGCACACCCGCGACGATCTCGGCCAGCGCCGTCTCGCTGATGGCGATGGCCCGCCGCATGGACTCGACGGCGGCGGCGTCCTTGCGCATCCGCAGATCAGCCAGCGCGTCGTCGGCATCGACCAGGGTGATGCTGGGCAGGTGGCGCGTGAGGTACTGCGCCTCGAAGAAGCGCATCCGGGTGCCCTGCACGCCCACGCGCCCCCCGTCCACGCCCAGGATGCGCCCCGCTTCTGCGAAGGCCGCGTCTGGGCCGTCCGTATCGGTGTAACCGAGGGCACGCAGCGGGAAGGGATTCGCCGCCTGCAAGTTAAGCCTGTCCAGTTCCGGCAGCACGAAGACCGGCTCACCCTGCGGCGGGAACAGCGCCACGAACGGGCGTTTGATCAGGTGGAAGTCCACGCCGGTCACGAAGTGCAGGTCCGCGCCAGGGATCAGCGCGGCGGCGTCCAGTCCGGCACGGGCGACGATGTTTTGCAGGATTTCGAGGCGTTGAAGAAACATGGAGGCTCCTTGACCGTGCTCATACCCTTAGTGAATATTTTCCAAATATTGACAAAATAAGTCTACTTATGGTTGAATAAAGAGCATCACACGATATGACCTACTACTTAGAGCAGGTTCACCAGATTCTGAAAGGAAAGAGTACCCATGAAGTCCGCTCATCGTTTCCGTTTGGTGGCAACGATTCTTTTGATTACCGTTGTCGTTAGCCTGTTGGCCGTCGCCGCCGTGAGTGCTGATCAGCGCACCGACATGGCAATCTGCGCCACACACGGCCTGGGTCCGAACTTCCAATACGCCGAAGGCCCAGACTCCGCACTGGCGCGCTGCCTGGCGCGCGTGTCCTCTCAGGGAGACCCCACATACGGGTATTGATCCCCCTTCTGGCGCGCGGGGCGTTCTGGTGAACGCCCCGCCCCTGCCGGGCGGCTACCGCACGTGTGGCCAGCCGTCCCGGTCAAAGTAGTCCCGGATCACCACGCCGACCCATTCCATGCAGCCCCGTTCGGCGGCAACTTCCGGCGGCAGAAAAGCCACTTCCCGGCTTTCGTCGTCGTTGCCTTCCGCCACCAACGTCCCGCCGACCACGCGGCAGGCCATCGTCACATCGACGGCGTGCACCCGGTCGCCGTTGGGAAAGGCACCGTAGAACAGGGCCGGATCGCTGTACAGCCCGACGATGGCGTAAGGCTCCACTTCCAGGCCGGTTTCCTCGCGCACCTCACGGACCAGGGTCGCCGTGGTCGTTTCGCCCAGGTCCGACAGGCCGCCGGGCGGGGTCCAGCAGTCCTCATCGGTGCGATGGATCATCAGGATACGTCCCTGGTCGTCTTCGATCATCGCCGTTGCACCCGGCAGGATAATCGGCTGCTGACCGACATGCCGCCGCAGGATGGGATAGTAGGGCTTGAGGGGTGGGAACGACTCGATCGGCTCCAGCGCGGGTTTTTCTCCGGCGCGGACGCGCAGCGCGTCCTGGATCATAGCCGCGTGGGCGGGGTGCGTGCGGGCCAGGATCGCTTCCGGTTCAGCGAAGAACAGGCGCAGCGACTCGGCTCCGTCTGGGCGCAGCACGCCCCCGGCCACTTCGCCCCAAAAGCAGACCGTCCACTGCTGCACGTCGTCGCCGTTCGGATAATGCAGGTTGAAGCGCGGATGGCTGTAGACGCCCACCAGCCCATGCAGCGCCACATCGATCCCGCACTCTTCGCGCACCTCGCGGCAGGCCGTTTCTGGCAACGCTTCGCGCAATTCCATCGCCCCGCCGGGCACGCTCCACCAGTCAAAGTCGTAACGCTCCTGGGCCAACACGCGCCCGGCCTCGTCAAAGATGACCACGCTGGCGTAGACGAGATAGATCAACTCGTGGCCGACGTGCGAACGCACCCAGCGGATGTATCCGTCGGCCAGGGATTGCACCGGTTTCGTCATATCCACAGCACCTAACTGCCCGATCCAGCCCGCGCGGAGGCATTTCTTTCTCCCCGGCCTGGGACACCCTCCTCAAACCACCAGCTCACCACATCGTTCATCGAATAGGGCAGCTCATAATGCGCTAGCAGCGACGCCCACATTTGCTGCGCCGGACAGGCTTCGGGGTGACGGGCACGCAGCAACCGCCAGGCGTCGCGCAGGTCATACCCACATTCTAGCAGATAAGCCAGCACGAACGTGGACGACCGGCTGACGCCTGCCCCACAAACCACCAACACCTGCCGATCTGCCGCCTGCGCCTCGCGGATGAAGGTCACGCCGCGCATCATTTGCTGGCGCGGCACGAATTCGCCGTCATTGAGCGGGTTGTTGCAGACGACGAAATCCACCGGCCAATTCGGCTCGAAGAAGTACAGTTTCAGCACGTAGGTGATCCCTGCCTGGCGCAGTTCGGGGGTATGGTAGGCCGCCTGCGCCCCACCGATGTACACGCCGTCCACGATATGCGCAATATCGGGTAAACCGTGCATAGTCCTGCCTTTCCAACCCAGACATAGAGGGGCGTTCGACCGAACGCCCCTGCGTTTGCCTGTCTTGATCGGGAACAGCCGGATGTCTAGAGCGTGTGATGTACTTTCGCAGGCAAATGGCCCTCACCCCTGCCCCCTCTCCCTCAGGGTGAGGAGAAGCGGCCCGATTCACTTCCCCTCTCCATAAGGGAGAGGGGGTTGGGGAGCGAGGGCTGAAGCTGAACAGCCACACAAAGTTCATAACACGCTCTAGCGGCTGAAGAAGCGGCCCGTCGTGCGGGTTTGCAGCACATCCCTATCCAGAGTGTAATTGACCTCGGTCGTCGGGAGCAGGCCCGCGCCGTTGAGCGCCTCCAGCCCGGCCTCGCCCAGCAATGCTGCGCCTAACACCTGCACTGTCGGACGCGCCGCGCTCTCGGCGTTGAGGTAGAGATAGAGCGGCTGGGCAAACGGATACGCGCCACTCTGGATGTTGGCTTCGGTCGGCTGAACGCAGCCAGCCCCCACATTGACGGCCACGGCGTTCAGCGCGCCGCTGTGCTGAGCGTTGTACGCCAGGAAGTCGCCATAGGTCATAAAGCCGATGGCTGCCTCGTTCCCGGCCACCACATTGCCGACATCCCCGACGGCCACATCGCCGCGCACCGCCGTAAACATGTCAGCGTACATCGCGCCAGCAGGCGGGAAAGCAGCGGCAATCACCAGGTCATACGGCGGGAAGCCATCCTGGAGCCGCTCCCAGCGCGTGACAACCCCGGCGCTCTCCGCGCCGAAAATCTGGTTGATCTGCGGCACATTCAGGCAGGTGGCGTAGTCGTTGGCCCGATTGGTCACGAACACCAGCGCGTTCGTCCCGATCAGCAATTCCACGAAATCCACACCATTGCGCTCGCAGGCCCCGATCTCCGCATTGACGATGGGGCGCCGCGCGCCGACCAAATCGACCTCGCCGTTACACAACCGCTCAAAAGCCCGGTCGGAGTCGTTGGTTGCCACCTGGAACTGCACGTCTGGGTGGTCCGCCGTGATCTCGCCGCCCAGCGCCGTGACCAGCGTCCCTACTTCGGTCACGCCGTCGTAGAGCACCAGGTCCGCGCCACTGATCTCGGCCAGTTCCACCGGTGGGGAACTGAAGGTCCGCCCGGTGGCGCGCTGCGACCAGTTATACACGTTCAGGGCATAGCTGGCTTCCTGCGCAGGGAGCAACCCCAATGACGGCAGACGGGCGATATTGTCTGCCGACAAGACGAAATCCACAAAGCCCGCCACTTCAGGCCGCTCGCCACTGCCCACGTTGACGTACAGGTATAGGGGGCGGCCCAGCGGATACGTGCCGTTTTCGACCGTCTCCCGCGACGGAGCCACACAGCCGTCGCCGCCGTCGATGGCGATGGGCGTCAGGTTAGAAGTCAGCGCCCCGGCCAGGCTGGTAAAGGCCAGCGCGTTCGCGCTGATCGGTTGGAAGGCAGCAAATACGCCCGCGTCGTCGTCTGCCGCCGTAAAGTGCGCGCCCAGCGCATCCAGACCCAGCACACCAGCGAAGAAGTCCCGATACTCGCGCCCCCGACCAAACGTCACAGCATTTTCCGCGCCGAAGGTTTCCGCAAGGGCATCGGTGGTCAGGCAGGTGGTGGCCGGATCGTTGGCAAAGACCGCCACGCCGTCCCAGCCGACCAGCAACTCTACCCAACCGACGCTATTGGCTGCACAGGCAGCGATCTCCTCATCAGAGATCGGGCGCGCGGCATCGACCACATCCAGCGTGTCAGCGCACAGCGCGGCAAAGGCGGCGTCTTCGCCACTGATGTTAACCACGACGGGCGTGCCCGTCGCCTGTGTGTAGGCCAGGCCGCTGGTCTGGCTGAAGACGAACAACGCGCGTGCGCCATCCACGCTCACGCCGCTGACCTGCGCCGCCGTAAAGGGGATCGACACGACCAACGCCAGAACCAGCACAACCAGCGGGATCGCCCGATTCTGAAATCGCATGGGGATTCCTCCTGTGTACGATGGGCCACTGCTCAAGAACGGGAACAAACCGTTAGGCTCTTCCTTTCCTGTCTATCATAGATCACTTTTCCCCTCATTGAAAATCGGCGGTCTGCCTGCGGCGACGGATTTCCTGCGAGTCAACGGTTGCGCTATACTGAAATCCGGTTGAAGATCGCCGATGAAAAAGAGAGTGTTTAGCGATGGCTCGTGCGCTTTATCGGTTTGGAATTGTTATTTTGCTCGCCCTCGGACTGTGCCCGTCCCCGGCAGCAGCACAGAGCCAGACGACGCTGCCAGCCGACCTGTTCGTGCTTAACGAGCAGGGCCAGGTGTTGCGCATCGCGGCCAGTGGCGGCTTCGCAGCGACAGTCACACCGCCGGACCAGCAGGTGATCGATTTCGGCATCGCGCCAGATGGCCAGTGGATCGCCTACCGCAGCGCGCCGGAAACGCCCGCCGGGGTCTTTTTGGCGGTCGTTTCGGTGGACGGCCTGAGCGGTCAACTGATGGAATTCGAGACGGCGGGCCAACCGCCCATCACCGGGCGCGGCCAAACGCTGGCCTGGTCGCCAGACGCAGCAGCCATCGCCTACACCACCGCGACCGGTGTACGCTTCTACCTGGCCGGCCTGGGCGAATTCGGCGCGCCACTGTTCGTGGACATGGCCGGGGGGCCGTTCCTCAATCTGGCGTGGTCGCCGGGCGGAAGCTACCTGGCCGCCGAGGCAGAGAATGACACCTGGTTGATCTATCGTCGCCAGGGCGACGGCGTGGTCGAAGCCGGGCGCGTGCCGGCATCGGCAGGGCTGGCCTGGGTGCGGGAAGGCGTGCTGGCGCTGGCCCCTCCGGCAGGCGGCCTGATCGCGCTCAGCCTGGTGGACGGCAGCCAACAGGTCTTGCTGGGAGCCGAAGTGCTGGTCAGCCAACCGACCCTGCTGTCCGGCGGGCGCCTGATCTTCCGGGTGCACGATTCCAGCGGACAGACATTCGCGGCGCGCCGCTTCGGGACGGTCAGCCTGCAAGGGGGCGACTACCAGGAAATCCCGGCGGCAACCGAGATCACGGCGGCCATGCGCTGGCTGCCAGACGGCGCGGCGCTGCTGGCGACGTTGGACGGCGCGCTAACGCTGATCGAGCCGCGCACTGACGCCCGCCGCGAACTGATGGTCGGTGTCAAGGCTTATGCCTGGGGGCCGCTGCCCCCGTCGGAAGTCGTCGGTGTAACCCTGCCGACCGACCTGTATTTTCTGGCGAACGACGCGGCAGGCGTGACCCAGGTCTGGCGGCTGCCTGCCGACGGCAGCCCGGCGATGCAGGTCACAGCAGCGGCGGACGGCGTGATCGACTTCGGCCTTTCGCCAGATCACACGCAAATCGCCTACACGACCGGAAGACGGTTGGTCGCCGCCAACCTGGACGGCTCTAACCAGCGCGAACTTTCGCCGGTGGCCGAACGGCCCGGCGCAGGGGCGCAACCCGCCTGGAGTCCCGATGGACGGTTGATCGCTTTCGTGCGCGATGGCATCTGGATTGTGCCGAGCATGGGCGGACCGCGCACCGAACTGCTCACCGACTCGCTCGACGAGAACACGCCGCCAGACCAGGTGCGCGTCTACGGCGTCCCGCAGTGGAGTCCTGACGGCGCGCTGCTGCTGGTCATGGTCGGCTATTACGAAGGCGCCGGGCTGGCGATCCTGCCGATCACGGGTGGCCCAGCGGTGGAACTACCTATCGGGTCGATGGATGGGGCATGGCTGCCCAACGGTCAGATTCTGACCTGGGCCAGCGGCGGCGGCTACGTGACGCCAGGGCTGTACCTGGTCAACCCGGCAGACCTGAGCCTGACGACCATCCTCAACGACGCCTGGAGCGTGCTCGACGCCGTCCCACTGGCAAACGAAGTCGCCATGATCCTGCGCGACGCCAGCGGCGGGGCGATGGGGCCGGGCGGCGCGCAACCGTTCCTGGTGCCCATCCTGCCAGAGGCGCTCGCCATCCCACACGGCCAGGGCGGCCTGATCGAGTCGCCCGTGCTATCACCGGAGGGAACGTTCGCGGCGGGGCTGCGCCAGATGCATTATGGCGACTACGGCGCAATGGGGCGGCTGGCGATCATCCGCCTAGAAACGGGCGAGCAGTTCGCTGTGCAGACTCCGGGCGAGGTGTGGGGCTTGCAGTGGGGTGTACGATCATAAACAATCAATTGGAACCGCAAAGAGCGCAAAGATTCCCCCTTCACCGGGGCTGTCCTGGCGCACTTGGCGGCAATGGTCTAGGGGAGCGCAAGCGATGAGCGGAGAACGTATTCTAGTCGTCGAAGACGAAGAAAAGATCGTGCAAACGCTGCGACGCGGCCTGATCTACGAGGGCTACAAGGTGGATGTAGCCATGGACGGTCCGGCGGCGTTGGAACGCGCCCGCGACAATCCGCCTGACCTGGTGATCCTCGACCTGATGCTGCCCGGCCTGGACGGGCTGGAAGTCTGCCGTCGCCTGCGCGCCGCCAGCGCCGACCTGCCGATCCTGATGCTGACGGCTAGGGATGCGGTCAATGACCGCGTGGAAGGGCTGGACGCCGGGGCAGACGATTACCTGGTGAAGCCCTTCGATTTCGTCGAACTGCTAGCGCGCATCCGCGCCCTGTTCCGTCGCGCGCGCCCCACCACCACCCCCGAAGTGCTGCACTTCGCCGACCTGACGCTCGACACCGGCACACGCCGCGCCATGCGCGGCGACCGCGTGATCGACCTGACGGCCAAAGAATATGAACTACTGGAACTCTTCATGCGTCACCCGCGCCAGGTGCTCACCCGCGACGTGATCTTCGACCGGGTGTGGAAGTACGATTTCGGCGGCGAGAGCAACATCATCGAGGTGTACGTGCGCTACCTGCGCCAAAAAACCGAGTCCGAGGGCGAATCGCGCCTGATCCACACCGTGCGCGGTGTGGGCTACGTGCTGCGGGAGGAATGACCCTCACCTCCTACCGCCTCGCCCTCATGGAGAGGGAAATCAACGTGTTCCTAGCCCCTCACCTGAGGGCCGGTCCCGGTGTCGTTGCCGGAAAGAGAGGGCTGGGGTGAGGGCTGATCATCTCAGGAGAAAACCATGACCAAGTGTGCGAATTTTCGGCGGGCGACACGGGTCTTGCCGATCCTGGTCCTGATCCTGGCAGCTTGCGCCGTTCCCCCGTCGCCCCCGACTCCGACACCCGGCCCTCCAACTGACACGCCCCGCCCTCCCACACTGACGCCAACAGTCACGCCTTCGCCTGGGCCGGGGACTCCGACTCTCGTCCCCGCGCTGGCGGCGCAGCAGGCCCTTGCCGCGCAGATCACGCCCGTTATACCGGGCGGAGCCGTGCTATATGCGGGATCGGTGGAGGAATTCATGGCCGCCATCGATGCGATCAACCAGAACTGCGCCGGGGAAGCGGCAGCCATCTGCGCCACGCTGTCGGTGCAGCCGACTCCCGCACTGCCGACGGCAACCCCGACCAGCAGCGAATCTGTCACCCTGCGCGACGTACTCAGCGATGAAGGCTGTCAGCAGGCATGCTTTATGGGCATCGAGCCAGGCGTGACGACGCAGGCAGAACTTGAAATCATTCTTGACGAATTGAATATCACCTACCAGATCAGTCCAATCGGACTATCGGGCCACGCCAGTGTTTACAGTTTTAGATTGAACGACGTCCCCCCTTTTATCAGGAATGATTACGATGTGGGAATCGGGGTCGGCGACGGCATGGTAGATCAGATTGTTATCCCACTCCAAGATTCTCCCACTGAGACAATTCTGAGCCTGTATGGAGCACCAACACGCATTGCCGATGCTGGAAGCATTACCCTGGCCTATCCAACAAGCGGAATAGCCTTCGCAGTGTCCCGGAACAACAATTCCGAGGTCGCATTCGCCAGTATCTTAGATGAAGAGGGGATTACAAATATATTTATTGAATCATACCCCATAATGCCGCCCTGCACCGAACCCGCCGAAATCTGCCGCATTGCGACGGCAACCCCGGCAGCGCCATAGCCTTTTCAGCAGGAGAGCAGTCCATGTCCGAACAGGAAAGCGAACGCCCTCAGAACGCCACGCCCCAGACGACCGAAGCGGCTGCCGTGAGCGGCCCTGCCTCGTCTCCCGACACACAGGTCGCCACACCGGAGATGATCACGCATGTCGTTACCTATGCCTGGCGGCGCTTCAACAGCTATGACGAGCAATCTAAGCTGCTCAAGCAGCGTTACTGCCGCATCCGCAGGCTGATCATCGTCATCAGTTGGCTGACCACGCTGCTGGCCGTGCTAAGCACCTTCGCCGGGGACCTGAAACCGCTCTTCAACCTGATCCTGGTCGTCCTGCCGCTGATCAGTGCCGGGCTGCTGGCCTTCGCCTCGCGGTTCGAGTCTGGGGTTGCCTGGGTGGGCTTTCGCGTGGCAGCGGAGACGATTCGACGCGGCATCTATACCTTGCGTGTGCGCGCCTACCTGGCGCCCCTCACTCAAACCGACCTCAAAGGGTTTGTCAATCTGGTACACCAGACAAGCGACCGCCTGGAAAGTATGGGCGTCATGACCCCCATGCTGACCACTGAATTTTTCAAAGACGCGCAGGGGCGCGTGAAACCGGGCTGGCTAGACCGTCCTCAGGAGGATGACGGCTACACGCCGATGTCCATCGAGAATTACATTCATTGGCGTCTGGAGCCGCAAACCGACTGGTATCGCCGGCGCGTGACGAGAGATTACCGTCAGACGCGCCGCTACCGGGCGGCCATCCTGATCGTGGGCGGGGCGGGAGCCTTCCTGGCCGCCGCCGGCCTGGGCGAATTCGTGGCCGTCACAGTGGCCTCGGTCACGGCGCTGGTGGCGTGGCTGGGCCTGATGCAATATGAGACCGGCTACAACATCTTTATGCGCACCATTATCCGGCTGGAAGATGCCCTGGGGAGCTTCCAGGCAGAAATCGGCCCGGTGCAGCTTGATCCGGCAACGCTGACCGAAGCCCAGAAAGAAGAAATCCTGCGCTTTGTCGGCCAGATCGAGGAGATTTTTAACGAAGAGCGCGAGCTGTGGCGTCTGTCTGTGCTGCAAGGCCAGGAAGCCACCGAGAACGCCCTGGCGCAAATGGTCAGCACTTACGGAAAAGGGTTCGATTTCGATCCGCTCATCAGGCCGACGAGCCATGAGACGCCGGTTGAGTCAGAACAGGAGCAAACGGAATCCCACGCCCAAAACACCGGTTAGCGCAGGCTGAACATACCGCTATCCCGCGTAGGCCCAGCCCTGCCAGCCGCGCGCCTGCCACGCCCGGTAGAGCGCCACTGCGCCCGTTGTGGCGACATTCAGGCTGCCGACCTTGCCGCGCATGGGCAGCGTCACCAACATATCACAGGTATCGCGCACCAGGCGGCGCAGCCCTTCGCCCTCGCTGCCCAGCACCAGCGCCAGGTTGATGTTGAGGTCCGTCCGGTCGATGGGCAGGATGTTCGGCCCCAAGTCCAGGCCAACGATCCACACGTCGTTACTCTTCAGTTCCTTGAGCGCGTTCACCAGGTTGTTCACCTGGGCCACGCGCAGATGCTCCACCGCGCCGGAGGAAGCCGCTACCACCGCCGGGGTCACGCCGACGCCACGCCGTTCCTGCAAAATGATCCCGTGCACGCCCACCGCGTCGGCCACACGCAGCAGGCTGCCCACGTTCTGCGGGTCTTGCAGCAGGTCCAGCACCAGGTAGAAGTTCTTCTCCTGCCGCTCCACCGAGATGCGAAATAAATCCTGCATATCTGCATAAGGATACGCCCCGGTGCGCAGCACTACGCCCTGATGGTTGGCGTCTTTGGCAAGGTCATCCAGCACGCGGCGCGGCACACGCCGGACCGCCACGCCGCGCGTCTCGGCGGCGGTGGTGATCTCGGTGACGATCTCGCGTTCCTCAACAGAATCGGCCAGCAGCAGTTGTTCCAGCGGGCGGCGGGCGGCGCGGAGCGCCTCCAACACCGGCCAGCGGCCATACAGGAATTCAGACATGACGCCCCCTGAGATTTGGGCCTACCCGGCCTCAGGCTGTCACCGCGATCAGATTATGCAGCACGACAGACGGGTCTGCCCCTGATTTGAAAACATACGCTGAGGCATCGAGCACTTCAATCCCCACGATTCGTCCATCCGGGACGTAGTTGATAGCGACCTCTTCAGAAAGCCGCTGCGTCGTCACCTGCACCGGTTCATCCAACAGGCGAATGTAGAGAGCGTCTACCTCAGCATCGTCAGTGATCTTCATCCGCCATCTCTCCGCGCCCGTCACTCCAGTGAGGTCGAGACACCCTGATCGCGTCGCCAGGGAAAGAAGCCCGTCAGCAACGCCAGGCTGTAGGCCCACAGCAGCCATGCCGCCAGCCGCGACGGCCCGGTATCGGATACGAGATTCGGAAACATGTCGTTGAAGATCAGGATGCTGAACGTGCTGAGCAGCATCCCCGGCAACACGATCAGCACCGCCGCGACGGGCCGTTCCGCCGAGACAACATTTCGCCAGCGATAGAACGGGTACGTCACCAGCCAAACAGCAGGCACAGCCAGCACGAAGGCCAGCGCCACCGGAAAACGCTGATCGGGGATCAGAAATTGCTCTCCGATCAGCCGGACGAGCAACGTCACTGCAAACCAGAGCACCACTCCCCAGGCGAAGAAAAACGGCATGGCCCTTTCCCCTCTACAAAGCCGTGACCGTTAGCCCACCTTCCACACCGTCCCGTCGGCGCGATCTTCCAGCGTGACGCCGAGGGCTGTAAGCTGGTTGCGAATCTTGTCGGCAGTGGCCCAGTCCTTGCGCGCACGCGCCTCGGCGCGCAGGTCCACCAACAGCTGGATCAGGCCCGCCTCACGTTCGGCATTGGCGCCGCCGACGGCTTCTTGCTCAGGAATGATACCCAGCACCCGCCCACCCAGATCACGATACACCGCGTCGATGGCCTCCAACATGGGCCGGCCCACATTGACGCCGCTGTTGAGCAGCGTGTTGACCTCTTTGGTGAAGGTCTGCAACACACTGACGGCAATGGGCGCGTTGAAGTCGTCGTCCATCGCGGCGGCGAAGTCTGTGCGCGTCTTGGCCACAACGGGCAGAATAGCGTTACCCTCATCGCTCTGGGGAGCCTGCGGCAACAACGAACGAACCAGCCGCGCCGCGCCGTAGAGCCGCTCCCAGCCGCGCGTTGCTCCCTCCAGGGCATCTTCACTAAAGACAACCGGGTTCGAGTAATGGGCGCTGAGCATAAAGAGGCGGATCGCTTCGGGCCGCCATTTCTTGAGCGCATCCTTGATGGTATAGAAATTACCCAGGCTCTTGGACATTTTCACCGGCACGCCATCGGCGTCCGGCACGTTCAGGCTGCCCACCAGAATCCAGTAATTGGCGAATGGCGCGCCGTTGGCGGCTTCGCTCTGCGCGACCTCGCACTCGTTGTGCGGGAAGATGTTATCCACGCCGCCACCGTGAATGTCGAAGGTGACGCCCAGGTACTTGCGCGCCATTGCGGAGCACTCGATGTGCCAGCCAGGAAAGCCCTCGCCCCAGGGGCTTTTCCAACGCAGGATGTGCTCCGGCTCGGCCTTTTTCCACAGGGCGAAGTCCTCCGGGTTGCGCTTTTCGCCGCGCACCTCTTCGCGCGCACCGGCGGCTAGGTCTTCCAGACGGCGATTGGAGAGCTTGCCGTAGTCGGGCCAGGCGCGCACGTCGAAGTACACGCTGCCGTCGGCGACGTAAGCATATCCCTTGTCGAGCAAGGTCTGCGCCATCTCGATCTGCTCGGGCACGTGTGCGCTGGCGCGCGGGCTGATGTCGGGCCGCGTGACGCCCAGTGCGTCCATGTCCTCGAAGTAGCTGCGGGTATACATCTCGACGATCTGCATCGGCTGGGCGGCGGCCTGGCGCGCCTTCTTGAGAATGCGGTCCTCGCCGCTGTCGAGCAGATGGCCCACGTCGGTGATATTCTGCACGTACAGCACGTCCCACCCGCTGTAGCGCAGCCAGCGCACAATCATATCAAAGTTGATATACGTTTTCGCATGGCCGACATGCGCGTAATCCTGCACCGTAGGGCCGCAGACATACATGTTCACCCGGCCCTCTTCCACCGGCACAAAATCCTGTTTTTCCCGGCCCATGACGTTAAAAATGCGCACGGTCATCCCTCTCACCCCTACTGCTCTCAGGCGGCGCGCCCGGCACTGCCGGGCTACCCGCCCCCCACACAAATGCCACACCGGGCTTATTGTACCGCGCAGGTAGACGGCTGCCTATGGCAGGCAACGCCGCCTTTCCGTCAGATAAAAGATATTACAAGCAAACATTATCAATTAACAAACCAAACTCTAAGCTCTTGTGGCGGATTTTTTAGGCATTTTTTAGGATAGAATCACCACTTAGGACTATACTATAGGCAAATATAATGAACTCTGATCAGAGAGTACAGCATGATACACAGGGGGAAGATTCTGGGTCTTGGCCTGTGTCTACTGTTGGTGTTCCTTTTGATTGTCACCCTTCCTCCAGACGCCAAAGCCAGGGCCACCGCTGAGACATGTCCACAATTTGTGCAGGCCGTGATGGAGCGCGTGCACGCTAACTGCGCCAACATCGCCCGGAACGAAGCCTGCTACGCGCATAACCGCGTCGATGCCCTGTTCTGGCAGCCGCGCGCCGACTTGATCTTCAGCGCCCCTGCCGATCACGCTCCCCTGATTGATCTGCGCGCCATCGCCACCACGCCACTGGACATCGCCAGCGCGCTGTGGGGGGTAGCCGTCCTGCGGCTACAGGCCGATGTTCCCGAATCACTGCCGGGGCAGGTCGTCACCTTTGTGCTGATGGGCGATGTCGCTCTGGAAAACGCCGTCTCGCCTGAACAGGTCGCCGCGCCGGTGCAGCCTGTGCAGACGATCACCCTGCTGCCCGCCAATCTGCGCAGTCTGCCGACCACGACGGCGAACATCCTGGGCAGCATCCCCGCGGGGACGAGCCTGGCGCTGATCGGTGCCGACGAGACGCGAAACTGGTACGAAGCGGCAGTCGAGAGCGTGGGCCGCGCCTGGATTTCCGGCGACCTGTTGGCGCGCGACCCGGCAGGTAGCATAGATCATCTACCGGTCACTTACGGCGCTGCGGTCGTCCCACGCTATGGCCCGATGCAGGCGTTTTACCTGCGCACCGGCCTGGCAACGCCCACCTGCGCCGAGGCCCCCGATGCCCTGGTCGTGCAGAACACCAGCGGCATGGAAGTCACCCTGGACGCCAACGGCGTGCGCATCTCGCTTGGCTCAACGGTCATCCTCACCACCATCACCGACCCGACGGTGTCGGGCGGCAGCACGCTGCTGGTCGGCGTGCTGATCGAAGGGCACGTGGATGCGGCCACGCCTACAGGCCGCCTCTCCCTCACGCAGCCCGGCCAGGCCTTCGCTGTGACGCTGAATGCCGCCGGGCGTGCAGACGCGGCCTCGCAGTTTGTCGATCTGAGCGCCGTCTCCCTGGAAGCGCAGGTCAGGGCCGCCGCCGTGAACGCCTGCCACAACGCCCGACGCATGGATATACTGGCTCGCGCGCTGGCTCCTGCAGAGTGCATGGCGCTCGCCAATGTCTCGCTGCCGACCACCAACCCGGCCCCGCCGGTCTCTGCGCCCGTTGTGTCCGACGCCAGCCCGGCGGTAGGCGACATTCCCGGCAGCGGCGGTGCTCAGCAGGTTGTGCCTGCCGGTGGCGACCCCGGCCAAAGCGGACAGAGCGGCGGTAGCAACAACAGTGGTAACACAAACAACGGGAACGGTGGCGGAAACGCCCTCGGTCACACCCAGGACTACGGCCAGGGCAACAACGACCGCGAGTTCAGCAATAATCGCGGAGGCAACGGAAACGGCAACGGCGGTTAACGCCTGAACCGGCCCAAGCCTTCTGCCATCCGACAAAACAGGTTGGCGTCTCTGGCCGGTTCGGTCAGGGACGCTTTTTTGTAATAGACTCGCTCAGTTGTCGAGTCAGGGTTGCCAACATAAAATGATGCTTACAAACCCAATGTGCAGGTTTTCAGCGCCGGGGAATAAATTCCCCGGCTACAGATGTAAAGTCCACTAAAGTGGACTGCCGGACTCGGTCTCGACCTACATTTCTAGTCTGCTAAAGCGGACTTGGCGGACTTCGCCAGGGGTTTTGAACTCTGAGTGACCAGGGCAAACACGCTCGTTTTTGAAACTTGCACATTGCGTTTACAGTCTGTATTGGTTGTTTGAGTTTCTAAGGAAGCCTTCCATGATCCGCCGAATACTATGGGTTAGTGTATTGTTCATTCTGCTGTGGAGCGGCCCCGCCGCCCCGACCAGCGCGCAGAGCGACGCCGCGTGCGCCCCTCTCGTCACGTTGGCGCTGGAAACCGTCGGCGCGTCCTGCGCCAACCTGGGACGGAATGAAGCCTGCTACGGCAACAATCACGTCGATGCGACCTTCTGGCAGCCGCGCGCCGATCTGTTGTTCAGTTTCCCCGGCAACCGCGTGCCGCTGAACGACCTGCACACCGTTGCCACCACACCGCTGGATATTGCCCGCAACCTGTGGGGCGTGGCGGCCTTTCAACTCCACGCCGCCGATCTGCCGGAAACCCTGCCCGGTCAGGCCGTCACCTTTCTGCTGATGGGCGACACCCGGCTGGAGAACGCCGTCTCGCCGGAGGAGGCCGCCCTGCCGGTGACGCCTGTTGTAGGCCGGACGCTGAACGAAACCGATCTGCTGGGCGCGCCATCGCTGGTGGGCAACGTCCAGGCGCATCTGCCCGCCGGGACGCGGGTGCAATTGGTCGGCACAGATGACACGGGCAGCTGGCTGGAGGTGCTGCTGACCGACGGCGAACGCGCCTGGATCTCCAGGGCGCAGCTGGAGGTCGATCCGCTGATGCTGGCAGACCTGCCTGTGACCTACGGCCCGGATGCTGCCCCACGCTACGGGCCGATGCAGGCGTTCTACTTTAGCACCGGCCTGGGCGCGCCCGCCTGCCGCGAAGCGCCCAACGCCCTGCTGGTGCAAAGCCCGCAACAATTCCACGTGACCCTCAGCGTCAATCAACTGGAAATCCAGATCGGCTCGACCATCCTGCTGACCACCACCACCGGGCCGGATGGATCAATCGTCATGGTGATCGTCCTGCTGGAAGGGGAAGTGCGTTTTGAACTGAACGGCCAAGAAATCGTTCTGACCGAGCCGGGCCAGGCAGTCGGAATCACGCTGAACACACAGGGGCTGGTCGATGCGAACTCGGACGTGGTGGATGTGGATGCCGATGCGATCACCGACGTGATGCAAAGCGCCTGCCAGAATGCACTTCAAGCGGACTTGTTTGAGCAGCCCTTCTACGCCGGGGCGTGCCGGATCGAGGTCGTGTTCCCTTATGCCCCGCCGCCCCTGCCGCCGGTCTACGTCCCGCCGCAGCCGCCCAGAGCTACCAACACGCCGCACCCCACCGCCACGCAGGAAGCCGAAACCGCCTGCCAGTGGCCGCTGATGACCTATCCACCGAGTGGGACGAATCTGGTCGGCAGTGGCTCGCACACTGTCAGCTTCACGGCGGTGCCCGGCGCGGCCAGCTACCAGTGGTTTATTCAGGGCGACCAGCATACCTATTTCACCAGCGGCACAACCCCAAACACAACGTTCAGCTTTGAGGTGGGCAGCCTGCCGAGCGGACAGTTGGGCCTGGGCTACTGGATCTGGGCCAGCCCGCTGGACGCCAACGGCAATCCGCTGTGCCCGCCGAGCGTGAGTCCGAACGCCATCTGGGTCTCCAAAGACCTGGGCGGCCCGCGCCCGCCTGCCGCGCCCGCCTGCGGCAACCGCACCTGCGAGGCCGGGGAAGATACCTATAACTGCCCGATGGACTGCGGCGGGTCATATTGCGGCGATGGAACCTGCGACCCCAACGAGAACATCTACAACTGCGCGCCGGACTGCGACTAGGCGTCGGCGGCAGCAAACCAGACGCACGGGGCAGGACGTTATGGCCTGTCCTGCCCCCGTCGTTGCATTTGCCTAGCCCTCATCCGGCTCGCTGAACGCTTCCCGGTAAAAATAGCCGCCCAGGTGCATCAGCAACCCCAGCAGGCCGCCGGGCGGAGTCGGCCAGCCGCCCACATCCTGCCAGGCGACGGCGAACGCCAGCCCGGTCTCCCACACAAAGCCTTCCCGCACGCCCTGTTCGGCCAGGATCACGGCGTCCAGGCCGGGCACGGTGTGGCCCTGCGCGGCCCACCCCCAGCCTACCGCCGCCACGTACAGCGCCCAGGGCGGCAGCGGCATCCCGATCACGTCGGTGCGGCGCGGCGCTTCGCCGGGGGTGCTCAGGCGAAAAGCCACATGCGCGTCCAGGTCCGGCGCGACCAGGTTCACCACGCGGATTCCGTTCGGCGCGGCGGCGATCCAGACGCGCCCGCCGGGGCCGGTGGTCACGACGGACGGCTGCACACCGGGAAAGGCATAGGCGAAATGGGTCAGCAGGGCAGCGGGTGGGACTCTCATCTCTCTGGCTCTGGATGGTGGTTTTAGCGTATTATACAGGCATACACTGCACTTTCACCGCCGCAGCCATCCGGTCACAACCGCGCCGGTCTTCAACCGCACACCCGCGTTCGGCCCAACAGATATGGGGGGAAAATGTCGCATCGATTGTCTCTGATTCTAGTGTGTCTTGTCCTGCTAATCAGCCTGACGGCGTCCATGCAATCTGCTGCCGCCCAGGACGGGGGCAACGTCTGTCCATCCATCGTGCAGGCGGCGCTGACAACAGTGGATACGTCCTGCGCCGGGCTGGGGCGCGACGAAGCCTGCTACGGCCACACCCGCGTGGACGCAGCCTTCCGCCAGCCACGCGACCCCGCCGACTTCGACGCCCCCGCCGACCGCGTGCCCCTGGCCGACGTGCAGGCCCTCGCCACCGCCCCGCTCGACGCCGCCAGCGGAACCTGGGGCGTGGCGGTGATGAGCCTGCGCGCCAACCTGCCCGACACCATGCCGGGCCAGAACGTCACCTTTCTGCTGATGGGCAGCGCGCAGATCGAGAACGCCGTCGCGCCGGGCGACCCCGCCCTCGGCCCGATGCAGGCCTTCTACTTCACCACCGGCCTGGATGCGCCGCAATGCACCGAAGCGCCGGACGCGCTGGCCGTCCAGAGTCCGCAGGGCGCGCCCGTGACCCTGCGCATCAACGACCTTGACATGCAGATCGGATCGACGGTGGTTCTCTTCCTGGCGCAGATCGATGGCCAGCCCGTCATGGTCGTCGTGCTGCTGGACGGGCATTTGCAGACGAACGTCAACGGCGCGCCGGTTGACCTGACGACAGCCGCTGGCCAGCCCGCCGCCTTCGCCATCACCCTCAACGCGGCGGGCCGCGTGGACGTCGCCTCCCAGATCGTCCCTGCGCCGGAAAGCGCCGCTACGGTGATGCAGGCCGCCTGCGGACCGTTCGGCTACCTCGGATTCCCCGGCTTCGACCCCGCCGTTTGCGCCGCCTGGCCTGTTCCCGGCGCGGGCGGCAGCAACTGCGTCCTGTCGGCAAGCCGCACCGTCAACGTGCGCGGCGGGCCAAACACGTCCTATCCGGTCGTGGGCCAGATAGCGGCGGGCGAAACGGCCATGCCCAACGGCAAGACCATCAGCCCGGACGGGACAGAATGGTGGCGGCTGGCGCGCGGCGGCTGGGTGCGCGCCGACCTCGTGCGCGCATCAGGCGACTGCGCCTCGGTCGAGATCGTGGACGATCCCGGTGGCGGCGGTAGTGGAAATGGCGGAGACGACGGCGGTCAGGTCCGGCACTACCTGATCAACGACTGCACGGGTATCATAGGCGACCCCAGTCGCATCGTGGCCGGGGAGATCATCCGGTTCGCCACCGGCTGCTGCGGCTCGGCGACGGTCGAGGAGCAGCAGGCGCGCGAAGCCGAAGCAGGCCCGCCCTGGATCACCCTGGACGGCACACCGCTGCCCATCTACATCACCGGCATCTTCTGGGCTTCGGAGGGTTGGTACACCAACGATGGGCGCTACGAATGGGTCGCCACGCCGGGCACACACACCGTCTCCGGCGGCTGGGGCAGCGGCAACGCCCGCGCCTGCACCTTTATTGTCGAGGCCGACTAGATAGGGGGTATGTGTCATGCGGCGTCTGGGAATTTTCAGTTCGTTACTTTCGACGATTCTCGTAATCGCTCTCATGACACCGGGAACGCCTGGCATCGCCCAAACCGGCAACGATGCCTGCCCGGCGCTGGTCCGGGCGGCGTTGGAGGCTGCCGGGCAGGCCTGCGCCGGCTTGAACCGAGACGAAGCCTGCTACGGCAACGACCGCGTGGACGCCGTTTTTTGGGAAGCGCGCGACGACCTGGCTTTCAGCGCGCCGTCAGACCGGGTTCCCCTGCTCGACCTGCAATCCCTCGCCACCGCGCCGCTGGACCTGGCCAACAGGCTGTGGGGAGTAGCCATACTTAACGTGCGGGCCAACGTGCCGGAGACGATGCCGGGGCAGGCCGTCACCTTTCTGCTGATGGGCGACGCCGTGCTGGAAAACGCCGTCTCGCCAGAAGAAGCCGCCCCGCCCGTGACGCCCATCGCGGCGGTCGCTGCTGTGCCCGCCAACCTGCGCAGCCGACCGAGCACCCGCGCCAACGTGGTCGGCAGCGTGCCCGCCGGGACGGAACTGCACTTGGTCGGCGTGAACGAGGCAGGCGACTGGTACGAGGTCTTGCAAGACAATGGCGGGCGGGCCTGGGTTTTCGCCGACCTGATAGAAGTCACCGACGCCCTGGTAGACCTGCCGATCACGTTTGGCCCGAACACGCCGCCGCGCTACGGCCCGATGCAGGCGTTCTACTTCACCACCGGCATGGGCGACCCAGTCTGCCGCGAGGCCCCTGACGCGCTGGTGGTACAGAGTCCAGACGGCCTGCCGGTGGCCCTCAACGTCAACGGGCTGGACATCCGCCTCGGCTCGACGATCATCCTGACGACCGCCCAGGGCAACATCGCAGCAGACATCGCCGATTCGCAGGATACGGTGCTGGTCGTCAGCCTGATCGAGGGTCGGCTCTATGTGAGTCTTCCCGGCGGCCCGTCGATCCGGCTGAATGCAGCAGGCGAATCGCTGGCCGTGACGCTGAACGCCGACGGGCTGATCGACTCATCCTCGACGGTAATCCCCCTGACAGACACGGAAGCTGTCGCCGCGATCATCGCCCAGGCGTACCAGAACGCCATCGACGGCGACCTGATCGCAGACCCCGGCGTCCCCCTGGAGGACCTGGACGTGACCTTCTACGAACCGCCGGAGAACCTGTTACCCGGCATGGGCGAACCGAGTCTGGAGGCCTGCGGCGACACCCTCTGCGATCTGGCGCTAGGCGAGAACGCCATCACCTGCCCGGTAGACTGTCTTGAACTGACTTGCGGCAACGGTATCTGCGAAGCGGATGAGGACGCGACAAGCTGTCCACTGGATTGCACCGGTGCGTTCTGCGGCAACGGCATTTGCGACGTAAACGAGAGCGCGTTCGTCTGCCCCATAGACTGCCCCATACCGACCTGCGGCGACACCCTCTGTGATCTGGCGCTGGGCGAAACGGCCATTACCTGCCCGGTGGACTGCCTCGGCGAGTTGTGTGGCGACACCTTCTGCGATCTGGCGCTGGGCGAAACGGCCATTACCTGCCCGGTGGACTGTCTTCTGCCGGAACCGTTCTGCGGCAATGCGCTTTGCGAAGATGGCGAAGACGCCGTCAACTGCGCCGGGGACTGCGGTGGCCCGCCTGCGTCTGTCTGCGGCAACGAAATCATTGAGCCGGGAGAACTATGTGACGACGGCAATCTGATCGACAACGACGGGTGCAGCGCGCTCTGTATGCCGGAATAGGCGAAAGACCTGGCTGATCAAGGAAAAGATAATGTCTCAGTGGAAAAACCTGTCTGTGTTGGCGCTTTTAATCGCCGTCCTGGCCCTGACGCCGGGATCGCCCACCGCCGCCCAGGGCAGCGGCGCCTGCCAGACAGTGGCCGAGGCGGCGCTGGCAGCAGTGGATACGTCCTGCGCCGGGCTGGGGCGCGACGAGGCCTGCTACGGCCACACCCGCGTGGACGCCGCCTCGCAGATCGTCCCCGTACCGGAGACCGCCGGCATCACT
Organism: uncultured Anaerolineae bacterium; assembly: GCA_964529715.1. Classification (GTDB taxonomy): domain Bacteria; phylum Chloroflexota; class Anaerolineae; order Aggregatilineales; family Ch27; genus CAZGXI01. Next base: position 20,443 of record CAZGXI010000024.1, on the reverse strand, counting down.
ACCCAGGCCGCCATCCAGATCATGGGACAGAGCAGCATCCTCTCTGACGCCTGCACCGTCACCGCCAGCAGTACGGTTAACCTGCGCGCCGGGCCGGGCACGGTCGATACGGATACCTGTGTGATCACGGTCGAATAGGCCACCTCAGGCGGACTGATCCTCATCCAGAGCCGGGGCGTCGGCAAAGATGCCCCGCTCTGCCAGGGCTTGCAGCAGCGCCGCCGCCTGGCCAGGCCGCACGATCACGGCTTCTGGCCCCAGGCGCGCGCCCAGGTAGCGGCGCAACGCAGGCTCATTCAGCACGGCGTCCAGCGCGCCGGACGAAGTCATGCGCAGCACCGACAGGCGCTCGATGCTGGCTTCTGCCTCGGCGGCCTGATCCCACCGCTCCAACAGCGTTTCGACCGTCTGCGGCAGGTCGGCTCTAGTTGTGCGCGTCAAAAAGGCCCGGATGTGCTCTGCCTGAATGCCCTGCGCCCCGGCGCGGCGCAGCCCGCGCGGCGAGATGCGGTAGCGGTAAGCCGGTTCGACGCCGAGCCATTCGGTAAAACGGGCCAGTTGGAAGCGGTCGTAGCGGCTGAGCTTGCGCGAAACCTCGGCGATCCCGTCTGGCCTGAGCGCGACCGTCTCTCCGGCTTCAGGCGGAGAAGGCCACTCGCCGCCGCCGATCAGGGCGCGCCCGTAGGCGTTCAAATGGCCGAGCGTCTGCCCGGCGTAGCGACCCAGATCGGCCAACCCCAGCCAGTGCAGCGGCCCGGTGAGAATAAAGCGCAGCATCGCGCCATCGACCGAATCCCACGCGCCGAAGCCCATCAGATATTCGCCGCTCTCAGACGTGCGGATATACCAGCTTTCGTAGTCGCCGCCAGGCCGCTGGAAGTCCGGCTCGACCTCCTTGATCTCCGTGATCACCTGCTCCACCAGCCACCAGGAGTCAGGCCGCAGGGCCTCCAGCGCCCTAAGCGTCACCTGGCGGGCCAGACGCGGATCGTTGGCGGCGCTTTCGACAATCAGGCCGGGCAAAAAGTGCAGTTCGTTGTACAGGGTGCTTTCCCGCCAGGCCACTGCCAGCAGACGCACTTGCTCGCCGCGCGGCGCTTCTAACCAGCGGCGGGCATTCGGGCTGAGCGGCTTGAGCAGCCCCTCGCGCGGCGCGACCAGCATCAGCGAGTGCGCCAGTCCTACAAGCAGAGCGAGCCGATTCTCGCCGGGAGTCAGCAGGAAGGGGGTCAGGGCATTGACGTGGCCCGACGGCAGCGCGCCATCGCCCTCTTTCCATTCGACCGTCGCCACCTGGAGATAGGCCAGCAGCGTGGTCAAGTCATCGACAATGGTCGTGTTGGCCTGGGTGATCTCATCCGGCTGCCCGGCAACGACACCCCAGGCGGGTTCTTCCTCATCTTCGTCGATGAACTCCTCGTCTTCTTCGGCGGTCAGGTCGAAGCCGGTGTGATGCGTCGGCAAGATGCGCGCCAGGTCTGCCGGGACGTAGATCACTGGCTGCGGCCCGGCGGCAGCCTCGTCGAAGCCGCGCGCGATCAGGCCGCGATAGTAAAGCGCCTCCGCCACGCTGACCGGGTTGAGGTAGGGCTTTTCGCGCTCCAGGCGGCCCGGCCCCATCTCCCGGATCGGGCCGAACAGCCGGGCGAACATCGCGGCAGACATCGCGCCGCCGGAGCCGAGCAGGGTTTGCAGCGCGCCGCGCTGGGCATCGTCCAGGCGATCCCAGGTATCGGCGGCGGCCTGCTCATCGAGCATGGCCTGCGCCAGGGTTTGCACCGCGTCGGTGACGCTGTGGGAAGCCAGGTCCACGTCCCAACGGTCGGCAATAACCGCCAGCAGTTCCAGGTCGTAGTCGCGCAGCGTGCGTTCCAGGGTTTGCATGGTTACAGTTGCCACCAGCGCGCCCAGACAACCAGGCGCAGGTCCGCCTCAACCGGCAGTTCAATCAGGGTGCTACGGAGCAACCGGGTTGAGAAGAAAAGCACTTCCAGGTTTTCGATCTCGCCTGTCGTCGGGTTCAACCGGGCAATAACGTCGTCGCCCAATTCTTCCGACCCCTGCTCGGCATACGGCGCGCGCTTGTTGATGTAGAGGATGTCTGCCGCACGGTCGTAGGTCAATGTCAGTCTCGCGTCCACGCGACCTCACCCCTCAATACTCTTCTCATAGTAAGCAATGACGATTGGGGTCGGCAGAATATGTCAATTTGTACAAAACTACTCCGGCATGACATTGTATACTAAACGGCCTGACCTATCCAGGCCGCTCTCAGGGATCCAACCAATACGCCCACGCGCCGTTCCCTCAAGTAGTTCAACCTGCCACCATAACATCTGCGCGTTCCCAGGTCTGCCCTCTGAAAATGCACAAACCGGCCCTCCAATAACCCGGAAATCAGTACCTACTGCAAGACTAGTACCATTAACGGCAGTCGGGGATTCGCTCAAGCGAACAAGCAAAATAGTGCGTCCACGTCCATTCAGATGCAGGCGCGTTGTTAGTGACTGAGCGCAACGAGTGGGGTAGTCGCCGCCACTGTCATCAAAATATGCATGACCCGATCCTTGTTCTTGATTGTCTGGAACCACTTGTTCCTGACTGCAACGTACAACCTCATAATTCAAAGTAATTCCGTTATCGTCCGACGGTCCAGAATAGTGCCCTACGTTCCAATTCTCTGCACTCGATAGGGTTATTACCTGTTGTCCGATCAAGTCTTCAGTCTGCCAGACATCGGTTACTATATCCACAGCTTCACCGAGAATCCAAATCCAGGGATTCCACCTCGTTGCTACTTGTCCGCCTCTTCGGGCAACCTCTTCCTTGAAGGAATCTAGTGCATAATCGATGGTGTTTGAGACACCCCATTCTACCAATTGATTAATCTCATCAGAATCGACAGCCAAGAACCAGACATACACGGTGTCAGAGGTCAATTCGTCGGCAAAATACGGACCCGACGCCCCATGAAGCTGAACAACGCTCCCGGCGCGAACATCATAATAGCCCTGAGGAAATGCTTCCCAACGGTCTGAAACAAGGTTTCCATCCGTCAAAAAAACAAAAAACTCTAACTGCGCCCGATCTCCATCAAGAACATCAACGGGCAATCGGTTAACTGTTATAGAATAGAGACGAATCAAAATGTACTGCCCGTTATAGTTCGTTGGAGGCAATGGTGTACCACGCCCACTGGGTGTCGGTAACGGGCCGTCTAAAGGAGAAGCGCAAGATACGGAAACAAGCGCCAGATAAATCAGACAAATCGACAAACATGCCTTTGTCTTGGGGGAACCCTGAAGATGACTGCTCATGCCAAGTTCCCTTGCAAACCAGTAAAACGTCTTAAATGTATCGTAAAACACACATAGGCTAAATCAAGTGATTTCCTTCCTGACTGGTTTATATCTAACTCTCTGTTTACAATGAATGTGTATACCCTTGAATCAGGAGTCCCCCATGTCCCTCGAACTGACGCGGCCCGGTAAGCACAGCCTGATCCTCGACTGCCCGGTGATGCCCGCAGCGGGCACGGTCGGCTACGGCGACCGCTACGACAAACTGATCAAGTCGGACAAGTGGGGAGCCATCGTCACCGACCCGGTGACGCTCAAGCCACGTCAGGCGGCCAGGGGCGCGCATGTCGTCCCCTTGCCCGGCGGCGTGCTGATGCACACCGGGATGCCCAACCCCGGCGTGAACAAAGTGATCAAGGAATACGCCAGCGTGTGGCGGAACAGCGCCGCGCCGGTGATCGTGCACGTGCTGGCGACCCACCCGACGGAAGTCGAACGCTGCGCCCGCGCGCTGGACGCTTGCACCGCCGTCGCAGGGATCGAACTGGGCCTGCACCACCGCGTCACCGCCGAGGAAGCCCAGGCGCTGATCCAGGCGGCGCTGGCCGGGACGCAACTGCCGCTGCTGGTGCGCCTGCCGCTGGAACAGGCCATCGAACTCGCCCCCATCGTCGCGCGGACGGGAGCCGGGGCCATCGTGGTCGGCGCGCCGCCGCGCGGCGTGGCCCGCGATCCTCTGAGCGGGCGGCTGATCAACGGGCGGGTGTTCGGGCCGCTGGTCAAGCCGCTGGCGCTACGCACGGTAGGCCAGGTGATTCAGGCGCTGGGCAAAGACGCGCTCCCGGTCATCGGCGCAGGCGGCATTCACAGCCCCCAAGACGCGCGGGACTTCATCGAGCAGGGCGCGCGCGCCGTGCAGCTCGACAGCGTGATCTGGGTGCGTCCGCACATGGCCGAGGTGATCGCCCGCGACCTGGGCGGCCTACAACTCACCCGCGCCGCCGACTCCTACCCGGACGAGTGGTATCCCGGCATCGGCCTGACCGACATCCAGGGCATGATCCCGCCGCCGCCGAAGGAGTTGCCGGAGTAGCAGTCAGCCGTCAGCGGTCAGCAAACAGCTAACCCCATGTACAGGTTTTCAGCGCCGGGGACTCAAGTCCCCGGCTACGGATGTAAAGTCTACTGAAATGGGCTGCTCCGGTCCACTTCAGTGGACCTTGCGTCCGTAGCCCGGCATTTCAATGCCGGGCGAGCTACCAGGCAGCACGCCCTCCGCGCATTGGGTTTGCTAACCGCTAACTACTCATTGCTGACGGCTGATCGCTGAGCGCGCTCACGCCCGCCGGCGGCGGATGAGTTCGCGCGCCTCGTCCAGCGTGGCGGCGGTGAAGAACTTGCTGCCCTGCGCGCGGTAGGTCCGGCGCAGCGCCCCCAGCGCCAGTTCCACAAACCTGCCCGCGCCGACCAGCACGATGGTCTGCGTGCTTTCGGGAATCTCCACCACCGAGCGCCGGATGTGGCGGAACAAGTTCTCCGGCCAAAGGTGGCTGTGGCTCATGTCCGTGATCGTGTCGGTCGGGTGATCGACCGCGCGGGCCAGTTCCCAGGCCCGGTCAATCGCCGCACGATATTCGTCCCACGTCCAGGGCGACGTGAAGGTGTAGCGGATAATCGTGTGGGCCTCATCGTCCCACGCGACCGTGATGCTCATCGAACCCCCCGATGTCTGCCGAGAGAGGCAGTCGTTTACACCCCTACCCAATCCCGCAAATAGAGGAAGTCGTGGCCGATGGTGCGCTGGCTCAGCTTGGCGACGGTCGGCATAGTGCGCTTGTAGTGGTTGGCGCGCACCCGCCGCCACACATCCACCACCATCCCCCGATCAAACCCTTCGGCAACAGCCTCGTCCACCGAATAACGCGCATCGACCAGCAGATACAGCAGTTGATCCAACTGCTCGTAAGTGTAGCCGATCTCCCCCTCGTCAGTCTGGCCGACCCACAGATCGGCGGAGGGCGGCTTGTCGATGATGCTGCGCGGCACGCCCAGCGCGCGCGCCAGTTGCCGGACCTGCGTCTTATACAGATCGGCGATAGGCTGAATGGCGGCGGCGTTGTCGCCGTAGACGGTCGAATAGCCGATCAGGGCCTCGGTCTTGTTGCTGGTGCCGATAACCAGCCCGCCAAACGCCGCCGACTGGTCGTACAGCACGATCATGCGCATCCGGGCCATCACGTTGCCCTTGCGCGTGTCCGTGATGCCCTCGAACCGCTCAAAGAACGGCGCAACGAACGGCGTGATCGGCACGGTCAAGCTCTGCATGTCCAGCGCGTCGATCACCTTCTGCGCGTCGATCATGCTGTCGGCGCTGCTGCTGGCGTAGGGCATACGGAGGCCGAGCACGTTCTCCGGGCCGAGAGCAGCCACGGTCAGGTATGCCACCAGGGCGCTGTCGATGCCGCCGGACAGGCCGATCACGGCGCGCCGGAAACCCACCTTGTGTACCGCGTCGCGGATGAAGCCGACCAGGATTTTTTCTGCCAGGTCGGTGTTGATTTGCAGGCGAGAAGTCAGGTCAGGAGACATGGTCAAGCCCCTTACGGACCGGCGGGGACACAGCGGGCCGTATCCCTACAACAGGTTATCATTTTAGCGACGGATTGAATCCGCCGCTATCGTGCGCTCCTGAGAAAGGCCAACCCCATGCACATCAACGACCTGGAAACACCCGCTGTCCTGATCGACTGCGACCGGATGACGCGCAACATCACGGCCATGCAGGCGCGCTGCGATGCGCTTGGCCTGCGCTTTCGCCCGCACATCAAGACGCACAAGACGCCGGAGATCGCGCGGATGCAGCTCGCGGCGGGCGCGGTGGGAATCGCCTGCCAGAAGGTCAGCGAGGCGGAGGTCTTCGCCGACGCCGGGTTTACCGACATTCAGATACCCTACAACATCGTCGGGCCGCAGAAGACGGCGCGGCTGATGGCGCTGGCGACGCGCTGCCGGGTAAGCGTCTCGGCGGATGACGCAGCGGTGATCGCCGGGCTGGCCGAGGCGGCAGAGACCGCCGGAGTCCGGCTTGACGTGCTGGTCGATCTACGGACCGATCTGGAACGCACCGGCGCGTTGCCGGGGAACGTGGTCGCCCTGGCAAAACAGATCGCGGCAGCCCCGGCCCTGCGTTTCGCCGGGTTGCTGATCTATCCGAGCCATCCCGCCAACCGCCCTGCCCTGCTGGAGGCATTGGACCTGCTGGCGCGGGCCGGGTTGCAGGTCGAAGCCGTCAGCGGCGGCGGGACGGTCGCTGCCATGACCGCCCATGCAGTGCCCGAACTGACCGAACTGCGCGTGGGTACGTATATCTTCAACGACTGGAATCACGTCCAGCAGGGCGCAGCCGCGCCGGAAGATTGCGCGATGCACGTCCTGGCGACGGTGGTCAGCCATGCCGTGCCGGGGCGCATGATCCTTGACTGCGGCAGCAAAACGCTCGCCGCCGACCAGGTGAACGGCGAGCACGGTCACATTGTGGAATATCCGCAGGCGCGGATTTACAAACTGAGCGAGGAGCACGCCCACGTAGACATCAGCGCCTGCGAGCGGCAGCCCCGCATCGGGGAGCGCGTGCACGTCATCCCGGTGCACACCTGCGTCGTGTCGAACCTGGCCGAGCGGCTATACGGCGTGCGCGGCGATCAGGTCGAGGCAGTGTGGGCGGTCGCGGCGCGGGGCAAGGTCTGGTAGGCGCACGCGGCGGCGGAGCGATCTACCCGCCGCCCATGATGTGCCGGATCAGCAGGATCGCGCCTAACCCCACCCCCCAGGCCAGGTAGCCCGCGACCAGCATCGGCAACAGGCTCCAGCCTGCCCGCGCCGCCAGCCATACCACGATCAGGAACAGCACCGTCGGCCCGATGCCCACCACCAGCGATCCGGTGAAGGCGGCCATCACCGTGCGGTCGCCCTCCTCGGCGTTGTACATGATCCACATCCCCAGCGGGATGTTCACCGGCATCGTTGCCGTGATCGCCGCCAGCGTCTTCGAGTACTCGCGCAGGATGGCGATCAGGATGATGATGGCGATGGAGACGAGAACGGGCAACACGCGCTCCCAAACGATGACCATGCGCCCCCCTCTACGCGGCATAGCGGGCAATAAAGTCGGCGGCGGCCCGGAAGACCTGTTCCATGTCCACATCCAACGTCAGCAGGTGGCCGCTTGCGGTCAGGTGAAGCTGACGCCGGTGCTCCGGCGGCGTGCCGACCAGGCCGGCTACCTTCGCCAGGTTGCGGAACGGCACCGTCTGATCGCCTTCGGAGTAGATCAACAGCAGCGGGGCGGTCAGGCGGTTCAGGCGCGCCGCCGTGTCCTGCATCAGGGCGTACAGTTCGGCGATGCTGGCGGTGGGAAAACGCCCATAGCTGCACCTGCCGAGCACCGCCTCGCCGCGCTGGGCCTGAATCTCGCGCATCCGGCGGTCGATGCGCAGATGATTCTCGTCCGGCTTGCCGTCGGTGGCGTAAGGCATCACATATTTGAGGAAGCGCGCATAGGGCATCAGCGGTTGATCGAACTCCAGCGGCGCGGCCATCGCCACGACGCCGTCCGGCTGTTCGCGTGCGCCCAGATGCAGGGCCAACGTCCCGCCCATGCTGAGGCCCAGCACGAAAACCTTGCGGCACTGCCCGCGCAACAGGTAATAGGCGTCCAGGGCGCTGCCGTACCAGTCCTGCCAGCGGGTGCGGGCCAAATCTTGCAGACGGGTGCCGTGCCCGGCAATGCGCGGCCCGCAGACCGTATAGCCTTGCGCGGCCAGGTGCTCGCCCAACCAGCGCATCTCCTGCGGCAGGGCCGTCAGGCCATGCAGGCATAGGCAGCCCACGTCGCCGCCTCGGAAGAAGAACGGCGCACCGCCCGGCGCATAATACTGGGTCTCGTCCGGAGAGAGAGACATAGCAAGACATCTCCTGAAGCAAAAGGTGCAAAGTGTTGCAATTTCTTCACGTAAAGAACAACAATTTATGATATACTTTTTTTATCCACCGTTATATTTGGGAGGACTCTCATGCTTTATCTTCCACGTCATTTGCATTCCCGCGAACGGGGGCAGGGGTTGGTCGAGTATGCCCTGCTGCTGGTGCTGGTTTCGCTGGCGGTGCTGGTGATCCTGGCGCTGCTGGGGCCGGCCATCGGCAACATCTTCAGCAATATCGTGCGCGGTATTGGGGGGTATGTTCCCCAAACGGGGGGCTGGCTCTTTCCGTTCTAGCGATCATCCGACCTTCATCAACGGCCCCGCCCTGAGGCGGGGCTTTTTATTGGCCCACCCCAACCGCCCATCTGCGCCCCCAGCCCCGCCGCCCTTGACAGCGCCCCTTCACGGCGCTACAATGCACCCTATCTGGACGGGCGCATAGCTCAGCTGGGAGAGCGCCACAATCGCACTGTGGAGGTCCAGGGTTCGAATCCCTGTGCGTCCATGTGGCAGGGACACGGTCAAACGTGTCCCTGTTGATTCCTCGCCCCTCAGGGCCAGATTTCCTCAACCCGCTCCGCCCGGATCGTCAGCCGCTCGGCCACCAGTTCGCTAGAAGCCGTGTCGAAGTCGGAGAAGGAGATTTGGGTAATGTATGCGCCCCGGTAAACCCAACGGCGCGTCTCCTTGCCCTCGTCCATCGCCAGGATCGCCAGGTCGCGGGTCGGTCGGTCGCCGGCCAATGTCGCGCGCGTCCAGACGTTGAACGGCGTTTCAGGGTCCTGCTGAACCATCTTCGTGATCACTAAGGGCGGGCGGTCGCCCTCGCCGGCGTAGCTGGTCAGGCCACTGATGTTGAAGATACCGCTGACGCTCTGACCGTCAATCTCGACCTCGAACTCATAAGCCGACAGGCTGTCAATCGCTTTCATACGGTTGGTGTCGATCACAGGACCTGCTCCTTCGGTAAGGGAAAATTTTTCAGTATAACCGTTAGTATAGTGCATCCAGACGGCAGGCGGCAAGCCGCTTGCCCGAAACGGATGGCGTGAGAACGCCTCTCGCCGTTACAATAGCGCGCATGGACGCGACTTTCATCGACCTCGGCCCGTTTTCCGTCCGCACCTTCACGGCGCTGATCGCCGCCGCCGCGCTGATCGGGCTGGCAGCGACAACGGCGGCGGGTTATTTCTACGACCGGAACCGCATAACCCGACGGTCGCTCCTGCGCTGGCTCGACGCCGGACTCGGCGCGCTGCTCGGCGGGGTGATCGGCGCGCGGCTGCTGCACGTGATCCTGACCTGGGGCTACTTCGCGGACCACCTGGCCGAAATCCCCAATATCCGTGCCGGAGGGCTGAGCTGGCACGGCGCGCTCTACGGCGGCCTGATCGGGCTGGCGCTGGTGGCGCGCCGGCGAGGTGTACCCTTCCGCCCGCTGGCAGACGCGCTGGCGCTGGTCTGGCCGGTCGGCGTGATGGCTGCCTGGGCGGGCTGTTGGGCGTCGGCGTGCGGCTACGGCGCAGAAGTGTGGACGCTGGCGGATTTTCCGACCTGGGCGGTCAGTGAGCGCCCGGACATATTCGGCGTCGTTGCGCCGCGCTACAATGTGCAGACGTTCGGTGTCGGATTGGGCGCGATCCTGCTGACGGCAATCTTGCTGATCGCGCTGGTTGGTCAGCTGCGCGGCTATCGCCTGTGGCTGGTATTGGCGCTGACCGGGGCGGGCATGTTCGTGCTGGGCTTTTTCCGGGGCGAAATCGTCCCCTCGCCGCTGCCCAACGTCAGCCAGGACCAACTGCTCGACCTGAGCGTGATCGCCTTGAGCGTCGTTGCGGCAAGCGGAACCCGGCTATACACCGGGACTTTAGACGATTGACCGATGGGAGCAGAAGACAGATGAACCTCACACTCGGCCTGGCCCAGATTCACCCCAAGCTGGCGGACGTTCCCGCCAATCTGGACAAGCATCTGCACTACATCGACCAGGCGAAGGCACAGGGCGTGGACCTGCTGGTCTTCCCTGAGCTGTCACTCACGGGCTACAACCTGCAAGACCTGGTTTACGAGGTCGCCGCCCGGCCCACCGCCGACGATCCGACCTTCCGCACGCTGCTGCTGGCGAGCCGCGACCTGGACCTGGTGGTGGGTTTTGTCCACGAGGACGCCCGCCGCCGTTTTTACATCGCCTCGGCCTATCTTTCCGGCGGCAGGGTGATGCACCTGCACAACAAAATCTACCTACCCACCTATACCCTGTTCGACGAGGGACGCTACTTTGCCTGGGGCGACAGCGTGCAGGCCTTCGATACGCGCTTTGGCCGCTTCGGGCTGCTGATCTGCGAGGATTTCTGGCACGCCTCGCCACCGTACTTGCTGTGGCTAGACGGCGCAGACGTGCTGCTGCTGGTCAGTGCCAGTCCGGGGCGTGGGCTGGTCGCCAGCGAGCGGTTGAATACCTCCCACTGGGTCGAGCTGGTCACGCAGGCGTATGCCAGCCTGTTCACCAATTACGTGGTGCACTGCAACCGCGTGGGCTACGAGGATGGGCTGGCCTTCTGGGGCGGCTCGTGGATCGTCGATCCGAACGGGGACACGCTGGCACAGGGGCCATACTTTGAAGAAGCCCTGGTCGTGCAGACCATCGACCTGAACCAGCTTCACCGCACGCGCAGCCACCTGCCCCTGCTGCGCGACGAACGCACGGGCCTGATGGCGCGCGAGCTGGCGCGCATCCTGCGCGAGCCGCAGGCCAGCCACCGCGAATTCTAGCGGCGGGTGGGTATCGACAGGGGAGATCACGCTCTAGGTCTGGCCAGTGGGGTCCAGAACAAGCAGTTGTTCGCCACTTGCGGCAGAGAGCAACCGCTGATCCGCCGAAACAAACACCAGCGACGGCAGTCTCGCTGTAATCATTAAGGCGTTGGATTCCAGAGCCGTCGCAAGCTGTACAGCATCATAAGCGCGCAGAGGATAGACATTGAGCAGATCTTCCGCGCGTTTGATGATCTGATCAGAGAGCTTTAAGACGCGATATTCCCGCTCAAAGTGTCGATCTACCAGTAAACGGGCTGCCTTCGCCGTTCGAGGCAAAATACCGCCTTCCCGGTTTCGGCGAGCCAACGCAGATACAATTTCAACAGCAGTGATTTGAGCGACAAAGACGCGGTTTTCATGATTGGTCGAAATTTCTCGAACCCAGGATGTTCCCTTCTCCGTAACATAGCGTTTGATCAGGGCGCTGCTATCGAAGAAGAAACAGGTCATCCTTCGCCTCGATCCTGGATAATGATCTCGGAAAGCGGTGGCTCGCCCTGGTAAGCCTGATCGATCTCATCGGCCATGAGTTCAACCCATGCATCCCTGTCATCATCTGGATTCGGCCATCGAACCATGTCGCCCAATACCGCACGCAGGTGTTTCTCTTCCTCGTCCCATTCCTCCGCAACCGTTTGTATTGTCACCCGTACCCGCTGGCCTTCGGCAAGATCGACCGGATCAAGCAGCCGCAACTGCCCATCCCGATAAATGGCTTCTATTGCTGCCATGACGGTAGTTCCTCCACGCTTCTCCTGATCCCATTATAACACCCCCTACCCCGCCCCCGCCTGCGCCAGGCTCACCAGCGGCCACATGGGCTGCACGTCCATGCTGAGATCGTCGCGCTGGCCCGCAATAAAACGCACGTGGCCCGCCGCCGCGATCATGGCCGCGTTGTCGGTGCACAGGACCAGCGGCGGATAGCGCACGGGCAGTTCGGCGCGACGGGCCATCTCCTGGCGCAGCAGGGCGTTGGCGCTGACGCCGCCGGAGATGTGAATCTCCGCTGCGCCGAAATCCTTCGCCGCCTGGACCGTCTTCTCCACCAGCGCGTCGATCACTGCCCGCTGGAAGCTGGCTGCCGCGTCCGCCACCTTCACGTCGGGGCGCAGCGGGGGGCGCTCGTCGGCGGGTTCGGGCTGCCCACGCCGGGGCTGGACCGTCACGGCGCGCATGACTGCCGTCTTGAGGCCGCTGAAGCTGAAGTCGTAGAGGCCGTCAGTCTTGGCGCGCGGGAAATCGAAGGCGCGCGGATTGCCGCCTACCGCCGCCTTCTGGATCGCCGGGCCGCCGGGATAACCCAGGTCCAGCAGGCGGGCCACCTTGTCGAAGGCTTCGCCCGCCGCGTCATCCTGTGTGCCGCCCAGGTGCTCGTAAGCGCCGTGATCGCGTAGCAGCACCAGTTCCGTGTGCCCGCCGGACACCACCAGCGCCACCACCGGAAAGCGGATCAGGTCCGCGCCCTCGGTCAGCCATAGGGAATAAAGATGTCCTTCCAGGTGGTTCACGCCCACCAGCGGCAGACCGCGCCCTAGCGCCAGCCCTTTGGCGAAGTTGACGCCGACCAGCAGGCTGCCCGGCAGCCCCGGCCCGCGCGTCACGGCGATGGCCGCGAGGTCGTCCAACGCGACCCCGGCCTCGTCCAACGCCTGGTAGACCACCGCGCCGATCACCTCGATGTGCGCGCGCGAGGCCACTTCGGGAAAAACGCCGCCAAAGGGCGCGTGCAAATCCACCTGCGAGGCCACGACGTTCGAGCGGATGATCCGCCCATCTTCCACCACCGCCGCCGCCGTTTCGTCACAGCTACTTTCGATGCCCAGGATCAGCGTCATCTTTCACCACCTCGTTACACCGCAGGCAGCCAGAGGGCCTGCAATACCGTCACTATATACGCCAGCATATCCAACACGAGAACGGTTTTCAACACCATGGGCAGCAGGTCCCGCCGCGCGCCCCACCGCTCCCAAAGCCACGTGATCCCGGCAATGAACAGCGCCACGTAGAGAAAGCTCAAAAAGCGCGCGTGGATCAGCACGGCGCGCACGTCGGCGTAGCTGATGAAGCGGAGCAACTGCGCCCCTTCCCCGACCAGCGTCAACAGCAGGATCAGCAGCGCGCCGTTGCGCAGGGCCTCGCGGGGCTGCCGCACCGACCGGTACAGCGCGCGGAGAAAGGCGTAGACCATCACCAGCGTGATCGGGATCGCCAGAACTTGCAGGCGCACCAGGGCGTCGAAGCGCGCGATGGGCATCGGCTGGTTGTGCCCGGTGTCGTGGCGCTGATCGGCAGGCAGCGCGTCGTAAGCCGGGCTGTTCCAGTGGTTGTAATAGTCGCTGTGCAGCGTGACGTACTGCAAACTCCAGAACGAGCCTTCGCCCGGCCCATAGGCAAACGGGTTCTCGAAGATGCTGAAGTCGAAGCCGACGAAAAAGTGCAGCGGGAACCTGCCGACGGCGCTGCGCGGCGGGATGACCGCGCCCATCGGGTCGGGCACGTAGCGCATGGTGTGGCGGGCGTTGAAGATAAAGGGGATCAAAATGAGCGGCAGGGCGATTGCCAATGCGCGCGCCACCTCGCGGGCCGGGTTGCGGCGACGATCCCACAGACATTCCGCGATGACCAGCCCCGCCAGCGCGATGTATACGGCGCCCACGATGATCCCGTTGTTCTTGAAGGCCGTCGCGGTCGCCGCCGCCGCTCCCGCCACCAGCCAGACCCGCCCGTCGTGCAGACGGCCCGCGCGCGCCAGCCGCCACAGCAGGTATACCGCCAGCACAGTGCACACCGCCAGCGGCAGGTCGTTGCTGAACATCGCGCCAAGCAACACATTGGCCGGGAACAGCATCACCACCAGCACGGTCAGGGCGCGTACCAACGGCGGGGCACCCTTCCCCGGCGCCTCCTGCACCCAGGCGACAATCAGCAGCGCCCAGCCCAGCGTGACCAGGCCCAGGGCCAGCGGCATGAACCCCCGAAAGCCGTCCGGCGCGAACAACTCGCCCAGGCGGATCACCCCGGCGGAGAGCACATAGAACAGAGGAGCCTGGAACGCCTCGTAGGTGATAGGCGTCAGCGGCGGCGGGGGCATCCAGCCGGTCAGCATCACGGCATAAGCGTTGCTGTAGTGCTGCGGCATATCGTAGCCGTAGCCCAGGTCGTAGTACAGGCGAATGTTCACCTGCAAGGCCAACAGCACCAGCAGCGGCAGGATCGCCCAACGATATTCGCGGTACAGGCGGCGCATGTGGTTTGACGTTTCGCCGGTCTAAGCGGTCAGCCGTCAGCAATCAGCGGTCAACAAACCCATTGTGCAAATTTCAGAAACGACCGTGTCTCCCCGGTCGCCAGGGGTTCACCCCCTGGCTAAATCCGCAAAGTCCGCTTCAGCGGACTGAAACGCAGGTCGAGACAGCGGCCGTCGGTCCACTTCAGTGGACCTTGCGTCCGTAGCCCGGCATCGCAATGCCGGGCGAGCTTCTTGCTGACCGCTGACGACTCAACTCTTGAGCGGCAGCACCAGGTCTTTGCGGAAAGGCGTCAGACTGCGGGCCTGGCCACTCTCGTCCATGTAAACCGTGTCCTCGATGCGCACGCCGAAGCCCTGCTCCGGGTAGTACACGCCCGGCTCGACCGAGAACACACTGCCCACCTGCACCACGTCGTCGTCGCGCAGGTGGGTGAAGCTAGGCCGCTCGTGGATTTCCAGACCCAGGCCGTGCCCCAGGCTGTGCATGTAACCGGTGGTCGTGCCCGGCTGGCTGCGGACGGTGGGATGGCCGCACTCTTCCAGCACATCGCAGGCGAGTAGCTGGTACTTCTGCGTCTTTTCGCCCACCTTGAGCGACTCCATCACCTTGTCGTAGGCCAGCCTGACCTCGCCGTAAGCCTTTTCCACCTCCGGCACGGCGTAGCCGATGCTCCAGGTGCGCGTCATGTCGTGGTAGTAGCCGCTGCGCAGGTCGCGCGGAAACAGGTCGAACACGATGGCCTGTCCCAGTTTCAAGGCATCGCCGTCCTGGCCCCGGCTGTGCGGAAAGCCCGCATCCCGCCCGATGGCGAAGATCGTCTCGTCGTTCGGATCGGACAGGCCGAATTCGAGCAGCCTGACGCGCAGGAATCGCTTCACATCCCCCACCGTCAGTGCTGACCCATCCGCCTTGACCACCGTCCCGTTCGCCGCTCTGTGGCCAGCGATGAAGTCCCACACCGCCTGCATCACGGCGCAGGTGCGCTCCCCCACCTCGCGCATGAGGGCGATCTCGGCGGCGTCTTTGGTAGAAACGGCCTCGTCGAACAGGGAGGTGTCACGCTCACCCTTGAATTCGATGTCCGGGAAAGCCGCGCTCAGCAGCTTCAACTGTTCCCATGCCGCGCCAATGTTGCCGAAGCCATACACGCCTACGCGCCCGCGCACAATGCCGAAGTGGGCCAGGAACCGTTCCCACGTCTTGACGAACATCGTCGCACGGTCATCCTTGTACTGCTCCCACAGCTCGAACAGCTTGAAGTCGTTGTGCGTCAGGACGGGCAGGCCGCTCTTCTGCGCCTCCTCCACCTCCATGTTGTTGACGATCAGCGTGGGCGGCTCGCCGCGCTTCTTGATCACAATGGCGCTGGCCTTGACGCCATTGGTCAGGTAGTGGCGGTGGGGATTGTCACCTTCCCCACCAAGCACGGCCAGGGCGTCCAGGCCGCGTGCGGCCATCAGGCGGTCGATGTCGGATTTCATAAGAATTGGCGCAGGAGACTGCCGCCTTCAGCACTCAGCCTTCAGCTTTCAGCAAGTCGCTCCCCACTGACTGCTGACCGCTGACCGCTAACTGCTGGCAGAGGAATGCGCCTTACTCCTTTCTTGCTTGTTGAACGGTATATTTGACCTCAAGGTCAAGGCACTCCGCTTGCGGAGCAACGGTTTGCAGCACCTGACCAACTGAACGCGCGCCGCCTCCGGGCGGTGGGCTGCGGTCAACCAGCCAGTCGTTGGATCGACTAGGCCGGGTTAGCTATCGTCCCGGCTGAACGGGTCCGCCGATGCTGTGAGGCCCAAGCTGTCGCCTAAAGGCGACAGTCGTTGACGATGTACTACCCCTCCCGTTTTCCAAAAGTTTCAATCAGTTCAATGACATCTATCTTCCAGGCTCCTCCTTGAATGCCGTCAACAACCGGTGGAATTCCCCAACTGGACCGGACCTGTACGATGCAACCCCGGCGGCGCACTTGTCAGTCGGCGTATCATGAGCAGATATACTCATAACAGATCAAGTGGTTATCCGCCAGGAAGTCGTCCCCGGTTCAAGGTGTTCGTCCGTCCACACGTCCAGGCCCGCCGCGGTCAGGTCGTCGCGCAAGCGGTGCATGAAGTCGGAATCCTTGCAGCTGTAACTGAGGAAAATGTGAGGCGTGATTTCCCCCAGCAAGGCAAAATAACAAAGGCAGCGTCGGCTCTGCGAAGCGTGCTGCCGCTCCAGCGCGGTCGCTATACAGCCAGCAGCCGCTTCACGCTCTCCACCACCACCCGGTCCTCTTCTAGCCGCACGGTGCGCGGGTCGAAGAGCACACGGTCGTCCGCGATGCGCGCGATAATCGGTGTGGGTTCGCGCCGCAGCGCCGCCGTGAACGAATCCGGCGCGGAAACGTCCAGCGCCAGCAGCACCGTCGGGAGCGTCTCGCCAGGCAGGCTGCCTCCGCCGACCGTGCTCTCGCCCGCAATGACGCGCCCCACGCCGATCTGCTTGGCCCAGCGCCGCGCCCGCCGCCGGATTGCGTCGAGCGGCAGGGCGATCATGCGCCAGACGGGAATTTCCTCCAGGGCCGCGCCGCGCCGGTAGCTTTCGAGCGTGGCGACCAGCGCCGCCAGGTCGAGCTTGTCCATGCGCACGGCGCGCGCCAGCGGGTGCCGCTTGAGCAGGTCCACCAGGTCGCGCCGCCCGACGACGATGCCCGCCTGCGGGCCGCCAAGCAGCTTGTCGCCGCTGAAAGCCACCAGGTCGCACCCGGCGGCGAGCGCCTCCTGCACGGTCGGCTCGTGGGCCAGGCCGAACGGCGCAGTGTCCAGCAGCGCGCCGCTGCCCAGATCGTTCACCAGCGGCAGGCCACGTTCGTGGGCCAGCGCCGCAAGGTCGGTCAAAGGTGGCTGCTCGGTGAAGCCGATCATCTTAAAGTTGGAGGCGTGCGCCACCATCAGCAGGGCCGTGTTCACGCCGATGGCGCGCTCGTAGTCGGCCAGGCGCGTGCGGTTGGTGGTGCCGACCTCGACCAACTGCGCGCCGGACTGGGCCATCACCTCCGGCACGCGGAAACCGCCGCCGATCTCCACCAACTGCCCCCGGCTGAGGATCGCCTCGCGCCCCTGGGCCAGCGCCATCAGGATCAGCAGCACCGCCGCCGCGTTGTTGTTCACCACCAGGGCCGCTTCCGCGCCGGTCACCTCGCACACGATGCGTTCGGGGTGCGTGTCGCGTTTGCCGCGCTGCCCCGCTTCCAGATCATATTCGAGCGTGGAATAGCCCGCCGCCACCGTCTGCATGGCCTGAATCGCCCGTTTGCTCAGCGGGGCGCGGCCCAGGTTGGTATGGATGATCACGCCCGTCGCATTGATCACCGGGCGCAGGGTAGACGCGCCCTCGGCAGATAGCAGAGTCGCGGCATGATGCAGCAGCGCCACCATCTCAGGCGCCTCTCCCCCGCCCCGGATTGCCGCCCGCGCCGCTTCGAGTGCCGCGCGCAGAGCATCCACCACCTGCGCCCGCCCGTGTTCTGCACACAGGGCCGCCGCGCCGGGTGCGTTCAGCAGCGTGTCCACACCGGGCAACGCGCGCAGTTTTGCGTTCTGGGTTCTGCACCTTGAGTTGTCATCCATCCCGCACCCCGTGTCTGCCTGCCACCTCGACACATCGACGCCTGGACGCTTCGACGCACCTGCTAGATTTCCCCTTGCCGCTCACGCAAGCGCAGCCAGACCTCGATCACCACAAAGGCCAGCGCCAGAAAAAACGCGATCACGGCGTTGAGCACGCGCGGGATTTGCAGCCAGGCACACACTACCACATACAACCCGACCCAAATGCCCTGCCGCAGGATCACCCCACCAGGGGGAATCGGATACGGTGGGCGGGTAAAGCGGATGCTGAGATAGCGCACAAAGGGGATCGCCGTGCCCGTCGCCGCCATAAAGAGCAGCATAAAGAACAGCCAGCGTGGAAAGGCCAGCGGCAACGTGGTCGTGACCAACTGGTACAGCCCCAGCCAGCCGATCACCATCATCAGCACTGCCGCGATCAGCACACCGCGATGATCCGGCGGGGCTTGCTGGCGAGAAGAAGGAGGGGGCAACATCAAGAGCCGTCAGCTTTCAGCAGTCAGCTTACCCAATGTGCAAGTTTTGAGCACCGGGGACTGAAATCCCCGGCTACGAACGTACAGTTCACTGAAGTGGACTGCCATCCGCCGTCTCGACCTGCATTTTTAGCCCGCTGAAGCGGACTTTACGGACTTCTTGGCGACCGGGGCGGACACGGTCGTTTTTGAAAACTCGACATGCGTCTGTTCTTCGTAAAAAGATTATAGCAGCGGCGGCAAAGGATGGGCAATTTGTGCGGCAGGTGGGCAAAGCACAACCAGGAAAAAATAAACGGTGCAGGAAACCGCCCCTGCACCGTCCACGATTTCAGGCTCGACTAACCGGACTTAAAAGCGCCCCCGGCCACCGCCGCCCCGGTCATCGCGCCGACCGCCGCCGTTGCCGTAGCGATCATCGCGCCGACCGCCGCCACCACCGCCACCCCGTCCGCCGCCGCCCCGGTCGTCACGGGGACGCGCCTCATTGACGGTAAGCGCGCGGTTATTGAGGCTGTAGCCGTTGAAGCGCCGGATGGCTTCCTGGGCTTCTTCCTCGGTCGCCATTTCCACGAACCCGAATCCTTTGGAGCGCCCCGTCTCACGGTCCATAATCACGACCACTTCGACGGTTTCTCCGACCTGAGAGAACAACTCGCGGAGGTCCACTTCCGACACTGAATAAGGAAGGTTGCCGACGTACAACTTTTTAGCCACAGTGTGCTCCTGTGCATAGAAAAAACTGGCGTTTGATAGCGTGGTCGGACTCGGGAAAAATGCAAAGCGCCCTGCGGGACTGACGCCGGAGGAAGGGACTTGCAGCCACGTCGCCTTAACACTATCACCTACCACTATTGCACAGGTTGACGATTTTGTAAACAAGCAGTTGGCGCAATGTGGGCGTTCTCAGGCATCCTTTTCGCCGTCGCAACCGGCCAACCGGTGTGAAATCAAAAACCGGCGCGCGAAGGTTTCTCGCACGCCGGTTATTCTTGCCGGTGCGGCAAGGGCCGCCGGATTAGAAGCGACCGCGACGGTTGCGCGACTGGCTGTCGTTGCGGCGTCCGCCGCCGAAACCGCCCGAACGATCTTCACGTGGGCGCGCTTCGTTCACCGTCAGGGCGCGATCATCGACCACGTAGCCGTTAAAACGCTTGATGGCTTCCTGGGCGCCTGCTTCCGTCGCCATCTCGACAAAGCCGAACCCCTTCGGGCGGCCCGTCTCGCGGTCAGTGATGAATGTGATTTCGGCAATCTCGCCGACCTCCGCGAACAGGGTACGAATCTGTTCCTGGGTGGTGTTATACGACAGGTTGCCGACGTACAGCTTCTTGGCCATGGAATCTACTCCTGGAATCAAAAAACGGATGGTGGATAGAGCACAAGTGAGCTTACGTGGCAAATGATGCGGAACAGAGGGGGCAAAATTTGCGGGTAAACTGAAGACCTTCAACCCTATCTAAAAAGAGTATATCACGGATTTTCATTTTAGAACATGGTCAACTTACCCTTTGTGGAGCAAAAGCAAGGCTGAATCCTCCAACCCCCAACCGGACCGCCAAGTCGCCGAGAACGCTAAGAGGAAACAAGAGAAAAACCCTTGACGCGCCTGGCATCTGGGCCGCACTTCTGGCATTGACAGTCTTCCTGTAAGCCTATATACTGGCAGCAATGATCTGAAAGGTTCAGGCGCGATGATGACTGTCGCCAGTTTCATGCAGTTCACGATGGGTGGAGAAGTTCCCTATCGTATTGCGCCTGCGCGTCGGTAATCCTGTTCTTACACTGAACTTAAGGCCGCGTGGGCGTAATGTCCTCGCGGCCTTTGCGTTGATCTGCCCGCCTCCCGCGCCGCGAGGACTTCCCTGGCGGCGTTTTTGTTTCCCGGCGGGGTCAGGCGCGGGCAGATTTTTCGAGGATTCGACTCGAATCCGGTAAACTGGTGACGGCTCCGCCGCGTAAAGGCGGCGGCTTCTCGGAGCACGCAGGACCCAGCGGTCTACG
>CAZGXI010000023.1:0-88104 GCA_964529715.1 uncultured Anaerolineae bacterium | reverse complement strand
ACCGCGTGATCACCGGAAAGGACGAGCGCGCCTGCCTGTATTACGACATCAAGCTGTGCAATGCGCCCTGCATCGGCGTCGTCAACCAAGAGGAATACCGCGCCACCATCGCCCAACTGATGCGTTTTCTGGAGGGCCACACGGACGACGTGATCAAGGACATCCAGGCGCGCATGGCAACCGCCGCCGAACGGCTGGACTTCGAGCGCGCCGCCCGCTACCGTGACCGCCTCAAGGCCCTCAACTACCTGATCGAGAGCCGCAAGGTGATCGACGTGGCCGGCCCGGACCAGGATGTGATCGGCTTTGCCCAGGCCGAAGGCGACGCGGTGGTGCAGGTCTTTTTCGTCCGGCAGGGCAAGCTGATCGGGCGGGAGAGCTTCCCGATGGAGGGCGTGCTGGAAGAGGATGCCAGGGAGTCGGTGCGCAGTTTCGTGCAGCAGTTCTACGACCGGGCCGCATTCATCCCACCGGAGATCATCGTGCCCGTCGAGCTTGAGGACGCGGAGATCATCCGGCGCTGGCTAACGGAAAAGCGCGGTGGCCAGAAGGTGACGCTGATCACCCCCAAGCGCGGGCGCAAACGCGAATTGGTTCAGATGGCCGCCGACAACGCCGCCGAGACGCTGGGTATCTTGCAGGCGCAGTGGCAGGCCGACACCCACCGGCAGGAAAATGCCCTCGAAGAACTTCAACAGGCGTTGAACCTGCCCACGACGCCCAACCGCATCGAGTGCTACGACATCAGCACCACGCAGGGCACGGCCATCGTCGCCAGCCGCGTGGTGTTCGTGCGCGGGGTGCCGCGCAAGGCGGAATACCGCCGTTTCAACATCAAGACGGTGGAGCACGCTGGCTCGGACGACTACCAGTCGATGCGCGAGGCGTTAACCCGCCGCTTCCGCCGCTACGTCGAGGCCCGCGACAACCCCGAACCGGAAGCGCCCGGCGGCAAGGATAAAGAGGAAACCTGGCGGCTGCTGCCCGACCTGCTGATCGTGGACGGCGGCAAGGGACAGTTGAACGTGGCCGTCGAAGTACTACAAGAGGCCGGGCTGCTCGATCAGGTCCCGGTGGTGGGGCTGGCGAAACGCATGGAGGAGATTTTCGTCCCCGGCCAGTCGGACTCGATCCTGCTGCCGCGCCGCTCCCAGGCGCTCTTCCTGGTGCAGCGCATCCGCGACGAGGCGCACCGCTTCGCTATCACCGCACATCGTCACCAGCGCAACAAGGCGGGGCTGGCTTCCCAATTGGAGACCGTGCCCGGCATCGGCCCCAAGAAGCGCAAGGCACTGCTGGAAGCGTTCGACAAATCCATCGACCGCATCCGGCAGGCCAGCATCGAGGAACTTGCCGCCGTGCCGGGGATCACGCCCGAACTGGCCCAGGCCATCAAGGAGAAGCTATGAGTTCAAAGTGATGAGTTTTGAGTTAGTTTTACGTCCGCGTGGTCATTCCCAACTCAAAACTCAGCCCTCAAAACTTTGCACTTTCGACGGGCCGCAGCCTGATCCGGGCGTGATGAACAATCGCCCATTCTGCCAGCGTGTAGACCGCCTCTAGCCCGGCCATCGCCTGCGCCGCCGCGTCGTCGCCCAGGCGATAGGACAGATATTCGGCGTAATCGCCTGCTGAGAGCGTGTCGATCAGCGCCCGCGCCGCCAGCCGCACCTCCATCGGCGCGAAGAAGCGCGCCTCGCGGAACGGATCAACGATCAGGTGCGCGTTCTGCCACATCGGGCGGAACAGGTTCGGCTTGGCGAGGAATTCGCCCAGCGCCGACAGGTCCGGCAGCGGCGGGCCGTCGTAGATCAGGGGCGAATCGTCGCTTTCGCGCCGGAACGCGATTTCCAGGGCGTAAGTTGCACGGCCCCAGCGGTCATAACGCGCCCGATCTTCCGGCGGCAGCAGCGCATAAATGCGCCGCATGATCTCAGCAGAGGCCGCCTGTAAGTCCTCGTCACGCCGCCGGCGATCCTGGCTCGGCGGGACGGGCGGCATCACCTCTCCGAACGTCACGTGGATGCGCGGGCGCTTGAGGCGCGGGATCGCATCGTCTGCGCCGTAGGTGCCGCCGATGCCCACTGGCAGGATCGGCGCGCCCGTCGCCTGCGACACATACGCCGCGCCGGGCTTCACGTCCGACAGGCGCTTCTCCCATGTGCCGCCTTCGGGGAACATCATCAGCATCCGGCCTGCCTTGAGATGAGCCATGATCGCCTTGAGGCTATCGCGGTCGGCGCTGCCGCGTTTGATCAATGTCATACCGTAGGTGCGGACGATCCAGGGGCCGATGGAGGCCAGCTTGAAATCCCCCGGCCCAACCAGTTCCAGGTCCAGGTCCGGCGGAAAGGCCGCCAGCACCATCGGGCCGTCGAAGCTGGATACGTGGTTGCCCAGGATCAGCAGTGGCCCTTGCCGGGGGATGTGCTCCAGGCCCCGGATTTCCGTCCGCGTGAACACTTGCTGGAACAACCTCGCCGCCCGGCGCATCCGCCGCCGCACGGCCAACCGCGCTTCGTCATGCATGGTGCGTCCTCAGGAAGTCCTCACCGCAAAGAGCGCAAAGTTTGCAAAGGCTTCTCATCGCGGTGCAGACGCGAAAAAGGCCAGCAGCCCCATCCCTATGATGCACAGCAGCGTCAGCAGCAAAACCAGGGTGGCAAAAGAACGGTCGGCGAAGAACAGCCGCGCCAGGACGGTCGCCTCGTGGATCGACGCCCGATCTTCGCGTTTGCGCTTGGCCTTTTCGCCAGGAGCAGCCGCCGCGCTCATAGCAGCCTCTTCCTCCGCCACGACCCGTGCCACACGCTCCCGCGTCAGGGCGCGGATCATGCCGATGTAGTCGCTGGCGTCTGCGCCGCAGCGCAGACATATGTCCGAATCCGGCGGCAATTCCGCGCCGCAGGCCGGGCAGTGTTTGTACGGCTGCGACGATGCCCCGTTAGGACTCGCCTGCCCGCGCAGCCCTGCGCCACAGTGAGCGCAGTACGTCTCCTCGGCGGGAACCGGCTGGCCGCATGTCGGGCACGGAGCCGGGTTCGGCCTTGCCAGCGCCGCAGCGACGTTATAGCCGCACCGCACACAAAAGGCATAGCCGGGCATTTGGCGGCTGCCGCAGCGCGGACAGTGACGCACGGCCACCAGCCGCCCGCCGAGCGCCGTCCCACAGTGCCCGCAGAACTGCGCGCCTGGCGGGTTCGATGCGCCGCAGCGAGGACAGATCGCACGTTGCGCTGTGTCGCAGCGCAGCAGGACCGCCCGGCAGCCCAGGCAGCGGAAAAACGGGCCGAGTGGCCGGGCCGCCGTCCCGCCGCACACAGGACACGGCTCATCGAGCGCAACGTCGGCAGGCGCGAACAGGTCGTCGTTCAAGGCGCATCCTCCTCCGGTGAATCCTCCATGTCCATGTTAGAGGCGAACCGCCGCCGGGTCAAGCCCCCAAACATCAGGGAGTGTCCGGATCAGGCCAGCAACCTACCCACCCGCAGCAGCCGCCCGACGCGCTCCCCGGCCCGTTCGAGCAGGTCCGCCGCGTGCGCCATCGCCCCATCCAGGGAAATCACGCCGGGCACGATAGGCAGGATCGCGTCGAACCCGGCGGCGTGCAGCGCGGCCTCGTCGTCCCCGATGCTGCCTGCCAGCGCGATCACCGGGATACCGCGCGCCTGCGCCAGGCGGGCGATCCCGACCGGCCCCTTGCCGCCAGGCGTCTGCGCGTCGAGCCGCCCCTCGCCCGTGATGACCAGCCCCACACCATCCAACCGCTGTTCCGCGCCCAGCGCGTCGAGCACCAGCTCGATCCCGCTGCACAGTTCTGCCCCCAGAAAAGCCGCCAATCCTGCTGACAGCGCCCCAGCCGCCCCGCCGCGCGGCAGGGCGCGCACGTCCGCGCCGACCTGTTCCGCCGCCAGGGTGAAAAAGTGTTGCAGGTTGTTTTCCAACAGCGCCACCTGTTCGGGAGTTGCGCCCTTCTGCGGCCCAAACACCGCCGCCGCGCCGTTCGGCCCCAAAGTCGGGTTGGTCACGTCGCAGGCGACCTGGATAGCCACACCCCGGAGCGCCGGGAGCAGGCCGCTCATATCGATCTGCTGCACGCGGCCCAGCGCCCCACCGCCGCGCGGCACATCGTCCCCCTGAGCATCCAGCAGGCGGACGCCCAACGCCTGCATACACCCCGCACCACCGTCTACCGTTGCGCTGCCCCCCACCCCGACGATGATCCGCCTGGCTCCCGCTTCCACCGCCGCCGCGATGAGCTGCCCTGTGCCGAAGGTGCTGGCGCGCAGGGGATCGCGCTCGGCAGGCCGCAGCAGTTTGAGGCCGGATGCCTGCGCCATCTCCACGACCGCCGTCTGGCCATCAGGCAGCATCCCCCACACCGCCTGAACAGGCTCCCCCAATGGGCCTTCCACCATCGCCTCGTGCGCCCTGGCGCCCTGC
Organism: uncultured Anaerolineae bacterium; assembly: GCA_964529715.1. GTDB lineage: Bacteria > Chloroflexota > Anaerolineae > Aggregatilineales > Ch27 > CAZGXI01. Next base: position 83,661 of record CAZGXI010000023.1, on the reverse strand, counting down.
GCCGCGCCCGCCGCGATCAACACGGCCAGCGTGTCGTCGCCGCCGTCGGCGATGGGCATCACATCGATCGCGCAGCCCAGGCCGGCGCGCGCCAGCCCACGCGCGATGCACGCTGCCGCATCGACGGCGGAAAGCGATCCTTTAAACGCATTCGGCGCGACCAGGATTTTCATCTGCTCATCCCCCATAAAACCGGTTTTTCACCGCAAAGATCGCAAAGGGTGCGCAGAATCATCCCGAATCCCTTGCGATCTTTGCGCCCTCTGCGGTGAGTGATTCCACTATACGCACAAGAGCGCACAATACCAAACGGATAATTCGCCCATTGACAGCCATCCGCCGCCACGCTAGGTTGGATAGCTCAAATTTCCAGGTTCACACGCGCAGCAGGAGGTAACAGCATGGCGATCCTGACCTTCAAATTCGGTGGCACGTCAGTCGGCAGCGTGGAAGCAATACAGGGCGTCGCGCAGATCATCCTCGACGCCGCCACCCAGGGACACCACGTCCTGACTGTTGTCTCGGCCATGAGCGGCGTCACCAACACGCTGCTGAACGCCGCCCGCGCCGCCGCCGCCGGCGATACCGATACTTACGTCGAAGCAACCACAAAGCTGCGCGATCATCATCACGAAACGGCCCGCGCTTTGGTTGCCCATAGCGAGGCCCGCGAAGCCCTGCTGGCGGAACTGCACCGCCTGATTGATGAATTCCAAAACCTGTGCCGCAGCATCGACGTGCTGGGCGAAGTCACCCCGCGCGGCATGGACGCCGTCGCCTCCATCGGGGAGCGGCTCAGCGCGCGGATCGTGGCGGCGCACCTTCAGCAGCGCGGCGCGGCGGCCCTGGCGCTGGACGCCAATGGCCTGATCGTGACCGACGCCACCTTTATGAACGCCGTCCCGCTGATGGACAAGACGCGCGCCCGCGTGCAGGAAAAACTGGTTCCCCGCCTGAAGAGCGGCATCCTGCCGATTGTAACCGGCTTCATCGGCGGGACCGAGCATGGCGTCACGACGACGTTGGGGCGCGGCGGCAGCGACTACAGCGCGGCCATCCTGGCCGACTGCGTGGACGCCGATGAACTTTGGATTTGGACCGACGTGGATGGCGTAATGACCACCGACCCGCGCCTGGCCCCCGACGCGCGCGTGATCCCGGTGCTCTCCTACCGCGAGGTAGGCGAGCTGGCATTCTTCGGTGCCAAAGTGCTCCATCCCAAAACGGTGCTTCCGGTCATTGAACGGGGGATGCCCATCCTGGTGCGCAATACCTTCAATCCTACCCATCCCGGCACACGCATCCAGCCGGAGCCGCAGCGGGCAGCAGGTGTGATCAAGGCCATCACCATCATCCCAGATGTACATCTGATCACGGTGGCCGGGCGCGGCATGATGGGGGTGCCGGGCATCGCCGGGCGCACGTTCTCCGCCGTCGCGCGGGGCAATGTGAACGTGCTGGTGATTTCCCAGTCATCGTCCGAGCAGAGCTTCTGCTTCATCGTCCGCAGTCAGGACTCGGCCACTGCTGTCGAGGCCATCCGCGCAGAACTGGCCCAGGAACTGGAACGCCAGGACGTGGACCGGGTCTGGGTGCAGGAGGACGTGGAGATCGTGACGGTCGTCGGGGCAGGGATGCGCGAGACGCCCGGTGTGGCGGCGCGCGTCTTCGGCGCGCTGGCAGAGCATAACATCAACGTGCTGGTCATTTCTCAAGGGTCCTCCGAGGCCAGCATCTCGCTGGTGGTCGCCTCGCGGGATGCCAAAGAAACGGTCCGCGCCCTGCACGCCCTCACCACCAACGGCGGTTGAGCGCCGCGAAGGGGCAGGCACAAACAGCTTTTAAAACCGGAAAATGTCGAACTCCGCGTGCGTCCGTGTTTTCCAGGCGTGATCCGTGTATCATTGAAAATCGCATGATTCTGACGCCTGCATATGAACCGAGGGAGATTGTCGGTGGATGCCCTGACTGCTTTGAAAAAAATCTGCGACGGCGGGATCGTCGCCGTGCTGCGCGGGAACTTTCCGCCGGAAAAAGTTCTGCCTGTCTGCGAAGTCCTGCTTCAAGAGGGCATCGCCGCCGTCGAACTGACGCGCAACTCGGTCGGCTGGACAGAGGCGCTGCCCGCGCTGCGCAAGACGTTCGGGGATGCCCTGCTGGTCGGGGTCGGCACGCTGCTGAACCACGTCCAGGTGCGCGAGGCGATTGACGGCGGCGCCCAGTTCATCGTCGCCCCGTCGCTGGACGCGCAATCCGTCTCGACAGCGCACGCAGCGGGCCTGCTGATGGCCCCCGGCGTCGCCACGCCGACCGAAGCCGTGCAGGCGGCGGCGCTCGGCTGCAAGCTGATCAAGTTCTTCCCGGCGGGGCCGCTGGGTGTGAGCTACTTCAAGACGATGCGCGGCCCGCTGAACGACCTGGCCTTCATGTGCAACGGCGGGATCAACCAGGAGAACATCGCGGCCTTTATACGGGCAGGCGCGGCGGCCTGCGGCGTCGGCGGAGACGCCCTTTCGGGCGACGGCAGCCGCCCGCTGGACGACATCCGCGCCAACGCCGCCCGGCTCGTCGCGCTGGTCAGGCAGGCCAGGGAAGAGAAAACGTCGAGTTAAGTGACGACTCCGCCGCGCAAAGGCGGCGGAGTCGTCACACTTGCGCCAGTCGTACATGGGATGCCCGCAGGAGAACACCAGCACACCGCCGGGCCTGAGCACCCGGTAGAACTCAGCCAGGGGGGCCACCCAGTCCGCGATGTAGTCGAATACCAGCGGCGAGACCACCACATCGAATGAGGCATCCCCGGCGAAGTCCAGCGGTCGGCTCAGGTCGGCGCGGAACACGACCGCACGGTCGCCTACCCGCTGCCGCGCGATCTCGACAAACTCCGGCGTCACATCGACGGCCACTACGTCCGCGCCACACGCCAGCAGACGCTCCGCGTACACACCCGGCCCGCAGCCCGCATCCAGCACCCGCCTGCCCGCCACCTCTGGCAGCAGGGACAGAGTCGCCGGACGCTCGTAGTAAGCATTGTAGGGGCTGGTTTCCACCCGCTGCGCAAAGCGGTCCGCAAACGCTTCGTAATTTTGTTCTCCCAGCGATTTTGGAGAGGCGTCTGTCATGGCGACCTTCCTTTCAGAACCCGCTTGAGCGTAAACCAAAACACGTTATTATAGCATATCTATCGCCCGGCATCGTTTGAAATCGCGCTTCTCACGTCCTGCGCGCCAGGAGCGTCACCGTTGGGCAAGCTGATCACCATCCACGCTTTTCGCAGCGGGACAGGTAAAACGAACATCGCTGCCAACCTCGCGGCGCAACTTGTTGCGCGTGGCAGGCGAGTCGGCCTGATCGACGCCGATTTCACTTCGCCGGGGCTGCACGTCCTCCTCGGCCTTGACCTTGCGCCTGCCACCCCGACGCTCAACGACTACCTGTGGGGACAGGCGGCAATCCGGCAGGCGGCCTATCCGGTCGCGCCAGAGATCGGCGGGCGCGGCAGCCTACACCTGATCCCCGCCAGCTTGCGGGCAGATGCGATCATGCGCATCTTGCGCGAAGGCTACGACATCAGCCTGTTATATGACGGCTGCCAGGAGCTTGTCGCTGGCCTCGCCCTTGATTTTCTGATCCTCGACACCCAGCCCGGCCTGAACGAAGAAACCCTGCTGTGCGCGGGTATCTCTGACCTGCTGCTCGTCGTCCTACGGCCGGACCGGCAGGATTTAGACGGGACGGCGATTCTGCTGGACGTCGTGCGCCGCAAATTCGACATCCCCGATCTGGCGCTGGCGATCAACCTGTTGCCGGACGGCCTCGAGGCTGCCGAGGTTCGCAGCCAGGTCGAGCAAATGTATGGGACGGACGTAGCCGCCGCGCTGCCGCTGTCTCACGATGTGGCGAAGCTCGGCAGCGGCGGCTTGTTCAGCCTGCTCTATCCCGATCACGCCTGGAGCCGTCAGATCGGCCTGCTGGCAGACCGTATCCTGCGGTTATAAAAGCAGCGGGTAATCTCCCTTCAACGACCCACTTGACCGAATTTGGAGACAGGCCCACAATCAAGCATCAGGCCATCGCATCGCTCGCCAGCCAGGAGGAAAGCGCGCCGGCGCGACCCGGATGAACGCCCAAACAGACGATTTCGCCAATCTGCCCCTCACCGGCCCGGAAGGACTCCAGGCCGAATACGTTGCCCTGCGCGAAGAACTGCTCAAACGCATCGAAGCGCGCCAGCAAATCCTGTCCCTCAGCCTGACCATCGCCGGGGCCTACCTGGGTGTCGGCTGGGGCAGCGGGACGGCGGTCGCCCTGCTGCTGTACCCGCCCATCGCCGCGCTGCTGGCTGCCGGCTGGGCGCAGAACGAAGTGCTGATCGGCCAGTTGAGCCGCTACATCCGCGATCACCTGGAAAGCGCGCTCCCCGGCCTGGGCTGGGAACACTACCGCCGCGCCCGGCAGCGGGAGACCAGCATCGCCGGCTGGCCGATTGACGTGCTGGCGACGGGCGGCATCTTCTTGCTGACCCAGTTGATCGCCGTGCTGCTGGGTTTCTTCCGCCTCACCGAGCCGAACGCCCTGGCCTGGATTTTGCTGGTGGTGGATGCCGCCGCGATCCTCGCCCTGCTTGTCCTGCTGGAATACGTTCGGCGGCACAACCGGATGTGAAGCGCAACCGGGAATCACAAGGGCGCGCCCTATCCCGACGCGCCCTTGCACAACCCCAGTTCTGACGAAACTCACTGGACCGGCAGCGCGTTGATGTCCCCGCCCTCATAGCGGGCGTACTGCGCGGCGATCCAGCCCTGACCGCCGCCATAGTCGATGAGCCACCACGACCCGTCGGCATTGCGCGCCAGGATGGCATAGCGATTGTTCAGCGTCACCTGGGCCACGCGCGCCGCATCCGCCGAGGGCGCCTGCCGCACGTTCAACGTCGAGGTGATCGGGATCGCCACCAGGCCCGCCGAGGTCTGCGGTCCGGGGACCGCCCCGCCGCTGGGCGCAGTCGGGGGCGCGCCGCCAGCCTTGTAGGCCGCGATCAGTTCGCGCGCCAGGTCCAAGTAGAACGTTCCGTAGGTCTGGCTCGGCTCGATGTAGGTGTTCTCAAAGTACTCGTTCCAACTGGTGATGATGAGCATGTGCGGGTTAGAAGCCGCCGCGGCATTGAAGGTGTTACGGAAAAACGCCCCATCCTGCCGCGCCGTGATGAAGGCGGCATCGCCGCGCCCCATCCGGGAGTCGTCCCAGCCGGGCATGGCCGTCGCCACCCAATAGGCGTTGCGACGGGCCACATTCTGCGCCCAGTTGGCGGCGGTAGCGGTCGGGTTGCGGCTCCAGGCGATGTTATACAGACACAGCCCGTCGAAGGCACTCAGGTATTGCAGCGCGTCGCCCTCCGCGATCCAGATCGTATCATGGTTTGGATCGACCTGGGCGCGGATGTCGGTCCACTGCTGCGCGGTAAAGCGCCCCTGGTTCCAGAAGAAGATCACCGGCTTGCCCTCGTAGCGCAGGTAGGCCGGGCGGTGGATCAGGTTGGCGATCAGATAGCGCATGGTATTGAGCGCCGCTTCGGGCGTGGCATTGAACTCCGCCGAGCCGAGATCCACATCCGCCCCAATGAAAAAGCCCTGCGAGGCCGCCTGATCCAGCAGGCCTTCAAAAATGGCGGTGTTGATGGCGTTATCCGGGCCGTACCAGCTCATCACGAAAGCGTCAATACCCGCCGATTGCGCCTGGCCGATCTGGCGGGCCATCGCGCCCCGGTCGCCCGAATCGTACGGTTCCGCCGGGCGGTCGATCAGGCGACCATCCGCCCAGGTCCCTCCGTTATACCAGCCATAGTAGAAGGCCAGCACCAGCCGCGTTCCCTGTGCGTCTGCCGCCGGAACGCCGCCCGGCAGCAAAGACAACACCAACGCAGCCAACAACCCCAGGCATATCCATGCTTTCATCTTTGTCCCCCACACTGATCGGAACGGTTTAGAGTCTCTCCATCCTCGGAGAGGGTTTCAGGTTCTCTGTCGGCAGAGCGCCACCATGTCCAGGAACAAAATGCTTATAGCAAAGTTAACAGATAAAGCTACCAATGGCAATGGGATACCGGTTCTACATCTGCCCGAAGCCGGGTTGCGCTCCTGGGACGGCGCGCTGGCAGGTCGCGCACAGACTGCTATACTACGGCGCAGAATGTCTTATGCCCTGCACATCTCGAACGAAGGAGCGCGCGCTTGAAGGGGCTATTGTGCCTGTTGGTCGCCCTGATCCTGCTGACGGGCTGCACAGCAGGAACGGTTGTCCCCACACTGCCTGCCGTCCCGCAGAGCCATTACACTCATGCCAGCGGCATATTCTCGCTGGCGCTGCCGCCCGGCTGGACGGCGGGCGACCTGAGCGAAGGCGCAGCCCTGTTGACGACCTTCGCCCCGACAGGCGCTGACCACCCCGCCCTGACCGTGTACGTGGTGCGCCTGGCAGCAGCCCTGGACGAAAACGCCTTTCGCGCCGCCATGCAGGCGTATCTCGGTGCACCGTACAATGCTACCCTGGAGACCCATGACCGGGCGGCGATGGGCGATGGAAGCTGGCGCATCACCGGTGTGCGGCGATTTCAGGATCGCACCCTGCCGGTTAACCTTTTTTTGCAACGCGATGGACCATACTTCTCTGCACTGGAAACAGTCGTACCGACAGATGACCCAGTGGCGCTGGCGGTACTGACCGGCGTGGTGAATTCCTACCGGGTCGATGCGGCGGTCGATTGGCCGGTTGGAGAGGCAGCCGTTGTCCCACAGCCAGGAGCAGCCTGGATCGTCGCGGAGGGCAACCTGAGCTTTAGCGCCCTGCTGCCCTGGACCGACGACCTGGGCCGCTTTCACATCACCGGGCGACTGGCGAACCGCGCTCCTTACCCCGTCGAGGGAATCGCCATCGTCGCCGCGTTATATGATGCGGCGAACAACGTGATCGGGCAGCAAACCGGCGTCTTGCCGGCAAGTATCCTGCCGGACGGCGAATATCTTCCTTTCGATGTGCGTTTCGACGACAGCTGGCCTCTGACAGCCACACACTACGCCCTGCAAGTAGAGGCCCAGCAGGCTATCGACAGTCTAGCAACATTCTACGGCCCGTCAGCCTTCGAGTGGGAAGACCGGGCCGAATATGATGAGCAGGGCACGCTGCACGTGCGCGGCACGGTGCGCAACAGCGGCGGGCAGACAGCCTACAACATGCAGGTCATCATCACCCTTTTCGACGCCCAGGAGCGCGCCATCGGCTACACAACGGCCTCGCTGGGACAGGGTTTCCCATTAGAAGCAGGGGCCGCCGCCCAGTTCGACGCGCCGATCCCGCGACTGGGCGGCAGCCCGGCCAGCTATCTGGTGACGGTCCAGGCACAGACGCAGCCGGGGCCATAAGAATTGGTGCAGGGGACTGTCGCCTTTAGGCGACAGGGGAAGCCGCCTTGTTCCTTTCGCTAAAATGTACTATTCTTTGAACATACGGTCGGGCAACAGGCGTCCGCAGGATCATCGCCTCAGCGCGCGTCCGCTGCGGCGCTTTAACAACTTCAGGTATCCGGTTGTGTGAGGAAGGCGCACACGTAAAATCTGAACCGTACATAAGAGAGAACCTCTTTCCAGGCCCGGACGGGGCCTTCGGAGCGTAACGTAGACCGCTGGGTCCTGCGTGCTCCGAGAAGCCGCCGCGTAAACGCGGCGGAGTCGTCACAATTAATTATAGGAATGACAAACCCGCATGGATATCACCTTTTTAGGCACCGGCGGCGGTGTGGGGTTGCCCAACCCGTTCTGCCGCTGCAAACGGTGCGAGGCGGTCCGGCAGGCAGGCGGAAAGAGCCTGCGCAGCGCCCCTGCCGTGCTGATCAACGACGATCTGCTCATCGACTGTGGCTCGGACGTGTTTTCCAGCGCGCGGCAGTTCGGCGTCCGGCTGGACGGGCTGTGGACGCTGGTGATCACGCACAAGCACGGCGATCACCTCGATCCCTGGTTTTTCTGGGCGCGCCGGCGCGCGATGGATACCGATCTGCCGCCGCTGACCGTATATGCCCCGCAAAATACGCTGGACTCGCTGCTGGGCTTTTATCGGGAGAAGAAAGGCTGGGATCAGGCCACTTTCGAGCGAGAGACGTTCACCGTCTGCCGACCGGTTCGCGCCGGGTCGTTCAAGCTGGCGCGCCAGTATCGGTTGAGCTTTTTCGCTGCTTCACACGGCTCGACAGAAGGGATCGAGGCGGTGTTGGTCAGCGTGCAAGACGCGCGCGCGGGTTACTTTCACGCCTACGACAGTGGACCATTCAGTGAGGACACCTGGGCGCTGCTGCGCCGACACCGTTTCGACGCCGCCGCCCTGGACGCTACCGTCGGCGACCAGACGAATTATAATACCAGCGATCACATGAACGCGGCCCAGACGGTCGATCATGCCCGACGGCTGCGCGAAGAAGGTATCCTCAAGCCAGATGGAATCGCCCTGGCGACGCATTTCGTGCACCAGTCGTCGGGGACGCACGAATCGCTCGTCGCCCGCTATGAGCCGCACGGCCTGGTGGTCGCTTATGACGGCCTCAAGCTGTCACTTGGCACTTTCCAGCCACCTTCAGCCGTTCAGGAAGAGACCGAGTGAACGACACGTCCGGCTGCCGCCCGAAGCCATGATCACGCACGTGTTCTTTGACCTGCACGGTACGCTCATCGACGCTGCCAACCGGCTGCCGCCGTGTTATGCACAGGCACAGGCGGCCCTGCTCGCGGCGCGCTATGGCGGCGATCCGGCAGCCTGGGCCGAGGCAAACCGCCGCGTGATCGCCGACTGGGACAGCTACTACGCCGACCTGGACCTAGGCGGCGACGACAGCCTGGATCAGATGTGGGAAGGCCAGACGCGCGTGCTGCGGGCGCTGTTCCGGCTGACCGGGCGGCCTTACCCGCTGCCGGAAGAAATGAGCCGGTTGGTGCGCGAGCAGCACTACCTGATCACACGTCGCTGCGACGCGCTCTACCCCGACGCCCGCGCCACACTCGAAGCGATCCGCGCCGATGACCGCCTGTCCGGGCTGATACTCGGTGTGATCTCCAACGCCGTTCGTGGCCACGCCGAAGGCTGTCTGGAAGGCGCGGGCGTGCGGGAATGGTTCGCCGGGCCGGTCGTCGGGCCAGACACGGTTGGCTGGTTCGGCAAGGACGCAGGCTGTTTTCGCTTCGCTTTCGGCCAGGCGCGGGCTGCGCCGGGGTGCTGTATCGTGGTAGACGATGAGCCGTCGGCGCTGCGCGGTGCGGTGGAAGCCGGGGCGCGCGCTGTGCTGATCGACCGCCAGGGACGCCGCGATCGCAGCGGCTCGACGCCCGTTCTGCCGGACCTGGGCGGCCTGCCAGACCTGCTGCGCCGCTGGCTGGAAGCGCATTAAGGAGAGAGACATGATCGAGGTGGAAATTCCGGGGCGTGGGCTGCTGAAGCTGGAACACGCCGTCTTCGACGTGAACGGCACGCTGGCACTGGACGGTAAACTGCTGCCCGGCGTGGCCGAGCGGATCGCCCGACTTAAGGAGCGCCTGACCGTCCACCTGCTGACGGCGGACACCTACGGCAAGCAGGCTACCATCGACGCGGCGTTGGGCGTGCAGGCCCGGATCATCACGCACGGCGGGGCAGAAAAGGCCGCGCACGTGCTGCTGCTGGGCGCCGACCGCGTGGTCGCCATCGGCAACGGAGCCAACGACGCCGACATGTTCCGCGCAGCGGCGCTGAGCATCGCCGTACTGGGGCCAGAAGGGCTGGCGACTTCCGCGCTGACGGCGTCGAACATTGTCGTAGCCTCGATCACCGATGCACTGAGCCTACTGTTGAACACACGACGGCTGGTTGCCACCCTGCGGCGGTAAAAAGAGCCGATCACAAAGGTGCACCTGGCATATCCGACTGACCTCAACGCAACCTCGCTTTGACGGACCGGTCAGAATGCGCTTATAATCAAATCACCGTTTGATTATTTCCGGTCAGCAGAAGCTCTTGCCCATGCCCCGCAAGCCTGCCGCTCAGACGGTGAACCGTGAGGACATCCTCACCGCAGCAGCACGTGTTTTTCATGCGCGTGGTTATCATGGCGCAACCATGCAAGACATCAGCGCGGCGGTTGGCCTCACAGCGGGCAGCCTGTATCACCATTTCAAGGGTGGCAAAGAGGCGCTCCTGATCGCCGTTCTAGAACACGGCCTGGACCAGATCACGGCGGAGGTGCGCGCTTTGGCCGCTTCACCCCTGCCGCCGCCGGAAAAACTGCGCCGGATGATCTGCGCGCATGTGCTCGGCGTCACCGGGCACACCGCCATCGCCGCGCTGATGATCTACGAACTGCGCACCCTGCTCAGCCTGCCCGAAGCGCCGCAGAGCTACCTGGCCCGACGAGACGAGTTCGAGGGCCTGTATCGCCAGATCATCGTCGAAGGGATCGGGGCGTGCTGCTTCACGCCGGTTGACGTGGGCGTGTTTACCCGGACTCTGCTCGGCGCGCTTAACTGGGTCAGCGTGTGGTATCGCCCGGAAGGAAGACTGAGTGGCCAAGCCATCGCGGAACAGATGGCGGATATTTTTCTAAAAGCCCTGGGGGCGGCATAATCGCGGCGCACACATGTTGAAGAAAGGGAGACCCCCATGCCTGCTTCAAAGCCAACCCCCATCTTCATCGCCGTGAACCGCAACCGCTGTGGGATTTGCGGGTGCTGCGTGCCGGTCTGCCCGCCGGATGCCATCACGCTGCACGACAACTACCTGGCCGTCAACAACGACACGTGCACCGACTGTCTCAAGTGCATCCCGGTTTGCCCGACACATGCGCTCTCCGCCATCCCGCAGGAAGCGGTCGCCGCGAGGGGAGGCGTGTTCTGATGAAACTGCGCGACGAATATGACCTGCTGGTGGTGGGCGGCGGCCCTGCCGGAGGAACGGCAGCCCTGATCGGCGCACGACGCGGCCTGCACGTCTTGCTGGTCGAAAAGCGCCAGGAGATCGGCGCGCCCGTTCGCTGTGCCGAGGCCGCCGGTCACCTCCTGATTGAGCCATATATCCCCCTGAACCCAAAGTGGATCTGCGCCGAGATCGACGCCTTCCGCATCTTCGGTCCATCCGGGCGATCCGTGCGCGTCCCGCCGACCGATCCGACGGTGGTGCTGGAGCGCAAAATCTTCGACCGCGAACTGGTCAACGAGGCCGTGCGCGCCGGGGCGACCGTCCGCGCCAAGACGGAGGTGACCGGCCTGATCTGCGAGGATGGCTTTGTGCGCGGTGCGGTGCTCAACAGCATCGGCGAGGAAGTGCGGGTGCGGGCCAAAGTGACCATCGCCGCCGACGGGGCCGAGTCGCAGGTGGGGCGCTGGGCCGGCCTCAAGACCGCGCCGCGCGTCAACGAGTATTACAGCGCCGCCGAATATCTGCTGGCAGGCGTGCACCTGGACGATCCGCGCGAGTGCCAATACCGGATCGGAAACACACTCGCGCCGGGCGGCTACATCTGGGTATTTCCCAAAGGAGCCGACAAAGCCAACGTCGGGATCGTGATTACCGCCACGTTTGAACAACAGGGCCGCAGCGCCAAAGACTACCTGGACGCTTTCTGCGAAAAAATCTTTCCCGACACCTCAACCCTGAGCCTGATCCTGGGCGGCATCCCGGTCGGCGGCACGCTCAAAGACATTGTGGGCAATGGGATCATGCTAGTCGGGGACGCGGCTCACCAGGCCGAGCCGGTGACGGGCGGGGGCATCAACCTCGCCATGTTTGCCGGGCACATGGCCGCAGAGGTCGCCGCCGACGCCATCGCGCGCGGCGACTGGTCGCGCAAAGGGTTGGATGACTACCCCAAACGCTGGCACAAAGAACACGGGCGCGCCCTGGCGAGCATGAGCCGCGTGCGTCACATGGCGCTCAAGTTCTCCGATCAACGGGTCGAAGGGCTGCTCGATCTGGCAACAGAACTCCCCCTGGACCAGATGAGCGCAACAGACATCATCCTGCGGGTGCTGCGCCACGACCCGGCACTGCTGTGGGAGGCGCGGAACTTTCTGCTGCCGATATAGGGTGCTTCGTAGGGGCACGTCATGGCGTGCCCCTACAGAATAATATAGACAGGAGTGCTCGACGCATGGTCTCTTTCACCCCGACCGAAGAACAGCAGATGCTTGTCGAGGCGATCCACCGCTACGCCGAATCGGACGTGCGCAAGGTCGCACATGAGGCGGACGAAACCGGCCACATTCCCGCAGACGTGATCGCCAAAGGCTGGGAGATCGGCCTCATCCCTGCCGCCATGCCAGAAGACGCCGGTGGCCTGGGCGAGCACTCGGCGCTGACGGGCGTGCTGGCGGCGGAGGAATTCGCCTGGGGCGATCTGGCAACGGCGCTCAAAGTGCTGTCGCCTGCCCTCTTCGCCTACCCGGTGCTGTTGGGCGGTACGGCAGATCAGCGGCGCGACCTGCTGCCATTGTTTGTGGAAGACTTCGTCCCCATGACGGCGGCGCTCATGGAACCGGGCGTTTTCTTCGACGCAGCCAACCTCAAGGCCACTGCCGCCGCCCAAAACGGCGGCTTTGTCCTCAACGGCGCCAAGTCCAACGTTCCCCTGGCGGCAGAAGCAGACCGGATACTCGTCTATGCCCGTGACACCGAGGCGGGTCAGATCGGCGCTTACATCGTCGAGCGGACCGCGCCCGGCGTGACGGTCGGGGAGCGTGAAAAGCTAATGGGCATTCGCGGCCTGGAAACTTACCCGGTGACGTTTTCTGACGTGCAGATCGAGGCGACCTGCAAACTCGGCGGCGACCAGGGCATCGACTTCCGGGCGATCCGCAGCCGTAGCGCCGTCGCCCTGGCGGCGCTGGCCATCGGCGTGGCGCGGGCTTCCTACGAATACGCCCGCGAATACGCCAAAGAGCGCGTGGCTTTCGGCGCGCCTATCGCCACCAAGCAGGCCATTGCCTTCCTGCTGGCGGAGATGGCGATTGAGGTGGACGCAGCCCGCCTAATGGTCTGGGAGGCCGCGTGGAAGCTCGACCAGGGCCAGGACGCCACACCAGAAGCCTACCTCGCCAAAGAATATGCGGCGAAGGCGGCGCTGTTCGTGTGCGATGGCGGCGTGCAAGCGCTCGGCGGGCATGGTTTTATCCGCGAGCACCCGGTCGAACGCTGGCTGCGCGATGCGCGCGGCTTTGCCATGTTCGAGGGGCTGGCAATCGTTTAGTTTCACCGCCAGGTCCGCAAAGAGCACAAAGCGGAAAAACAGTAAACCCTTTGCGCCCTCTGTGGCCTTTGCGGTAAACGCTTTTCTGTACAGGAGAGAGTGACCGTGCTTTTTCCGCAGAACAACGCGCTGCGCCAGTGCATCGACCTGTCTGGCTTCTGGGATTTCCGGCCCGATCCCGATCACGCCGGGGGTGCGGCAGGATGGGCAGCGGGCTTTTCCGGTGGTCGCCCGATTGCCGTACCCGGAAGCTGGAACAGCCAGCTGGACGACGTGCGCAATGCCCTGGGCGACTGCTGGTATCAGACCCGGTTCAGCCTGCCCTGGGGCTGGCAGGAAAAGCGCGTGTATCTGCGCTTTGGCTCGGTCAACTACCTGGCGGAAGTGTGGTTGAACGGCATTCGGCTGGGCGAGCACGAAGGCGGCCATCTGCCGTTCGCGTTCGATGTGACGCCACTGCTGCACGCCGAGGATAACCGCCTGGTCGTGCGTGTGGACGGCGCGCTGGCCCCGGACCGCGTGCCGCCGGGGAACGTGCCGCCCGACCCGCGCGACGCCTTCACCAACACCCAGTACCCGGCGACGAGTTTCGACTTTTTCCCGTTCGCCGGGATTCACCGCCCTGTGCTGCTCTACGCAACCGACCCGGAGGCGATCACCGATCTCACCGTCGTCACGGAGATGGACGGCGCACGCGGGACGGTGCACGTCCGGCTGGAACGACTGCCCGCCCAGGCGGCCCGTGCGCGGCTGACGCTGCGCGGTCACGGCGCGGAGATCGTGGAAGAAGCCGCCGCGGTGGACGAGTCGGCAGAAGCAGTGTTCACGGTGCCCAACGCGACGCTGTGGTCGCCGGAATCGCCTGCCCTTTACGATCTGACGGTAGAACTGCTGCGCGGCGGGGAGGCGTTCGACCGCTACACGCTGCCCATCGGCATCCGCACAGTGGCGGTGGAAGGGGATCGCCTGCTGCTCAATGGGCAGCCGATCTACCTGCGCGGCTTTGGCCGCCATGAGGATTTTCCGGTGGTCGGGCGCGGCTACCTGCCTGCGCTGGTGATCAAAGATTACGAACTGATGCACTGGGTAGGCGCGAATTCCTTCCGCACCACGCACTATCCCTATTCCGAGCAGATGATGGACCTGGCAGACCGGCTGGGCTTTCTGGTGATCGATGAGACGCCCGCCGTCGGCCTGTTCTTCCGCCCGGATGGTCTGGAGCGCCGCATGGCCGTGTGGAAGCAGCAAACGCGCGAACTCATCGCCCGCGACAAAAACCATCCGGCGGTAATCCTGTGGAGCCTGGCGAACGAGCCGCACAGCAGCCGCCCGGAGGCGCACGCCTGTTTTGAGGAAGTGTTCACCCTGGCCCGCGAGCTTGACCCCACACGCCCAGTGACGTTCGTCAGCCATTTGGGGCTGGCAGACGCAGCCATCGCCCTGGGCGACGTGATCTGCCTGAACCGCTATCGCGGCTGGTATACCGAGTGTGGCCAGCTTGACGCGGGCGTGCGCGCCTTGTCGGCGGAACTGGACGCGCTGCACGAGAAATATCCCCGCCCGATAATTATCACCGAGTTCGGCGCAGATGCCGTTGCTGGAACGCACATGCAGCCGCCGGAGATGTTCAGCGAGGAATATCAAGCGGATATGATCGCGGCTTACAGCGACCTGTTCCGCCAGAAGCCGTACATCGTGGGCGAACACGTGTGGAATCTGTGCGACTTCAAGACGGCGCAGGCGATCCACCGCGTGGGGGCCATGAATCTGAAAGGCGTCTTCACGCAGGATCGGCGGCCCAAGCTAGCTGCTCACCGTCTGCGCGAGCGGTGGAAAAGTTCGTCGTAAGGAATGCAAACGCCGGGGCGCTCCCTGGTATCCCAGGCGATCTTCGCAGAGTTATGAGGTCAGGAGGGCAAGGTGGCGATCAGTTTTGAGATTCCCGAACGGGTGCTGATGCAGAAGCAATTGGCGCAGGCCGTCGCCGAAGGCGTGATGCGTCCGGTCTCACGCCGCCTGGACGAGAACGAACACGAGCGCCCGACCGAATACATTCAGGTGACATGGCCGGTGTTCCGGGATATTCAGAAAGCGACCCTGGATCGCCTGCTGGCCCCGCCCGATCCCAACAAGCCAGAGCGTAAAGGCCCTGGCACAACCTACCTGCGCCTGATGCTGCTGGTCGAGGCATTGTCGTGGGGCGATGTCGGGCAGTACCTGTGTATGCCGTCGGCGCAGTTGGCCGGATCGGCCATCGAGGCCGTCGGCACGCCGGAGCAGAAGGAACGCTTCCTGCGCCGTTTCGCCGAAGGCGACACCCCGGTATGGGGCGCGATGGCAATGACCGAGCCGGGCGCCGGGTCCGACACTGCCGCCATTCAGACAACCGCCCGGCTCGACCCGGACACGAACGAATGGGTGCTCAACGGCGAGAAGATTTTTGTCACCTCCGGCGGGCTGGCCCTGTTGGAATCGAACGGCATCGTCGTTGTGTGGGCGACGGTGGATCGCTCGGCGGGCCGCGCCGGGATGAAGTCGTTCGTCGTCGAGGCGGGCACACCTGGTGTGACGGTGACGAAAGCCGAGCTTAAGCACGGCATCCGCGCCAGCGACACAGTCTCGATCAGCCTGCAAGACGCCCGCATCCCCTACGACAACATTCTGGGCGATCCCGAAGTGCGCAGGCGCGACGAGAGCAGCACAACGGGCTTCAAGGGCGCGATGGCGACCTTCGACGCCTCCCGCCCGCTGGTCGCCGCCAGCGCGCTCGGCGTGGGGCGCGCGGCGCTGGAATTCGTCAAGGAAGTCTTGCAGAAGGAAGGTGTCGAGATTCCGTATGATCGTCCCCGCCACGAACTGAGCGCCATCCAGCGCGATGTGCTCGACATGGAGGCGCAGCTCAAGGCCGCCTACCTGTTGACCCTGCGCGCCGTCCACATGCTCGACGCAGGCGAGCGCAACAGCCTGGAAGCCTCGATGGCGAAGGCGAAGGCCGGCAAAGCCGTGACCTGGATCACCCAGAAGGCGGTCGAACTGCTCGGCATGATGGGCTACAGCCGCGAATGGCTGGTCGAGAAATGGATGCGAGACGGACGTATTAACTCGATCTACGAAGGCACAGATCAGATCAACATGCTTATTGTCGCGCGGCGTATCTTGGGTTATAGCAGCCGCGAGTTGAATTGATCCGAGTAGGAGCACGCCATGACGGGCCTCTACGGACCGGATTTGGAGAGAGGATTGGCGGGTGAATAAAGACACTGCCTTGTTGATCATCGACGCGCAGGTGAACATGTTCGAGCCGACGCCGATCTACAACAGCGCCGCCGTGCTGCAAAACCTGCGGCAGTTGATCGCGCGGGCGCGGGCCGCAGGCGCGCCGGTGATCCACGTGCAGAACTGCGGCGGTCCGGGCGATCCCGATGAGCCAGGCACACCCGGCTGGGCGATTCACCCGGCGCTGGCCCCGGTCGAGGGCGAACTTGTGATCCAGAAGCACAGGTCGGACTCGTTCCACGAGACGCCCTTACGCGCCGAACTGGACTCCAGGGGCGTGAAGCGGCTGGTCATCGCCGGGATGCAAAGCGAATATTGTGTGACTGCCACCACCCGCCGCGCCGTCAAACTGGGCTACGATGTGACGCTGGTCAGCGACGCGCACAGCACTTATAACGGCAGCTCCCTGACTGCACCGGAGATCATCGTGTGGCAGAACGAGACGCTGGGCATGATGGCAGTATTGAAGTCCACAAACGAGATTGCGTTTTAGAGGAGTAGGGTAGCGGCGGAAGACATTCCGCCGCCGCGAAAGCGTTCTTTCTGGCGCGCTGGGCGTCTTGGCGGTTAGATAGAAGGACGGCGCAAAATGACCTACCAGATTCGCAAGGCGGCGGTGATCGGTTCTGGCACGATGGGCAGTGGGATCGCGGCGCTGCTGGCCGGGGTGGGCGTGCGCGTGACACTGCTGGACATCCCCGCCCCAGATACCCATCTCGGCGACCCGCCGGAGCAGCGCAATGCCATCGTGTTGAAGAACATCGAGGCGATGAAGAAAAGCCGCCCGGCGCAACTTTACAGCGAAGCCGACCTGGACCTGATCACGCCGGGCAACATCGAGGATAACTTCGGCCTGTTGGCCGACGCCGACTGGATCGTCGAGGCCGTGATCGAGCGGCTGGATGTTAAGCAGCGACTCATGGCGCAGATCGAGGCCATCCGTAAAGCGGGCTGCATTGTCAGCACCAACACGTCGGGCCTGAGCATCAATGCCATTGCGGAAGGGCGTGGCGAGAACTTTCAACAGCACTTTTTGGGAACACACTTCTTCAACCCGCCACGCTACCTCAAGCTGCTGGAGATCATCCCGCACGCGCACACCGACCCGGCAGTGTTGGACTTCATGATGACCTACGCCACCAGGACGCTTGGCAAAGGCGTGGTGTGCTGCAAGGATACGCCTAACTTCATCGCTAACCGCTTTATCAGCATCGTCGGCAGCCGCTCCATCGCCGAGGCCATCGCAGGCGGCTACACAGTGGAGGAGGTAGACAGCCTCACGGGCAGCCTGATCGGACGACCCAAAACGGCCACTTTTCGCCTGAATGACCTGGTAGGCAACGATGTAGTGGCCCACGTGAGCGAAAACCTGTACGCCGCGCTCCCAGACGATCCCGAACGGGAATGGCTGCGGAATGAACTGGTGGTCCAGGTGCTTCAAAGATTGCTGGCCGAGGGCTGGCTGGGCAACAAGAGCGGCCAGGGCTTTTACAAGGCCGTGCTGGTAGACGGGGAAAAACAGTATTGGGCGCTTAACCTGCACACGTTCGAGTACGAGCCGCCTGCCAAGCCGCGCTTTGAGAGCGTGGGCAAACATCGCAAAATCGAAGATACCGGCGCACGCATCAAGGCGCTGATCGCCGAGGACGACCGCGCCGCGAAGTACCTGTGGGCGCTGCACGCCTTCTACCTCTCCTACGCCTCGCGCATGTTGGGCGAGGTCGCCGACGACATCCTGAGTATCAACAATGCCAACAAGTGGGGCTTCAACCACGAACTCGGCCCATTTGAAATCTGGGATGCCATCGGCGTGGCCGAGTCGGTTGCGCGCATGGAGCAGGATGGCTATCCGGTTGCCGGATGGGTAAAAGATATGTTGGCAGCGGGCTGCCCGACCTTCTATCGGCGGGATGAACGCGGCATCGTGACCGGCTATTACGATCCCAGCCGTCAAAGCTACGTCGATCTGCCCAGCAGCAAAAACGTGATCGTCCTCAACGACCTGCGCGCTGCCGGGAAAGAAGTTGAACGTAACATGGGGGCCAGCCTGATCGACCTGGGCGACGGCGTGGCGCTGCTGGAATTCCATAGCAAGGTCAACGCCATTGACGAGGACATCATCCAGATCGGCTGGAAGGCGCTGGACCGCCTGCAAAGTGACTTCGACGCCCTGGTGGTGGGCAACCAGGGCGAGCAGTTCTCGGCAGGCGCGAACATTTTCTTGATCATGATGCTTGGCCAGCAGCAAATGTGGGAGCAACTGCACGAGGCGGTGCGACAGGGGCAAAACCTGTTACAGGCCTTCCGCTACGCCCCCAAACCGGTCGTCGTCGCGCCATTCGGATTGGCTCTGGGCGGTGGCGCGGAGTTCACGATGGCGG
Source organism: uncultured Anaerolineae bacterium (assembly GCA_964529715.1). GTDB lineage: Bacteria > Chloroflexota > Anaerolineae > Aggregatilineales > Ch27 > CAZGXI01. Next base: position 64,749 of record CAZGXI010000023.1, on the reverse strand, counting down.
GCAGCCGCATCGTGGCTCATGCGGAGCTGTACATCGGCTTGGTGGAAATGGGCGTTGGCCTGATCCCGGCCTGGGGTGGCAGCAAGGAGATGCTGCGCCGCGTGGTTAACCCGGTGATGGAAACGCCAAATGCCGACGCGCTGCCGCATCTACAAAAGGTGTTCGAGCAGATCGCGCTGGCAAAAGTGGCCGAGAGCGCCAGGCAGGCACGCGAGATGGGCTTTCTCAGCCGGGCAGACCGGATCGTGATGAACCGTGATCACCTGCTGACCGAAGCCAAACGCACGGCGCTCGAACTGGCTGCGCAAGGCTACACGCCGCTGCCGCCACAGAAAATCTGGGCGGCGGGGCGCGATGCGCTGGCCGCGCTGCGCGTGGCGGTGTGGGGGCTGGTCCAGGGCGGCTATGCCAGCGAGCATGATGCGAAAATCGCGGGTAAACTGGCCTATGTGCTGTGCGGCGGCGACCTGAGCGAGCCGGGCTGGGTGCCCGAACAATATATTCTCGACCTGGAACGCGAGGCACTGGTCAGCCTGGCGGGTGAACCCAAGACTCAGGAGCGCCTGGGACATATGCTTCAGTTCGGCAAGCCGCTGCGGAATTGACTGCGACAGCGCGTGGATGACGCAGACGGCCTATCCGCACACCGCAAACCTTAGCCACAAGAACTGGGATGAACGTTCGTGATGAAGATCACTGTTTTCGATCCGCAGGGCGCACAGGAAGCACAGGCCGTCGATCTCCCGGCGCTGTTGGCGTCGGAGAGCGGCACAGTCTGGGTAGACATCGCTGGCCCGACGGAAATGCACGTCCGCATCATGGCGGAGGTGTTCCACTTTCATCCGCTGGCTATCGAGGACACGCGCAACCAGCGCCAACGTCCCAAAGTCGAAGAATACAGTGGCTACCTGTTTCTCATCCTGAACTCATTCAGCGCAGGACGGGACGGCATGGTGTTCCGCGAGCTGGACGTCTTCGTCGGGCGCAACTATGTCGTCACCGTTCACCAGGGAGTCGAACCGCTGATCGGTGAGATCGAGACCCGCATCGATCACACCGGCGCGGCGCAGATGTCGATCAGCACGCTGCTGTATATTGTGCTGGACGTGGTGGTGGACGCCTACTTCCCCGTGCTGGACGACCTGGCCGAGGAGATCGAGAACCTGGGCGACCGCGTGCTCATCCAACCTACACCTGAACTGTTGAATCGGCTGTTTGAACTCAAGCGTGAGCTAATCGATATGTGGCGCGTGGTGTGGCCGCAGCGCGAGATGATGAACGTGTTGAATCACCATCAACTGCCGTTCATCGACCAGGCTGCCTTACAACCATACCTGCGTGACGTGTCCGATCACCTGCTGTGGATCGCCGACACGGTAAACACCTTCCGTGACACGCTGACGGGCATGATGGACCTGTATATGTCGTCGGTGTCGAACCGGCTGAACCAGGTCGTCAACCGCCTGACCGTCTACACGGTGGTGATCGGCTTCATGACGGTGATCGGCGGCTTCTATGGCATGAACTTCGCACAGACGTGGCCGCCCTTCGATGCGCCCTGGGGCGTGCCGTTTGTGATCGCGCTCATGGGCGGGACAGTGGCGCTGTTGCTGGTGATCTTCCGCAGGTTGAAATGGTACTGAGGCCGGATATGTCCTTCGAGGATTTCATCGACCGTCTGGCGCGGGTCCGGCCCGCCGACGACGCCTTCAACCAGTACGCCTACGACGTGGAGGCAAACGCCGTCCGCCGGGACAACCTGCGCCTCTACCTGCGCGCGATGGTGGAGCGCCGCCCGCGCCTGCTGCTGTTCGGCGAAGCGCCCGGCTATCAGGGGATGCGCCTGACCGGACTTCCTTTCACCAGCGAGTACACGCTGATCCACGACCGCGTCGGGCCAGATGCCCCGCCGATCGGGTTGTTCGGCGTAGAGCGCGGCTACCGGGCAACCGTCGAGCGCGGAAAGATTCGTCGGGAGCCGAGCGGCACGATTGTCTGGGGCACCATTGCCCGGCTTGATCCACTGCCGGTGATCTGGCCGGCCTTTCCTTTCCACCCGTTCAAGGCCGGCAATCCCTGGTCTAACCGCCCGCCGCGCGCGTCGGAACTGGACCTGGGCGAGCCGTTCGTGCGGTGGATGCTGGACCTGTTCCCGGTAGAAGTGGTAGTCGCCGTCGGCAACAAGGCAGAAACCACGCTTAAACGGCTGGGCATTCCCCATCGCAAGGTGCGCCACCCGTCGCAGGGCGGCAAGCACGACTTCGTCAGCGGCGTCGATCAGATTGTGCAGGCGTTAAATGCAAGGAGTGGCGCGCGATGAGAGAAGCGGTTATTGTGGCGCTGGCTCGCACGGCAGTGGGAAAATCGAAAAAAGGCCTCGCCCGCAACGCCCGTCCAGAGGATATGGCAGCGACCGTGATCCGCGACCTGCTGCGCCAGGTAGAAGGCAAACTCGACCCGGCGCAAATCGACGACGTTGTCCTGGGCTGCGCCTTTCCAGAAGGGCCACAGGGCCTCAATGTGGCGCGCGCGACGGCTATCCTGGCCGGGCTGCCGGTGGAGGTTCCCGCCCAGACGATCAACCGCTTTTGCGCCAGCGGCCTGCAGGCTATTGCCGCCGCTGCTGAGCGGGTCGTCGCCGGCGGCGCGGATGTGATCATTGCCGGAGGGGTAGAATCGATGAGCGCCGTACCCATGACAGGCTTCCATGTCAGCCCTAACCCCACGCTGGCCGAACACAACCCCGGCGTCTACATGAACATGGGGCTGACGGCAGAGCGCGTCGCTGAGCGGTATGGCATCACCCGCGAGGCGCAGGATGAATTCGCCTATCGCAGCCACCAGAAAGCCGCCGCTGCCCAGGATGCCGGCAAGTTCGCCGAGGAAATCGTCCCGTTTGCTTTTGAGGAAGTATCCCTGGGACCGGATGGGCAGGTGCTCCGCCAGACGGTGATCCTCAAGGAAGACGAACACCTGCGGCGCGATACCACCGTAGAAGCCCTGGCAAAGCTCAAACCGGCTTTCAAGCAAGACGGCACGGTGACGGCAGGCAACGCCTCCCCGCTCAGCGATGGCGCAGCAGGCGTGATCCTGATGGAAGCAGGTACGGCGGCACGGTTGGGTGTGCAGCCCCTAGCGCGCTTCGTCGGCTTCGACGTGACGGGCGTGCCGCCGGAGATCATGGGCATTGGGCCGGTGGCGGCGGTCCCGCGCCTGCTGCGCCGGACCGGACTTACGCCAGACGACCTGGACCTGATCGAACTGAACGAGGCGTTCGCCGCCCAAAGCCTGGCCGTGCTGCGCGAACTGGCCCTGAACCCAGAGATCGTTAACGTAAACGGTGGAGCCATCGCGCTGGGCCATCCCCTCGGCGCAACCGGGGCCAAGCTGACCGTGCAACTGCTCCACGAACTGCGGCGGCGCGGCGGTGGGCGCGGCATGGTAACGATGTGCATCGGCGGCGGCATGGGCGCGGCGGGCATCTTCGAGACAGTCAACTGAGCCATCCGGCTCACAAGATGAAAAAGGGATCATCCGGCGGCGCGCAACCACCGGGCCATAAGCCTGTGCGCCGCCGGAAAAGATAGGGTATCGTTAAATATCGGTTTATTTAGCGTTTTATCCCAACACTTTTATGCATTCTATATTATAATCGGCTATAGATTTACAAAATGCCGCTGGCGTCGATTCTATGTCTACAACTCAAACGCCCTCAGTCTCCGATACCCAATTCGCACAGGAAGTGCGCACAGATCGCCTGTCTCTGTTGTGGCAGGTGACGCTGGTTGCGGCGATCCTGCTCATTTGGGTCGCGCTGACCATTTCCGCCACCCATCATCTGGTTTCGTTCACCTGGCTGGCTGTTTGCCTGATCGTCGTCGTCGGGTCCGCGCTTACAGGCAGGCTGCTGCGACGCAACTTTTACCGGGCCGCCGTATGGTGCTACGCCGGCAGCATCGCCGCCGCCATCAGCTTGATGCTCTACAGCCCGCCGGGGTTGGTGCGGGAGGCAATGCCATTTGCCTTTCCGCTGCTGGTCTTCATCGTAGGGCTGTTGCTGCCGCCAACGGCGCTGATCTGGCTGTGCCTGCTCATCGGCCTGATCATCATCGGCGTGCCCGCCCTGCACGATCAGGCCATCAGCATCGGACCGCATCAGGCATTGGCCCTGCTGTTCACCGGGATCGCCGCGCTGCTGACGGCCCAGGCGGCGGGCGAACTGTACGCGATTGCCGAGTGGGCGCTCAGCCATTACCGCCGCGAGCGGGAGCGTAAACTGGAACTGCACCAGAGCCAGATCGACCTCAAGAAGGCCCTGGCACGCGCGCAGGTCCTGGCAGAAAATCTGGAGCAGGCCAATGCCAGTCTGGCTTCAACCAATGTCGAACTGGAACGTGCACGGGCTACTGCTGAGGAAGCCAAGAACTTCCGGGGCAAGTTCCTGGCGAACATGAGCCACGAGCTGCGCACGCCGCTCAATGCCATTATCGGCTTCAGCGAGACGATGCTTCATTTCCCGGAAATGTACGATAATGTCCCCCTGCCACTGGAATATCAGCGCGATATGGAACAGGTGCACATCAGTGGGCAGCAGTTGCTTTATGTCATCAACGACATTCTCGACCTATCCAGGGTAGACGCCGGAAAACTGGACCTCCAGCCCTGTGTGATGGACCTGGAGCCGATCTTCAAGGCCACCCTCACGACAGCAACAGGTCTGATCGGCGACCGCCCGATCCGGCTGCTCCGCAACCTGCCCAAGACGTTGCCGCTGGTCTACGCCGATCCCAACCGTGTGCGCCAGATTTTGCTTAACCTGTATAGCAACGCCGTCAAGTTCACCGAGCAGGGCAGCATCACGCTTTCCCTAACCTGCGCCAACGGCGACGTGGTGATCGGTGTGACAGACACCGGCTGCGGCATCCCACCGGAAGAACACGAGATTATCTTCGAGGAATTCCGGCAGGGCCGCGCGGGCCTGTGCAAGCCGTCTACAGGGTCAGGACTGGGATTGGCAATTGCCCGTCATCTGGTCACCCTGATGAACGGGCGCATCTGGGTAGAAAGCGAGGTCGGCGTGGGCAGCGCGTTTTACTTCACCCTGCCCCGCGCCCCTGTAGAGGAAATTCCGGCGCCCGATCAGCATACGCCGGTTTTGGAAAGGACATAGCTCCCTTGCGTATCGTGTATGTCGAGGACAACCTGGCGAACCTGGCCCTGGTGCGCCGCGTGGCGCGGATGGGCCAGCATGAGGTCGAATCGTATGCTGAAGCCGAGACGGCACTCACGTCGCTGGGCCAGAATCCTCCCGACCTGATCCTGGTGGATTTGCAGCTTGCAGGCCAGATGGACGGTCTGCAACTGGTATCAACGCTGCGGCAACAGGGCGTGCAGACCCCCATTGTCGCCGTCACGGCCTATGCGATGTTGGGCGACCGCGAACGTTGCCTAGAAGCGGGTTGCAACGCCTATCTGCCCAAGCCACTGCCGGTTTCGGAACTGCTGGCGCTGTTTGAAACCCATGACGCCGGGAAGTCTGCTGCACGTGGAGAACGAACAGGTGACGACTCCGCCGCGTAAACGCGGCGGCTTCTCGGAGCACGCAGGACCCAGCGGTCTACGTTACGCTCCGAAGGCCCCGTCCGGGCCTGGAAAGAGGTTCTCTCTTATGTACGGTTCAGATTTTACGTGTGCGCCTTCCTCACACAACCCGATACCTGAAGTTGTTCAAGAGCCGCATCGGACGCGCGCTGAGGCGATGATCCTGCGGACGCCTGTTGCCCGACCGTATGTTCACAGGATAGCACAAGGTTGCGAAAGGGGCAAGGCGGCTTCCCCTGTCGCCTAAAGGCGACAGTCCCCGCCGCCAATTCTTATGGCTAAAGCGCGTGCGCTGGTGGTGGAGGACGAACCCGCCAACCAGGATTTTCTGGTGCGCTTGATCGCTCAGGCCGGGTTCGAGGTTCAAGGAGCCGACAGCGGCGCGGCGGCACTGCGCATCGCCGCCGAAATGCCCGACCTCGCCCTGGTGGCGACCGATCTGCAATTACCGGATATGCACGGCATTGAACTGGTCGGGCAATTGCGCTCCCTACTGCCAGATAGCCTGTTGCTGGTGGCAACGATGTGGGACGAACCGGCCATGATCGCCAATGCCTTCAAACGTGGCTGCAACGTGTTCCTGGTCAAGCCGCATGGCTTTATGGAACTCTTCCGCCGGCTGAAGGAATTCCCCGATAGCCGCGCCGAGCTGGACAACCTGCTGATCGACCAATATGGCCCGCGCGCTTACCAGCAATAGGGGCGATTTCGCGCCGCGCTATGTTTCCTCCGCTGTCGGATGGCTGAGTATTTGCAGCAGACCGGGCCGCACGGTGAAATGCAGGTCTTCGGCCAGGCTGTATTCCCCATCCAGGTCCAGGTCCAGCGGCCCGCGCGGCGACTCGATCCGCACGTCGGCGGCGCGGGTGTGATGAACATCACTGCGCAGCAGGTGCGTACCCTTGTAAAGTGACGGCAACGCCGGGATCGCTTCCAGCGGACTCATTCCTTCCACCACCACCACGTCGAACAAGCCATCGTCGATCTGGGCGTCTGGCGCAACATACATGCCGTGCCCAAAGCTGCGCCCGTTGGCGACGACGACGATAAACGCTGTGCCTTCGTACCAGGTCTCACCGTTCAACATCACACGCACGAAACGAGGCCGGTAGCGCAACAGTGCACCGACCGTCTGCACCAAGAACGTCCACGAGCGACGGCGTCGAATGGCGTTTACCCGCGCATCTACCTCGCCGCCGATCCCGGCACTGGCGATATTCAAAAAGTGAAATGCCCCCTTGCTATGCGCCAGGTGTCCCAGATCAACCGGGCGAGGCTGCGCCATTGCCAGCCAACGCACGGCATCTTCGGGATCAAAGGGAACACCCACCGTGCGCGCCCAATCGCGCCCTGTGCCGATGGGCAGGCTGCCCAGGACCGGGAGCGGCAGGCCCGGCTGACGTTCGGCCAGGTCGGCCAGCGCATTGATGATGACGTGATTGGTGCCATCGCCTCCAACGGTGATCACACGCTTGAGACCCATGTCGATGCTTTCACGCAGGCGTTTGGCGACTTCCTCTGGGCGCTGTGTAACGGCAATCACGAGATCGCCTAACGCCTCCCATAGCAGCGGTTCGATCCGGCTCCACAGGCGGCCTGCGCGGCCATTACCAGCGTGCGGATTAACAATGATCAAGGTGGACAAACCTGGCCTCCCAAACAGAGCGTAAAAAGGGGTACAAACCTTTGCGGACACCCGGTGTATAGTCTAACACCAACTGCTGCCCCCGGATATGCCCGGCGCAGCGACAGGGTTCATTCTCGCAGCAGAACGCCTCATTCCGCCAGATCGAACATCAGCATATACAGCCCGACGCTGTGCCCCTCCTGTCCGATCAGGCGCAGCCGCCAGTTGCCCGTCATGTCCAGCGTGTATTCCAGCACAGAACCGCCGGTCGCACCGAGAAAATTCGTGTCTCCGCTGACAGCGACCCTGTAGCCGTCCGGGTCGATCAGGACGATAGCCCCGCTACAATCTGTGTCGGCAGGCAGGGTAAGGAACTGGATGGCTGCCATGAGGATTGCCCCTTCACGGCCCTGAAACTGGAATTCCTGAGTCATCCCGGCGGCGAGCGTCCCCTGGATTGCTGCGCCCGGCGCGATCACATGGGGCGTCGCGTCATCGCGCGACGGCGCTCCCGGCAGGTTGAAGCGCGCCAGCAACGGGCTGCCGGTAAGGTTGAGGATGAGCAGCAGCCCCCCACCGACCATGATCGCCAGACTAAGGACGACAATGACCAGCGTGATGGCATTCCGCCGACACCCCTGCCCCTCAGAACGCCGCACAGCCTTGAGCGGTGCATCGCCCAGGACCGGAGACGCGCCCACCGGAAACGGCTGCGGCGCAAACGGATCACTCCCAACGGAGGGCAGTGTAGGCGGTGGGGCAGCGGGCTGCACCTTTTCTTCCAGACGGGCCAGCATAGCGCGCGCACCCACGTGATCCGGCTGGAGCTTGAGCACCACACGCAGGGCAACCTGCGTCTCCTGCCGGTTGGGAGCAGTCTGGGCAGCCAGCCACCATGCAGACACGTTCGTCCGGTCGGCAGCAAGGATCGACTTCAACAGCGCCAGCGCCTCGTCGCGGCGTCCGATCTGAATCAGGCGTTGGGCCTCGCGGAGTCGTTCCTGGGTCAGCGTGTCCACCGAAGGCATCTCCTGGGCAGTCGCAGTGCGGCCCTTTCCCTTATTGTAGTATTGTTGCCTTAAAAGTAAACCGGAGAATCACAAGCATCGCTTGACCTGCCTGTCGGTTTGCAGCGGGTGGTTGCCCGTCCTGCCCGGAACGGGGTAGCATACGGGACGGCGAAACTTTCGCGCCCGGCAAACGTAGAAACCGGATAGGCCAGATACGTTTAACGCTGGAAGCAATCATGAACAACGTGAAACTGGAGACGTTGCCCCTGGCGCGCCAGGACGAGGTTACAGCCTGGCATTGCGACGCTTTGATCGTCGCCGGATGCCGGATGCCACGTCAGTTTTATTAAGGAGGCAGCAATGCAGGCCTGGCCACGGCTGTGGGCGACCATTGCCATCTGGACTGCGCTCATGGTTATTCTGGGTGTCTTTCTCACCCTGGCAGATATGTCCTATATTGGAGGCAGCAATGCCACCATCATCGTGATTACGCTGGCGCTGACGGCTGCCGCCTCAACCTGGGCCGTGTGGGTGCGGGCCAGTGGAGGAACGGTGCAAGTGGAGCAGCAGGATGTCGGCAAGGCCAAGCGGCTTGATCCGCGTCGGGTCGAGCGGTTGATCGAGTCCCTGGACGAGGACGAGATCGTGGAACTGGAGACGCTACTGCTATCGCGCCAGGACGAAGGCGTGCGCTCTGCGCGGCGGTGAGGCGTTGTTCAAACGAAAGTGAGTGGGTTATGCCCCAGACTATTCTGGAACAGGAAATCCATCAGCAGCCGGATGTGCTGGCGCACCTGATCGAGGTACAGGGCAAGCGCGTAGAAGCCCTGGCAGCGACCATTCGGCAGACCGGGCTGCGCTTCGTGCTTATCGCCGCACGCGGCTCGTCGGATAATGCGGCAGTGTACGGCAAATATCTGCTGGAATCACTGGTCGGGCTGCCGGTGGCACTGGCCGCGCCGTCGGTTGTGACCTACTACGGCAGGATGCCCGACGTGCGCGACGCTCTGGTGATCGGTGTATCGCAGAGCGGCAAAGGCGAGGACGTGCGCGAGGTGGTCCGGCAGGCACGGGAGCAAGGGGCACTGACGCTGGCGATCACCAACGACCCGGCCTCGCCGCTGGCAGAGGCAGCGGCGCACTGCATCCCGCTCGACGCCGGCGAGGAACGCAGCCTGGCCGCCACCAAGACGTTCACCGCACAAATGGCCGCTTTCGCGCTGCTGACAGCCGCCCTGTCGGGCCGCCCCGAACTGCTGGACGAACTCCATCAGCTGCCGGGCTGGGTGGAACACACCCTCCGACTCAGTACGCGCGTTCCGGCGCTGGCAGAGCGCTATCGCTACATGCTCTATTGCGTCACGCTCGGTCGCGGCTATAACTACGCCACTGCGTTTGAACTGGCGCTCAAGCTCAAGGAACTGACCTACATCACCGCTACGCCCTACAGTTCGGCAGACTTCCGGCACGGCCCGATTGCCCAGGTGGAAGCAGGCTTCCCGGTGCTGCTGATCGCGCCGAGCGGGCGCGTGTTAGACGACATGCTGGCCCTGGCACACGACCTGCGCACGCGGCAGGCCGAACTGATCGTCATCAGCGACGCTCAGGCTGCCCTGGAACTGGCCCGCACGCCGTTGATCATCCCCGAAGGCATCCCCGAATGGCTCTCGCCGGTCGTGTCTGTCGTGCCGGGGCAGCTTTTCGCGCTGGGGTTGAGCCTGGCGAAGGGCTATGACGTGGATCATCCTCGCACACTGACCAAAGTCACCAGCACACGCTGACACATCCTTTATATCGCATAACGTTGCAGGGGTCAGGCATGTATTAGCCTGCCCCCTGGTTGTTTGCCACAAGTCGGCATTTTCTTTCCGCGCTGCAACGGACGGCAAAGCATACCACACTCTAACGCTCAACAGTACTATGGCGCTATATCGGCTCAACTCGACCCACCCTATGCTAATGATAAGCGACGGGATGTGACACAACTTAACACAGTCGCCCGATACACAGATTTACTGCTCTGCCCCGCAAAGGAATGGGCCGTCATGTACACCAAAAACGAGCTTATGTATCCTCACTACGTCACTCCCCAGCTCCGTCAGATGCGCGGCCCGGAGTGGCGAGCGTTGATCGACCGCGTGCTATCTCTGCCTGAGTCCCATGAAGAAGTGCTCGCTTTCTGCCTGATGATGATTCGGCTGAACGGTTGTATGGCCTGCGAAACCGACAGTTACCGGGCCATGCGCGGCTGTTTCCAATGCGCCGCCCAGACGCTGCGCCGCTACAAAGGGCCAGACCGCGATCTGCTGGACATCTACGATCAGGCGTTGAGCGACATCCGCCGCTACCTGCTGGATGCCACGCCGATCAACGTTTACGTACCGCTTGCCGAAATTGAGGTCGCCTAGCCGGGCCTTTCACCTGTATCGCGGCTAGCTGCATTCAGCAAAACGATGACGGGACCCCTGACGTGGTGGTCCCGCATCGTTTGAAAGGGCCAGGTTAGTCCCTGGTTTGAAAACCGCAATGGCCCGTGAACCGGATTGGGAATCCCTTAGCCAGCTTGAATTCCTGCTGATGCGGCGCATCATCGAGCCGCTAAACGCAGCCCTGGCCGCCATCAGCCTGGTAGAACTGGACAGCGCCGCCGAACGCCCGCGCGCTTATTGGCAGGCCCGCGCCTCTACCGAAGTGCTCGGCGTGTTGAATCTCGTCAACGGCTGGCACGCGCTGATGCGCTTCAAATTGGGCGAATTGCTGCCTCACCAGCACATCCGCTTCTTTTATGTGCAGGACCTGCTGGACTGGCTATCTCAGCAATTGCAGTTGACCACCACCATCCGTGCGCCTGAAAACCTGCCGCTGGAAGCCAACCGCGAAACCGTGCAGGAGGCCGTGCTGCTGCTGTATTCCGCTGCCTACACGCTGGGGCCGAACGTGCACCTGGTTACAGAAAGCACCGGCAACGGTGTGTGGTTCCGTGTGCGCTATGGCCGTCATGGCGACTGTCCTGCCGATCTCGACGCCTTGATCGAAAAGCTGGGCGATAACTGGCGCTCCCAGGATACGGCCTTTGAACTGCGCACTGCCGCCGATTTTATTACCCTCAATGCCAGCAAATTACACCTGCAAAGCTCGGCGGAGTTCTGCGAGATGGCGTTCTTCATCTACGCCGCCGGACGCCGCCCATCCGATCCGCTCAGCAGCAAAGATGTGGTTGAGCCGCCGGAGATTCGCCCCTCGGTCGAAGTGCTACTCAGCACCCTGGATGGCATCGGCATGGAGGAGGAACCCGCTCTGGCCGAAGACGAAGAGCACGAGACCGTGCACTTCCCCGACACCCCTCCGCAAGCCGAACCGGTCGCCGAACCTGGCGGCGTGTCGCAGGCCGAACCCACCGCCGACCCGCTCCCGCCCCCCCAGACGCCGACCCTGTAGACCTGAACACCCTGTAGCGGCGGGCGATTTCCGCCGCTACAGTTTTCCCCTCCCTGGTCCTGTGTTAGACTCCGGATCGTTCGAGTCCCTACACCCAACCGTCTCCCTGTTTTACCAAGGAGCGCACCGCCATGCTTTCGCTGCCCGAAAAAATGGTGTTTGTGATCCTCGCCGTCATCTGCGCTTATCTGACCGCGCATTCCTTCAAGCAGGTCGTGGAGATCGTCCGGCGCGGCAAAGGGCGGCTTTACCTGGAACAGCTCTCCGCCCGCCTGTGGCGCGCCCTAGAAATCACCTTCACGCAGCGAACTACCCTCAGTGCCCGTCCGCTGACGGGGCTGTTTCACATCGCCATTGTGTGGGGCTTTCTGTTCTATGGTCTGGTCAACGTGGGCGATGTGCTGTACGGCTTCCTGCCCGGCTACACCTTCCTGGGCACTGGACCGCTGGGCGACCTTTACCGTCTGCTGGCGGATGTGCTAAGCATCGGCGTGATCATCGGCATGAGCTATTTTCTGGTACGGCGCTTCTTCACATCTGCCCCGGCGCTGCGCTACAACGACCGGGTGCTGCTTCATCCCTGGATCAAGGCAGGCGGCATCCGTCGGGACTCGGCCATCGTCGGTGCGTTTATCCTCACACACGTCGGCGCGCGCTTTATGGGCGAAACACTCCGTCTGGCCCAGCATGGTGCAAACACGGGCCAGCCGTTCGCCAGTGTCGTATCCGGGCTGTGGAGCGGCGTTCAGCCGGAACTGCTAATCGTCGGGGAACATCTGGCCTGGTGGCTGGCGCTGGGGGTCATTCTAGTCTTTGTGCCCTGGTTCCCCCGCACCAAGCATTTCCACCTGATGATGGCCCCGTTCAATTATCTTACACGCCCCCAGCGGCGCTCCCCCGGCGCATTGGACAGGCTGGACCTGGAGGATGACGCCGCCGCGCAGTTCGGCGCAGCAAAGCTGGAAGACCTCGCGCAGACGCAGATCGTGGACGCCTACGCCTGCATCATGTGCAACCGCTGCCAGGATGCCTGCCCTGCCTACGCCGCCGGGACGGAACTCTCGCCCGCCGCGCTGGAAGTGAACAAACGCTATTTCCTCAAGCAGCACATGGACCTGCTGGCTAATGGCGGCACGTCACCCATCACGTTGTTCGAGTCCGCCCTAACGGTGGAGGGGACGTGGGCCTGCACCGCCTGCGCCGCGTGTGTGGAAATCTGTCCGGTGGGCAACGAGCCGATGTTCGACATCATCGACCTGCGGCGCTATCTCGTGCTGACGGAAGGCCAGCCGCCAAACTTATTGGCCGGGGCGATGACCCAAGCCGAACGCACAGGCGATCCCTGGGGCAACCCACGCGGCACACGACTGCACTGGGCCGCAGGGCTGACGGTGCCGCTGCTGGCCGAACGCCAACAGGTGGACGTGCTCTACTGGGTCGGCTGCGCGGGCGCTTACGATCCTGCCGGGCAACGCGTGAGCCGGGCAATGGTGAAAATCTTGCAGGCAGCGGGCGTGGACTTCGCTGTGTTGGGCGACGAGGAACGCTGCACCTGCGAATGGGCGCGGCGCGGTGGCAACGAGGCGCTTTACCAGCAAGCCGCACAAACGCTGATCGAGACCTTCAACCGCTATACCTTCAACCTGATCCTCACCCAGTGCCCGCACTGCTTCCACACCTTCAAGAACGAGTACCCCGATTTCGGCGGTCATTACACGGTCGTCCATCACAGCCAGTACATCGCCAGACTGCTGGCCGAAGGACGCATTCAGCCGAAGCCCACGCGCAAGCGCAAGAAAGACCTGATCACCTATCATGACTCGTGCTTCCTGGGCCGTTACAACGGCGAATACGAAGGGCCGCGTTCTGCCCTGGCCGCCGTGCCAACGCTGGAACTGGTCGAGATGCCGCGCCGCCGCAATCGGGGCTTCTGCTGCGGCGGCGGTGGGGCACAGGTGTGGATGGAAACACACCAGGTGCAGCCGATCAACACGAACCGGCTGGAGGAAGCTCTTGCTACCAACGCAAAAACCGTCAGCACGGCCTGTCCCTTCTGCGCGATCATGTTGAGTAGCGCGGCGCAGTCGCAGGGCGTGACGGACCGGATAAAGGTGCGCGACATCGCCGAGATCGTGGCGGATAGCCTGTAGTTCTTCAGCGACACACCGGGCCGGGCAGCGGAATTAAAACTCTTTTCCCCACCGCGCGTACAGAGTAGCGATACAAGGAGGTGCTTATGCGACGCTCTGTCCTGCTCGGTCTGATCTTTCTGCTGCTGGTTGCCGCTGCCCTCATCTGCGCCATCGTCGGGTTCGGATCAGGGAGCAACACGATCTCCTTGTCCTCCCTGCTAGCCGCCTTTTTCCCCACATCCACGCCGACCATCCTGTCGCCGACAGCGGCAGCGATTTTCAGTACGCTGCCCCCGTTCCAAACGCCGTCTTCCACACCTTCTCTGACGCCCAGCCCCACCCTGCGCCTGAGCGACATCCGGCAAACCGCCGACGCCTATGCCACTGCCCACACCGACGCCCTGGGCGACCTGATCGTGCCGTTCGACAGCAGCGGCATCACGCCGCGCGTGACCTTCAGCGAGGCCGAAGTCAATGCGCTGATCACACCCTTCCTGGCAGAAGTACCCAACGCCAGCAACGTCCACCTGGACCTGCTCCCCGGTGGCGCAACTCTGACCGCCGACCTGCACATGCTCGGCCTGATCCTGCGCGTCAATGCCACCGCGCAACTGGCAGTGCAGAATGGGCAGGTCGCCGTCAGCGTGACCAGTGCTTCCATCGGCGGCATTTCCCCGCCCGGCCCGGCGCTCGAAGCCGTCAACGAAACGCTAATCCCGATGGTCAACGCAGCCCTGAATACCGGCCTGGGAGAATACGGGCCGCGCGAGCAGATCGACGTGCTGGCGGTGGAAGCCGCCCAGGATGCCCTGATCGTCGATTTCACCCTGCGCCAGGCTGCCCCACTGCCGTGAAGCCCTCTCTGGGCGGCAGCGACTCTGTCGCGCCGCATGAGAATTTTTCCCACATCCTACAATCCTGTCGTCATCTCTGCTGCCAACCGCAAGAGGTTTGTCAGGCCATATGCAGGACAAATGTCACCGATATTGGCCCGATGAAACGCTTGCCTCTCACCGGATTCTCATTTTATAATCAGAAAAGGACCTGTGTGATGGGAATAATTCCCATATCCAGAGAGAAAAGGAGGTCAATGCCCGGTCAACTGGTCATCGGTCATCTGTACAGACATAGCCCCATCGTTCTGGGAGGACGCGCCTATGTCGCATAAATCGCTTTTTGCTGTCGGTGGTATGTTGCTGTTGCTGGCACTGGCCGCGTGGGGGGCGGCAGGCCAGGAGCAAATTCCGCAGATGCCGATTGTCACGACGGCGTCCAACGTCGTCGGGATTGGAACCTACGTCGCGGCACAAGCCTACGCGATCCCGGCAGGCCAGGACCCCGCCACACAACCCGTGCAGGCGATCATCCTGCCCTACGGCATCTACCCCAACATGATGGTCGAGAACATCGAGGACTTCCAGGAGCCGGCGGCGCTCGTCGAAGGGTTTACCTTCACCTGGAACCTGACCGTGCCGGCAGGTTCCGCCGCCGAACTGGGCGGCGAGACGGTTGCTCACTGGCTGGCAGACGTGGAAGGGCAGTATGTGCTGACCCTGACCGCCACGGACGAGGCCGGGAACACTGCCACAACCGAGTGGGTCGTCACGGCCACCACCTACGTCGGCGTGGGCGGCATCGCGGGTGAAGCAGAAGCGCCCCAGTGCTCAAGCTGCCACGAAGAAACGGCAGCCGCCTGGGCTGCCACTGGCCACGCGACCATGTTCACGCGCGCCATCGACGGCCTGGTAAGCAATCACTACAGCGCCGAGTGCATCACGTGCCACACCACCGGGTTCAATAACCGGCCTGAAGCCGTCAACGGCGGCTTCGACGACGTGGCCGCCGAAGCGGGCTGGACCTTCCCAGAAGTGTTGCAACCGGGCAACTGGGACGCGATGGTGGCGGAGTTCCCGCAGGTTGCGGCCCTGGCGAACATCCAGTGCGAAAGCTGTCACGGTCCGGGCGGTGCTCACCAGACGGCAGCGGCAGGCGGGGATGACGAAGAAGAAAGCGCCGTCAGCCAGGCCGGGCCAATTGGCCGCGGGCTGGCCTACGGCACGTGCGCCCAGTGCCACGCCGAAGAGCCGTACCACACCTTCCCGCAGCAATGGGAACTCAGCGCACACGCCGCCGCGAACGCCCGCGCCTTCACCTATCCCATCGGGCCGGAAGAGACCGACTGCGTGCGCTGCCACAGCGGCGCCGGGTACATCGACTTCACGCAGGGCATCCCGCCGGAAGAATCGCGGACGAACTACCAGGTTATCACCTGCGCCGTCTGCCACGACCCGCACAACGCCGCCAACCCCAACCAGCTCCGCACGTTTGACTCCGTGCTGCTGCCGGGCGGCATCGAAGTCGCGGGCGCCGGGCCGGCGGCCACCTGTATGAGCTGCCACAACGCCCGCACCGCACCGGTGGCTGCCGTCGAAGGCGAAACGCTCCGCACGCCGCACTACTCGACGGCGGCGGAACTGATGAACGCCACCGGCGGCTACACCTGGGGAATGACCCTGCCCACCAGTACACACGGGCGTGTCGTCGAAGACAGCTGCATCGGCTGCCACATGGCCCCAACACCCGGTATGGACGCCAACGGAAACCCGCTGCCCGGCCATGAGACGGTCGGCGAGCATACCTTCGCCATGATCAGCCCGGTAGACGGGACCGAAAACGTCGCCGTCTGCCAGCAGTGCCACGACGCCGCCGAGAGCTTTGCCTTCGAGGCCCGCCGTGACTACGACGGCGACGGCGCCATCGAGTCCAACCAGGACGAGGTGGCCGGGTTGCGCGCGGTACTCCAGAGCGCGCTCGAAGCCCAGGGCGTGGTCGTGCTCGATCACTATCCCTACTTCCAACTGCCGGAAAATCCCAGTGTGGACCTGAAGGGCGCCGTCTACAACTTCAAGTTCACGGCGGATGTCGAATCGTCGGCGATCCACAACCTGCGCTACGTCGTGTCGCTGCTGCAACTCAGCTATGAGCGACTGACCGGCGAGCCTGTTCCGGGCGCGACCATCATCCCGCCCAGGGAATAGCATTCAGGAGACCGGGCGTCAGCCCGGCCTCTGGATCAGATACACCCGCAGGCCACCATGTCTGCGGGTGTTCTGTTCCTGCATCAGTCAGGTAGACGATGTTTACACACAACAACCGCCGGGCATTTGGCGCGGCGGCTGCGTCGGTGAGCCGGGAGATAAGCCGATGAACCGCCTCCGTAAGATGTTCCGTCTGCCTCAGAGTCCGCGCCGCCGGGCGCTCCTTTTTGGCGGTGTGGTCGTGGGATTTATCGCCCTGCTGCTGATCATCCCACCCGTCTGGGAATACAGCAACTCGCCGGACTTTTGCGGTTCCACCTGCCACACCATGCCGCCAGAATACAACACCTACCGCGTGTCGCCCCATGCGCGCGTGCTGTGTGTAGACTGCCACATCGGGCGAGGGCTACTGATCGAGCAATTCGTGCGCAAGACCAGCCATATGCGCCTGCTGTTCGACACCATCACCGGCCACTACGAATATCCCATCATGGTCAGTTCCATGCGCCCGGCGCGCGAAACCTGCGAACTATGCCATTTTCCGGAGAAGTTCTCCGATGACAGCCTGCGCGTGCTGAATCATTTTTCCGAGAGTGAACGCAACGAACGCTACGACGTTTATCTGCTGATGCACACCGGTGGCGGCAGCCAGCGCGAAGGACTAGGACGCGGTATTCACTGGCACGTGGAAAACGCTATCGAGTTCATCGCCACTGACACCCTGCAACAGGACATTCCCTGGATTCGCGTCAACACGGCAGACGGCCAGACCATTGAATACGTCGCCGAGAACGCGACAATAGACACTCAAAACCTGGATCAGTACACCCTCCAGACGATGGATTGCATCACCTGCCACAACCGCATCTCACATCTGCTGGACAACCCTCGCAACTTAGTCGACTCGCTGCTGCTGCGTGGGCAGATTTCGACCGACATCCCGTTCATCCGTGCACGCGCCGTAGACCTGCTGACGCGCGCCAATGCCTCAGTCGAAGACCCCGAACCGCTGTTTGCCGAACTGGAAGCCTACTACCGCATCCAGTTCCCCACGTTCTACGCCGAAAATGAGGGACAGGTCGGCGATGCCATCACTGCCCTTCGGGAAACTTACGCGCAAAACACCTACCCGGCGCAAGAGTTAGACTGGCAGACCCACCCCAACAACGTCGGGCACCGCGATTGGCCCGGCTGCTTCCGCTGCCACGATGGCCAGCACTTCAGCGCCGAAGGGGAAGCCGTCCGGCTGGAATGCAATCTCTGTCACTCCATCCCGGTCGTCGTGCGTCCGGGCGATATTGAGCCGACGCTGCTGCTGGCAACCGGCATCGAGCCTGAGTCGCATCTGGACTCGACCTGGATCAGCCGCCACCATAACGAATTCGACCAGACCTGCGCCAACTGTCACACGGTGAACAATCCCGGCGGCACAGACGACAGCAGCTTTTGTTCCAACAGCATGTGCCATGGGGTAGATTGGCGCTTCGGCGGCTTCGACGCGCCCACGCTGGCGATTCAACTCGGCCTGCAGGAAGCACCGCCCGCCGAAGAGGCCACTATGCCAGAAGAGGGACCCGCTGCGCCGCCCGCCGAAACTACCGGACAGGCTCTCACCTACCAGACGCTCCAACCGTTGTTTGAAAGCCGTTGCGGTGGCTGTCACGGCGACAACCCAACGCGCGGGCTGCGTGTGACCGATTACGATAGCCTGATGGCGGGCAGCTCAAGCGGCCCCGTGATCGTGGCCGGATCGCCGGACGAAAGCCGGATCGTCCAGGTGCTCTCCGAGGGACACTTCGCGCGCTTCAGCGACGAAGAACTGGACACGCTACGCCAGTGGATCGCAGCAGGTGCGCCTGTCGGCGAAGCAGCGCCGCCACCCGCCCTCACCTATCAGACGCTTCAGCCGATCCTACAAGACGCTTGCGGCAGGTGTCACGGCCCCACGACGGCCAGCCGGGGCCTCAACATAACCACTTATGACGCCCTGATGGCCGGCAGCACCAGCGGCCCCGTGATCGTGCCGGAGGCGCCGGAGCGCAGCCGGATCGTCGAGATTCTGGGCCAGGGGCACTTCGCCCGGCTGACAGACGACCAGATGGACCTGCTGCGCGCGTGGATTCAGGCCGGCGCACCCGCCGGAGAATCCACCCCGGCGCAGATCGACGAAGGATAACCGTGCGCCCGCAAACAAAACGCCCGCGCAGCGGTGCATGGCTCGCAGGTTGGGCAGCCGGCCTGCGAGCTTTTTACATCCCCCGGTTGCTGCGCTAGACTCTGGGGCAGTTTTAAACATGCAACGACCAGTGACGGAGAACACGCATGGCTAAAGAATATGATGTTGTCGTCCTCGGCGCGGGGCCGGGCGGCTACGTGGCTGCCATCCGCGCCGCGCAATTGGGCTTCACAACAGCGGTGGTGGAAAAACAGTGGTGGGGCGGTGTGTGCCTGAATGTGGGCTGTATCCCCACCAAAGCCCTGCTGCGCAACGCCGAACTAGCTCACATCGTTCAGCACCGGGCCAAAGATTTCGGTTTCAGCTTCGATAACCTGCAACTGGATTACGCTGCCGCCTTCAAACGCAGCCGTCAGGTTTCCGACCGGCTGGTGAAGGGCGTCCGCTTCTTGATGAAGAAAAACAAGATCGACACCTATGATGGTTGGGGCACATTCGCCGATTCGCACACCCTTGAAGTCGCCCTCAACGGCGGCGGCCAGGAAACGCTCAAGGCTAAAAACATCATCATCGCCACCGGCGCCAGTCCGCGCCTGCTGCCCGGCACACAGGTCGGCAAGCGCATCATCACCTATCTGGAAGCCATTCTCAGCGACACACTGCCCCGAAGCATCATCATCGTTGGGGCGGGCGCACTCGGCCTGGAATTCGCCTACGTCATGCACAATTACGGCGTCGAGGTGACACTGGTCGAATACATGCCACGCCTGGCGCCGCTGGAAGACGAAGAAGTCTCCGCCGAACTGGAAAAACAGTTCAAAAAGATGGGCATCAAGGTGCTGACCGCGACGCGCGTGGACGGCATGGAGGAGTCGGAGGAACGCGCCCGCGTGATCGCCACCGCCGACGGAAAGCAGGTCGTTCTAGAGGCCGAGCAGGCCATGCAGGCCACCAGCTTCAAGCCGCGCACCGAAGGCTACGGCCTGGAAAAGACCGGCGTCAAGCTCAACGAAAAGACAGGCGCCATCGAGATCGACGCGCACATGCAGACGAACGTCCCCGGTATCTATGCCATCGGCGACGTGACGGCCAAGATGATGCTGGCCCATGTGGGTAGCGCGATGGGCCTGGTTGCCGCCGAGAGCATCGCCGGGGTGGAAACGCTTACGCTCGACTATCGCATGATGCCGCGCGCCATCTTCTGCCAACCGCAGATCGCCTCCTTCGGCTACACCGAGGCCGAGGCGCGCGCGGCGGGCTATGACATCAACGTGAGCAAGTTCCCCTGGCAGGCCAGCGGCAAGGCGCTGGGCCTGGGCGAAAGCGGCGGGTTCGTCAAGCTGATCAGCGACAAGAAGTATGGGGAACTCCTCGGCGGCCATCTGATCGGGCCGGATGTCTCTGAACTGCTGCCGGAGCTGACCCTGGCACACTTCGCAGAGCTGACTCCCCACGAGATCGCGCGCAACGTCCACATCCACCCTACCCTCTCAGAGGCGATCATGGAGGCCGCGCACGGCCTGGAAGGCCAGCCGATTCACATTTAAAGCAGCCTTGTGCATTTGAGTCGTTCGCGCGCCGATCTACCCCACTGGATCGGCGCGCTTGTTGCGCATACATTCGGTCGAACTTCAAACATTTTAACGCCCGCCAGACTAAAGATCACAGGATAATCCACCTGACCGGGACCGGCGGGGCCGTTGGACGAAAAACAGGCGATTCGCCGCCTCAAGCGCGGCGACATCGGCGGGCTGGCGGCGCTCGTCAGGCTGTACCAGGCGCGGGCCATCCACGCGGCCTACCTCATCACCTGGGACGCGGCGCTGGCTGAGGACGTGGCGCAGGATGTTTTTCTGCAAGTTTACAAATCCATCGATCACCTTGACCTGAACCGCCCGTTCGCGCCCTGGTTCATGCGCAGCGTCGTGAACGCTGCTGTACGCGCGGCCCGGCGTAACCAGCGCGATCTTTCGCTAGACACCTTCGACACGGACGACGCTTACGCTGCCTTCACCGACCTGTTCCCCAACCCCGGCCCTGACCCGGACCACGCGGTCGAGATGGACGAAATCGAGCAGGCTGTCGAACAGGCATTGTCCCGCCTCTCCCCGGAGCAGCGCGCGGCAGTCGTCTTGCGCTACTACTTCGATCTGAGCGACGAGGAAATCTCCGATCAATTGGACTGCGCGCCCAGCACGGTGCGGTGGCGGCTGCACGCCGCGCGCAAACAGTTGCGGATGCTGCTGCACCGTTGGTCGGGGGACGCCGCGCCAGAAAGTCGCTGGGGGGAACGATGAACAAGAAACTGGCCCGGCAGGTGTTGCAACATATCGCCGAAAAGCGGACATCTCCCCAACCCGATCTGTGGCCTCGCCTCAAGGTGCGGATCGAAACCCCGCAGCCCCGACGACGGTTCACGGGAGTGCGGCGGTTCAGTTGGGCGGCGGCCTTACTGGTAGCCTCGCTGCTGCTTGGCGCAGGCGCATACGCCTTTCACCAGTTCAACAGCTTCGATCCCGGCCTGGAACAGGCTCAGGAAAACCAGCTCGTGACTCCGCTCGGCCTCAGCGAAACCCGCAACGGCCTCACCTTTACGCTGAACTGGGCCTATGCAGACGCACACCGCATCACGGTGGACTTCGGGGCGAGCGGACAAAGCGCCGCGCCTTACATGCCGTCGCTGAGTATCGACGCCATCCACCTACGCGACCGCCAGGGCCGCGAGTTCCCGGTGACGTTCGGCGGAGGAGGCGGCGGTGGCGGTGGTGGCGGCGGGCGCAGCGACGACGGCAGCGAACCCACCATCAGTTTCATCTACCAGTGGTCCATGTCGGGCACATTCAACTTCGACGCCACGATCATCGAAAATAACCCACAGAGCCTGGACCTGCGGCTCGAAGTGACGGTCATCTTGAGTGCCATCCCGCCGACGACCGCGACGCCGGACGACGCCGGAAATATCGGCGGCGCGACGGTAGCGCCGAACGGCGAACCCATCGGCCCTTTTATCTTTGACTTCACGTTGCCGTTCATCCCGGCGGTCGTTCTGACGCCGGGAACGGTCGTCGAGGCAAATGGGCTGCCCATGACGCTGGAACGGGTCTCCATCACCCCGTCGATGACCAGAACACGCCTGTGCTTCACGCCGCCGGACAATGAACCCGCCTGGCTGCCGATGGCCGTCCTGGACATGGGCGAAACCCGTGTAGAAGCACTGAGCAGCCTGGGCATTGCGCCGACCGCCGAAACCGTCGGGGGAAGCCGCTGCATGATGCTGGATTTTCCGGCCCCCTACGACCTCCACGCTGCGCGTTGGACGTTAAGGGTCGAACGGTTGCAGCGGGCGGGGCAGGACTCCGGCGGGCATGTCGGCCCCTGGGAATTCGCGCTGGACATCCCGGCGTCGTGACGCCGAACGCCGATCAAAAAGGCCAGAACCGCTGGTGAACAAGCAAGAAGTGCCCGACAACCTGACGTCCAAGCACAATCATTTTTGGGCAGGCTACTCTACAGTTCTGCTGCTGCACGCGACTATAATCATTTACGCTGACATGATCGCATGTCGGCGTCCGACGGAAAGGCAGCAGGAGGCTCGTCTGGCATGGCCGTCATTCGACCGTTTCGTGGGGTTCGCTACAATCTGCAACGTTTTCAAGACATCGGGGCGCTGGTCAGCCAGCCCTATGATCGCATCAGCGAAGACCTCAAACAGCAGTACGACGCACTCAGCCCCTACAACATCGTGCGCATCACGTCAGGCCACCTGGAAGACGTGGGCCTGCCGTCGATGTCTAACGGCAACGGTGCAGATGTATACAGCCGCGCCAGAGACACTTATCGACAATGGGTGGCGAACAAAGTCCTGGTCCGCGAAGATCGGCCCGTGCTGTACGCTTACGAACAGAGCTTTGCCGTTGACCAGCAAACTTATGCGCGCATGGGCCTGATTGCCGCCGTCGAACTGGCCGACTTCAGCGAAGGGATCATCCTGCCACACGAACGCACTCACAGCGGCCCTAAAGCAGATCGCCTGCGCCTGTTGAACACCCTCCAGGTCAACCCGGAGCAAATCTTCATGCTCTATCCTGACCCGCAGAACCGGGTCAACACCCTGATCCGCCAGGCCATCGCGGGCTGCCCGCCGGATGTGGATACAGTCGAACTGTTCGAGCACGACGTTCGACAACGGCTGTGGATTCTCCGGGACGCCGAAGCCATTGCAGCCATCCAACGCGAAATGGCCCCCCTGCGCGACCTGATTATCGCAGATGGGCATCACCGCTATGAGACGGCCCTGACCTACCGCAACGCCCAACGCCTGGCCTATCCCAATGCCCCGGCAACCGCCGCCTTCAATTACATCGGGGCGACCCTGGTCAGCATGGACGATCCAGGGCTGGTCGTGCTGCCAACGCACCGGGAAATCCGTCGTTTTACCGCCGTCAGCCCGGCGGAAGTCCTGACCCGCGCCGGGCAGTACTTCAGCATCCTGCCGGTCCGCAACCTGCCGGCCTGCCTCGCCACGATCAACGCCCATCCCAAAGGTCACGCCTTCGGCTTTTATGGCGGCCTGCAGGTCGGCTTTCACGTCCTGACTCTACGCGACGAGCGCCTGATCGACAGTCTGATCGACGGCGGGCATTCCCACGCCTGGAAGTCTCTATCCGTCAGCATCGTGCACAAAATCCTGCTGGAACAGATCGCGGGCGTGCCGGCGCAGGGCATTGAGGACAAGTCGCTGATCCGCTACCACCGCAACGCAGCGCAGGCCGTGACCGACGTAGATTCAGGCGAGGGCAACTTCGTGTTCTTCCTCAGCCCCACGCGCATCGAGGACATCCGGGCGGTCGCGGCGCAGGGCGAGCGGATGCCGCAAAAGAGCACGGACTTCTATCCCAAAGTGATTTCCGGCCTGACGATGCTGCCCATCGGCCCGGACGAGGTCTTGGAAGCCGACGCTATACCTGAGTTTGCAGACGCCCTCCACCGCTGCGATGGGTTGCCTGCGGTATAATGCGCGGGTCGTCCACCGCCGGTTTTCAGGAAGGCTCTATGTCTGATCCGCTGCCCTCGGCTGCGCCGTTGAACTACCACACACACACGCATCTCAGCATCGACGGTCGTGCCGACATGGCCGAGATGTGTGCCGCCGCGCTGCGGCAAGGTCTCTCTGAGGTCGCCTTTACCGATCACTTCGATTTACATCCCAGAGACGACGGTTGCGGCTTTTACCGCGCCGACGACTACTTCGCGGCGTTGCAGGCGAACCGGGCGCAGTTCGCGCCGCGCGGCCTGACCATCCGCGCCGGGGTGGAAGTAGGCGAAATGCACCGCTACCATGAGATCGTGCAGCCCGTCCTGGACGCCTATCCCTACGATCTTGTGATCGGCAGCCTGCACTGGATCGGTGATGAGGGCGTTCACGAGCCGGAATTCTACACGCGCCGCACGCCCGCCGAGGCAATGCGGCTTTACTTCCGCGAACTGGCCGACCTGGCCCAGGCAGGCGGCTTCGACATTTTGGGCCACCTAGACATCCCCGCACGCTACTGTGTGCCGTTCTACGGGCCGTTCGACATCACGGCCTGGGAATCGCTGGTCCGTCCGGTGTGGGAGGCGTGTATCGCTAACGGAATCGCGCCGGAGATCAACACCTCCGGCCTGCGCAGCGCCGTCGGACGGCCCCTTCCCGCGGTCGAGGCATTGCGCTGGTATCGGGAGATGGGCGGCGAACACCTGGTCATCGGCACCGACGCCCACCAGCCAGATCACCTGAGCGCAGGGCTGACCACAGCGGTCCAGGTCGCCCACGCCGCTGGGTTCACCCACCTCTGTCGCTTCGAGCGCCGCCAGATCATCGATTGGGTTCCTCTGTCCCCGAAAAAGGCCATCTCACAGGCACAGACGTCTTAAGTGTTGGTATAATCCCCATAGCAACAGCGTCGCAGCAACCCTACCTGGAAAGGGGCTGCCATGTCTGGCGACCGGGTGGAGTACCACATCACCAGCAGCTATGTACAGATCGTAGCCGAGGGGCACCTGCTGCCCGCTTTCTGGGCGCATCCCGATGTCGGGGGGCAGTTCTCCGGCATCGCGCTGATCCATGACCGCTGGGGGTTGACGCCGCGCGTCCGACGGCTGGCACAACGGCTAGCGGCTGCCGGCTATTACGTCGTCGCGCCGGACCTGTTCAACCGCCGCCTGCCGGGCACGGTCGATGAGGCCAATCACTACGCGACCGCGCTCGGCGAAACCGGCCTGGCTTACGTGTCTGCCGCGCTCACCGCGATCCAGACACATCACCGCTGCAACGGTGACCTGGCGACCGTCGGCTTCAACATGGGCGCCACGCTGGCGCTGCACCTGGCCCTCCACCGCGAAGAGGTCAAAGCCGCCGTCCTTTTCAACCCGGCTATTGCAGACGACCGCTTGCTGCTGCCGACCGATCCGACGGCCATTCTGGCCTTTTACGGCGACAGCCCCGGCGGCATCCCGGCGGAGCAACTGGCGGACATCCGGGCAGCCTTTGAGACGGGCGCGGGCGCGCGTGAACTGGTGATCTATTCGGGGGCCGGGGGCGATTTCTTCGACGAAGCCCGCCCGGAATATCTCCCGGCAATCGCAGAAGATGCCTGGGAACGAACACTGCGCTTTCTGACAGTTCACCTGACAGGTCCCAGCCAACCGCCGAGCATTCGGGATAAGGTCTTTTGACCCGCGCAAGACAGCTACACGGGAGAGCGCAATGCACAGATCGACGTTCAACCTGATCTGGACGGCGCTGGTGCTGCTGGCGGTCGGCGTGGCCTGCCACATCGCAACCACCCCGACGCCAGTTCCCACACCCACGCCGGACTTCTGCAGAGAATTCGTCACCATCCCCGACCCGGTTCGCCCGGACAGCAGCCAGCCATACACGGTCTACCAGGAACTCATCGCAGACTATCTCTCGGATGGCGGCTCGCCCGACGAACTGGAACGCATCCTGCGCAGCTGGGGACTGATCGACAGCGATTCCGATGATCCCTACGCCCCCGACACCGTCAGCGCCGATGACGACCTGAACGGCAATAACTACAAAGATGTCGTGGTGGCGTTCCACTATCCCCGCACGTCAACGACGGCGCAGCCGCCGGGGCAGCTCCTGGTGTTCGGCTGCCAGGAATCTGCCGGGGGCAGCTGGCGCTATAGCGTGTTGTACGGCATCGCCACCGCCCCGACCGCCCCAACCAGTATGCCGCGTCTGATCTGCATCGCCCCTGAAGACACCGACTGCATCAGCGATATGAACGGCGACCGACAGGCCGAGATCGCCTTCTATACCGAACACTGCACGACGCTGGCCTGCTTCCGCGTGCCATACATCATCACCTGGAATGCCGCTGCGGGGAATTTCCGGGTACTGAATGAGCAATTTGAATCGCTGTACCGTTATACTGACGAAAGCGGGCAGGGATTTCCAAACGCCGGCTTCCGAACGCGCGTCATCGGCAGCGGCCTGCGCGAGTTTATCATTGACGAAGGCTCCATCCCCAATCGTCGGGCCGGCCCCCAACGCCCTGCCATTTACACCTGGACCTGGCGCGGTACTGAATTCACCCAGAGCACCGTCGATTACGTCCCTACGCCGACTGCTGCGCCCGCCGGAACGCCGACCAGCGAACCGCTCTATCGCATCCAACTGTTGCGCGAGGCTGACCGGTATCTGCGCGTCGGCGACATCGAGGCGGCTATAGACCTGTACCAACGCATCCTCGACGACGACCGGACGCTGCCCGCCTGGGGCGGCATTGTGCGGGACGAAAAGAACGTCGCCGACGAAGAAAACCGGCTGAACAACTACACCCGCTATCGACTGGTGCTGGCTCACGCTGCCGCGCGCGACGGACAAGATCAGGATATGCTGAATGCCATGCGCCAGCAGGCCGCCTGGGATGCCGAAAAGCCCTACACCTATTACACCGAACTGGCGAGAATCTTCCTGGAGGCGTTTTACAACCCCACAATCCCCGGCGACCCGCTATCGGCGGCCTGCCAATCCGTCAGGGAGGCTGCCGCCGTCTGGTCGCATACCTGGGAGTACCTGGGCGATCGGACCTACTTTGGCCCTTCTATCGGCCCGTACAGCCTGGAAGACCTGTGCCCATTCTAATCCTCTCTCCTGGAGACCCTTGCGATGCCCTTTCAGTTAAGCCCACAGATTTACGCCCTGCTGCTATGCGCCTCGATCACGCAGGATCAGAACACGGGCGGCTGGTTCATTCAGCCGTTCAGCCACGTGACCGTGCAGCAGCTTCCCACCGACCTTGCGCTAACCGTGTTCGCACAGATTATGGCCCCGCCAGGCCAGTACGATCTCACCCTGCGCCTGTTCCACGCTGCCGAGCCGGAGAAAACAGAACAGGTTCTCCCCTCCCGCCCGTTCAGCGTGGAGGAAGGGAAGAACCTGGACTTTATGCTGCATGTCGAGGCGCGCTTTACCAAACTGGGGCTTTACATCGTCGAGGCCAGCATCGCCGGGCATCACACCGCCGTCACGCCGCTACGCCTCTCGGCGGGTTAATTCCCTATCCCACCAGCTCCCGGATCGCCGCCGCCGCCTCGGCCTGCGGCACGGCGCGCGTCTCGCCGTCGCGCAGCCGCTTGAGCGTGACTGTGCCTGCCGCGATCTCGTCCGGGCCGAGGTAAGCCACCACCGGGATGCCTTTCTTATCGGCGTAGGCAGTCTGTTTGCCCACACTACGCGACTCCATGTAAAGCTCGGTGCGTACGCCCGCCTCACGCAGCCACGCCGCGAAGCCTGCCGCCGCCGCCCGCGTGTCGTCGCCAAAGACCGTGACGAGCGCCTGCACCACCGTGCGGCCCAGGCCCGGCGGGTAAAGGCCCAGTTCGTCCATCAGGTCAATGATGCGCTCGATGCCCAGCGACGTGCCGGTGACGGGCAGGCTCTCCTTGCGGAAGATGCCCACCAGGTTATCGTAGCGCCCGCCGCCCGTGATGCTGCCCAGGTTCGGCTCGGTGATGACCGTCTCGAACACCGGCCCGGTATAGTAACCCAGCCCGCGCACCAGCGCGAAATCGATGGCATAGTTCGCGCGCGGCACACCAAATGCTTCCAGATGCTCAACCAGTTCTTCCAGTTCGGCGATGCCTTCCTGGGCAACGGCGATGCCATTCAGCGTTTCGCGCAGATGGCCGAGCACTTCCGGGCCGCCCCGGCGTACCTGCAACAGCCGCATCATCCGGTCAATCACGGCAGCGGGAATCCGGTTGGCAGCCAGCTCATCGCGCACGCCGTCGAGGCCGATCTTGTCCAGCTTGTCGATGCTGCGGTACAGCCCGCCGAGCAACTCCTCCGGCACGCCCGCATATATCCCGATCCCATTTAAAATCTTGCGGTTGTTGATCTGCACCAGGAACTCGCGGAAGCCCAGCCGCTTGAGCGCCGTTGCCGCCAGACTGATAATCTCCGCATCGGCGATCATGCCCTTCACACCGACGATGTCCGCATCGCACTGATAGAACTCGCGGTAGCGCCCGCGCTGAGGCCGTTCCGAACGCCACACAGGAGCGATATGGTAGCGTCGAAAGGGCATCGCAACCCTGCCTTCGTACTGCGCCACGACGCGCGCCAGCGGCACGGTCAGGTCATAGCGCAAGGCCAGTTCTTCCTTGCCCTGGGGGTGCTGCGCATAGTAAATTTGCTTTTCCGCCTCTTCCCCCAGGTTGCCATGCAAGGTCTGGGTGAGTTCGAGCGCGGGCGTTTGCAACGGCTCGAAGCCAAACGTCTCGAACACGTCAATCACCGTGTCGAAGACGTACTGCCGCTTGAGCAGGTCATCGGGCAAAAAGTCGCGCATCCCTTTGGGCAGGCGCGGAACAATGGGCGGCATAGTAGGTTCTCCTTCTTTGCGAATTCCCCTTCGCCCTGGTAGACAAGGGAATGAGGGCACTGAAAACCGGCAAATAAAAAGCGCAGACCCGCGTCTGCGCTTTGATTTCACACGGCGCAACGGTGGGTCAGGATAATCGTCGGACGTGATGGTGAGCGTGAATCCTGGTACACATGAGTTTGTTCCCCCGTCGTTATGTTAGAGTATAAGCGGGTCCGGCGGCCCTGTAAAGGGGATCGTCACCCGGCCTGCAAGTTGCCGTAGTCCAGACGCGGTACTGCATGAGCGGCTAATTCCGCAGTGTGCGCCCTGGCGAGGCGTTCAACCGCGCCATCGCGGCAGCAAGGCCAGATTGCAGGTCGCGCAGCGTCATGACGCCGGTCCAGTCGATGCCCAGGTCGATGATCGTCTCGGCCACTGCGTCAGAAATGCCGGTGATGATGGTCTGCGCGCCCTTGAGCCGCACAGCCTCAATCGACTTGTTCAGATGTTCCGCCACGCCGCTGTCAATCACCGGCACGCCAGTCACATCCAGAATGACCACCTTTGCCCGATAGTGGCTGATGCTGCTCAACAGCGCCCGCATCACGTCGCGGGCGCGCGCCGCATCAATGCTGCCGATCAGCGGCATGACGATGACCCCCTCTGCTACCGGGATCACCGGTGTGGATAGTTCCAACAGCGCCTGCTGCTGCGCTTCGATCATCTGCTGCTGCAACCGGGCGCGTTCGGCCTCGGCTTGCTCATGCGCGCGCCGTTCGCGTAATGAGAGCAGGGTAAAAGCCAGGCTGCCACTCAGCTTTTCCAACAGGTTGATTTCGGCTGACTGAAAGGCATCCGGCTCCTGGGCATAGAAGCATAGCACGCCGAGCACGTCATCGTCGGTGCGCAACGGCAAGACGGCGAACGCAGCATAGCCCTGCACCGCCGCCTCGCGCTGCCACAATTGATAACGCGCATCGGTCAGGAGGTGTTGAGCGGTAAACGGCGCCCCCGACTGCACGGTGCGGATCACGGCGCTACGGTGCTGCGAAGTCATGGGGTCGAAGGCAATACTCACCGAGTCGGTGGAACCTGCCACCTGCGCCACGCCCCGGATCGTCCCGCCCTCCGCCAGCCCGGCCCAAACCAGACGATAGCCCCCGATCTCGACCGCCCTCAGACAGACATTGTTCAACAGTTCGGCATCGTCCGCCGCGTGGATCATCACCTGGCCAGTTTCGCCGAGCAGCCGGTAGGCCCGCTGGGCGGCGGTAGCTTCGAGCATTGCCGCCTGTAAATCGCGCGTCAGGGCTGTTTTTTGATCCAACTGAATGCGCTGTTCGCCGGCAAACACGCCCAGCATCAGGGTATTCACCGCCAGAATGATCACGTTATAGCCAATCGCCATGAAAGCCGGCGTGGCAAAGCCGGACTTGGCCCAGGCCAGAGCGCCCAGCTGCTCAAGCACAAGAATGGCGACTAGCGTGCTCGTCACCAGCGCCGCAACGATCCTGAGCTGACGGCGCTCCAGCAGCACCCCCGCAGCGACAATCGGCATGGTAAATGCCGCAATCAACGCCCCCCCAAGCTCGGTAGGCACATAAGCCAGCAAAGCGACGAGATATAGCAACCCGACGTAGACATAACAGGCCGCCACCATTCGCCCACGTCGGAGCAGACGCCTTTCCCAAACAAAACACAGGTAGCACAGCACGCAGATCAGGATATAGGCGATCCGGCTGCTTCCCAGCGGAATACTGCCGAGATATAGAAGCGGCCTGACCACGCGCCCTCCTGCCAGCAGCAGCGTCCCCACCGTGACGCCAATCGCCAGTCCCAAGGTCATGACAAGCAGGCTCTGCGCGCGGCGCTGCTGGAGCGTGTCGGCATAGTCATACGCAACATGGATCAGCGATTTGGCAAATTGTGCGATCGTTTGCATGGCGTTCCCGTCCGACCACCACCGCACTTCGCTTAAAAGTCAAACGACGGCAAAATAGTTCCTTAATTCAAGATACAATCAAAAGGGCGCCGCCGCAAGCAGGCAGGTGTGAAAAAACATATCCCCCTACTGCCTACCGCGCCCGGATTTGCAACACGCCATCGCCAGCCATCAGGCCGCCGGGCGTCACGCCGCGTGTGAACGACATCACCCGCCCCGGTGCGAAGTAAGGGAAATGTTCCAGATCGGTCGAGTCGCCCGCTTTTTTGCCCGGCAGAGGCATCAGCCGGGCCGTGAGTGGTTTGTTCAGCCGCAGGGCCAGCGCCGCCACATCCAACAACATCCCCACCAGCGCCGCCGCTGGGGTATCGCCTGGCAGTGGGATTGTATCCAGGCCCGTGCCGCACAGGGCGCTGTAGAGCAGCAGATCCGTCACGCTCAGTTCCCCCGCTGCCGTCCGCGCCGCCAGGACGCTGTCTTCCATCACAGGCAACATCAGGCCGCTGAAGCCCGTCCGCTGGAACTCTGCTCCGTCCAGTGCGCTCATGATCAACGCTGCTGCTGCTGCCGCCCCACCCCCGCCCAGCGAAATGCCCAGACGCTCCATAGCCCCGCCCAGGCTGGTGGCCTCGTCGGGAAACGGCGCGAGCGAAAAATCCAGCCCGCCGAAGCCGATCTCAAATTCCGCCGCCAAGCCGGCGGCAATCCGTCCCAGCTCTGTCGCTGCCTGGGTGATCGCCTCCGTCAGGTGGCGCTGCGCGTCGGCGGCACTTTCGGCACATGCAAAAGCCTGAATCGCCAGGTCAGCCGCCTGAATCGCCAGGGCAAACGACGGCGGATCGCCTGCCCGGTGGTAAGCCGCCGGAAAGAACGGCGAACCCGGCGGACAGTTCGCCAGCATCGCCAGGTACAGGTTTTCCAGGCCATCGGCGCTCAGCCCGCTGACCTGCTGGATCACATCGACTGCCTGCCACAGCAACGGCAGGTCGATGCCGCGCACGGGATCGGCGATGGCAATGGCGCAGAACACCGTCTCGGTCGTGCCGATGATCGACGGGATCGCGTCCACGAAATCGGGATCGTCGTCCACGTCCACCGGCCCTAAAGACAGGTAGTCAATGCCGTAGCTTTTGATCAACTCCTCGACCCGCTGAGCATAAGCCACTGCCAGTCCCGGACCAATCGGGGCCAGGATACGCGGGAACGGCTGGCTGGCGACACGGCACGTTTGCACCGCGAACCCTGCCTCCTCAAAGGCAGGAGCCGCCGCGTGAAGAAATGTCGCTGTGCGCGCCAGGGGAATTTCCGGCTCGTCAAGCGGCAGATCGGTAAAGAACGTGATGGCGCGGATTTTCATGGACGTGCCCCTTCCTGGGCAGACAAATGACGCTGGCGCTGCACTTCGTATAGGATAATGCCCGCCGCCACCGCCGCGTTGAGCGACTCGGTCTGGGCGGCCATCGGGATCGTGATCGTTCGCCCGGCAAGCTGGCGGGCGTTGGCGCCGGCCCCGTGCGCCTCGCCGCCGATAATGATCATGGACGGGCGCAACCAATCGACGGCATAGTAAGGCGTCTCGCCGCCTGCATCGGCCAGGTAGGTATTCAGGTGTCCATAGCGTGCGGCGATGTCCGGCCAGGTCGCCTGCACCAGCGGCAAGCGGAAGTGCGCTCCCATGCCGCCGCGCAGCACTTTGGGGTTATAGGGATCCACGGTGCCCGGCGTGAGAATCACCAGGTCGGCCCCGGCTGCCGCCGCCGTGCGCAGCACACTCCCCAGGTTCCCCGGATTGTTGATGCCGTCCAGCACCAGCGTCAGACTGGGCGACTCCGGCGCGGGCAGGGTTGGACGCGGCAACACGGCCAGGATGCCCGGCGGCGTCTCCAAATCGGTCACATGAGCCATCACCTCTTCGCTCACAGACAGAAACGGCGCGTTTAAGTCGTTCAGACGGCGAAACAGCCGGTAGGCTGAGCGGTCTAGGGTCGCCTCGCTGCCCAGGTAAAAGACGTACTCCGGCATCAGGCCGCAGTTAAGCGCGTCGTTAAGCAGGCGCACCCCCTCAATGACGAGCTTTCCTTCGCGGCGGCGGGCTTTGGGCTGCGTTTGCAGCGCGTGGGCCAGCTTGACCCGTTCATTCTGGAGGCTGGTGATGTCGGTCATGGTGAGCGGTCCGCTTTCGGTATTCGGGTGTCATCACCAGAGATTACCGCATTTCAGGCCACTGCGGGCCGGATACATATCGTTGATTTCAGTAGCCTATTCTATTCTACATCAATGTAACGGCAATACACAATCGCTTTCCGTGAGAAAGCAGTTTGAATTGCGTGGAACAGGCAGGGCGGTCAATGCGACAACGCAAAAACGGGACTCGCGGAGTCCCGTTCTGCGTATCTGATCAGGCACCAAGCGTGCGAATCAGCCCTGTGCGACCCTGACGACGGCGGCGAACGTCTGGGGATCGCGCACGGCGATGTCGGCCAATACTTTGCGGTCCAGCTCGACACTGGCCGCCTTGAGGCCGTACATCAGGCGGCTGTAGCTCAGTCCATTAGCGCGCGCTGCGGCGTTGATGCGCACGATCCACAGGCGGCGCAGGTCGCGCCGGCGCTGCCGACGGTCGCGGTAGGCATACCAGAGGCTCTTCAACATCGCCTCATTGGCCCGCCGGAACAGACGATGCCGCGTACCCCACTGGCCCTTGGTGAGCTTGAGAACTTTTTTATGTCCCTGGCGTCGCACGACGCCGGTCTTTACACGAGCCACGCTATCTTACTCCTACAACAACGGCCCGGAGTGCACTCCGGGCTGAATGACGATCCACGAGGCGTCCCCACGACAGGGCGCTTGAGCCTCACGTCCGCACGGGCAGTAGCTAGCTCGGCGGGTTGGCTTTGTAACGCTTGAGGTACGGCGCCAGACGCAAGACGCGCTTCCGCAGCCCCGCCCCTTTGACTTCCAGCATCTGGGTGAACTGCTGCTTGGTGCGCTTGGGCGTGCGGCGGCGCAGGTGGCTCTTGCCGCCTTTGGTGCGCAGCAGCTTGCCGGAGCCGGTGATGCGGAACCGCTTGGCGGCAGCTTTGTAGGTCTTGAGCTTGTACTTCTTGGTCTTCTTCGCCATAGCTATTTCTTGCCTTTAGTGACGACGGGCGCCAGCACCATGAGCATGGTGGAGCCTTCCATGTTTGGCGCCTGCTCCACCACCGCCACGTCGGCCAACGCCTGAGCGACTTGATCCAACAAATCGCGCCCAATCTCCGGGTAGGAGATTTCTCGCGCCTTGAACGCCACGCGCACCTTGACCTTCATGCCTTCCTCGATCCAGCGGCGCGCACTGCGCACCTTGAAGGATAGGTGATGGCCAGACGTTTTGGGACGGAGGCGGATTTCCTTGACTTCAATTACTTTTTGCTGCTTGCGGGCTTCGCGTTCCTTTTTCGCCTTGGCGTAAAGGAACTTGCCAAAGTCCATAATCTTACAGACAGGCGGATCAGAATTGGGCGCCACTTCCACCAGGTCCAGCCCGGCCTGCGCAGCCCGCGCCAACGCCTCTTGAATGGAAACCACGCCAATATTTTCGTTCGTCTCGGTAATCAGACGAACCTCACGGACGCGGATCTGTTGATTAATGCGATACTCGACGCTTATAGCACTTTCCCCCTCAGACTCCATGATAGGACCCCCAGAGGCGGCGTCCAGGTAACAAAGTTTATCATAGCCAGGGGAAGCCGTCAATGCAGATTTAAAGTTCTACGGCAGGTTTTTTGCCCAGCTTGAAGGCTTTCCCGGTTTGGGACGCTTGGGTAGAGGGCCAATGGCCGATCAGCCGCTTTCGTCCCTTGCGCCACCCGGCTTTCGCTCCCGCTTGCGATGGCGCTCGATGATCTCAAAGCACATCCGACTGTTGTGATAAGGACATTTCCAGGCATCCACCTTGACCCCATCGCCCCTCTTCGCCGTCTCCTCCGCCGAAGCGAACCACTCGCCGTAGATGTGATCGACCAGATGGCGCTCGATGAAGTCCAGACAACCAACCGCCGCATTGAGGAAATGCTCGCTGCCGCCGATCTCGTAAGCATTCAAGAAGCCGACCACTGCCTCGGCCTGCGACCACCAGGATGTCCGGGCATCACGGTGACCGGTGAACGGGTCCTTTTCATAGAGCAGGCTGCCGTCTACGCCGACAGCTTCCTTCAGACATGCCTGCGCCATGTTCATACAGACGGCCCGGACCGGCGCAAATAGATCGGCTTCGCCGAGGACCTCGCAGGCTTCCATCATCAGCCAGGCTCCTTCGATGTCGTGGCCGTAGGAAATATTCGGATAAACGGGCTGCCATTGCTCGTCGAAGAACATCTTATAGTGATAGATGTCCCGATCAACAATCCGGTCAAGCAGCGTTTGCAGGGTCTGGCGCACTTTTGTGCGCACTTCCTGGTCATCCCATACCCGCAGCAGGGTGGTATACGCCTCAAGCAGGTGCAGATGCGTGTTCATGCTCTTCACCCCGCCGCCCTCGACGTTTATAGGACTGACCTGACGGCGAATGTCGCCCTGCCAATCGCGTTGACACGCTTCAAAATACCCTCCGTTCACCGGATCGAAGGCGCATCGTTCCAGCGTGTGGAACAACGCCACCGCGCGTTCCAGGGCGTGCGCTTCGCCGGTCGCCCGGTAGTATTCCGACAGAGCATAAATCGCAAACGCCTGGCCGTAGATGTACTTGTGCGTATCGACTGGCGCGCCCCGGCTATCCAACATCCAATAAGCACCTGGATATTCTTCATCCCAAAAATGCCCGATGAAATACTCGTAGGCGCGCCTGGCCGTTTCGAGGTACGAAGCGTCGCCGAACACGCGGTAAGCCGAGGCGAATGTCCAGACCAGGCGGGCGTTAAGCACCAGGCCCTTCTGCGCCTCTCTGACCGGCGTGCGGTCGTTCAGCACCATGCCATAAAAGCCGCCGTTTACGGGATCGGGCGTGTAATTCATCCAGAACGGCAAGATGTTTCCCGTCGCCTCGGCCAGGGCAAAATCATAGAGCTTTTGGAGCTTCTCTTTCGCAGTCTGTTTGCCGTTATGCATACGTATCCCCCAACATTTTCTTGCCAGTCTCGTGCTTGACAGCCTGACGCCCGTCTGGTATCATGCAAATCAACTTTCCGCAGTAGCTCAATCGGCAGAGCAATCGGCTGTTAACCGATGGGTTGTAGGTTCGAGTCCTACCTGCGGAGCCAAACGCCTGGTTCTGTGATCAGGCGTTTTTGTTTGCCCGCCCTACCTGCGCAACGCCCGACGCCAGCGCCACCACAGCGCCAACAGCGCCAGTTCCAGCAGAATCCCTCCAACCAGCAGCACCCAGCCCAGCCCCACGTCTACGACTGCCGGGGCAATCCCCGGCGCCACCGGTGACGCAAACGTCGGTGTCGGAAGGGCCAGCCGCGCCCCACTCCAGATTGGCTGGACCGTCGCCGGAGATGCCGCACCGGTATAGAATTCCCAGACCGGTCCTTCCGCTGCATCGCCCTGGCGGTCAACGGCGACCACCTGCCAGCGAACCGCCACGCCGGACGGCAGATCGCTCAGGACAAGCCGGGGTTCCGTCGTCGCCGCGACGCGCTCCAGAGAAGCACCCCCAACGCTAAGCCTGACCTCGTATGCGATCCCATCACAGGGGTCGGGCTGCGGCAACCAGCTTAATGTCACCGGGCCATTTACACCATCCGCCCTATCCGGCGGCGTGGGGTCGAACGGCATGGGCGGCAACACGGCTGGAACATCTGGCGCTTCCCGCAGTAAAACCGGGCCGTTTTCCCCGGCGACCGCGTAGAGGTCGCCGGCTGCCGCCACATCCGCCGCCGCCGCGCCCTGCCAGTAGCCGGTCTCGCGCGGCGGATTGACGGTCACGTCCAGCAGGCGGACGCCGCACTGCCCGGTTGCGACTGCCAGCCGATCCCCCGCCGGCGACAGCACCAGCCCGCGCGCCTCGCCCGCCGTTGAGATAACTGCTTCCAGGCGGGGAAGCGCCGGATCGCGCACGTCGATGCGCCACACACCGCCCGCTCCGGCTGCGACCCAGACCGTGTCAGCCATGCCCCAAACGGCAGCAGGCTCGCCGGGCAGACCGTCTATCTGACCCAACAGCACGGGCAGCGCAGCACTCCCAACGGCGTCCCATTCCAACGCCGCCAGGCCCGCCGGTCCACCGACCAGGACGCGCCCCTCCCACACCACGACAGCAGCAATGCGGGGCATCTCCGGCAGGGGATAGGCAAACGCCCCCTGAGGCTGCGGCAGATCCAGCAGCGAAGCCAGGGCCAGAGTATGCGCGTCTCGACGGGCGTACAGCCAGCCACCGCCGACGGCCAACAAATCATCTAGATCAACAACCCTAACTGCCAATAACGCCCCATCCGGCGTGTGATGCGCCGCCCACACCCCTGCCGCCGTCCCCACGTACAGCCAACGCCCGTCTCGCCGCGTGGCCCGCCCGACCAGCGCCTGCGCTGCGTCGCCCCGCTCCAGAGACAGTGTGGCTGTCTGTGCCGGGGCAAATGGATCAGATAGATCATAGGCGCGTAGAGAGGCCGCCCCTGCGGCATAGAGCATCCCACTGTCCGTCCACAGGGCTGCCGTCGGCGCGCCATTGAGCGTCCGCACAGTGGTAGCCAGGTTTTCCAACAAGGCCAGATTCGCCGCCTGTAAACCGCCCTCCCCCACCGCCAGATAGAGCGCGTCGCCGTACACTGCCACATCCTGGGCCGCCGTCTCCAGAATGGCTGCCGGAACCGGCAGAGTGGGATCATCCAAGCGCAGCACCAGCACGGATTGCCCCGGCGCAAATCCCAACAGGCGACGCCCCGCCTCGTCCAGGATCAACCGGCTCACCGACCTGGAAAGCCTCACAACCCGCAGAGGGCGAACTTCTGGCCAGCCGGACAGGTCGAAGACGGTAAGCGCCGTGCCGCCCACCGCGTAGCCAATTCTGCCATCGGCTGTCAGCGCCAGCCCCGTCGCCGGGAAAGCGGCTGATCCAACTGCGCGCAATCCTGCCGTCGGCGTCCGCACGTCGATCACGGCCAGCCCGCCGCGCCCATCCCGCCCATAGTCCACGTAAGCCAGCCCATCTTGCTGGGCGACGGCCTGTGCCCGCCCCGGCAAGGGAACCGTCGTCACCGTCTGCAGCGATTCTGCCGTCAAGACCCGCAGCGCCCCGCCTGCTCCCGGCCCGTCTTCGGCCACATAGACAAACTGCCCCTCTGCCGTCACGCCGCGCGCAGAACCGTCCGCTGCTCCTGGCAACCAGTGGGCCACCAATCGGAACGACTCCCCCTGGTCAACCGGACCGTAGCGCACTGCGCCGCCCTCGCCCAGCGCCAGGAAGATCGAGTCCCCTGCCCCAGTCAGCCCGGCGACCCGGCCCGGCGCTTCGCCGCGCACCCAGTGGCCGTCCTGGCCCGCCGGGTCAAGGATGCCCCATCCCGTCCCGCCGCCGATCAGCAACCGACCGTCCGCCAGCACGTGGATGGTTTCCCCGCCAAGAGCAGCAGGCCTCACCGGAGATGCTCCACCGGGACGCAGTGCAATCAGGCCATCCGATCCGGCAGCCAGCCATGCCAGGCCGCCCTGTCCGGTCGCCAGGGAGCAGCCTTCTCCATAGCCGGCAGTCCATGCTTCCGCAGCCCCCAACCCACTCAGCCCCAGGAACGCCGCCTGCGCGCCATCACCCTGCCCGGCCAGCCAGACGTACTCCCCACCAGACAACACCGCGCAGATCGAATCGATAGCCCGGTAAGTATGTAAAATTTCGGGCGCGTTGCTAGAACCGCCATTGACGGTGGTTAGCGAACGTGGGCCAACGGCATAGGCGATGAACGCCCGCGCCGCCGCTGCCGTTGCCGGAATCGAAAGTGTCGATAATACCTGCGGCGTCTGACCGCTGTCCACGTCGGCGATCAGCAGCGCGTCTCCCGTACTGATGTAAGCCCGTTTGCCTTCGAGTGCGACGTGCAGAAAAGGCTGATCGGCGCGCGGCGGCAGCAGCCGCCCCACGATGGCCGCCTCGGCAGGCCGGATCGTCTCCACCACGTACAGCCCGCCGTCCCCTGCTGCTGCATAGACCAGCGTGCCGCCAAGGGCCAGCGACTGCGGCGCGCCCTGCATGGGCACGGTCGCCAGCAGCGTGGGCGCGTTCACGTCTGCCAGCCCCAGGATCGCCAACCCCACGCCCTCGACCGCCGCAAAGCCGACTGCATCCCGCACGGCCACCGCCCGCACCGCGCCGCCCAGGTTCAACACCGCCCCCAGGCGCGGCGCATTGATGTCCCGCCAGTCGATGACGGCCACCCCTTCCGCGCCCAGGGCTGCCAGCCCGCGCCGCGCGCCTCCGGCCCCGTCTACTACCACTGCCGACGCCAACCCCGGCAGCACCACACGCCCGCGTGCCTCCAGCCTGTCCCGATCCGGCGCGTCGAGTGCGATCACGCCGTCCCAGCCGGCAGCCAGATACAGATAGCGCCCATCGTCAAACACACCATAGGCTTCTCCCTGCCAGACGACGCGGTCAAAGCGAACGGCGGTCAGGCTGTCGAAGACATACCGCTTCAACCCGCCCGCCGCGTCCGCGACGTAGGCCCACTCGCCGCGCAGCACCAGCCCGCGCGCGTCGTGCAGGGGATCGTAGCTATCGGCCAGCACGGGCTGTGTCGGCCCCGACAGGTCGTAAACGTGCAGGCGGTGGCCACTTGCCGCAAACAGCCGCGCGCCGTCCACATCGACAGCCCGGATCGCGCCGACATCAGTGATCCGGTGGACCAGGGCTGGGACAGCAGGATCACTCAGGGCATAAATGCCGATCCCCCCTTCGCCCAGCGCCACATAGAGGTACGCTGCCGCCGCGTCGGCATCTATGTCTACAGCAGCCCCATCAGAGGAGGGAATAGCCTGCCAGCCGCCAGGTAGCCCATCCGCACCGATCAGCGCCGCGCGAAGCCCCGCCCGCTGCGCTGCCACGTAGATCGCCCGGTCGGTGACGGCAAGCGCCTGCCCCCCGCCCGGCAAAAAAGCGCGCTCCGCCAGGGAATCCAGGTCAAGGACGGACAGGCCCGTTTCGGTCAGCGCGTAAACCGCCCCACCGCGCGCAGCGAGGTCCTGCACTGCTCCCCGCCCCGGTGCAGCCCGCCCGATCTCCCTGCCCGCGCCGTCCAGCCGGACCAGCGACTCGCCTTCCGCCAGCAGCAAACCGTCCTCCAGCGCCGCCACCGCCCGCGCCACGCCGCCGATTTCGCTCACCAGGGCCATGCGCTGCGCATCCGGCGTGCCCTGGGCACCCACATTGGCAGGCAACAGGCTCAACACTGCCAGCAAGATCGCCAGCGCCCTTCGTGACGTATTCCCCCTCATGAATCAACCTTGCTTTCGTCGCCGTTTTGCCGCCCACTATCTTGACGCTTCCAGTCACCTATGCTACTATAACCTGCAATTGATATACTCATCCAGAGCGGGGGAGGGAACGGCCCTGTGAACCCGCGGCAACCCCCGGAGCGCCGGGAAGGTGCCAAGTCCGTCAGGGAACTGGAAGATGAGTGACATAGGCTGGTTTGTCGCGTCGCGCTTCTTCGAGTACCGGGGAAGCGCATTTTGTTATCCGGGTACAGCGATCTGCCGAAAGAAGGAATGCGTGGACCATCCCTACCCGATCCTGGAATTCGATCCCACACGAGAGGCTCTTCTCGAACCAAGCCGCCTGATCCGCCCGCTGGACATCGCCGACCACTGTGTACTGTGCTTCTTTCAAGACGTGATCGGTGCGGTGTGCGGCAACGGCGCAGCCAGCGTGGTCAAATCGCTCGCCAGCGAGATCGGCCCGAACCCGGTCTACGAACTGGACATCGATGGCAGGCGGCTGACGGTCGCGCATCCGGGCGTGGGTGCGCCGCTGTCTGCCGGGTTCCTGGAAGAACTGATCGCCCTCGGCTGCCGCAAATTCATCGCCTGCGGTGGCGCGGGTGTCCTCAATAAGGAAATCGCCGTCGGGCACGTGATTGTGCCGACCACTGCCGTGCGCGACGAGGGGACATCGTACCACTACCTGCCGCCGGGGCGTGAGGTCGCCGCCAGCCCAGAAGGCGTCGCCGCGCTTGAGGCGACCCTCCAGGCGCACGCCGTTCCTTACCTCACAGGCAGGACCTGGACCACCGACGGCATCTACCGCGAGACCCCGGCCCGGATCGCCCGCCGTAAAGCCGAAGGGTGCATCACCGTCGAGATGGAAGCGGCAGCCTTCTTTGCGGTGGCGCAGTTTCGGGGCGTGACCTTCGCCCAGATTCTCTACGGCGGCGACGACGTGAGCGGCGACGTGTGGGATAACCGTGATTGGCTCGCCCGCAAATCGGTGCGGGAGAGATTGTTCTGGCTGGCGGTGGAGGCCTGTCTGAAGCTATGACGA
The DNA here is from genome assembly GCA_964529715.1 of uncultured Anaerolineae bacterium. GTDB lineage: Bacteria > Chloroflexota > Anaerolineae > Aggregatilineales > Ch27 > CAZGXI01. Next base: position 23,463 of record CAZGXI010000023.1, on the reverse strand, counting down.
TTATAGAACTGTGCACCGAGGAAGAACTGCGTGAAGCCTATCCGGTGATGCACGAACTACGCACTCACCTGGATGAGCAACAATACCTGGACCTGCTGAAGGTCATGATCGGGCGCGGCTACCGACTGTTCGCCCTGCGTGAGGATGGCGAGATCGTCGCCCTGGCAGGCATCGAGATCGGCACGAACCTGTACTACGGGCGACATGTGTGGGTCTACGACCTGGTGACGAAGGCCGAGGCCCGCTCCAAAGGCTACGGGCGCGTGCTGCTGGAATACGTCGAAGACTTCGCCCGGCGCGAAGGCTGCGCCTGCGTGGCACTATCTTCGGCTTTCTGGCGGACTGGCGCACACCGCTTCTACGAGCAGCACATGGGCTACGAGCGCGTTTCGTATGTGTTCAAGAAAGTAATCGAGTAATCCTCCGGCCTGCACGGAGCCAACCGGAGAAGTCCCATGACGACACGCGACTACACCCAGAAAATTCTGGAGCAGGTTCACAAACTGGACGCCGACCAGCAGCGCCGCGTACTGGAATTCGTGCGCAGCCTGCCCCGTCCACGCGGCGAGCCGGGAAGCAGCTTGATTGCCGATATTCGCCGTCTCAACTTCTCGCCGGCGGATGTAGCGGAAATGGCAGAGGCCATCGGGGAGGGCCGATAAACACTCTTCGGAAATCGAGGGTTTGTTGGTTGAACACTGGTAATCCAAAGGATGCGATTTATGACCCACCGCCACGCGAACCGCACGTACACCAATCGACGCTATCTGGACGCCATCGCCGATCACATCGTCGTGTTCGACGGCGCGATGGGCACCAGCATCCAGCGTTACCATCTATCTGCCGACGACTTCGGCGGCGAACAGTACAACGGCTGCAACGACTACCTGTCCATCACCCGCCCGGACGTGATCGAGGAGATTCATGCCTCATTCCTGGCCGTGGGGGCAGAGGTCATCGAGACGAACACCTTCCGGGCCAACCGGCTCACCCTGGGCGACTACGGCCTGGGCGAGCGCGTGCTGGAGATCAACCGCGCGGCAGCGCAGATCGCCCGGCGCGTCTGTGACCGCTTCGCCGCCGAGACGGGCATCCCGCGCTTTGTCGCCGGGAGCATCGGGCCATCCGGCAAGCTGCCCAGCGGCGACGACCCGCAGTTAAGCGACATCACCTTCGACGAGCTGGCCAACCTGTTCTACGAGCAGGCACAAGGGCTGGTCGAGGGTGGCGCGGACCTGTTGCTGGTGGAGACCAGCCAAGACATCCTGGAGGTCAAGGCGGCGGTCGTGGGCCTCAACCGCTACTTTGCAGACTCCGGCCAGCGCATCCCCTTGCAGGTACAGGTGACGCTGGATACCTCAGGCCGGATGCTGTTTGGCACAGACATCGGCAGCGCCCTCGCCACGCTGGAAGCCCTGCCCATCGACGTGATCGGCCTCAACTGTTCCACCGGGCCGGAGCACATGCGCGCGCCGATTCAATATCTCGTGGAGCACAGCACCCTGCCGATCAGCGTCCTGCCGAACGCAGGACTGCCAATCAACGTCGAAGGCGAGGCCGTCTACCCGATGGAGCCAGACCCGTTCAGCGACATGGTGGCAGAGTTCGCCCGCTGGGGCGTGAACGTCGTGGGCGGCTGCTGCGGCACCCGCCCAGAGCACATCGCCCTGCTGTACCAAAAAGTGCACGGACATCCTGCCGCTTCCCCCTCTCTGTTTACGGAGAGGGGGCCAGGGGGTGAGGTTCGCCCCCCCACCCCGCGCCGACCAGAGCACGTGGCCCAGGCGTCCAGCAACATGCGCGCTGTGCCAATGGTGCAGAATCCCGGCCCGACCCTGATCGGCGAACGGGTAAACAGCCAGGGCAGCCGCAAGGTCAAGCGCCTGCTGCTGGCAGACGACTACGACAGCATCGTGCAAATCGCGCGTGAGCAGGTCGATAACGGCGCGCACATGCTGGATGTGGGCGTGGCCCTCACCGAACGCAGTGATGAGGCCCACCAGATGCGCACGCTGGTGAAAAAACTGGCCCTGGCGGTAGATGTGCCCCTGATCATCGACACGACCGAGCCAGAAGTGGCCGAGGCCGCGCTTGCCGTCTATCCGGGCCGGGGCATCATTAATGGCAACAATCTGGAAAACGGACGCGAACGGATCGACCGGGTCTTTCCGATTGCAAAGAAGTACGGCGCGGGCGTGCTCTCCATGACCATCGACGAAGAGGGCATGGCCCACACCCGCCAGAAGAAGTTCGAGATCGCCCGACGCATCACCGAGATCGCCGTCAACGACTACGGCCTCTCGCCCGAAGACCTGATCTTCGATACCTTGACCTTTCCCCTGACAACCGGACAGGAAGAACTGCGCAACAGCGCCATTGAAACCATCGAAGCGATCCGGCTGATCAAGCAGCATCTCCCCGGCGTGATGACCTCGCTCGGCGTCAGCAACGTCAGCTTCGGCGTGGACGAAGCCGCGCGCGGCGTGTTGAACAGCGTCTTCCTCTACCACGCGGTGCAGGCCGGCCTGGACATGGCTATCGTCAACCCGGCACACATCACACCCTACGCCGAAATTCCTACCGAACAGCGCAAGCTGGCCGAAGACCTGATCTTCAACAGCGACCCCGACGCCCTGCCGCGTTTCATCCAGTACTTTCAGCAGCACCAGGTCCAGACCGGGGCAAAAGAAGTCGAAGACCCCACCGCCGGCATGACCGCCGAACAGGCGCTCCACTGGCAGATCGTCCACCGCAAGAAGGAGGGCGTCGAAGCCCTTATCGACGACTGCCTGACCCGCCAGGACGCCGTCGGCGTGCTGAACAACGTCCTGCTGCCCGCCATGAAGGAAGTCGGGGACAAGTTCGGCGCGGGCGAGTTGATCCTGCCGTTTGTGTTGCAAAGCGCCGAGGTGATGAAGAAGTCCGTCGGCTACCTGGAACAGTTTATGGACCGCGTGGAGGGCGTGACAAAAGGCGTCGTGGTGCTGGCAACGGTCTACGGCGACGTGCACGACATCGGCAAGAACCTGGTCAAGACCATCCTCGCCAACAACGGCTACACCGTGCACGACCTGGGCAAACAGGTGCCCGCCAACACGATCATCGAGAAGGCCGTCGAGGTCAACGCCGACGCCATCGGCCTGAGCGCGTTGCTGGTCAGCACATCCAGACAAATGCCGCTGGTGGTTAACGAACTGGCCCGGCGCGGCCTGACGTTCCCGGTGCTGGTCGGCGGCGCGGCGATCAACCGCAAGTTCGGGCGGCGCATCCTCTTTCTGGATGAGACCGGCGAGCCTTATGCACCGGGCGTGTTCTATTGCCAGGATGCCTTCGAGGGCCTCTCGGTCATGGATACCCTGGCCGACCCGGCCAGGCGAGACACCTTCGTCGCCGAGATCATTGACGAAGCCTATGCGGATCAGGGCAAACCCACCCGCCGCAAGCGTGAACGCCCCGTCGGACGGGGCAGCGCCGTACAGCCCGCGCCCTTCGTCCCAGCGCCGCCGTTCTGGGGCAGCAAGACGATCCATGCGATGCCGCTGGAAATGGTCTTCACTCACCTGGATAAACCGGAACTATACCGCCTTTCCTGGGGCGCAAAGAACGCGCACGGGTCGGAGTGGGAAAAGCTGCAAGCCGAGTTCGAGACGCGGCTGGCGCGGATGCAAAGGGAAGCCTTGCGCCGCGAAACGCTGCGCCCCCAGGCCGTGTACGGCTATTTCCCGGTGAACAGCGACGGCGACGATCTGATCGTGTGGGATTGGCGACCTTTCGCGGCGGCAAATGGGCAGGCCCCAGAGCGCGTTGAGTTCGCACGCTTCACCTTCCCGCGCCAGGCCACCGGCGACTTCCTGTGCCTCAGCGACTACTTTCTGCCCGCCGACGATGGCCGGGTAGACGTGGCCGCGTTCCAGGTCGTCACGGTAGGCGAAGGCGCGACCGAGGAATTCGACCGCCTGCAAGGCGCCGACGGCTACACCGAAGCGTATTTCTTTCACGGACTGGCCGTGCAAACCGCCGAGGCGACCGCCAACTACGTCCATGCGCACATCCGTCGTGAACTGGGCCTGGCACCGGAACAGGGCAAACGCTATAGCTGGGGCTATCCCGCCTGCCCGGACCTGGCCCAGCATGAGATCGTGTTCCGGCTGCTGCCGGGGGCAATGAGCGACCTAGGCATGACCCTGACCGCCGCCTACCAGCTCGTGCCGGAACAGAGCACGGCGGCCATTGTCGTCCATCACCCGGAGGCGAAGTATTACAGCACCGGCGTGGATCGCTTGGAACAGATTTTGGACGAAGGATAGGTGATCGCATGTTGCCGACGCCCCATACAGCCACACAAGCAGCAGGGCCACATCCCCTGGACGAGTTCATTCGCCGGATGCCAAAGGTGGAACTGCACGTCCACCTGGAAGGCTCGGTCAGGCCGGAGACGCTGCTCAAGCTGGCCCGGCAGCACGGCGTGGCGCTCCCCGCCGACAGCGTGGACGGGCTGCGGGAATGGTATCGCTTCAGCGACTTCGGGCATTTTTTGGAAGTCTACTTCCAGATTTGCGAGTGCATCCGCACGCCCGACGACATCGAACTTGTCGCGCGCGAGTTCCTGACCGGACAGGCGCAGCAAAACATCCGCTACAGCGAAGTGACCTACACGCCCTACACCCATTACGTGCAAAGCGGCCTGGCCTTCGAGCAGCAGTTGGCAGCTATCAACCGCGCCCGTGCCTGGGCCGAATCCGAACTCGGCGTAAGCATGGGCCTGATCCTGGACATCTCGCGCGATGTCAGCCCTGCCGAGGGGTTAATCACCACCGAATGGGCCATCGGCGGCATGGGGCGCGGCGTCGTGGCGCTCGGCCTGGGCGGGCCGGAAGATGGCAATCCACCGACGAAATTCGCTGAAGCGTTCGCGCGGGCGCGCGCCGCCGGGCTGGCCAGCGTACCACACGCCGGAGAGGTTGCCGGTCCGCAGAGTATGTGGGATGCGCTGCACATCGCCCACGCGGCGCGGATCGGTCATGGTGTGCGCTGCCTGGAAGACCCGACCCTGGTGGACGAGTTGCGCGTCAGCCAGGTTCCCCTGGACGTCTGCCCGACCAGCAACGTCTGCCTGGGCGTCTTTCCGAGCCTGGCGGATCATCCCCTGCCGCGTCTGATCGATGCGGGGCTGTACGTCACGCTCAACTCGGACGACCCGCCCATGTTCAACACCACCCTCACCGACGAATACCTGGCGGCGGCGCATGTGTTCGGCTTCGGCCCGGACACGCTGGAATGGCTGGCGCTCAACGGCGTGCGCGCATCCCTGCTGCCCAGAGAAACGCGGGCGCGCATGGAAGCCGACTTCGCGGCGGAGTTCGCCCGGCTGCGGGCGGAGGTTTTGAATTAAAGCGTTACGGGTTTGGGTTTCAGGAGAATATTGGTGGTGAAAACATTCAAAGTCCCGCGCACCCTGATCGGCTGCGGACTGGTGGTCGCGCTGGTGCTGGTTTGCATCGGCGGCGCGATCTTCGCCGTTGATCGGGTGTGTTACGCTTCGCTGAGCCAGCGGCTGCCGATCTATCCGAACGCCGGGGTTGTCTCGCGCGTCCACAACTTTCTGACCGAGTTCGGCATGGGCAACACCGTGCTCGTCCTCCATTCGCCCGACGATCCGGCGACCGTCCGCGCGTGGTATGCGCAGCAGACGAGCGACTACCTGGAGCGGGCGATGGCGGGCGGCGATCTCGGCTTCCGCATGGCCCAGGCCGAATGGTCGGCGGATCGGGCGGAAGACGGCAGCGGTACACAGATCATCTTGTTCGGCACCTGCGCCAATTGATTCGGGAAAACACAACCATGCCTACAAAGCTCCCATTTCTACAGCGTCTCCAACAAGACCCCCCCCTCCTGGCCGACGGGGCCATGGGCACGACCCTGCATACACACGGCGTGCCCATCGACGCCTGCTTCGATGAATTGAACCTGACCCAACCGGACCTGGTGCTGCGCATCCACCGCGATTTCGTGCAGGCCGGGGCGGAACTGCTGGAAACGAATACCTTCGGCGCGAACCGCTACAAATTGAGCAAGCATGGCCTGGAAGAACAGGTGGCGGCGATCAACGCCGCAGGGGTGAACTTGGCCCGCCAGGCCGCCAACGAAAGCGACCACCCGGAACGAATCTACGTGGCCGGGTCGGTGGGGCCGTTGGGAGTGCGGCTGAAGCCCTATGGCCGTGTGAAGCCGGAGGAGGCGCGCGCCGCCTTTGCAGAGCAGATCGCGGCGCTGGCCGGGGCCGGCGCGGAAGCGATCCTGCTGGAAACGTTCAGCGACCTGGGCGAAATCCTGGAAGCCCTGGCGGCGGCGCATGAGGTCGCGCCGGGCGTGCCCGTAATCGCGCATGTGACCTTCGCCGAAGATGACCGCACCCTGATGGGTGATCTCCCGGCGCGCGTGGCCCGCGACCTTGCTCAGGCCGGGGCCGACGTGCTCGGCGTCAACTGCGGCGGCGGCCCGGCCCAGATCGCGCGCATCTTGCAAAACATGCGCCAGGCCGCCCCGGAGGCGATCCTTTCGGCCATGCCCAACGCGGGTTTTCCGCAGGCCGTCGGCGGGCGCATGATGTACCCGGCCACGCCGGAATACTTCGCCGACTATGCCCTCACCTTCCAGGCCATCGGCGCACGGCTGATCGGCGGCTGCTGCGGCACAACAGCAGGTCACGTCGCCGCCATGCGCGCCGAACTGGATCACCCCTCGCACCCCCTGCCCCAGGTCCAGGCGACCGAACCACGTCAGGAGGAACAGGGTGAGGTTGTGGAACGCCCTACCGCGCTTTCCCGCTACCTGAAGGAAGGCCACTTCATCATCACAGTGGAAATGCACCCGCCGCGCAGCTTCATCCCCCAAAAGCTCCACGCTGCCGCACAGCTTTTGCAGGACGCCGGGGCAACCATGCTCAATATCGCCGACAGCCCGACCGCCCGGATGCGTATGAGTCCCTGGGCGGTGTGCCACTTCATCCAATCGCGCCTGGGAATCGAGACGGTGTTGCACTTCCCCACGCGCGGGCGGAATCTGCTGCGCATCCAGGGCGATCTACTGGCAGCGCACGCGCTGGGTCTGCGCAACCTGTTCGTGGTGATGGGCGATCCCACCCACATCGGCGACTATCCCGAAGCAATGGATAATTACGACGTGACACCCTCCGGCCTGATCGAACTGGTCAAGCAAAAGATGAACCGGGGCGTAGACCAGGCGGGCAACTCCATTGGTCAGCCAACCTCGTTCACCGTCGGCTGCGCGGTGAACATGGGCGCGGACAACCTCGACCGCGAGATCAAGACGCTGCGCAAGAAAATCGACGCCGGGGCCGACTTCGCCCTGGGTCAGCCCGTTTTCGACCCGGCGACCATCGAGCGTTTTCTTAGGCGCTATGCAGAACTTCAGGGCGAGCCGCTGGCCCTGCCCGTGCTGATGGGCATCATGCCGCTGTACGGACTCAAACACGCGCGCTTTTTGCACAACGAGATTCCCGGCATCACCATCCCCGACGCGATTTTCCACCGCATTGAGCAGGCAGACGAGAACGCGCCCTTCGAGGGAGTGCGCATTGCCCGTGAACTGCTGGTCCAGATCAAAGATATGGTCCAAGGGGTTTACATCATCCCGGCGTTCGGCCATTACGAACTGGCCGCCGAGGTGATCGACGCGGCAACTGTACCGAACACACCTTAATCGGAGCGATTCAAAAAGAAAGGTTGTCGGATGCTCACAGACATCGTATTGGTTGCGCTCGGCCTGGTCGGGCTATTTTTTGGGGGCGATTGGCTGGTTAAAGGTGCCAGCCGCCTGGCAAGTTCTTTCGGGGTGTCATCGCTGGTCATCGGCCTGACGGTCGTCGCTTTCGGCACGTCCGCGCCGGAGCTGCTGGTCAGTTTGAATGCGGCCATCCAGGAACATAGCGACATCGTCATCGGCAACATCCTGGGGTCGAATATCGCCAATATCGGCCTGATCCTGGGACTCACCGGCCTGCTCTATCCCATCGCCGTCCAGTGGCAGTTAATTCGGCGTGAAATCCCGATCATGATCGGGGTCTGCATCGCTGCGCTGCTCTTCGCGCTGGACGGGTCGATCAGCCAGATCGATGGGGTTGCCATGTTCATCGGTTTCATCGCCTTCAACGCTTTCTCCTACCTGGCCGCGCGGCGCGACCAGCAGGAAATCGCGCCGGAACTCGACGAGTTTGAGGCTTATGAGCACCTGGTCAATCAGGTCAATCGCTGGCGCGAACTGGTCCGATTGGTGTTGGGAATCGGCGTGCTGGTGCTGGGCGCGCGCCTGCTGGTGGACGGTGCCGTCGGCATTGCCAGCGACCTGGGCGTGAGTGAATTGATCATCGGTATCACGGTGGTCGCCATCGGCACGTCGCTGCCCGAACTGGCGACATCGTTCATGGCAGCCCTACGCAAAGAAAGCGACATCGCCATTGGGAACGTCGTCGGCTCCAACGTCGCCAATATCCTGATGATCCTGGGCCTGACCTCTATCTTCAGGCCGGTAGGGGTTGAAGAGGGCCTGCTCCGGTTCGAGTTTCCGGTGATGATCGGTTTCTCAGCCCTGCTGCTGCCATTCTCGCTCAACCAGCGGCTGGATCGCTGGCAATCTGGGTTGTTGTTGTTGGGATACATCGTCTTTACCGCAGCGTCGTTCCTGATCCTGCGCTGACGCCGCCAGGACAGATCGCGGGGAGGGAGTGGGAATTGTGGCAAAATTTCACAAAACGGCTATCATTTATCATGTATAAGGATGCGCGCCTTCTGCCTGACGTAACTTCCCCGCTCTCAGCGCATCTGAAGATATGAGGAAATTTCGCCACGCCCGCTAGAAAGATTTTGGTCATGACCTATACTTCTGAAAAAATGTCGGCGACGGTCGCAGCGGTGGGGCCTTCGTCGCTGCGAAACGTGTTGGGGACACTGGCCGTGCTGCTTAAGGCGCGGATCGTGGTGCTGCTGCTGTTTGCGGCCTGGGGCGGCGCGATGCTCGGCGCGGGCGGCAGGCCAACCTTCGGCGCGATGCTGCTGGTCACGCTGACCGGCGCGATGGCGGCGGGCGGCTCCGGCGCACTGAATCAGTATCTCGAACGCCACACCGATCCTCTGATGAAGCGCACCAGCCGCCGCCCCCTGGCGACCGGACAGGTAAAGCCCCTTTGGGCTGCCGCCATCGGCGTAGGGCTGATCTTAGGCGCGGTGGGGCTGGCGCTGCTGGCAGGAAATCCCGAACTGGCCTTCTTTTTGGGCCTGGGCGCGCTGATTTACATCGGCGTGTATACTGTCTGGCTCAAGCCGCGCACGCTGCTGAACGTGGTTATCGGCGGCGCGGCGGGGAGCTGTGCCGTGCTCAGCGGATCGGCGGCGGTCGGTCATTGGGCCGATCCCGGTGCGCTGCTGCTGGCGGCGCTGCTGTTTACCTGGAGTCCCAGCCACTTCTGGAGTCTGGCGCTGGTCTACCGCAAGGATTACGCTCATGCCCGCGTGCCGATGCTGCCGGTGGTCATGCCCGCCGGGCGCGCAACGGCCTGGACGCTGGTTCACATGGGCATGACCGGCCTGATCGCCCTGCTGTTGGCGACACACCCTACCCTCGGTGCGCTATACCTTATCCCGGTAGGATTGGCGACGTTATGGCTGATCATCGAGTCGGTCAAGCTGTTGCGAATCGAGAGCGAAGGGCGCCAGGGCCAGCAAGCGATGGTGCTGTTCAAGGGATCGAACATCTATCTCGCCGTCGTGCTGCTGATGATCTGCGCAGCGACGATCCTTTAAAAAGATAAACCACCAAAGACAAAAGGTAGCGGCGGGGTGCACTCCGCCGCTACAATTTCCGGCTAAGAGCGCCGCGTCTTTAGAAAGGAAACAAACGTGGATTACGTCCATTTGGGCAAGACCGGACTCCGGGTGTCGCGTCTGTGCCTGGGCACGATGACCTACGGCGATCCGAAGTGGCGCGATTGGGTACTGTCGGAAGAGCAGGGACGCCCTTTCATCCGGCGGGCGCTGGAACTGGGCATCAATTTCTTCGACACGGCAGATATGTATTCGCTCGGCATGAGCGAAGAAGTGCTGGGCCGCGCCCTGCGCGACTTCGCCAAACGCGACGAGGTCGTGATCGCCACGAAGGTCTACAACGCCATGAGCGATGCCCCGAACGACCGGGGGCTGTCGCGCAAGCACATCATGAAGTCAATCGACAATTCGCTGCGCCGCCTGGGCACCGATTATGTGGACCTTTACCAGATTCACCGCTGGGACGCCGAAACACCCATCGAGGAAACACTGGAGGCCCTGAATGATGTGGTGCGGGCGGGCAAGGCGCTGTACCTCGGCGCGTCGAGCATGTACGCCTGGCAGTTCGCGCAGGCATTATACACATCCGACCTGCACGGCTGGTCGCGCTTTGTTGCCATGCAGAACCACTACAACCTGATCTACCGCGAGGAAGAGCGCGAGATGATCCCGTTATGCATCAACCAGGGCATCGGTGTGATTCCCTGGAGTCCACTGGCGCGCGGCTTCCTGGCAGGCAACCGCACACCCGACCGAGGCGGTGAGACGACACGCGCCAGGAGCGACCGCTACGCCCATGCCATGTACTACCAGGACGCCGATTTTATCGTGGCAGACTGCGCGGCAGAACTGGCGAAACAGCGCGGCTGCTCACCCGCACAAATCGCCCTAGCCTGGATGTTACACAAACCCGGCGTCACCAGCCCGATCATCGGCGCGAGCAAAATGCACCACCTGGAAGAAGCCGTCGCCGCCCTGGAAATCAAGCTCTCGGCGGAGGAAATCGCCATTCTCGAAGCGCCTTACCAGCCGCACCCGGTGTTGGGGATATGAGCATCGCGGCGGCGAAGCTCCGATGCCCTGCCAGCAACTCCGCCGCCGCTTGTGCGTAGAAGAGATACACAGGTAAGGTCAAGCTCGTGTGTGTGAAGGCAGGATTCCGATGACCGATGGTCAGCCGACGTTGGGAGATCGCATCATCTCCATTATTGTCGGGACATTGAACAACCTGATCCCCAGCAGCGTCAGCGGCAGCGCCAACGCGCTGGTGGATTTCGCTTACGTCCGCGTGCTAGGCCTGCCGTTCATCGTGCTCGGCTACCGGCAATCCGGCAAGACGACGCTGCTGGAATGGCTCCGGCGCGACACAGCCTACCTGGCCGACTTTGATCCCGAACCGACGGCAGCGGGCGGCGACCCCGTACCCGTCTTCGGCTCGAACATCGGCAGCCAGCACATGCGGCTCAAGCCGGGTCGGGACGTGGGCGGCGAATACGCCATGTGGGAAACCGACTGGCTGGACCTGTTCCGGCACGCCAGGCCGCGCGGCATCGTCTTCATGATGGACCATACCAATCCGCCGCAGCACAAAGACGCACTCAACTTTGTGTTGCAAATGATCGACGAAGAACCGGCTGCCGCCAAGAATCTCAAGATGTTCTTGCTGGTCATCAACAAGGCCGACCTGTGGGGCAGCGAGAAGACGCTCGGCGATCTACTGGATGAATATCGCAACGAAACCCGGCGGCTCAAATCGCAGTCCGAGCGGCTGGGCTATGCCTACATGATCGCGGCGACCAGTCTCGTGACCGGTGCGGGCGTCAGTGAGGCGATGACCCGCTTCTTCAACGCCATCCGTCCGAAGCCGAAAAAGCTGTAGCGATCAGCTGTTAGCAATTGGCGATTGGCAGTTAATAGACAGTGGTTTACCATAACACCTGGACATCCCGTTGAAGACAGGCGCTCCCTCTGACAGCTGAGTGCTGTCTGCTGATTGCTGACGGCTGATGGCTTTTGGAACATGCAAACACTCACCCTTGAATACGTGCTAGACGGCAGCCGGCCCGGCTACCAGTTCACCACGCCGACAAACGGCATCGGCGAGGCGGCGCTCAAGACCATCTGGCGCCATGCCATGCCGCGCGGCCAGGGCTGGGGGCAGTTCGTCGGCGCGCGGTCGCTCAAGTGTTTTTCCCTGGACGACGGACGACAGGTCGCTTTCTCAGAAGTGACCGTAACGGATCAGGCCGACGAAAGCGGGCGGCGCGGCATCCGCCGGGCGGAAATCATGCTCCTCGACGCCGAGGCCTGCCCGGCTGTGCTGACCCTGCGGCTGGTCACGCTACCAGAGGCCGTGCGCGATGCGGCCAACAGTCTGCTCACCTTCTGGCGTTGGAAGCGCATTCTCGACCGGGCCGTGCCCAAGATGCGCCGCAAGCACGGTCAGATCGTGCTGGCCTATCCCTACATCAGCCCGGAAGAATGGCGCGTTGTCGAGGCGGCGGTGCTGACCATCGTCACGTCTCGGCGGTTGCGGGCGCTGGGAGGCGGACCGTGCGCCTGTTCGCTCACCACGCTGGCGCTCGATCACCGCGACGAGTCGGCGCTGGTGGCGATCCCGCTTGCCCTGGCACGCAGCATCAAAGAGGCGCATGTCATCGACCTGAGCGGGTAACGTTCTATCGATTTGGTAGGGACACGGCATGCCGTGTCCTTACTACCGTTTTTCAGCGGAGCCAACCCGATGAAAGACCTGCCCAACTTCCAACCGCGCAGCTTCGAGGCCGCATTCGACTTCATTTCCGCCATCCTGACCACCAAAGATCACCCCGACGATACCCTGCTGGTCGAACTGATCCAGTACGATGACGGCCACTACCGCGCCGTGTTCGACCCGGCTTACTTCACCTTGCAGCCAGGCGAAGCGCAGCCGACCAGGTCGCAGTGGAACACGCTGAAAAAGAAGCTCAAGCGCCACGACCCGACGGTTTTCGTCTTCAAGGAACACGGCGAGGTCGCCTGTGAAGGGGCCGAGGGTGGGCGCTGTTATTACGTGGACTTCGGCTTTCTGGCGGGATGAGTGTGGTAAAATAAGACAGGAACGGGTTGAGGAGGAAATGCCATGACCGCGCCGCTGACATCATTGAGTCCTATCCCGAAGCGCGCCGCGACCTCGTGGACGCGGCCATCACCGCCATTGCTGAGCGCGCAGGCGTCAGGCGCATCCTGACGCTGGACCGCCGCGATTTCTCGGTCATCTGCCCTCGCCCCTGTGAGTCGTCTGAAGTGCCGTCCTGATTCGCTCCATCCGTTCCTTGACTTCCTTTTCGTACCCGATGTCCTTCGGCTGATACCAGCCGGGCGGCTCCATGTCCAGCGGCAGGTACTTCTGCGCTACCCATCCGCCGGGGAAGTCGTGCGGGTACTGGTACGCGCCCATGTCGCCCATCGTCTCCCGGTAACGCGCCTGGGCGGCGCCGCGCAGCGTATCCGACTTGTCGCGCAGATAAGGCGGCACTTCGCCCGCGCCCTCGCTCTCGATGCGCGCCAGCGCCTTCCAGATCGCCCCGGCGCTGTTGCTCTTGGGCGCGGTAGCGAGATACAGGCACGCCTCCGAGAGGAAGTACGTCCCCTCCGGCATCCCCACCCACTCGAACGCCTGCGCCGCCGACGCCACCACCGTGATCGCGCGCGGGTCGGCCAGCCCGATGTCCTCGCTCGCCAGAATGAACATCCGCCGCAGGATGAAGCGCGGGTCTTCGCCGGCGTGGATCATCTTCGCCATCCAATACAGCGCCGCGTCGGGGTCGGAGCCGCGCACCGACTTAATAAAGGCGCTGATCGTGTCGTAGTGCTCGTCCTCGCCCCGGTCATAGCGCACCGCCCGCTGCTGAATGCTCTCCTGCGCAACGGCCAGATCGATGCGGATGACGCCCAGCGCGTCCGGCGGTGTGGTTTGCACGGCCAGCTCCAGGGCGTTGAGGGCGCTGCGCGCATCGCCCCCGGCCACGTGGACCAGATGCTCCAGCGCGTCGTCCTCCAGCAGAACATTTAGATTGCCGAGTCCGCGCTCAGAATCGTTCAATGCACGGCGGACAATCAGCCGCACGTGGTCGTCGGAGAGCGGCGTCAGGCGGAAGACGCGGCTGCGCGACAGCAGCGGATTGATCAGGCTGAAGAACGGATTCTCCGTCGTCGCGCCGATCAGCACCACCGAGCCGTCCTCGACATGCGGCAGCAGGGCGTCCTGCTGCGCCTTGTTCCAGCGGTGAATCTCGTCGATAAACAGCACCGTGCCCTGGTTGTACATGCCCAGGCGGTCTTTGGCCTGGGCCACGACTTCGCGCAAGTCCGCAATGCCAGAGGTAACGGCGTTGATCGTGGAAAAGTGGCGGCGCGTGGTGTTGGCGATCACATTTGCCAGAGCGGTCTTGCCTGTGCCCGGCGGACCCCACAGGATGATCGAAGAGAGCTGGTCGGCCTCGATGGCGCGGCGCAGCAACCGCCCTGTACCGATAATCTCTTCCTGGCCGATGAATTCCTCCAACGTGCGCGGACGCATCCGCGCCGCCAGGGGCTTGATCGTCTCGGCACGCTGTTCCCGGACGTAGTCAAAGAGGTCGCTCATGGCAGCACCAACTCACTCTGGCACAGGCATTTTATGTAAGCAAAATTGTAACGGCGGACCAAGTCCGCCGCTACCGAGTGTGCGACATCCTGATGCACATAGGCAGTTCTGAGACTCACCCTATATCGCCGATTCCCTGCGCGTCGCCCGCCGCTCAATGCTTCCTGCTCATTGCAGGGCATCCCGCCGCAGGGTTTCCAGCGTTTGCAGGGTCAGCAGATTACGCAGCGTTTGCCCGTACTGGTTCTGCTCACCGTTGAAGTTAATGAAGCGCGTGGGCGGCTGCGAGATGTGAAAGCCATCGCCTTCCAGTCCGTAGCCCGGCAGCGCGCGCGATGCCAGCCAGAAGTTGATCAGCGGAATCTGTTCCGCCTGGGCAATGTCCACCAGGATCGTGTTGAAATCCAGCGATTGCTCCCACAGATAATTGGGACTGCTGGGGTAGGTAGTCAACACCGGGACGATGCCCCGATTGATCGTCTCCTGCACCACCTGTCGCGTCGAGGCGCGGAACTGATCCGCGCCGTAGATCTGCATATCCACCGAGCCAAGCATGATAATCGCCACCGCCGGATGCACCACACGGTATTCACACACCAGCGGCGACTCCCCTGCCTGGCAGTAGGAGGGGTTCGACCATGTCGGGTCGAGCACAGCGGCCATGTTGAAGGCGCTGGACGCAGCAAAACTGTCATTGACAAAGGAGTTGGTCACGCTCTCGCGCGGCGAGGCGGAGAAGAAATTGATGGTCTCTTGCAGATAGCCATATGGCCCCAGGTCAACCTCGCCCACACCAAACGGTAGGAAGAAGGCGTGCGCCGTCGTGTGGCAGTCGCCCACCTTCGAGAACACGTTCGCCCGGTTGCCCATCCCCCGGCCCACCGCGACGATCTGGCGCACACGCCCGCTTGTCGTCGGGATGATCGGCACGGCATACAGGCGCGCCACGCGCGGGTCGTTCGGGTCGTGCACCATCGGCGGGGCAGAAAATGCCACCATCGGCCCCGCAGCGCCCCCGGCGGAAGGCTGTGGGTTTGCGGCGGGTGGTCCCGACTGCACTACCGGCGGTGGAGGCAGGGTCGGGCGTGGTGTGTTCGACGGCGACGGGGTAAAGGTCGGTGTCACCGTTGGCGTGTCGGAGGCGGTCGGCGTCGGGGTGAACGTGCGGGTTGGCGTCGAGGTTGGGGTCGGCGTGTTGCTGGGCGTATAGGTGAACGTCGGCGTCCAGGTAGGTGGGAGCGTGTGTCGCACTTCGACGGCAACCTGGCGCGGCGTCGGGGTGAGCGTAGGCAATTGCAGCAGCGGCGGGATGACGGGCGTGTGCTGACAGGCAGCAGCCACAAGCACAAAAGTCGCCGCGAAGAAGGAGAATGTGCAGGTCGTTCGACGACGCATTCGGTTAATCCAGGGTGTTCACTATCCCCCCGCTTTCGGTTACTCCCAGCATCATTATATACAGCAGGCCCAATGTGCAAGTTTCAAAAACAACCGTGTCTGCACCGGTTGCCAGGGAGTTCCCTCCGGCGAAGTCCGCAAAATCCGCTGATGTGAACTTTACGTCCGTAGCCGGGGACTGAAGTCCCCGGCGTTGACAACCTGCACATCGCGTCGGCAGACACAAACTACCGGGATGTCCTGCACGCACCCCCATCTGGAATCTACCGCACCATGAACCGGCACGCGCCGGAATCTTCGGGGTTGACCGTGCCAGGACCGTAGCTCGCCAGACCATCGGTAATCACCTGCCGCCACGTGGCGCGGTATGTGATGGTGTGTTCGCCCGGTGCGAGCGCACCCACATTCAGGGTATAGTAGATTGTCCAATGATCGTCATTGACCGGGTCTCGGCGAACAACACTGCGTTGCGCCAGATAGGAACTGAGCACCTGGCCGTCGAGCATGATCTCGTAGGTCACAGTTCGCAGGTGGTTGATGATCAGCGGAAGCTCGGTCGCGTACCAGCTCCACTCGACGTTGATCGAATCGGCGGCAGTCAGGTCATCCGGCGGGCCATCCAGTTTGTCGCAGTAGGCCACGACCGAAACTGGGGCCGGTTCGGGCAACGGTTCGAGCGCGGCAACGGGCGGCAAATTCCAGGCCGTCATCGCGCCGCCAACTTCGGCCTCAACGATCTGCGATCCATCCGGGCGGGCCGCCACCGGCCAGCGCGGCAGCCCACCCCCGCCGCCCTCGTTGCTGTGCGCGTTGCGCCAAAACGTTTGCAGATAAACGCCCTCGGCATCGCGCAGGAGAACCGGATTCGCGTTGAGACCCCACAGCAAATACGCCAGCCGGTCGCCCACGAATGTCCCGCTCGAAACAAGCATTTCCCCCGACATGAAAACGGGTTCGTCTGGGATGCCGTCCAGGTTCCAGACGGTCGCCGCGAACGCTGTCAGCGCCAACTGCGAGCCATCTGCGTTGAAACTCAGGTCCATCCGCCAGTCGTTGTCCGTCGCGCTTTCCAGGCGCGTCACAAACGCGCCGGACACGGCATCCCACAGGTCCACCACCGCGTGCCGCCCTTTATCATCGGCCACGAGGCCTCCGGCGACAATGTACCGCCCGGCGGGGTCGAGCGCGACCGCGTGGTAGCCATCCACGGGGGCCAGATCGGGATTGGGCATGAGCGTGGTTCGCAGCGCCAAAGCGCCGCCGTCCACGTCGAACACCTGCACACTCTGATCGCCAGACGCCGCCAAGGTCGATCCCCGCGCGTCGATGTCATGCAACATTCCGAAAGCGTCCGCACCGCTCAGTGGCCCACCCCAGGTCCTCAGACCGCCGCCGTCCATCAGGATTAACAGTTCATCCCCGGTAAAGGCCAGCCGCAGCGGTTCGGCTTCTGGCCGCATCACGTCAATCTGCGCCCCACTGGTCGCATCCCACAGGCGTACGGTCCCGTCCTCGCTGGCCGAGGCAATGCGCGTCCCGTCGGGGTTGTAGACCAGGTCATTGATGGACGCGGTATGTCCCTCGAACGGCAGCACCGCCGACTCGCCGCTTTGCAGGTCGAGCAGGGCCACACCGCTCAGGGCCTGCTCGTAGTACAGCCCTCCCGGACCGAACACCAGCGGCGCGACGCGGTACCACTCCGCGAACGGAAACCATTCCAGGGTCCGGGTGTCCAGGTCGGCCAGCAGAATCCCGGTCGCGTCGCCCAGACGCCCGTTGATGGCCATGTTGGCGCCTTCGTGAATGAAGTCAGGGCCGAGGTTGTTGTAGGTCTGCGGCTCCACCAGGACGCTGCCGTTCGAGACATCCCACAGGCCCGCGTAGGTCGGGCCGTTGCCGTAAGCGGCGAACACCGTGCCGCCGTTCACGTGCACCCACGCCAGGGTCGCGCCCTCCGGCAGGATCGCCCCTTGTAGCACGCGGCTATAGCCGCCTCGCAGGTCGGTCAGCCGTATCGTTCCAGAGGCGTCGGCGGTCAGCACGTAGTCGCCCGACACCTGGTACAGCACGGGATTCACAGCGATAGGGGTCGTTCTCAGGGTAGAAAGGTTCAGGCCGGTCAGCGTGCCGGCGAGGTCCCTGTAGAGCAGCCATTCCTGCCCGCGCTCAATCCATCCACTGAAATGCTGTTTGGGCAGGTCCACGCGCGCGCCCGTTTCCAGGTTGATCGCCACCAAGACGTTGGTAAGATCGGTGTAGACCGTGTCGTGGTAGATTGATACCCAGGAGGGAATCCCTTCGGCCTCCAGCGTGATCGTCCCATCGTCCAGACGGGCGGCGGCCAGCGTATCCGACTCGGAGAACACCAGCACATAATGGTCGGTCAGGCGAAGCTGCGTCCCCGGCGACACGCTCACACCCGCCAGCGTGACGAGGTCGCTTTGGGCAAAGCCGTCACCCTCGGCCCGCAGCAGGCGCACCACCACCGCGCCGTCTTCCACCACAGGCAGCAGCAGCCCGTCGTCAACCACCTTCGGAAACACGCCGCTTTCGAGCGCCTGAACCTGCCCACTGCGCGCGTTGACGGCAAAGAGGCTTACTGGAGCCGGGTTGAAAGCGTCCGTTGCGAACACTAGCAGCAGCGAGCCGTCGCCACTGAACTCCACCCAGGTAGGCGGCATAGAGTCGCAGCACGGGCCGCCGATGCGCGCCGCCCACAGCGCCTCGCCATCAGCAAGCCGCCACAGCCGCACCGTCCCGTCGAGGCTGGTCGTGGCCGCAAGCGTCCCATCCCGGTTGAACGCCGCGCTGCGCACGGTATCGGTATGCCCTTCCAGGCGCAGCGGCAGAGCATCCGGGTCAGAAGTATCGAAGCGATATACACCAGTCGTAGTAGAGACGACCAGCCAATCGCTCCCCGGCGACAGCACATGGAACCAGGCCCGCCCGAATCCGTTGACCCAGGCCGGTATATTCTGGGTTACTTCTTGTGCCTCGACCGGCGCAATGACAAGAACGATGATTAACAAAACAAAAAAGGTCAGCCGTCGTGGCATCAGTTTCAGTCTCCTATGTATGCAGATAGGTGCCTATTCTGGATCACAAATAAAGTACTGGCAACCACGCAAGAACCGACAACAGACCGCTACATCGCGCCGGTTTCAAAAACATCGTCAATAAAACAGGGGTTTTTCGGGGAAGTCCAGGGTCAGCCGAGCACCATCCGCCGCAGCAGATCGAGCATTTGCAGCGTGAGCAGGTTGCGCAGGGAATAACCCGCCTGCCGTTCCTCGCCGTTGGTAAACCCTACGAACGGCGCGCCGCCCGGCGGCCCGGCGGAGGTCAGATGCGTTTCGGTGATCAGACCACAGGCCGGCAACGCCTGCGCCGCACGCCAGAAGTTGATCAGCGGCACGTCGTATTCCACGGCCAGGTTGACCGTGATGGCGTTCAGTTCCAGGGCCTTGTCTTCCAGCATGTTCCCAGCACACCAGGCAAACGTGTTCAACACCGGGATCGTGCCCTGGTCGAGCGACAGGCGGACGATCTGCCGCATTGCGTCAGCATACTGCTCGGCGGTCAGGTAACGCACGTCGTTTGCGCCGAACATGATGATCGCCACACTGGGGCGGCGACGGCGAAGCTCGCAGGCCACAGGCGACTCGCGCTGCTGGCAATACTGTGGATTGGCAAACCCCCAATCCAACACGGAATAGGCCGTAAAGCCTACCCCGTCGGCGATGCTGTCTACGCGGAACGACCCGGCGAAAAAGTCCACTGCCGCCTGCAACTCGGTATAAGGGCCGAGATCATAGTTGCCCAGGTCCAATGGCGCAAGGAAGGCGCGCGAGTCGCTGTTGCAATCCCCGATCTTGGTGAGCACCCCACGCGCGTTGCCCAGGGCCTGCCCACGCCGGAAGACCTCACGTGCGTGGTCGCTTGCCGGGTTCAGCACCGGGACGGCTTGCAGGTAAGCGCGCAGGGCATCCGACGAATTCGGCAGCGGCACCGCAGCCAATGCGACGGCGGTTGGGCCTGCGGGCGCAGGCAAGGGAGTAGCAGACGGCGGCAACGTGGGAGACGGCGAGACAGAGACCGGCGTCGGCTGTGCTGGAGTCGCCGTCGGAAGGAGGGGAATTGGACTAGGCGTGGGTGTGACCGCCTGGGCCACCGGCAACGGTGGCGTAAGCGTCGGCCCATCAGGTTCGCGCGAACCGGCCTGATACAGGGCAACGACAACGACCGTCACAAAAAACGTCAGAATCACCCCGACGATAAACCGCCGGCAGCCTGCCCCTCGGTCATACCGCTGTCGCAGCGGGCGATAGGGTCTGTAACGCGGCTTGATCTGGCGTTTCATGGTTTGGCATCGCTTCAGTGGACGACCAATATCCGGCAGAAAAATTGTAGCGGCGGAGTATATTCCGCCGCCAGCAATTGACGCCCAACGCCTTATCCAAATGCGGCGCTCAATCGGCCCGATCTATTCCACCGCCATCACGCCCGTAGCTTCGCGCCGAGCACGCGCTCTGCCGCCCTGACGATCTTCTGGTGCACCTTTGCCACATCCCCGTCGGTCAGGGTACGGTCCGGCGCGCGATATGTGAGCGCATAGGCCAGACTCTTGTGGCCTTCTGGAATCGGGTCGCCCCGATACAGATCAAACAGGCGCGCGTCTTCCAACAGGGCGCCGCCCGCCTCGCGGATGACACGCTCCACCTCGGCAGCGGGCGTCTGATCCGTGACGACCAGCGCGATGTCCTGGTAGACGGCGGGCTGTGTGGGCACAGGCTTCACGATGAATGACGGGCGGGCAGCCGCCAGCAGTGCGTCCAGGTCGAACTCAGCCATCACCACCGGTAGGTCATCCGGCAGATCGAAGGCAGCGCGTACTTTGGGATGCACCTCGCCCATCACACCAACCTCGCGCCCGTTCACGACCAGCGCCGCTATCCGTCCGGGGAAAAAGGTGGCGTGTTGCGCCGGGACAAACGCCACATCAGAAAGATGCATCCCGTGCAGCAGACGTTCTACCACCCCCTTAAGATCGAAGAAATCGATGTTTCCAGGGCGAGCGGGCAGGTCCCAGGCAGACAAGTCGCGCGGCCCAGACAGCAGGATTCCCAGGCGGCGCGGCTCGGCAGGTAGCTCTTCGCCTTCGACCGGCAGGTAGACCGTGCCGATCTCGAACAGCTTCAGGCGGTCGGCATGGCGCAGGTTAGCAGCAGCAATGCTCAGCAGCCCGGCCATGAGCGTGTGGCGCATCACCGTTCGGTCCTGGCTGATTGGGTTCGCCAGCGTGACATAGCCGACATCCGGCAGACTGGAACGCGCCCCCGGCGGCGTGAGCAGGCCCTCTTGCTCTGGGGTAGTCATGCGGTGGCTGATGATCTCGCGCAGCCCGGCCTGGACAAGCAGATCACGCGCCCATTCCTCATAGGTCAGGGACGGGTTGTTCCGCTGTGGGGGCAGCAGGTCGTCGATCACGGTATTGGGAATCCGGTCGTAACCGTAAATGCGCGCGATCTCCTCGATCAGGTCGGCCTGCCCAACCAGCCCGGTCCCGATGTCCAGGCGGTGATCCGGCGCAGTGACGGTCAACTTTTCGCCATCCTGCTGCACGTCGAACTGCAAGCGGCGTAGGATGTCTGCGATGGTCCCCGACTCGAAATCCACCCCCATCAGACGAGACACGTCGGCAGCAGTCAGGTCCACAACAACCGGCTGCGGCGGCAAGGGGTAGTGATCGACAATGCCCTGAGCCACCGTTCCACCACCGAGCACACGCATCAATTCTGCCGCGCGACGCAGGCCCACTTCCGCCTGGCTAGGATGCACGCCCCGGCTGAAGCGTATCCCCGCTTCGGACGTGATCTTGCGCGCCTGCATGGTGCGCCGGATGTTGATAAAGTTCCAGTTCGCCGCCTCCAACAGGATGTTGCGGCTGTCCGGCTGGACTTCGCTTTCCAGTCCGCCCATCACCCCCGCCAGGCTCAACGACCCGGCAGTGTCGGCCACCAGGACGTTGAAGGGATCAAGTTGGTGCTCGCTACCATCGAGCAGGGTCAGACGTTCGCCGGGATTGGGCAGGCGCGTGATGATGGTCGGCGTCTTCGCGCCGCTCTCGCGCGCCCGGCGCTGCACGATGTCCCAGTCGAAGGCGTGCAACGGCTGCCCCACTTCCAGCATCACATAGTTGGTGATGTCCACAATGTTGTTAATCGGACGCATTCCGGCCTTGATCAGGCGCATCTGCATCCACTGCGGCGATGGCCTGATCGTCACGTTCTCGATCAGCGCCAGCGTGAAACGCGGGTTCAACTCCGGGTTCGTGATCTGAATATCCACCCGCCCGGCGATAGGCGCGCCCTGCATCAACACCTCGGTCGGCGGCTGGCGGACTTCCGTGCCCAGCAGGGCGGCTACTTCCCGCGCCACACCGATCACGCTCCAACAGCGGGCCAGGTTCGGCGTCAATTCGATATCGAAGATCACGTCGCCGAGCACGTCTTGCAGCGGTGTCCCCGGCGCGTACCCGGCCACCGTCTCCGGTTCGAGCAACAGAATGCCCTCGTGGCTGTCGCTGAGGCCGAGTTCCTTTTCGGAGCAGACCATCGCGCGGTTGTAAATGCCACGTAGCTTGCGGCCCTGCAAGATCATGCGTTTGGGTTCGTTGCTGTGGCCATCCCACACTTCCGCGCCCTCTTTGGCGAACGGCGACCACAGCGGCGTGGATAGCGGCCCCTGATCCTTATACGCGAACAGGTTCGGCGCGCCAGTGACGCACTGTTCCAACTCCGGCCCGCCGTAATCGACCATCGCCAGCACCAGCCGGTCAGCGTCGGGATGGGACCTGACCTCGACGATCTTGCCGAGCACGATCTTCTCCCGGTCCCAAATCAGATGATTCGAAGGGGCCGACATCGAGTGCGGCAGGTCGGCGATGCGATTTTGCGGCACGCCGATATAGATGATTTCCCCGACTTCCAGGCCAGCCAGCGTTAGGCGTTCGGCCAGCACTTCGGCGGGCACGGTGATGTCAACGTACTCTTTGAGCCAGCTCAACGGGATGCGCATCTCTTCTCCCTAGCGAAAAGCGGCAAGCGACGAGCGACGAGCGTCAGTTTCGCTCCCGGCCCGATTCCATCTGCCGCGTAATTGAACCGATGAATCCCTGCAACGTCGCACCTGCTTCATAAGCAGCTCCCTGAAGCCGCTTGACCTGTTCAGCATCCAGGTATCCCAGCCGTCCAGCGAGATGAATGTAATACTCTACTTCGGCAACGGACCCACGCGCGATGTGCAGGAAATGCTGAAACTCCTTCAAAAACTGCCTGCCCGAACCTTCTGCAATGTTTGCAGCTACACTGACTGCGGCGCGACGCATTTGGCCGGTCAGACCGTAACGTTCTTCTGCCGGAAAAGCCCCAGTCAGTTCATAGACGAGCACAACCAGATCGTCGGCCTTCTGCCATGCTACAATACTTTTGAAGTCACGCATCGATTTTCGCTCGCCGCTCGAAGCTCGACGCTTTTCGCCTGCTAGAACTGCTCCAGGAAGCGCAGGTCGTTCGCCCAGAAGTAGCGGATGTCTTCGATGCC